>NZ_CP114786.1:3621660-4236241 GCF_027359675.1 Roseibium sp. Sym1
GGATTCGGGCGAGAAGTAGCGGACACGCCAGGTCTTGCCGGTGTCGTCCTGCGGAACCGCAAAGGCCGTCTCCGAATAGCCGACTTCGGCCGCGATGCGGGCCATGTCCCTTTCGTCGGCGCTTTCCTCAAGCAAGACGACCCCGGCGGGATTGCCTCCTGCCGATCCCTGGCTGAAGGCTGCAATTCGTTGAATGTTCATCGGAAACTCCTGTGCTTGTTTGACAGGATTTTAGGGCGGGCCTAGGCTTCTGTCCCTGCGGTGGTGATGGTGTTTCGCACAAATCGCCTTCAGATCAAAACTGTTGAGAGGTGGTTGCCTTCATGTCGAAAACGCTGGATCAGACGGACTGCCGGATCATCGAGATCCTCGAAGCCGATGGGCGCATGAGCCTTGCGGATATCGGCAAGGAGGTCGACTTGTCCGGTCCTGCTGTCGGTGAGCGCCTCCGCAATCTGCGCGACCAGGGGTATGTCGCCGGTTTCGGTGCGAAGATCAATTTGCGTGCGCTCGGCTATACGATCCAGGCGCTGGTCCGGATCAAGCCGCGCAGCGGGCAGCTTCATGTGGTCGAACGGATGATCGAGGAACAGCCCCGCTTCATGTCCTGCGATCGTGTCACCGGGGACGACTGCTATGTCACGCGCCTGGCCCTTGCCGACGTGGCCGAGCTGGACGACATCTTGCTGCCTTTCCACGAGCGCGCCGAAACGCACACATCGATCGTGAAATCCTCTATCTTTGAAAACCGGTTGCCGCCGCTGCGCCCGGTCAGATAACGGCCGGAAGCCGCAGAGTATCGAGCCGGCTCGAGCGTTGGCCGGGAAATCCTCATGCCCATTCCCCCGGCATGCCGCGCCGAACGGCAGGATGGCATTGTCAAAAACAGTGTCTGTGACAATGCCGCGGCGGATCGTTGTCGCTCCGCCTACGCCAAGCAAGAAGTTGCCGCCGGGTCGTTCCTTCGGGATATGGGCGTGGTCATCGCCGTCCGGCAGGGGCCGGGTGATCGGGGCCGAACCCGAAGTCAGCTTGAAACATCGTGGCGAGCGTTGAAGGTCCGCAATGCCGGTCGAGACCATCGGACTGCGGAGCTTTCCTGCTGGCGGCCCGTCGTCCAAAACACCGCAAATACGCATTTCATGGGACAAATGATCTCTTGGAACCTTTCTGCCGTTAATGCCGGAAGCTCTTTGTTTTCATCTAAGCATCAGAAAATAAGAGATAAATTTTGAATCCCTTAGGGCGATGGATGGAATGCCGTTGACAACGTTTATTGAGTAATTCAAGAATTGGCCCAACAAAATAATATTACTAATAATATTAATCGATGAGGCAGGCATGGGCTCGCAATCGGATTTAGAGACGTCTTCCGCCGGCGTGCCGTCAATCGGCGGGTCTGCCGTTGACGTGATGGTCGAACAGATCCGCGGTCTCATTACAAAGGGCGGAATGAAGGTTGGCGACAGTCTGCCGACCGAACGGGAGCTGTGTGAACGGTTCGGCGCAGGCCGCAATACGGTGCGCGAGGCGATGCGGATCCTGAAAGCCTACGGACTGGTCGAAGTCAGGCCCAAGGTCGGAGCGACCATCACCGACAACCGGATGTCGCGCGCGTTCGAGCTGTTTTCCTTCAACACGATGGAAGTGTCCCGGAAGACGTTCAGTGACGTGCAGGCATTTCGCGATCTGCTTGAAGTCGGGTCCGCGGAACAGATCCTCGACAGGCTTCAGGAGAGCGACATCGTGGACCTGCGCCGCATCAATGCCGGATTGAGGCAGATCGACGATATCGCCGAAGCCTCGGAGGTCGATTTTTCGTTTCACGTCCGCCTGATCAGCATTCTCGACAACGCGGCCATTCTCGATGTCTACAACGTGATGAAGCCCGTGATCCTGCGGATCATGCAACTTGGCAAGACCCGCAGGACCTTCGAGACCGAAACCTGTCTCGAGCACGAGAAGGTCATCGCGGCGCTCGCGGCCAGGGACCGCCTCGGCTTCCAGTTTCAGCTGCGCAACCACCTCATGATCGGTTTCCGGAATTTCAGCGACGAGTTGGAGGGCTCCCGCTGAAACCGAGGGCGCAAGGCGCCCTGAAAAATGGAGGCAGGAAGGCGCCGTCCTGCCAACGAAACGAACGAAGGCGCGTCTCAAGGGAGGAATGTCATGAAGAAAATACTGAAATTGCCGACTGCCGCCGCGGTATTGGCGCTGACTGCCCAGATGGCCGTTGCGGCGCCTGAAACCGTTTCCGGTCCTGGCGCCGATCCTGACTGCTTCGCATCTGTCTCGAGCGACACCAAGTACTTCCAGTGGCCGGCACGCGAAGGGCCCTTCAAGATTGCCCTGGTAAACGGCTTCATCGCCAATGACTGGCGCGTGCAGATGATTGCCGTGGCAAAGGCCTATGCCGAACAGGACGAGGTCGCGGCCGATATCGAGGAGTTCAAGGTGATCTCCGTCGGGGAGGACATCGCCGCCCAGATTGCCGCGGCGAACAACTTCATCGATCAGGAATTCGACGCCATTATCGTGAATGCCAACAACACGGCGGCCTTCGGCGGCGTCGTGCGCAAAGCCAATGAAGCCGGCGTCATCGTGCTCAGCTTCGACAATGTCATCGACGATCCGATGAACGTCCAGATCAATGTCGACCAGAAGGGCATTGGCTACAAGGCCGGTGAATTCCTTGCGGGCAAGACCGGCGGCGACGAGGCCGATCTGCTGTTCGTGCGTGGTCCTGCGGGCCAGCCGGTCGATATTGCACGCGCGGAAGGCTTTCACGCGGCGCTTGAAGACACCGGACGCAAATTCAACGTGACCGAAGTTGTCGGCAACTGGAACCCGGGCGACGCCCAGAAAGTGACAGCAGACGCGATCGCGGCGGGGGGCATGTTCGACGGCATTTATGTCGAGGCCGGTTCGCAAGGGGCGGCACAGGCAATGATCGATGCCGGCAAATTCATCGTTCCCGTCGTGGGCGAGGATGAAAACGCCTTCCGTCTCCTGTGCAACGAATATCACGACAAGGGCATGGAATGTCAGTCCGGTGGCACCGGCCCCGCGCAATCCGCCGTGACGATCAAGGTTGCCCTGGCGGCGCTCAAGGGGGAAGTCATTCCGCAGCAGATCGCGTTGCCGACCTCGTTCTCCTTCTCACCATACGAAGAAGGTGTCGAGGTCTTTCCGGACCTGCCGGGCAGTGCCTTCACCGGCAACAATTTCCCGGCCTGCAACATCGGTTTCACCACAGAGGAAATCGCGGCGCAGGATGGCAAGAACAATTGAGGCCTGAAAATGCAGTTTCGCCGGCGACGTTCCGGTCGCCGGCGAACACTGCTCTGGTTGGGGATGGCAAAGTGACGGTCACGGAAATATCAGCGCTGTTGCGCATGACGGGCATTTCGAAGCGCTATGGCGGTGTGCGGGCGCTCCAGGACGTGGATTTCGAGGTCCGGCCAGGATCGATCCACGCGCTTCTTGGCGAAAACGGTGCCGGAAAATCGACGCTCATCAAGGTTCTGTCGGGCGTGGTTCAGCCGGATTCCGGCACGATCGAACTGGATGGGGAGCCGGTTTGTTTCTCCAATCCGCAGGAAGCGAACGATGCCGGAATTTCATGCATCTTCCAGGAGCTTTCCCTGCTGCCCGAGCTGACGGTTGCCGACAATATCAGCATCACCCGTCCGCCCGGCCGTTTCGGGCTGATCGACTATCGTGCCCAGCGGCGCATCGCGGAGGAAGCGCTTGCCCGGGTTGGTGGCGAGACCATCGATCCCCGGGCAACGGTCAAGGACCTGTCACTGTCGCGCAGGCAGATGGTGGAAATCGCCAAGGCCCTCGCCCGCAAACCCAAAATCCTCATTCTCGACGAGGCGACATCCGCATTGACCGCTGCCGATGTCGAGAAGGTCTTCAGCATGCTGCATCGGTTGCGCGCCGAAGGCATGGCGATCATCTACATTTCCCACCGCATGCACGAGATCGCCGAATTGGCGGACATGTGCACGGTCTACCGAAACGGCCGCAAGGTGGAAACCTTCAAGGCCGGCAGCAAGTCGGACAATGCCATCGTCGAAATGATGATCGGCCGGGAATACGACAGTGTCTTCCCCGGCAAGGCGGGCGGGAAGTCCGGCGTGGCACCGATCCTCAGGATGCGCGACTTTAGCTGGGGCAACGAACTCAAGGGTATCGATCTCGACATCTGCCCCGGCGAAATCGTCGGACTCGGCGGCCTTGACGGGCAGGGGCAGCGCCAGTTGCTGCTCGGTCTGTTCGGCACGCTGATCGGTGCGAGCGGGTCAATCGAAATCGATGGCCGGTCGGCCCCACTGAAAAGCCCGCAACAGGCAAAATCCGACGCATTCGGCATCGCGTTGGTGCCGGAGGATCGCAAGCACGAGGGCCTGATGCTGCCGATGACGGTTCGCGAGAACCTTTCCTTTGCGGCGGTCGAGAAGGTCAGCCGTTTCGGAATTGTCGACCTGCGCGCTGAAGAAAATGCCATCGACGAGATTGTCGAACTGCTCAAGATCAAGGCGGACGGCATCGATGGTCCTGTTGGCGCCCTGTCAGGCGGAAATCAGCAGAAAGTGGTTATCGGCAAATGGCTGATGACCAAGCCGCGCATCATTCTGCTTAACGATCCCACACGGGGTATCGATGTCGGAACCAAGCAGGAAATCTACCAGCTTCTCCAGAAGCTCGCTTCGGACGGCGCCGCAATCCTGTTCTACTCGACCGACTACGACGAGCTGATCGGATGCTGCGACCGGGTGCTGGTCATGTATGACGGCGCGGTTGTCAGCACACTCAGCGGCAGTGACCTGAACGAAAAGAACCTCGTGTCGGCTGCCTTGAACCTTCCTGCCGGTGCCGATGAAACCTCAATGGCTGCACACACGCGGGAGGCCGCACTATGAGCCTGTTTACCCAGTCAACAGCCGAAGAGACACGCTACCTTCAGGGCGTGTTCAGGCTGCACCTTTCGCAGGCGCAGCGCGGCATCCTGTTTGCCGTGCTGATCTTCTCCGCGATGTTCGCCGTCTACGGCTGGCAACAGCCCGTCGGACTGACCGCCAACGTGATCAACACGTCGGCGAACAAGGGGGCACTCCTGGCGCTGGTTGCCATGGCCCAGACATTGCCGGTCCTGACTGGCGGCCTTGACCTGTCCGTCGGCGCGATCTTCGTCTTGTCCAACTGTCTGGCATCGACGATCGTCACCGGCGATCCCGTCTCGACCGCTTTCGGCATTGTCGGAGTTCTCCTGGTGGGGTTGCTGTGTGGTGCCACCAATGGCGCCATCATCGTTTACGGCCGCCTGCAGCCGCTGATCGTGACCCTGGCGATGGGCGCCGTCTATTTCGGCATTTCCCTGGCGATCCGTCCCCAGCCAGGAGGATCGGTGAATTTCGAACTGGCTGACTTCATGACGCGCTCGACCCACGCGATACCCCATTCGGTGTTGCTTCTCCTGGCTGTCGTCCTGTTCATCTGGGTTCCCTATCGCCGCTCGGTGCTTGGCCGGGCCGCTTTCGCGATCGGTTCTTCGGAACAGGCAGCCTACATGTCCGGTGTACCGGTCGACCGGGCGAAAATCCTTGCCTATGCCCTGTCGGGCCTGTTCGCGGCAATCGCCGGGCTGCTGTTGACCGCGATCACCTATTCGGGTGCCGCGAAGATATCGATCGCCAACGATTACACGCTCAATTCCATCGGTGCCGTCGTGATCGGCGGCACCTCGCTTTTCGGCGGCGTGGGAAGTGCCATCGGCTCGATCTTCGGTGCGTTCGTCATGCGGACCGTCGGCGATCTTCTGATCGTGTTCGACATCAATCCCGTCTTGCAGCCGCTCTTCGTCGGCATCGTTCTGCTGGTTGCCGTCAGCCTGGGATCGCTGCGCGTGTTGCGGATCAAAAACAAACTTGACCTGTATCGGTAGGGCACGCTCATGGACGCTGCAAACGTCATCCTGAAACAGTTCGATCGTGCAACGCTGATCGCGTTCGCCTGTATCGTCATTCTCCTCGTGATCGGCGCCATTGCCGAACCGGCTTTCCTGTCGCCCCAATACCTGCTGCAGCAATTGCACACGGCGTCCTTTCTGGGCGTCGTTGCGTCCGGCGTGATGCTGGTCATTCTGCTGGGATATATCGACCTGTCCATCCCGTGGAGCATTGCCGTGGGGGCCATGATGGCAACCGGTGCCACCGGTTTCTTCGGTCCGGAGTGGGGAATAACGCTGGCGGTTCCCTTCGGTGTTTTCTGCGGTGCGCTGATTGGCACCGTCAACGGGCTGGGTGTTGCCTACCTGCGGGCACCTGCCATGATTTTCACGCTTGGCGTGAATGCGGTCGCACAAGGGTTGATGGTGTATCACACCGGCGGCTTTGCGCCCCAGGACCGGGCAACGCCCTTCATGCGGGAGCTGGCGGTCGGCCATCTTGTCCCGGGCGTTCCCAATCCCCTGTTGATCTGGATCGTCCTGGGCGCGGCAATCATGTACATGCTGAACCGCACGACCCTGGGCCGCCGGATCTATGCAATCGGAAACCAGGAGCGCGCGGTCTTCCTGAGCGGTGTCGACACGCGAAAAGTGATCCTGATCTGTTTCATCCTGTCCGGTGCCTGTGCCGCCATGACAGGCATTCTTCTGGCCGGATGGGCCAATCGCTCCTATCAGGCCATGGGAGATCCCTATCTGCTGCCGACAATCGCGGCCGTCATACTTGGCGGGACCAATGTTCTGGGAGGCCGGGGGAAATATGTCGGCACCGTTGCCGGTGTCATCCTGATCACGATCCTGCAGTCGATGCTTTCGGTGGTCCAGCCACAGCGTTTTTTCGCACAGGCCGGACTGGACCTGCCCGCGGACACTTTCAGACAGGTGGTGTTCGGCATGGTCATCATCGGCATGCTGCTCCTCTACGGGAGGCAGCAACTTGTACGTTGATCCTGCCCGCAGTCGCCAAATTTACCTCTCCCATTGGGAGAGGTCGGACCTAATGTCCGGGTGAGGGGGCAGACTTTTTTCTGTTTTCAGGCGTTTGTTCCCTCACCCCAACCCTCTCCCACCGGGAGAGGGAGCCATGCTCTGCCAAATGCGATTGCCCTGCCTCCTGGGGGAGGCTGGAACAAGCGGCAAAGCCTGTTTGCGCACAGAGGCTCCTGCTTAACCGGACACCAGTGGAGTTGTCCTTGCCGTGACGCGTTTCGCCTAAAAGACGAGTGGAAGCGAAGACCATGGCCAGTTTTACTGTCCGTCCGGCCAAGTGCGACAAATCCTTCTCAAAACCATTTCCCTAGAACGGATATGGACAAGATCGAATTCTCGGCAATTTCGGTCTTTCCGATGGTCCGTTTTTGTTCCGAATTATTGTCGTATACCGTAAAGCCAGTCCGGAGATCTGAAGTTCTTGGGCTTGATGGACTGATTTCAGGGAGTTTTTTACTCCTGCCCCTTAGGGGAAATACCTATGCAGTATCCAATGTGACTATAGACTTGAGTATCGCTATACGGAAGTAGGGCATACATAAGTAGTCTTGAACGGGTGGACTTCGCTGTTACTACACTGCGTTGCAGCAATCAGGCCGTGAGCAAAGTCGTGCCTGACTGGTGGTAACGGGTTAGGGCGGAGGAGACTGCATGTCCGAAAAACCATCCAACAACGCATATTGGTCGGCCAATATGCGCATCATCGTCGTCAGCCTCATTATTTGGGCGCTGGTCTCGTTCGGCTTCGGCATTCTGCTGCGTCCGCTGCTCAGCGGCATCAGCGTGGGCGGAACCGACCTGGGCTTCTGGTTCGCCCAGCAGGGTTCGATCATCGTCTTCCTGGCGATCATTTTTTTCTACGCCTGGCGCATGAACAGGCTCGACCGCGAACACGGCGTCGACGAAGAGTAAGGACCGGGCAAGATGGATCAGTTCACTATCAACCTGCTGTTCGTGGGCGCGTCGTTCGCGCTCTATATCGGCATCGCGATCTGGGCCCGGGCGGGCTCGACCTCCGAGTTCTACGCCGCCGGACGCGGCGTTCATCCGGTCACCAACGGCATGGCGACCGCCGCGGACTGGATGTCGGCGGCCTCCTTCATCTCCATGGCCGGTCTGATCGCCTTCACCGGCTATGACAATTCCACCTACCTGATGGGCTGGACCGGCGGCTACGTGCTGCTGGCGCTGCTGCTTGCGCCCTACCTGCGCAAGTTCGGCAAGTACACCGTTTCGGAGTTCATCGGCGATCGCTTCTACAGCCCGACTGCCCGCATCGTGGCCGTCATCTGCCTGATCGTCGCCTCGACGACCTACGTGATCGGCCAGATGACCGGCGTCGGCGTCGCGTTCGGCCGGTTCCTGGAAGTCGACAACACCACCGGCCTGCTGATCGGTGCCTGTGTGGTGTTCGCCTATGCGGTGTTCGGCGGCATGAAGGGCGTGACCTACACCCAGGTCGCCCAGTATGTGGTGCTGATCACCGCCTACACGATCCCGGCCGTGTTCATTTCGCTGCAGCTCACCGGCAACCCGATCCCGGGTCTCGGCCTTTTCGGTACGGATGTTGCGAGCGGCGAGCCGCTGCTGGCCAAACTCGACCAGGTGGTCACCGAGCTCGGCTTTGCCTCCTATACCGCTCACCACGGCGACACCTTCAACATGGTGCTGTTCACCCTGTCGCTGATGATCGGCACCGCAGGCCTGCCGCACGTGATCATGCGCTTCTTCACCGTTCCGAAGGTCTCCGACGCACGCTGGTCGGCCGGCTGGGCCCTGGTGTTCATCGCGCTGCTCTACATCACGGCGCCGGCCGTCGGTGCGATGGCCCGCCTCAACATCACCGACATGATGTGGCCCAACGGCACGGACGGCGACGCGGTCTCGGTGGAAATGATCGAGAACGATGCCCGCTACGACTGGATGGAAACCTGGCAGAAAACCGGTCTTCTCGGCTGGGAAGACAAGAACGGCGACGGCAAGATCCAGTATTACAACGACAAGTCCGAAACCATGCAGGCCAAGGCGGCGGAGAAAGGCTGGGAAGGCAACGAGCTCACCAACTTCAACCGTGACATTCTCGTCCTGGCCAACCCCGAAATCGCCAACCTGCCCGGCTGGGTGATCGGTCTGGTCGCCGCCGGCGGCCTCGCGGCCGCCCTGTCGACCGCGGCGGGCCTGCTCCTGGCGATCTCGTCGGCCGTGTCCCACGATCTCATCAAGGGTGCGATCAATCCGGGCATCTCGGAAAAGAAAGAACTTCTGTCCGCAAGGATCGCGATGGCGGTCGCCATCGGCGTCGCCACCTATCTGGGGCTCAATCCCCCGGGCTTTGCGGCGCAGACGGTGGCGCTCGCCTTCGGGCTGGCGGCGGCGTCGATCTTCCCCGCGCTGATGATGGGGATCTTCTCGACCCGCATCAACAACACCGGCGCTGTCTCCGGCATGCTGGCGGGCCTGGTCGTGACCCTTGTCTACATCTTCCTGCACAAGGGTTGGTTCTTCATTCCGGACACCAACAGCTTCACCGACGCGGACCCGCTGCTCGGCACCATCAAGTCGACATCGTTCGGCGCGGTCGGAGCCCTGGTCAACTTCGTGGTGGCATATGTTGTCTCCGGCATGACCAAGGAAACACCGCAGGAGATCAAGGACCTGGTTGAAAGTGTCCGGGTTCCGCGCGGCGCAAGCGCTGCCCAGGCGCACTGACGCAAGCTCAAGGGGGAGGCGGCTGACGGCTCCCCCAACCTCCCAGACTTGTCCTGCCCGGTCTATACCGGGCAGGATCTTTCGGTTTTAACAGCCAGGTCAGCCAAATGCCCCTGTCATCCGATCAGATCCTGCAGTTCCTGAAATCCGTGCATCCCTATGATGCGATGCCCGAGGCGGCACAGGAAGTGTTGTCGCGTCGGATCGAAGCCTGGCGGCTGGCGCAAGACATGGTCGTTTACGATCTCGGTGACCGGTTGAAAGGGCTGTTCCTGATTTTCGAGGGAGCTGTCGAGATCCGGGACGAAAACGGCGAGGTTCTCAGCCAGCTCCGTCAACGCAACAGTTTCGGCGAACGCGGCCTGATGCTGGACGGCATTGCGGTCACCTCGGCGCGTACCAGCGAGGATACAACGCTGCTGGTGGTGCCGCCCGACGTGTTCCACGACCTGATCGCGACGCAGCATTGCGTGGCGCGCTTCTTCGACCGGGCCCGCAAGACGCAGGCGAGCGGCAATGAGCTGGCGCTGACGCGTGCAAAGACGCTGATGTCGACGTCTCCGCTCACCTGCCGGCCTGACGACCCGGTTCAGCAGGCGGCACAGGTGATGCGCGACAATCACGTGTCCTCACTATGTGTGCTGGACAAGGACGGCGGGCTGGTCGGGATCGTCACGATCCGGGATCTGTCGGGGAAGGTCCTCGCAGAAGGCCGCCCTTCGGACACGATTGTCGGGGACATCATGACGGCCGATCCGGTTACCCTGACCCCGAACGCGATCGGGTCCGACCTGTTGCATCTGATGATGGAAAGGCGGATCGGGCATGTGCCCATTGTCGAAGGAGGCCGGTTGGCGGGCATTGTCACGCAGACCGATCTGACCGCCTTCCAGGCCATCAGTTCCGCAGAGCTGGTTGCCGAGATTTCCCGCTGTGG
This sequence comes from Roseibium sp. Sym1, assembly GCF_027359675.1. Classification (NCBI taxonomy): domain Bacteria; kingdom Pseudomonadati; phylum Pseudomonadota; class Alphaproteobacteria; order Hyphomicrobiales; family Stappiaceae; genus Roseibium; species Roseibium sp. Sym1. The sequence continues at coordinate 3,632,310 of NZ_CP114786.1, forward strand.
CAATGCGGAAGAGATTGCCAAGGTCACGGCCCGGATCCCCAGGCTGCTGGTGCAGCTGGTGGCCGGTGGCAGCCGGCACGAAGTGGTGACCCGGCTCATTACAGACATTGCCGACACGGCAACCCGCCGCCTGCTGGTGCTCGCCGAGGAGAAGCTCGGGCCGCCGCCCGTGCCGTATCTGTGGCTCGCCTGCGGATCGCAAGGCCGGCAGGAACAGACCGGCGTCAGCGATCAGGACAATTGCCTTTTCCTGGATGACGAGGTCAGGCCGGAAGACAGGACCGGCTATTTCGCCGACCTGGCCCGGTTCGTTTCGGATGGCCTCAATACCTGTGGCTATGTCTATTGCCCCGGGGAGATGATGGCTACCAATCCGCGCTGGTGCCAGCCGGTCGCTGTCTGGAAGAGCTATTTTGACGGCTGGATTGCCAAGCCAAATCCGGAAGCCCAGATGCTCAGCTCGGTGATGTTTGACCTCAGGCCTATCGGTGGCGACAAGAGCCTCTTTCAGGATCTGCAAGGGGAGACGCTGAAAGCGGCAAGCGAAAACTCGATTTTCGTGGCCCACATGATCAGCAATTCGCTGAAACACACACCTCCGCTCAATCTTCTGCGCGGCCTGGCAACCATCCGCTCGGGGGAAAACAAGAACACGCTGGACCTGAAACACAACGGCGTGGTGCCGGTGGTCGATCTCGCGCGTATCTATGCCTTGCGCGGGCAGATCGGCGAGGTCAACACAAGGGCTCGCCTGGAAGAAGCGCGTGAGAGGGGGCAGCTCAGCCTGTCGGGCGCTGGCGATCTTCTGGATGCCTATGACCTCATTGCCGAAACCCGCCTACTGCATCAGGCGAACCTGGTGAAACACGGATCCGCACCGGACAATTTCCTGCAGCCCTCCAGTCTTTCGGATTTCGAGCGGAGCCATTTGCGGGACGCCTTTGTTGTGGTCAAGACGATGCAATCGGCGGTGGGGCATGGACGAGGCATGCTGAGCTGATTGAAACAGGCAGAGGCCAGCGTTGGAGCCGCGGGTCGAAACTGCCGGGAGGAAACGATGTTCGTGGAACTGATCGCAACGCTGGTTGCCGGTGTGGCGGGCGCCGGGCTGGTTATGCTGCTCAACCGGTTATTGGGAGGGCGGCTGCCGCGCTGGTTCGCGCCTGTTGCCGCCGGTGCGGCCATGCTTTTGACCACAATCGCCAGTGAATACGGCTGGTATGACCGGACCCGGCAGACGTTGCCCGAAAGTGTGGTCGTTGCCCAAACCGTTGAAAGCAGGGCTTTCTACCGTCCGTGGACCTATGTCGTGCCATTTGTCGAACGATTTGTCGCGATCGACATGGCCTCGCTTCAGACCCATCCGGAGCAACCTGGGTTGCGTCTGGTCGACGCCTATTTCTTCGGACGCTGGTCGCCGGTCAACAAACTGCCCGTGATCGCGGATTGCGTAGAGCTGCGACGCGCTGCCCTGGTCGATGGTGTCAGTTTCGAGGCTGATGGCGCCGTCAAAGGGATCACCTGGACACCTGTTTCCGATAAGGATGCCATCGTTTCCACGATTTGCGGGGCGGGGTGATGCTGACCGGCTTCAACCTGCGGCTTCGTATCTTCCTGATGTTTGCCGGCGTTGCCGCCGCAAGCGGCTGCGTTGTTCTGGCGGCGCTCTATTTCGGCTACAGGCGAACCGGTGAGACCGACATTTTGTCCGGCTTCCTGTTTGCCGGCGTTCTCTCCAGCTTCGGTCTGCTGGCGATCCTGGCGGGGGTCTGGCTCCTCTTCGACGAAAACGTTGCCAAGCCGATCAACCGGTTGGCGGCGGCAATGCGTACCCGCGCGCATGCCGACGCGGCACCCGGCCTCGATCTTGAGGAAGCGCGCTATCTCGGTGATCTTGCGCCGGCATTGCAGGCGGTGACCGGGCGGCTGTCGCAGATTTCGGGTGAAGCAGACGGCCCCGCGGCCAGGGAAACGTCGCGCCTGATGGCCGAACGTGCGCATCTGGCCCTTCTCCTGACGGAGATCCCGGTCGCGATCGTTCTGGTGAGCCCAGCTCACCGTATCATGCTTTATGACGGGCAGGCCGCGGACATTCTCGGCCAGGTGCAGGTGCCGAGACTGAGTGCATCGATCTTCGACTATTTTTCTGAAACCGAACTGCTTGAGGCTTTTCACCAGCTTGATGGTAGCCGTAAGGAGATCGATGTCAGGGTGAGCGGGACACGTGACAGGTTGGAGTTTCAGCTGCGTCTCAAGAAACTCAGCGAAGCATCCGGCTACATGATCCTGATCGACGACGCTGGTGCGAGGATGTCGCCGGAAGCCTCCCGGCCGCTCATTTACGATTTCGACTTGTCGGAGCGTAGCAGCGAACGCGCGCTCATGAAGATTCCCCTGAAGGACCTGACCTTCGCCGTGTTCGACACGGAAACGACCGGGCTGATGCCGAACAAGGACGAGATCGTTCAGATCGGTGCCGTCCGCGTTGTCAACGGCCGGCTCGTGGAGGGAGAGGTGCTGGACCAGCTGGTCAATCCGGGCCGTCCGATCCCGCCGGCTTCAACGAAGGTTCACGGGATCTTCGACGAGATGGTGGCCGATGCACCGGATCCGGCCACAGCGGTTGCGCAGTTTCACGACTTTGCCCACGATGCCGTTATCGTGGCCCACAATGCTCCGTTCGACATGGCTTTCCTGCAGAAGCATGGCAGACGGGCCGGCCTGTCCTTCGATCATCCGATCCTGGATACGGTGCTCCTGTCGGCCGTGGTGTTCGGCACCAATGAAGAGCATACCCTTGACGCGTTGTGTGCCCGTCTTGGGGTCACCATTCCAGCCGGGCTCAGGCATACGGCCCTCGGCGACGCCTATGCCACGGCCGAGGCCCTGTGCAGGTTGCTGCCGATCCTCTCGTCACTTGGCCATGACACCTTCGGCGCTGTCGTTGAACAGACGCGCAAGCACGGGCGGCTGCTCAAGGACCTCAACTGAAGAGACGGTCCGTTTGATGAAACGGACACGCCAGGTGACGGGCTGACGGAGATGCCATCCGGCATGACCCGGTCTCCTGTACGGGAGACCATCAGGGCAGGATCGAGATATCCCGAAACGGGTTGAACGGCGCCGTCTTGGGAGAAATCGTGCTCATTTCCTTGCAGAAGTCGGGCATGCTGACATTGAACTCCCGCAGGCGCCGGTCGAAGGGCGGCTTGCGCAGGTGGTCCACGGAAGGGAGCTTCCAGTTGCCATGATTTCCGAAAATCGCTCTGCCCAGTTCGGACGAGTGCACGGACGTGACCATCGTGGCGAAGAATTCCTCGACATTGCCGAAGTCCCCGCTCATCGGCAGAAGGTCTCCGGACTTGGTCAACCGGCTGGCCCCGTAGACGGTGCGCAAGCTGTGGCTCAATTCATGGATAAGGAATTCGTGGGGGGCGCCGAACAGCTGTTTCTTGCCGACCCGGCCCGGGGAAAATTCCACCATCGACCGTGATCCTCTTGCGGATTTCCCAAGGTCGTTGTTGCCGGAATGAACGTGGCTCGCCGCATTTTCCATAGCATTGTCGAAACCATCTGCTGCCAGGTTCGGTTCCACGATCACATCGAACGGAGCGCGGGCAAGCCGGTCAAGAACGATCCTTCCGGTCCGCGTTTGCCGGACCTCCATCAGCACTGCCTCGATACTTGATTTGTAGCGTTGCTGGGCGGACTTCGATCCGCCACTTCGAATTACAATTGCCATGTCGTCCTACCTTTTAAATCGGCATTTCCGGGAGGCCAGATGGAAATAAATCGTTCCTCCCGATGGTCGGCATTGTCCAAATTTTTTTAATTTTTCTGAGTGTTGTTTCGATAAATATTGAATAGTGAGTTTCTCTATTGAACCAGTCAATCCGTAGGTAGCTTTGTTATTGGTAGTTTGCGAGATTTGTTGGTTGAGTACTTGGTTTTATGTTCATACTGGTTGCAGTTCGTAATCAAGGGATTGTCAGAACCGGGATGTCTCACACAGGCGGTCCGACGGCCGTAACAGTGTTCAGAGCGCCAGGACCCCTCCATCGACGGCAATCGCCTGGCCGGTCAGATAGGTGTTGGCCGGGCGCAGGATCGACAGCATGGTCTCGACGATTTCCTCGGGGTTGCCGAGGCGTTTCATGGGGACGCCGGACGCCAGAAACGCCTCACGGTCCGCGAAGCCGCTATCTGTCATGAGCGGCGTCGGACTGAAGAACGGACAAATTGCGTTGACGCGGATGTCCCGCCGGGCGAATTCGGCGGCCGCGGTTTTGGTCAGGCCGACAACGGCGTGTTTCGAGGCCGCGTAGGCGGCGAGTTTCGGAGCGGCGTTGAGGCCGGCGACCGAGGCGACGTTCAAGATGGCGCCACCATGCTCCAGCATCAGCGGAATCTGGTGTTTCATGCCGAAGAAGACACCTTTCGTATTGACGGCGAAACACCGGTCCAGATCGTCTTCGGTGGTTTCCAGAAGACTCGTCATGGGTGGTGCGAAGCCGGCATTGTTGACGGCGATGTCGAGACCGCCAAACGCATCTCCTGCCCGTTGGCAGAGGGTTTGAACTTCCTCTTCCTGGGAGACATCGCAGCGCAGAAGCTCGGTGGAGCCGCGCAGGTTTGCGGCCAGCGCATTGAGCCCTGCCGTGTCGATGTCGCCGAGAACGAGGTTGGCTCCGAAAGCCGCCAGCCGTTCGGACAGCAGCCTGCCAAAGCCGCTGGCAGCCCCCGTAACGAGAATGGTTTTTCCGGAAAACTCCGATGTCACTGACTGCCTCCCTGTACCGTGCCGGTCCATTTAGTCTTGCAACGGTCCCGAAAACAACGGTACGCAGATCGCATCAACCGGCTGACACAGCCTTAAACAGCATTGCTCTCCGTTTTGGCAGTGCCGGGCGTCACAGGCAGGCAACGCGGCCCCGATCTATCTGTCTCTCATCGGGGACGCACAGATCCCAGCAGAAACACAGATGCCGGAGCGGAAGCGCCATGATTGCCAGACTGACCGAACCAGATTTCACTTCGCGCGGACACGAGACCGCCGCTCCCGTTCCCAAGACCGGTAAACGTGCCGCTTCGAAAGTCCGGTCCGGGCTGGGCAGTCTCGGCTGCATGATCCGCAAGGCCCGCGAGCAGCTGCGTGTCTCCCGCGACGAGTTCAGCCTGCTGGACGTGGTCGTTCCGCCGGGCGAAGACGGTCCGATGTCGCGGCAGGAGCTCAATGACTGGATTTGCCGGACCTCCAAAAAGGGCAAGGACAACAGGCCGGGCTAACGGCTGGTGTTCGCGCTTTGACGACTTCACTTCAACGGACCGACCGAAGGGGGCTTCCCATGTCCGAAACCTCGATGACCGACACCCAGGAAAGTTTCTATGCGGATCCCGCGCAACCAGTTGCCCGTCACGGCGGCCCGGCGCGCCTGCTTCACTGGGCGGTGGCTGCGCTCGTTCTTGTAACCTGGCCGCTCGGGCTGATGATCGGCTTTGCAAAAAAAGACGTGGTCATGGATTTCTATCTGCTGCACGAGGGGTTCGGGTTCCTGGTGCTGTGGCTGATGCTGATCCGGGTGGGCAACAAGCTCCTGGCGCGGTCACCCGAAGCGGAAGGGCCGTTGCATGAACGGCTGGCCGCAACAGGCGTTCACGGACTGCTCTATGCCTTCCTGATCCTGATGCCGGTCTCCGGGTTCCTGGCGACCAACGCGCATGGCTTTCCGCTGAAGTGGTTCGGTCTCGTCGAGATCTGGAGTCCACTCGGCAAGAGCCCCGACATTGCCTGGACGTTGTCGTCAATTCACGCGTGGAGCGCCTGGATCCTGCTCGGCCTTCTGGGTCTCCATCTCGGCGCGGTGCTGTTTCACCATGTCATCCGCAGGGACAAGACGCTGTTCCGGATGCTGTAAGCCTGTCCTGCCAGGCTCCGGAACATCGCGCGGCCGGCATCTTCGGATGCCGGCCGTTTTTCTTTGCCGGCGTGCCGCCGAAGCAAGCCCATGCCCTGTTGATGTCATGCCGGAACTGCGAAACGGAGAGAGGTCTCCTGGCCCCGTTATCACGGTGATGCCACCTTGCCATTTTGACCAGGCCGCGTTGCTTTCACCACGACAGGCGATCACCGCGCGACAACGGGAACCGATTGGGTGACTACCCGCGGGGTGCCGTTGGTGTCTTCGAGCGACAGGGTGAGCTTGAGTTCGCCGGTCTGGTCTCCGGTTTCAAAACCGGTCGAAAACGCCTGTTCCTCGGGCCGGTTTGGCGCGGCCTGAGCAGGGTCTGGTGACAGGGGCAGGGGGACGACCGTGCCGTCCGGCCGGATGAGACGCAGGTCGAAACGGGCCGGATCGAGCGGGACGACATCGCCAAGCCGGATGTGAACGATCGCGCGGGCCCGGGTGCCGGCCCGGTAAAGCGGCTGATCCGTCACCAGATCAACACCGACCAGTTCGACGGCGTGGCCCAGCGCTGTCAGAATGCCGGAGCGCTCTCGCTCCGGCACTTCCATGACGGCCTGTTCTGCGCCCTTCTTCAAGGCTGTCAGAATGAAGTCCTGGACAGAGGCCTCGTTGAGGATTGTGCCGTGCGAGGCGAAGCTTGTGCGGAAAGTGATCCGGTCCGGCAGCAGGGCGCTGTCTGTCATGACCGTCCCGTCGCCATTCCAACTTGTTTCATAGTCCAGCCGAGCCGGGCCCTCGCCGGAGGTCAACCGGTAGCTGCTGGTAGTGTGCTGGTCTACGCCGACAACCAGGGCTTCACCGATGCCGGCCGGCAAAGGTGTTTCCGCAAGGTCGACAAGGGCCGTGCGGCGGCGCTTCACTTCCACCAGATCGGGCAGGCTGGCGGGGTCGACGCCGTCCCAGTTCAGCTTGGTCCAGGCGTCTTCCCGGGCGACGTCGAAAGCCTGTGTCGCCAGGAAATCGCCCTCGCAACAGCCTTCATAGGAAGGCATGAGGTCGAAGATGGAGGGGAAGCTGAGCATGATCCGGCGGAAGTCCTCCACACCGCCGACGACGACACTTGCATCACCCCAGCCTCGTTCCAGCATCTCAAAGATGCGCACGGACCCGCGGAGCGGCGAGCCGGCTGTGATCAGGCTGTTGACCCTGCGGGCACCGTCTTCTTGAAGGATGAATGCCCTGGCGACAAGACCGCCCATGCTGTGGGCGACAATATCGACCTTGGCATCCTTCGGTACGGAGCGCTCGAGAAACATCTTGAACCGGGCCGCATTGTCAAAGACGCTTTGACGCCAGTCGTAATCGAAGGTCAGCAGCGTGCTTCCTTCCCGGTATCCCGCCGCCTTGAGCCGTTCCAAAATCGGGCGATAGATCTCCTGGGTATAGAGGCCGAGATAGGACATTTCCCGGATAAGGCCGCAGGACCCTGTCGGCTCTGCCCGGTCATCCAGCCTGAGGTCCGAAAACCGCAGAATCGAGTCGAGCGTTCCCCAGATCACAGTCCGGTTGCCATCCTCTTCGATCCGGCACAGTTTCGAACCCATGATGCCGGGGATCACAACGACCGGTCGTTCCGGCGGTGGCGGTAAAGTGGCATCGGCGACAGGTGGGCGGGCAAACAGAAGCGAGACCGCAACGACGGATAAGGCTCCCAGGAGTGCCTGTCTCTTCATGTTCGAATTCCTTGTTTGAGTCGGTCAGGTGTTCTTCTTCGCCTCAGTGGCGGCTTCGCCGGATTTCCAGAGACCGACCTGCATGTCCTGCCGGCGGCCCCTGATGACAACCGTTGCCATTCGCGGCACGTCGCAGCCCAATCCGCCGACTGGGTCTGCCGCCTGAAGCAGGTCCGACGACACGACGATGGAGGCCGCATGGTCCTTGGCGACCTCCAGCAACCGGCTGGCGACATTGACACAGTCACCCGTCGCGGCGATCTGCTGTTGGCTGTCATGGCCGAGGCGCGACAGCACGACCTTGCCGATATGCGCGCCGACCCGGACTGTGGTTATGTCGGCCTTGCGGCCGGTGGATTCCAGCCAGGCGGTGATTTCCTTTTCCAGTTCGAAAGCACAGTGGATCGCCTGGACCGGGTCCGTGCCGTCTTCTTCAGGAATGCCAAAACCGAGCATGGCGCCATCGCCCATGAAATCGAGCACGACACCGTCCCTGCCGCTGACCACGTCAACCACGATGGTGTGGAATTCCTTCAGGAAGTCCCGCGTCTTCGCGGCGCCGAGGCGTTCGCTGAGGCTGGTGTATCCTGAGAGGTCGACAAACAGGATGGCTGCGGTCTGTTCCCTGGGCGTTGCCAGAAAGGACGGGTTCTCGGCGATCCGGCGGGCCAGCCTTGGGGACTGGAACCGGCTCAAGGCCTCCTGTGCCTGCAAATGTCGGCGCGACTGGATCCGGTCGGCGACCTGCCGGGTGATGATGAGCCCGACGACGGGAGGCAGGCTGGCGGCGAAGGGAAGGGCGGCGTTCAGCCAGGTGCCGCCTGAAAAGAAGAAGATGCAGACGCCGAGCCATGTGGTGAGAAGGAGCAGATAGAACACCGAGGCTGGTGCCAGGGGCAGCAGGATGACCGCGAGCATGGCGCAAAGGGTGATGAAGACGGCGGCGGCAGCGTCGAACCGCCTGGTCCAGGCGTCGCGAACCAGCGGTGCACCGTCCAGGAGATTGGCAATACCGGTTGCCTGGACTTCCGCGCCGGGCATGACCGGGTCGAAGGGTGTGGAGAACCGGTCGCCGACAGCGGTGGCGGTCACGCCGAGCACCACCATGCGGCCGCTCAGAAGGTTCTCCGGATCGCCGGTGTGTCCAGGCACCGCCTGCAGGAGGTCTCCGGCGCTGACGGTCGGAATGGTGCCGGCCGGGCCATAATAGTTGAGCGCAAGATGCCAACCCAGGTCCGTGGGCAAGGTCCGGCTTCCGAAGCGAAGCCCCCCTTCGGTCACATGCGCCGCGCCGCCTTCAAACAGACCGGCGGCCTGAAGGGCAAACGAAGGTTGAAGACCTGTTTCCGTCAGAAACAGCATTGGTACATGACGCGGTGTCCCGCCGATATCCGCGGCGATGTTCGCCAAGCCGACCGAAGTGACCTTCGCGATTTGCGGTGTGGGCGAAAGCTGCGTGCGTACAAGCGGGACAGCGTTTTGCGAAGCGGTTTCCTCGTTGATCTGCCCGGCGCCGGCGATCACCGTGGGCAAGGCACCCAGCGCTTCAGCCAACGATCCATCCGCCGCGGGGTCGGACGAGCCGAACAGCAGAATATCGACTGCGAGGGCCCTCGCGCCGGCAGCGCCGATCCGGGTGATCAGCTCCGCCAGCCTGTCCCTGGGCAGGGGATAGGGACCGATGGCATCGATGGTCCTGTCATCGATGGCCACGATGACAAGGTCTTCCGGCGCGGGCCTTTCCCCCACCAGTGCAATCCGGAGATCCAGCAGAACGGTCTCGAACCGGTCGACCACGCTGGCGCTGCCGGCCAGGTGGGTGCGCACGAGCGATCCCGTCCAGAGAATGCCAACTCCCAGCGCCAGCGCGACAATTGCGGCAGGCAAATTGAGTTTCATCGTCCAAAGCGGTTCAAGAGGTTGTTGACCCGTTGCGCCGGCCAGCGCCTGGTTTCGAGCGGTTCGCCGGGTGAGACCTCGACCCCGAGACCGGGTGTCAGAAGCACGGCATCGGACCCGTCTGTGTGCGAGACGCTGACTTCACCCTCGCGCACGAAAACCGCGGTCATGGTGTCGGTCACGTCCACGACATAGACGGTTCCCCGCACGGCGGCGATGGCATGCGGCGTCCGGACCTGGAAGGGACCGCTTCCGGGTGTGACTTCGATATAGAGGCCGTCGGTGGAAACCTCGACATCCGTCGGCCGGTCGTCGGGCTCGCGTTCGACAATGCCCAGCGCCGTCGCGGCCTCCGCTTCCAGCGTTATGCCGCCGGCGCATTGATAGACACTGCGAGGCGGGTCCTGCAGATCCGTTTTACTGCATCCGCTCAACGTCTGTGCCGCCAGCGGTTGTGTCGCCAGGGCCGTGAGCAGGGAGAGGATCGTGAAAATTTCAAGTTTTTTCATCGTCAATTTCCCAAATTAGGCTTTTCAATCGCCCCCGGATTCCTGATACATCAGAAATTCCAGCTTAATGAGTGTGACCGTTGTCACTAGCGTTGTATTGTCAAAATGTTGCGGAGCGAAAAGAAAATGAACGCTGACGGAGACCTTAAAAAAGAAAAGCTGCTCAGCAAAAGCTTCATTTTCGACGCGCTCGACGACCAGACCCGTCAGGACCTGGCGAATTTCTCCTATATCAAGCGGTTTACCGCGGGCGACACCATCTTCACGATGGGAGAGCCCGGGCAAAGCATGATGGCGATTGCAGAGGGCACTGTGCGCGTGACCATGTTCACACCCAGCGACCGGGAAGTCACCTTGAACGACCTCCAGGCCGGCGATGTCTTCGGTGAAATCGCCATGCTTGACGGCAAGGAGCGGTCGGCGAGCGTCAAGGCCCTGACCAACTGCACGCTTGTCGTGCTCGAACGGCGCGCCCTGCTCGATGTCCTGCAGCGCAATCCGGGCCTGTCGATCAAGCTGATCGAATTGCTGTGCCAAAGGGTGCGCCGTTCCGATGAGCGCATGATCGATATTGCCTTCCTGGATCTGCCGGTGCGGCTCGCCAAGCTGTTGCTCCGGCTGACGGTGGCGGCGCCCGCCTCCGAGGAGAGGCCGGCATCGAAATTGTCCCAGTCCCAGTCCGAACTTGCCGACATGATCGGCAATTCCCGGGAAAACGTGAACCGGTGCCTGCGCAAATGGCAAAAGGCGGAGCTGATCAATCTCCAGAGCGGCTGGCTGATCATAAAGGACCGGGATCGTCTGGAAGCGCTCGCCTATGGTGAGTGAAATCGTCGTGGAGGGCTGCCGGCGGGGGTGAGCAATTCACCGGAAGCCGGGCTTTTGGATCCAGCAGACTGAATACCGTGCCGACACTCTCCCAAGATGCGCAGAGGAGCCTCCTCCGGGGAGGGCAATATGCGTGGACAGGTCACCGCCCGAAGGCTTCAAGCGTTCTTGTGTTGGCCGGGGTGGAGAGCCAGACATTGTGACACCTTGTTTGCCGCGTGCCGCGCGTCACAGGTGCAGGGCCGCGTTCCTTCCTAGGTATAGGTCATCGGCGGACGAAATTACCGCCGATACCGAAAACCCAAGAAGGAATTCAACTCATGTTTCGCAAGACCATTTTGAAAACTGCCGCCCTGGCCGTCATTACCGCGACCGTTGCCGCAACCGGTGTGAGCACCGCTTCCGCAGGCGGTTACGGCTACGGCCACGGCTCCTACAACAAAGGCCATGTTGTCAAGAAGGTCATCGTCAACCGCCCGTTCGCCCACATCCAGGACCGCATCTGGCATCAGCATGTCGATTGGTGCCAGGGCCGCTTCCGGACCTACAACACCTACGACAATACCTACCAGCCCTATAGCGGTCCGCGCGCCCAGTGCTGGTCCCCCTATATCGCCCGCTAAGCCGGCCGATCTCCTTCGACAGCGCGGGTCTGTTTTAAAGGCCCGCGTCTCTCCTTCCTCTCGGATACAGGCGCAACACGCCTCCACCACCCGGTTTCCGGCATTGCCATTCCGCAAGCTCACCCGGACGGGAGCAACCGTGTGCCCTGCCGGGCCATGCGGGCGTGTGCCCCGATCCGGACCGGATTGAAAGGACTATCAAGATGATCGCCAAAAAGATGGCAACGACGCTGGCCCTGGTCATGGTCGCAGCGACGGCAGGCCTCGCATCTTCCGCTCCGTCGCTGGCCGGCGGATACGGCTATGGCAGCGGGAATTCGTGGGGTGGTTACCAGAGCCACAGACCGGTGCGCCAGAAAGTGTACCGGCGGGCCTATAACGGCAACAACCCGCACCTTGCCTGGTGTTACGACCGCTACAGGTCCTATCGCCGAAGCGACAACACCTTCCAGCCCTATCACGGGCCACGCAAGGATTGCCTGTCGCCCTATGTGGCAGAACGGCTGGAGCTTTTCGCAGACTACCGGCAGGACGCACCGGAGCAGCTGTTCCAGGAACAGCTCGATGGCCGCGGTCAATCCGAACGCGACCGGTTCGGCAATCTGCGGGAGAGTGTCCGCAACAGCGCGAGCCCGGAGGGCGGAACGGACGGGCAGGCCGATGGTTTCGGCAATCTTCCGGAACAGGCTGCGGCCGCAGCCGGAACAGATGCATCGACCCAACCGGACCAGCCGGCGATCGTTCAGCAGGCTCCCGCAGCCGCGCAGGCCCCCGCCGAACTCGAGGCCCCCGTCGCCGCGGCGGTCGAAGCTCCGCCTGCAGAGCCTGAAACAGCTCCAGTCGCGGTACAGGCTGTCGAAGCCCCGATTTTGGAGACCGTTGCGCCTGCCGCCGAAGGCATTGGGCCGGAGGACGGCCAGACAGAGACGGAATAAGCCAATCCAGCCGATCCGTTCCAGGACCGGTTGCCGATGCCCCGCTCCTTCTTCAGGAGGCGGGGCTTGCCGTGTCCACGAGAACCGTGAGCCTAACCCCGTTGACCGACGGCCCGGCCCGCGCCGTCAGGTGGCGGCAGATCGGCGTGGGCTTGGGCAAACGCGGTGAGCCTTGCCTCGACTTCAGCTTCCGGCGGGCAGCTGGCGCGGGTGGTCAGGTCGACATGAAGCAGCATGGTCTCCATGGTGGCAGCGACGGCGCCGTCACCTTTCTTCAGGAAGTGGAACAGCTTCATCTTCTTGCCTTCGCCCTGGAGCACCTGGGTGGAGATGGTCAGGCGCTCGCCGGCCTTCAGCTCGTCCAGGTAGCGCAGGTGGTTCTCCACGGTGAAGTAGCTCTTGCCTGAGGCGATGTAATCGGCATCCGCGCCGATCAGTTCCATGAAGCGGTCGGTGGCGGCGGCGCCGGCTTCCAGGTAATGGGCCTCGTTCATGTGGTTGTTGTAGTCCGTCCAGCTTTGCGGGATCTGGCGGTCCATCGTGACCGGCAGCTCCGCCGGTTCCGGGTTCGGCAAGGCCTTTTCGTGGCGAACGAGAACACCGCCGGCACCGCTACCGCTTTTCTTAAGGGCGCGCATCATGCCGACCAGGTTGTCGTCACGCAGCCGCTCCAGGTCGCGGATCGAAAGATGTCCGGACTGGGCGTCCGACTGGCCCGCGATCAGGTCGACCAGCTCCTCGGTGAATTCCGGCACGTCCATCAGCTTGGTCCAGGGCCAGGAGAGGCAGGGGCCGAACTGGGCCATGAAATGCTTCATGCCGGCTTCGCCGCCGGCAATCCGGTAGGTCTCGAAGAGGCCCATCTGCGCCCAGCGGAGGCCGAAGCCCATGCGGATGGCCTCGTCGATTTCTTCTGTCGTGGCGATGCCGTCCTTGACCAGCCAGAGGGCCTCGCGCCAGACCGCTTCCAGGAACCGGTCGGCGATATGGGCGTCGATTTCCTTGCGCACTGTCAGCGGGAACATGCCGATTGACCGCAGGATGTCCGCGGCGCGCGCCGTTTCACCGGCATCGCCGACCAGCTCGACCAACGGCAGCAGGTAGACCGGGTTGAACGGGTGGGCGACGAGGGCGCGCGCGCCGTCGGCATTCAGTTCCGACGGCTTGAAGCCGGAGGTCGAGGAGCCTATGACGGTGGTCTCGGAGGCGAGCCCGGTCAGGCTGCCGAGCACCTTGTGTTTCAGCTCCAGCCGTTCCGGAACGCTTTCCTGGATCCAGTCAGCGCCATTTGCCGCCTCGGCCAGGTCGGCGTGGAATGTCAGCGTGCCTTCGACGGGCAGACACTTGTCATAAAGGGATGGCAGGCTGCGGCGGGCATTGGCGATGACCTCGCCGATCTTGCGCTCCGCTTCAGGGTCCGGATCGAAGACGGCAACGTCCCAGCCGTTCAGAAGAAAGCGCGCGGCCCAGCCGCCGCCGATCACGCCGCCGCCGACGATACATGCCTTTTGGGTCATGGTGCGAGTGTCTCCGTGTGGCCGTCTATGGCCAGTATCTGTCCAGAAATCCGGGCGCCGGCTTCGGACGCCAGGAAGTGGATGCTGTTTGCGACATCCCGGGCGGTGACCCAGGTCCTGAGCGAGACGCCCTTGACGTAGCTCTCGCGAATGGCCTCTTCGGTCTGGCCGCGCGCCCTGGCTTCCATGGCAACGACACGGTCCATGCGCTCGCCTTCAACCGCGCCGGGACAGACCGCGTTGACACGGATGCCGTGGGGACCAAGTTCCATGGCGAGGGTCTTGGTCAGGCCGATAATGGCCCATTTGGCAGAGGCGTAGGGGGAGCGGAACGGATAGCCGTGAAGGCCCGCGGTCGAGGAGGTCAGCACGATCAGGCCGTGGCCCTGGGCCTTCATCACGCCTGCGGCCCAGCGGCAGGTGAGGAAGGCACCGTGGACATTGGTCGCCAGGCACCGCTGCCATTCGCCATAATCCAGCGTCTCGATCGCCCCGGCGGGCCCGCCGGTGCCGGCGTTGGCGCAGACCACGTCCACGCCGGCCCAGCGCCGCTCAAGATCATCCAGAAAGGCAGACATGTCCGCATCGGAGGTGACATCGGCCACGGCCGAGACGGCCTGCGGGTGGGCATCGGAAAATGCAGTCACGGCAGCAGGGTCGGCATCGCAGATGGCGACTTCGTCGCCCTCGCCGAGAAACCGCTCGGCAATGGCGCGGCCGATGCCCGAGGCACCTGCCGTGACGAGGACCTTCCGGCTCATGATCAGGCCGTTCCCGGAGCGCGCTTGGTCAGGCCAAGCCGCTCGCGCACGGCTTCCGGCCCGGCGATCTTCGCCCCCATGCCCTCGATCACGCCGACCGCCTTTTCGACCAGCTGGGCGTTGGTGGCGAGAACGCCCTTTTCGAGGAAGATGTTGTCTTCCAGCCCGACACGGACGTTGCCGCCTGCCAGGATGGCTGCCGCCGCATAGGGCATCTGGTCGCGGCCGAGGCTGAAGGCCGACCAGGCCCAGTCATCCGGAATGTTGTTGACCATGGCCATGAAGGTGTTGAGGTCGTTCGGGGCGCCCCAGGGCACGCCCATGCACAGCTGCACCAGTGCCGGAGAGGCGAGGGTGCCTTCCTTGACCAGCTGCTTGGCGAACCAGAGATGCCCGGTGTCGAAGGCCTCGATTTCCGGCTTGACGCCGAGTTCCGTCATCATGGAGCCCATGGCACGCAGCATCCCGGGGGTGTTGGTCATGACATAGTCGGCCTCGGCGAAATTCATGGTGCCGCAGTCGAGCGTGCAGATTTCCGGCAGGCATTCGCGCACATGGGCCATGCGCTCGGTGGCGCCGACCATGTCGGTGCCGCCTTGATTGACCGGGAGCGGGGCTTCGGTGGACCCGAAGGTGATGTCGCCGCCCATGCCTGCGGTGAGGTTCAGAACCACGTCGACATCCGCATCGCGGATGCGGTCGGTGACTTCGCGGTAATAGTCCAGGCGGCGGGACGGAGCGCCGGTTTCCGGGTCGCGCACATGGCAGTGGACGATGGCGGCGCCCGCCTTTGCGGCGTCGATGGCGCTGTCGGCGATTTCCTTCGGGCTGCGCGGCACGTGGGGGGACTTGGCCTGGGTGCCGCCGGAGCCGGTGACGGCACAGGTGATGAAGACGTCGCGGTTCATTTGAAGGGGCATTTTTAAACTCCTAAATCAGCGGCAATTCACTCGAAAGCGATTGAACTGCCAAAAGCTGATTGTGTTTTAAGTGGCAGATCATCTTGTCTGCGTTCAAGCGCACGCAGGATGATCTAGCGGCCTTTCCAGACCGGATCGCGTTTTTCGGCGAAGGCGCGCGCGCCTTCCTTCTGGTCCTCCGAGCGGTAGAGCGTTTCCACCGTCTGAAACTGGCTCCCGGTGATGCGGTTGAGAGCGTCCTGGAATTTCATGTCCTCGGCCTCGCGCACGATTTCCTTGATCGCCGCATAGACAAGCGGTGGGCCGGAGGCGAGTAGTTCTGCCAGTTTCCAGGCCTCCGTCATCAGGTCTGCGACCGGATAGACATGATTGACGAAGCCCCAGCGGGCGGCTTCCTCCACCTCGAGCCAGCGTCCGGTGAACAGCATTTCCAGGGCGATGTGATAGGGGATGCGTTTCGGCAGCTTGAGCGTGGCGGCGTCCGCAACGGTGCCTGAGCGGATTTCCGGCAAGGCGAACGTGGCATGGTCTGCTGCCAGGATGATGTCCGCGGAGAGCGCCAGTTCCAGCCCGCCACCGCAGCAGATGCCGTTGACGGCAGCGATGACCGGCTTGTTGAGACCGCGCAGCTCCTGCAGGCCGCCGAAACCGCCCTTGCCGTAATCGCCGTCGACGGCGTCGCCATCCGCGGCCGCCTTCAGATCCCAGCCGGGGCAGAAGAATTTCTCGCCCGCGCCCGTGATGATGGCGACCCGAAGCTCCGGGTCATCGCGGAAGCCGGTGAAGACGTCGCCCATGATCCGGCTGGTGGCGAGGTCAATGGCATTGGCCTTGGGCCTGTCCAGCGTAACGGCCAGAATGTGACCGCGTCTTTCGGTCTTGATGGGATTTTCCATCAGTTTCCTCCCAGTCTCACCAGCGCGTCGGCGGCGATTGCAAAGTCCCTGCCGCAGAGCAGGGGATTGATTTCAACTTCCTCGACCGGCGCGCCGAGAGCAAGGTCCTGGACCGCCAGCACGGCAGCGACGATCGCACTCTCGTCGCAAGCCGGCTGTCCGCGATAGCCCTTGAGCACACGGCCGATCCTCAGGCTTTCGAGCGCCCGCAGGATGTCAGGCTCGTCGACGGGAACGATCAGCGAGGCGCTGTCCTCCAGAAGCTCGGTCAACGTGCCGCCGGCCGCGAGCGTCAGCACATAGCCGTGGGCGGGGTCGCGGACGATGCCAACCAGCAGTTCGACAAGCGTTCCGGAGATCATCTGCTCGATGAGGAAACCGTTTGCCGGCATGGTGTCGGCGGCCCGATGAACCTCGCAGGCGGACGCGAGGTTGAGCACGACGGCGCCGGCTTCGGTCTTGTGTGCAATGCCCATGCCCTTGAGAACCACCGGGAAGCCGATCTTCTCTGCGGCACGGGCGGCGGCTTCGGGAGTGCCTGCGGACCGGCTTGCCGGGATCCGCAAACCGTAGCGTTGCAGCAGGGCCTTCGCCTCCATCTCTTCAAGCCGGCGTGGATTGCTGACCGTACCGGGCAAGTGAACCGGGGCCGGCGACAACGGCTTTCCAAGAAGGGCGGCGGCTTCGATGGATGTGAGGGCCTCGTCAAAACCGCAGAGCGGGACGATGCCCCGGCTCATGAGGTCGGTGGCGATCGCCTCGGGCATCAATTCGGGCAGGGAGCTCAGGATGGCCATCTGCTTGCCGGTGGCCTTCTGGGCGGCCTCGACCGCATCGAACACCATCAGCCAGGCATCCGCGGCACAGCGGTCCTGGCGGGGGATGTCCAGGATCACGAGGCCGAGGGAAATGTCGCCTTGCATCATGGCCGTGTAGCACCGGCTCATGGCGGCTTCGTCGCCCCATATGTAGGTATGGTAGTCGAGCGGATTGGCGAGGGCGACCCTGGGGCCAAGCGCCTCGGCCAGAGCCGTCCGCTGGGGTGCCGTCAGCGGCGGAAAGGTCACATCGCGGCCAACGGCGGTGTCGGCGATCAGGCTGGCTTCGCCGCCCGAACAGGACATCGACGCGATGTTGGCGCTGGCGAGCGGCCCGGCGACATGCATCAGCTTCAAGGTTTCAAGGAGCGCCGGCAGGCTGCCGACCCGGGCAATGCCGAGGCGTCTGAACAGGGCGTCGGAGCCGGCCGTGCTGCCGGCCAGCGAGGCGGTGTGCGATACGGTTGCAGCCTGCGAGGCTTCCGAGCGACCGATCTTCAGGGCAACGACCGGCTTGCCGAGTGCGTGCGCCCGGCGGGCAAAGGCCTGGAACGCCGCAAGGTCATCAAGGCCCTCGATGTAGAGGCCGATGGCGGTTACCCGGTCGTCGTCGAGAAGCGCGTTGCCGATGACCGACAGGCCCGTCTGCGCCTGGTTGCCTGCGGTCATCAGATAGGCGATCGGCAGACCACGGGTCTGCATGGTCAGATTGAGGGCGATGTTCGAGGACTGGGCGATGATCGCGACGCCGCGCGAAACCGGGGTCAGACCATGCTGGTCCGGCCAGAGGGCCGCGCCGTCCAGGGCATTGAGAAAGCCGTAGCAGTTGGGGCCAAGGATGGGCATGTCCCCGGCAGCGTCGACCAGGGCCGCCTGCAGATCCGCGCCGTCGGAAAGTTCACGGGTGGCTTCGCTGAAGCCCGAGGCGAAGCAGATCGCCCCGCCCGCACCAAGGCGGGCAAGGATGCCAACGACGTCGATGGTGGCGTTGCGGTTGACGCCGACGAAAACCGCGTCAGGGGCGGACGGCAGGTCTTCCACGGAGCGCAAAGCCTTGACCCCGCCGATCTCGTCCCGGCTCGGGTGGACCGGCCAGAGCGCACCGTCAAAGCCCGCCTTGCGGCATTCACCGATGACGTTCCGGCACCAGGTGCCGCCACCGATGACGGCGATGGATTTCGGCCGCAGCAATCGTTCCAGGGAGCGCATGGATCAGGCCCCGAGCGGGCGGAAGATGTCGCGGCTGATGATGTGGCGCTGGATTTCGCTGGTGCCGTCCCAGATGCGTTCCACGCGGGCGTCGCGCCAGAATCGTTCGATCGGGAAGTCGTCCATCAGGCCCATGCCGCCGAAGATCTGCAGGGTCGTGTCCGTGACCCTGGCCAGCATTTCCGAGGCGTAGACCTTGGCACTGGCGATCTCCCGGTTGGCGGGCAGGCCCTGGTCGAGCCGCCAGGCACTGGCAAGCGTCAGCCAGTCTGCGGCATCAATCTCGGTGATCATGTCGGCGACCTGGAAGCTGACACCCTGAAACCTTGCAATCGCCTGGCCGAACTGCTTGCGTTCCGCCGCGTAGTTCACCGCGTAGTCGAAGCAGCGGCGGGCACGGCCGACACTCATGGCGGCAATCGTGATCCGCGTGGCATAGAGCCATTCGTTCATGACCTCAAAGCCGCCATCGACCTCTCCCAGAACCTGGGCGTCCGGCAGCCGGCAATTGTCGAAATAAAGAATGCAGTTCTTGTAGCCGCGATGGCTGACGGACTTGTAGCCGTCCCGGACCTCGAAGCCCGGTGTACCGCGGTCGACCAGGAAACAGGTGATACGCTTCTTCGGTCCCTTGGGTGTGTCATCCACTCCGGTTGCGACAAAGACGATGAAAAAATCCGCGTGTTCCGCGCCGGAAATGAAGTGCTTGGACCCGTTGAGGACCCAATCGCCGCCCTCGCGGACGGCCTGGCATTTCATGCCGCGCACGTCGGAGCCGGCATCGGGCTCGGTCATGGCAAGCGCATCCATCTTCTCGCCGCGCACGGCCGGCAGCAGGTACCGGTCACGCTGGTCGCCTTCACAGGCCATCAGGATGTTTTGCGGCCGCCCGAAAAAGTGGTTGAGGGCCATTGAACCGCGGCCGAGCTCGCGTTCAACCAGCGTGAAGTCGAGATGGCTCAGACCTGCGCCGCCCACCTCTTCGGGGAAATTGCAGGCATAGAACCCGAGATCGATGCATTTCCGCTTGATCTCCTCGCCGAGTTCCGCCGGCACCTGGCCGTTTTTTTCGACCATGTCCTCGTGCGGATAGATCTCGTTTTCCACGAAGGAGCGGACCGTGGAGACGATCATCTCCTGCTCCTCGGTCAGACCAAACTGCATCGGGACCTCCTCTTGCCTCTTTGCTTGGAGAGTGAGACAAGTTGCGGGGTGCCACCATGCTGTTTTGGTCAGAATTCATGCAGCTTTCGCAAAAATCTACAGGTAACAGGACGATCAGTGTGCTCCTGTTCGAGAGCTTCTCGAACCATTGCCTGGCCAATGCGATCGAACCTTTCCGCGCGGCCAATTCTATCGCGCGCAGGCCGCTCTATTCCTGGCAACATATCAGCCTGGACGGCGGCACGGTGACCTCCTCCAGCGGCCTTCCCGTGGCAACATCCTCCTGGGACGAAGCGGACCCTCGGGGGGATTTCCTGTTCGTCATGCCGAGCTACGGGTTCCGGGACCATGCCGGTCCGCGAATGGTCCGGTTGTTGAGGGCCGCGCGGCAGCGGTTCAAAACCCTGGTCGGCATGGACATGGGGGCCTGGCTGCTGGCCGCCGCCGGTTTGCTGGACGGGCGCAAGGCGACGCTGCACTGGGACGAGTTCAGCGGGTTTGCCGAACGCTTTCCGGACGTCGACGCGGTTGAAGCCCGCTTCGTTCTGGACGGCGACATCTGCACTTGCGGAGGGGCCTCGACCACGTTCGAGCTGGCGCTCGACCTGATCAAGCGGCATCACAGCCCGATGTTCGCGCTTGAGGTCGCCGCGCTGTTCATGCATGGCGACAAGCTCGACCTGCATGATCCCTACCAGCGGCTGTCGGCGGATGCGCTGGTGCGCAGCGCCACGGCGCTGATGCGGCGCACGATCGAGGACCCCATGCCGATCCGGGCGCTTGCCCGTCAGCTGAAAGTGGATCAGCGTTCGCTTGAAGAGAAGTTTCGCAGTGAGATGAACATGACGCCACTTGCCGTCTACAAGGCGATCCGCCTGCGCGAGGCGCGGCGTCTGGTCGAGCTGACCACGCTCGGCATCGCGGAAATCGCCGAACGCTGCGGCTATCACAATGCCAGCGCCATGACGCGGGCCTACCGCCAGGAATTCGGCCAGCCGCCGCGCGCCCACAGGACGTGATCCCGGATGCCGGCCCGGCCTGTTTCAGCCCGCCGGGCCGACACTCAGGCGGCAACCCGGACGGAAACGCCGGTGAGACGACCATCCAGCCGTTCGCCCCCGTAGTCCGACCAGCCGGTTTCCTGCGCGTCGTCCTCTTCCGGGAACGCGGCCGAGAGGACATCGTCGGTAACGTCGTTGCACCAACCTTCCGCGGGATTGAATTCCAGCACGGCGCGCACGTCTTCCAGCTGGCCGGCCTGAACATCCCTGATGATCCGGCCGAGGT
Source organism: Roseibium sp. Sym1 (assembly GCF_027359675.1). NCBI lineage: Bacteria > Pseudomonadati > Pseudomonadota > Alphaproteobacteria > Hyphomicrobiales > Stappiaceae > Roseibium > Roseibium sp. Sym1. The sequence continues at coordinate 3,653,315 of NZ_CP114786.1, forward strand.
TCATGTCCGCAAGATCCGTTTCTGGCGTGTAAAGGCATTTTCCAAGATCGCAAATGACGGAATAGAATGTCCTGTCGAGGTTCAAACTCATAAACAGTCTCCCAAATAGCCGGAAGAATATATACGCAAAATACGTATGATGCAAGTTTTGCGTATGGTCTGGATCCTGAATGCGTATCCGGAAAACCAAGCGCCGGAACGTTCGGCAAAAGGCAAAAAATACTATTGAAAGCCAGCCCGGGCTATCGGCGGGGGATGATCGACCTGCGGAAGGGAGGCCGTTGCAGGCGCGCCGACCGGGATGGTTCTAGTCAATCTGGCGGATGACGCTCAGGATCTTGGCAATGATGCGGACTTCGGTGGCTTCCTCGTCATGTTCGTTGAAGATGACGGGTTCCTGAAACCGCGGGTCGTCGGATTCAGGCTGCAGCTCGATCATGCCGTTCCGGCGGACGATGCGCTTGGCGGTGCGCTCGATCGTGTGACCGCCGTCGCGCGAGCGTTCCACCACGGCGAGGTCGCCGGACTTGATTTCTATTCCGGCCTCAAGGTAGTCGAGACACAGGATGAAATCGCCGTCGCGAGCGATGCGGTTGAGGCTTTCCCCATTGATTTCCAACAGGTATTGGCTTCTGCTCGGAAAACGCAGATCACCCGCGATTGTGGTGCTGCTGATAGCGTCTGTTTCGAACAGGCCTGCTTCCATCCATAGGCCTGCCGCCACCTGGCCCTTGAGATCGAGTGCGGTGGCCGCCCGGATCGGCGCGCTTGCGGCTTCCAGATCGGTCAGGGCCGTGGGGGCAAGGGCAAGAACCTCCTCACGGGTGATCGGCCGGTCACCCCTGCCGACCAGAACGGGCAGCAGCTTGGCCACGAAGTCCGACGGCAGAGCCGGTTTGACGTAGTCGGAGCTGAAATATCTCTGAATCGAGGACGCGTTCTGATAACCCATTGCCCGGGCGATCGCACGGATCGACAGGCCACTGCGGTCCTTCAGCTCCACCAGCTGACCCGATACGACGGGTTGTGCATTCGTATCCATGGCGCGATTGATCCAGTGAGACATTCTCGTACGTATTAGCATCAATTTTATATGGAGTCCACGTTGACTGATGTACGCAAAAAGCGTACGAATGAGTCTGTCGAAAGTAACAGTGTGGGAGCGACAATGGAAACCGAACGGATCCCCGCAAACAGGGTGCGGACAAAGACCGACAGGGCTGTGCTGCAGCAGTGCAAGGTGCAGGAGGGTTTTTGGTGAGAGACTACAAGGACGAAATCGATGCGGCCCGTGCGAAGGTTGCCCAGTGCCGGATTCGTGCGGAACGGCCCGGCTCCCGGTTGGAGGACGACTTCGCGCTTGAAAAGGCCCGCAACCGGTTGCTCACCCTGGAACTGCGGCAGCTGAAGCAGGGACAGGACCAGAGACCGTCGCCGCGCAGCGGATTATCCGTTTCTCCGCGGGGCAGGCCCGGACGGAGTACCGGATATGAAAAAATTGGAACAAAAAGTGAACATAAACCCAGGTCGGCCCGCGAGCGCGCCGAAGAGGCTTTCGCCACGCTGCGCAAACCGCAGGCCGGCAAACAGGGGGTGGTGTAATGGCGTCAGGCGCATTGGTCGACCGGATCGCGGCGGAGTACGGTGTGCATTTCATCGCCCACACGCGGCGCACCGAAGGGCGTCACCAGTCCAAGGCGCGGCGCACCTGCCAGACTCTGCTGAAAAAGCATGGCCCGGATCACCTGCGCCTGGTGTTCGGCCTGATCAACACGGCGGAAAATCGCGGCAACTGGTCGGCGCCCTGTTTCACCGCGGTCTCCTGGCTGGTGCTGAACAAACCGGATTGGGTCGACCGGCAGGGGTTCCTGGACCATTTCGACAGGATTGACCTCCAGGCCCTGTTGACGGTCGCCAAGAGCCTCAATCCAGCCGCGCCGACGGTGACCATGTCGGTGCTCCTGTCTTATGAACTCGATCGGCAAATGGGTGGTGGCTTTCAGGGGCAGGCGGCATGAAACCGGTTGTCAGACAAATCCGGTTGATTACACTGCACTTGTCAATCTTCGGCTGTATTGCGTGTCGGACGATCGGCGCTCCGCTATTTCGGGGTGCCGTGCGGTGGATTGGCAAGGGGCGAATATTTCAGGGTATTGGGGTTCGGCAGGATGAACGGTTATCTCACCAAGGCACAGTTGCACGCCCTGGAACGCGGCGCAGAGGCCTGCAGGGCCGGCAAGTCGCGGGAAGACAATCCCTATCCTCCGCAGGCCGACTATTACGGCCTGTGGGAAGAGGGGTATCTCAAGCAGCAGGGCGGCCGGTCCAATTAGGCCGGCGAACTGCCTCTCTTTTCATCGAAAGCTATCCACCCCATGCGGCAGCACGGTTTCCCGCCGGGCGCCGCAGCGTGTTGTCCAAGGAGTGCACATGACGGCAAATCCCCCTCAGATCGTGATGGACCGGCTCATTGAAGCCGTCGATGTGATTGCGGCGACCGGCAAACGGGACGGCCCGAAAGCTGTTCTAGCCGCCTGGCCCGATTATCGCCGCAAGACCGCCAGACGCCAGCGAACGTATTCGCCCCGGGAGATCAGCCGGGCAGAGGAGGCGATCACCTGGTTTTCTCTTGTTGAGGACCCGGAGGCGCGACGCGCGCTCCAGTTCGAGGTCATGTGCAAGGCGGGAGCCGGAAAATTCAGCCGTATCTGTGACAAGTACGGCTGGAAACGGTCGACGGTGACCAGCCGGAACAGGGCCGTTCTCAAGACGCTGGCTGAACGGGTCCAGGCTTCTCCGGACCTTGTAGACCCGCAGGCGCCCTGACGCCTTCTGCGGGTGTGGGTCGGCCTCGAAAACGGCGTGCGCGGTTCCCTGACGCGACTGCGCGCTCCGCTCTGATCCCTGGCCGCACGGCGCTGCGGGAAGCCGGCTGTCTTACAGAAAAGCCTTTTGCGGTTGAAGCTTATCTGCTTTACAACTTTTTTTTGGATCGCCCGATCCGGCTGGCGCTACCGTATCTTTGGAGACACTCATGACGGACATCAAAACCTTGACCATCCAGGATTTCGAGAAACTGGTGGACGCGGCTTTCGAGGTCCGGACAACCGCGGCGGCATTGGAGTTGTCGCTGGTCGAGGTGAAGGCGATGGGGTCGGGCGAACGCGAGGGGGGCGCGTTTTCACTGCTCTGGCAGGGGCCGTCCGAACCCGTGCTCGAGCAGTCGATCTATACGCTGTTTCAGGCAGACCTGGGCGAACAGGACTACTTTCTCGTACCCGTCGCGGAGAAGGATGCGGGCATTCAGTATGAGGCGGTGTTTACCTGAGCGAAGCGCCACCTGCATGGGCGGCTGTCAGGTGCAGGGATGCGCCATCAGGTCGTAAACCCCCTTGTCCTCCAGCTTCCTGAACCCAAGACGGAGATACAGCCGCATCGCCGGATTCTCCTTTTCGACGTGGATGCTGAGGGGCTTGCCGGCCGAGGCGGCCTCGTCGATCAGGTCTTCCAGGATGGCCCGGCCGGTGCCCTGACCCCGAGCCTCCGGCATCAGCGCGATGTCGATAATGCGATGTTCGCTGGTCCAGCGTTCCAGGTACAAGCGTCCGATCGGCGTGTCGCTCCGTTCGACCACCAGCCAGAGGGCGTCCGGATAGTGCTCCTGATAGTGCCTGTGCTGTGCCTGGAACTGCATGCCGATGAAATTATGCTTTTCGGTTTCCGACCAGGGGACCCGCGCCAACTCGGCTTCCCGCGTCGACCTGTAGAGGGCCGCAAGGAATGGCAGGTCATTTTCGGTCATCGGCCGGTACGAAATGCCGACCGCCGCCGCGCGGGTGCGCGGCGGCAGGTCTGTTGTGACCGTCCGGACATTGGCCATGAGGCTCGTCATGACGGATTGGGCGTGACGTCCTGGGTGAGGGCGATTGCCGCGAGCGGCCCCCCGAGCGGCGTCCAGGCGGCCGACCAGTGCGCGAGCGAAATCTGGTTCAAAACAGCAGCGTCGCCGGTGCCGGTTTCGAGCGCGAACAGGCTGAGAGTTGTGTCAGCGTTGGGTTGAAGGACGAGCGCGCTGTCATTGGCCACATGGGCAATGATCTGAGGTGCAGACCAATTGTTGTCCGCGCCTCCGGTCTGGTATTTGGCATAGACCGGGCTGTCTGCTCCCGAGCCGACCTGGGCCGCCAGATAGAGGCCGTCGTTTGAAGAGACGGAAACGGTCATGGTCTGAACAGGAGCGTCGAAGGACGCAAACAAGGCCCAGCCGGTGAAGTCATATGCCCCCACTTCGGTTTGGGACATAATGTAAATCTTGCTGCCTATCCGGGCAAAGACATGTACCAGCGCGTTGCCGTCAATGCCGCAGACCAGCTGTTCGAACCCTGACAGGCCACCGGCGATATCCTTCCAGCCGAGCCAGCCTTCCGGCAGGAGCGGGCGGTCGCTGGACTGCATGTTCATATAGGGCACGCTGTCGGCATTGATGCCCGCCAGGATGATCCGCCCATCGGCGTTCTGGCAGGCCGTGATGCTGCACAGGCCGCCAGGAAGCTGTTGCCAGTCAGCCCAGGGCTGGCTTGGCGGGACTTCCACAGGCACTGTAATTTCGACCGGGGTTTCTGTGCCCGGCGGAACCACAGTGACGGTTTCCTTCTTGACGGTGTTGACGTTCTGGAATTTCCACCAGATGGCATTGCCTGCCGCGGAGCTTGTAACAAACACGTTCTGCCGGCCGGTGACGCCGTTGATCAACACCGTGTCGAGGAAATCCGGCACGCCGTCCGGCTTGCCGAGATCCTGAGGGGGGGCAAATCGCTCGGGTGCGTCCTCATTCCGGCTTTCCCGGATGTAGGTCAGGTTGCCCGTGGTGCCGTCGGCCGCGAGCAGCGCGACATAGCCTTCCTGGGTGCTGGACGCGTTGAGCGGCGCCGGCTTGAAAGTCGTCTGGGTAAGTTGCGTGAAATCGGCGGCATAACCTCCGTTTTCCTGCGTCTGTTCCTTGTATTCCAGGGCGCCGCCGGGCGTGATGGCGGCGAAAAAGATCCGGAAAAAGCTTGGTGCCGTCGTGACGACGCCTTCAAATTCCTCAGGAATGGTGTCTTCAGCTGACATTGCCTTGTGTCCTTCAGCTCTACGTGTCTCACCCGGGAGGGCCGAGGCGGCCCTCGCGACGAAGCATGGCGGGGCTAGCTGCGCGACGGGTAGAGGCCGACAAGCGCAATGATGAAATTCAGCACCAGAAAGGGTTGAACATTGTCATGCGCCTGACTGCCGCCTGTAACGGATAGGGCTTCGCTCGCCAGATCGACCAGATCCGTGTTTGTCGTGTTCTGGTAGGTCTGGGTCGGGAAACCTTCGGCGAAGGCTGTTGTCGTCCCCGGGGTCGCGGTTGACCCGCTCGCCCCGGCGCCCCGCATCGTATGGGAGTGGCTGGGGAGTTGGGCTTCCGTCAGGGTCACGGTCTCGACACCTGTTTTTTCACCGAGACGGCGGCTGGTCAGGCCCGGGCCGCGACCCGGGTGCATGGGCGCGCGGCCCTCCATGTCCGGCAGGGCCGTGGTGGATCGACCGTCGCCGCCATAGGTGGTGCCGATCAGCGAAAAGAGAGCGGTGTTCTGGGCAATGGGCAAGAGTTGTCCATCGCAGAATGCCCAGCCGCGAGGGGCGAAGTTTCCGGCAAAGATGCGGATTTCTGCAACAAAGGGTTCCGACATGTCTGCCTCCTAGTGCCGGCTCGGATAGATGCCGACCAATGCGATAATGAAATTGACGCATATTGCGGGCATGAGATTGGTGTGCGACCGGCTGCCGCCGGTATTGGCGATTGCCACACTGGAAAAGCTCTCCGTCGGGTCCTGCGCCCTGTAAAACCGGTAGCCGGCCACTTCAGCGGGCACGCGCCCCTGGGGCGCAGTTTCGTCCGCCACCGCCGTGTTGGCATTGAAGGTGTGTCCGTGGCTTGCCATCTGGTTTGTCGTCAGGGTTTCCTTCTCGGCACCGCCCTTGCTGCCGAGCCGCCTGGGGCTGAGGCCCGGGCCCGTGCCCGCATGCAGGGGCAATCGTCCGCGCATGTCCGGGAGGCCGAAGGTCGTGCGTCCGTCACCGCCGTAGATGGTGCCGAGGAGGGAAAACAAGGCGTCGTTTTGAGACACCGCGAGCAGCTGACCGTCACAGAAGGCCCAGCCGCGGGGAGCGAAGTTTCCGGCAAACATGCGGATTTCGCCCACGAAAGGTTCAGACATGGGACGCCTCTCTAGTTGCGGGACGGGAAGAGCCCTTGCAGGGCGATGCAGAAATTGACGGTGAGGTAAGGCTGCATGTTGTTGTGCGCCTGGCTTCCGCCGGCATTGCTCACGGTTCCGGAGCGCATGGGGGTTGACGTTGCAGCCTCGGGTGCGCGGTAGGTCAGGTTGGCCGCCGAGGAGGGGGCCGCGAGCACCCTTCCCATCGGCTGGTTGGAGTTGCCGGCCAGCGAGCTAGCCTTGACCGCGTGGGTATGGGCCGGAATTTGCGCCGCCGTCAGTGTTACCGTTTCGGCTCCGCTCTTCTGTCCGAGCGAATGGCCGCTGCTGCGGTGGATCGGTGTGCGGCTGCGCAGGTCGGGGAGCGCGAAACTCGTCCGCCCATCTCCGCCATAGGTCGTTCCCAATAGGCTGTAGAGCGACTGATTCTGGTTGATTGGCAGGATCTGACCGTCGCAAAAGGCCCATCCGCGAGGCGCGAAATTAAAGCCGATCAGTCTGATTTCCGCGAGAAACGGTTCCGACATTCCTCCCCCCTGAACTTGTGTCGATGCAAATTGCAATCGCTTCACACTAGGATGTTATTTGCATCATATGCAACTCAAAAGGGTCTCATGGCGCGAAGGGTGTAATTTTTTGCAAATTGTAAGAATTAGTCAGAATCTTTTTTTCACAACATTGTTATTTGTCTCAATTTGTCTTGAAATTGTCGTTGTTCCGAAATCGAGAATCCAATATTTCATTTTTTTCCGTTGGTGCTTGAGTGGCCAGTCGGAGCGAAAATCGAAATCGATTTTTGAAAAAAAATGCAAAGATACCAGTCAAGTATCTCTATAGAAGGCGGAAATTGAATTAAGGCAAAGCGTTCTCGGCTTCAATCTATTGTTGTGTGACGGCAACATGAATGAGAAAAATTTACAACTCTAGGGAATCTTTTCGTTCTCGCTTTACGGTTGGGTTTCTTAGCGTTAGTGCTGTCGATGGTTGCAATGACCGGCCGGCCCAGGGGTGCCGAGCCGGAGGGGGGAGTGGCTTTCCGGAGATGTTATTCGATCGAGAACATGCGAGGCTGATGTGTTGCGTCGTCTCCTGACCGTATTACCGTTCTGCCTTTTTGCATTTGCGCTGTTATTGACCGGTGCACCGGTTCAGGCGGCGGACATCACGTGCGGATTTACCCTGAGTGACGGCGACCAGGCCGATATCGATCTCGACGCACCTGCATGCGTGAAAAACGGGGCGCTTGAAGAAATCATCGTTCTCAACGATACCGTCAGCGGCAACGGAATCACATTTTACGTCGACAATACCAGAGTGACCAGCGTGAGCTTCACCGGGACATACCCGTCCGTTGTCAGTGCGGATCCGTTCTACGATGTGGAATGTTTCACGGCCGATGCCTGTAACTTTACTTTCAACGCAACTTTTGACGGCAGCGATCCCGTCGAGTTGAACGTCGTCAAGGCCGCCGGGTCGAACGTGGTCAGTTTCGGTTCGGGATCGGTCGGCTCCCAGCCTGAAATAGCGGTTGCGGAAACCGGTCAAGGCCAAGGGGCGGTTGCAGATGGCGGCACGTTGGCACAGGGCTCACAGACCGCCGGGTCGGCCCTGACGCTGACCTTTACCGTTACCAACTCCGGTGATGCGGATCTGACAATTGCCACGGCGACGTCTTCCAGCCTGACGAATGTGACGGTCAATTCCATCGGTGCACCGTCCAGCACGACCGTCTCGTCCGGAGGCGGAACCGAGACCTTTACGGTCCAGTATACGCCGACCATTGCAGGGGCGTTTTCATTCGACCTGTCGTTCGTGAATGACGACAGCGACGAGAATCCCTACAACTTCACGGTCAGCGGCACGGCGACGGGAACGCCGGAAATCTCTGTGGCTGAAACCGGCCAGGGCCAGGGTGCGGTGGCCGATGGCGGCACGCTGGCGCAAGGCAGCCAGACCGCCGGCTCGGCCCTGACCTTGACGTTCACGGTGACAAACTCGGGCACGGATGACCTGACGATTGCAACGGCCACGTCCTCGTCCCTGACAAACGTGACGGTCAATTCGATCGGCGCGCCGTCGAGCACGACGGTTTCGCCGAGTGGCGGCACGGAAACCTTTACGGTCCAGTATACGCCGACCATTGCAGGCGCGTTTTCATTCGACCTGTCGTTCGTGAATGACGACAGCGACGAGAATCCCTACAATTTTACGGTCAGCGGCACGGCGACGGGAACGCCGGAAATCTCTGTGGCTGAAACCGGCCAGGGGCAAGGTGCGGTGGCCGATGGCGGCACGCTGGCGCAAGGCAGCCAGGCCGCGGGTTCGGCCCTGACGCTAACGTTCACGGTGACCAACTCGGGCACGGATGACCTGACGATCGCCACGGCGACCTCTTCGTCCCTGACAAACGTGACGGTCAATTCCATTGGTGCGCCATCGAGCACGACGGTTTCGCCGAGTGGCGGCACGGAAACCTTCACAGTTCAATACACGCCGACCATTGCCGGGGCGTTTTCATTCGATCTGTCGTTCGTGAACGACGACAGCGATGAAAACCCGTATAATTTCACCGTCAGCGGGACAGCGACGGGAACACCCGAGATCTCTGTGGCTGAAACCGGCCAGGGCCAGGGTGCGGTGGCGGACGGCGGCACGCTGGCGCAAGGCAGCCAGGCGGCCGGTTCGGCCCTGACGCTGACCTTCACGGTGACCAACTCGGGCACGGATGACCTGACCATCGCCACGGCGACCTCTTCGTCCCTGACAAACGTGACGGTCAATTCCATCGGCGCGCCGTCGAGCACGACGGTTTCGCCGAGTGGCGGCACGGAAACCTTCACGGTCCAGTATACGCCGACCGTTGCCGGAGCTTTCTCGTTCGATCTTTCCTTCGTGAACGACGACAGTGACGAGAACCCCTATAATTTCACGGTCAGCGGCACGGCGACAGGAACTCCCGAGATTTCTGTGGCTGAAACCGGCCAGGGCCAGGGTGCGGTGGCCGATGGCGGCACGCTGGCGCAAGGCAGCCAGGCGGCCGGTTCGGCGCTGACGCTGACCTTCACGGTGACCAACTCGGGCACGGATGACCTGACCATCGCCACGGCGACCTCTTCGTCCCTGACAAACGTGACGGTCAACTCTATCGGTGCGCCATCGAGCACGACGGTTTCGCCGAGTGGCGGCACCGAGACCTTTACAGTTCAATACACGCCGACCATTGCCGGGGCCTTTTCCTTTGACCTGTCGTTCGTGAACGACGATTCCGATGAAAACCCGTATAATTTCACCGTCAGCGGGACAGCGACGGGCACCCCTGAAATCTCGGTGTCCGAAACCGGGCAGGGGCAAGGTGCGGTGGCGGACGGCGGCACGCTGGCGCAAGGCAGCCAGGCCGCGGGTTCGGCCCTGACGCTAACGTTCACGGTGACCAACTCGGGTACGGATGACCTGACGATCGCCACGGCGACGTCTTCCAGCCTTACGAATGTGACGGTCAATTCCATTGGTGCGCCGTCGAGCACAACGGTTGCGCCAAGCGGTGGAACCGAGACCTTCACAGTTCAATACACGCCGACGGCAGCCGGTGCCTTCTCCTTCAACCTGTCATTCGTGAACGACGACAGCGACGAGAACCCTTACAACTTCACTGTTAGCGGGACAGCAACCTCTGTTCCGACCTTTTCCCAGGCCTTCGCCCCGGACACGATCGTGATCGGCGGAACATCGACGGTCACCTTCACAATCGACAACACGGCCAATGCCTCCGCCGCTACATCGCTCGACTTCACGGACAATTTGCCGGCGGGTGTCACAGTGGAGACACCGGCGAACGCGTCGACGACCTGCACCGGCGGTACACTTACAGCGGTCAGCGGATCAGGCGTGGTCAGTTACACCGGCGGCACCGTCGGCGCTGGTTCGACCTGTGCGGTAGATGTCGACGTGACCGCCTCCAGCGACGGTGCCTATGTGAATACAACGGGTGATCTGACGTCCAGCCTGGGCAATTCCGGCACGTCCGCCGATACGCTGACCGTGTCGTCGCCCGAGATCGACGTGCAGCGGCCGGCCGGCAACTCGATTGCCGATGGCGGCACGGACAGCCAGGGCAGTGTCACGATCGGTGTGCAGCAGACACTGACCTACACGATCGAGAACACGGGTACAGCGACCCTGACGATCACCGGGACACCGACCGGTTCCGCGGCCAGCAACGTTACTGTCGATTCCATTTCCGCGCCCGGATCCAGTTCCCTCGCCGGGAGCGCTACGACGACTTTCACGGTTCTGTACACGACCACGGCGGTCGGGGCGTTTTCGTTCGAACTCGACATCATCAGCGACGACGCCGACGAGGGCACCTATGACATCCTGGTCAGCGGAACCAGCGCGGGAACGCCGGAAATCGATGTATCCTCTTCCGAAAGCGGCTCGATCGCCGATGGCGGTACCGACACGGTTTCCGGATCTGTCTCGCCGGGTGTCTCTTCCACGATCACCTATACGATCACCAACAACGGCACGGGCGCGCTTTCCGTCACGACGCCGACAGTTGGCGCCAATGTCACCAGCACGACCAACGCGACGGTGAACAGCTTCACTCTGAGCTCCACCAGCGTCTCCAGCGGTGGAGGTACCGCAACGCTGGAAGTGGATTACACGACAACAGCCGCAGGGAGCTTCGGGTTCGACTTCAACTTCGTCAATGACGACGCGGACGAGAACCCGTTCAACATCACCGTCAGCGGCAGTTCCATGAGCTCCGCTTCCGGCCTCAGCGCGACTTCGGGTTCGGGGCAGGCGACGGAAATCAATACCCAGTTTGGCTCTGTTCTGGTCGCCACGGTGACAGACAACAACGGCAACGGCGTTGCCGGTGTGGACGTGACCTTCACCGCGCCCTCCACCGGGGCTTCGCTCACCTTCGCAAGCACGGGAACGACGTCCGAAACGGTGACGACCGCAGGCGACGGCACGGCGAGCAGTTCGGCAATGACGGCCAATTCCACCGCGTCATCCTATGGCGGAAGCGGATCCCTGACCCCCTATTCGGTGACGGCCAGCGCCTCCGGCCTGACGAGCGTGTCCTTCTCGCTTACCAACGAGCGCGATTCAGAGGCCGATATCCAGAAGACCAAGGAAGTGATTGCTTCCTTCGTGACCAACCGCGCCAACACGATTGTGTCCGGTCAGCCGGACATCGTCTCGCGCCTGACAAGCGGACCGTTCGGCCAGCAGTCGGGCCGCAACGGTTTCAACTTCAACGTCACGCCCTATTCGCAATCGGGAAATTTCCAGTTTTCTCTCAGGGCGTTTGCCAACTCAATCCGGAGAGGGGCAGGCAGCGGGGCAGCCGAGGCGACGGCCGATGCCGGTGACCGTCAGCCGGGCGTGGCGGCGCCGGACAGATACGCTGCCTTCGACAGCTTCTCCTCAACAGGAACCATGAGTTACACCGCGGTCGCGCCCCAGGTTGCCGAAGAAGACACGCTGGCAATCCTGAGCGGAACCAATGGCGATGCTCCCACAGCCGCGACGGGCTCTTCGTATCAGTCCGGCTGGGACTTCTGGGCGCAGGGTACCTTCGCGATCACGAACAACAACAACAGCGACAGTCACACGGGCCTGCTTTTTGCCGGTGTCGATTACCGGTACAAGGACCGGGCCGTCGTCGGCCTTATGGGGCAGCTTGACGTTACCGAAGAAAACAATGGGAGCGCCAACACTTCCGCGAACGGAGTTGGCTGGATGGCCGGGCCTTATGGCGTCCTGCGCGTGCACCAGAATTTCTATCTGGATGGAATTGTGACCTACGGACAATCCTATAACAGCGTGAATGCGCTGGGACTGTTCGAAGACGATTTCAGAACACAGCGTTTCCTGCTGCAAGGCGGATTGACGGGCGACTTCAAGCTGAACGAAACGACCCGTGTCAGCCCGTTCGCCCGGATCACCTATTATTACGAAGAACAGGAAAGCTACACAGACACGCTCGGGCGCCTGATTCCATCACAGGATTTCGATCTCGGCAGGCTGGAATTCGGTCCGAAAGTGTCGTGGGACCTTCAGTTGAACGATCTGCTGTTCTCGCCGTTCCTGTCCCTTTCCGGCATCTATGATTTCAACAAGCTTCAGGATGCGACCCCGACCGATGCGACGTTGGCCTCCTCGGACGAGGATCTGCGTGCCAGACTGGAAGCCGGGGCGGGGCTGCTGGTGCCAGGCCGGGGCATAAGGATCTCCGGTGAAGGCTTTTTTGACGGGATCGGCACGGACGACTTCCGATCCTATGGCGCAACCCTCAACGTCACGATTCCGTTCTAGGCAAAATCTGAACGTGTTGTCCGCGCGGGCCGCTGGCCCGCGCGGAAACCCCGGTGATCACCGAGGCGATCCCGTCCATGCCGAACTCTGTCAGCCCGTACGCACCGTTCTGCTGACCCGAAGCACAGAAGATGGTGGAGGCGGGAAAGGTGGAAGGCCGATCAGGTGCATGACGGAGGATCAGGATGGCGAGGGTCTCCTCTGTCAGCGGCGCATCCAGTTCTTCTTCCTCGAAGGATTCTGCAGAGCCTCGCGCCGGGCGGTACATGCCGCCTCTGGCGTTTTGGACAGAGTTTTCCAAGGGCCGCACGGGTCAAGAATTCGCGTCGGCAAAAAAATTTACGACAGGCGCTCAAGGCCTTGTTCGTGCAACTGTCTGATGCCGTGAAGAAATCAATATTTCCTTGTCTAAACAACAGGTTCAGTCCAGTTCGCGGGCTGGATCTCTTCGGCAAAAACGGCTTATAACAGGACTTATCAAGGCACCTTGGGGATGTGCGGCCGACATCTGGTACGCGTTCCCCAGGGGTGACTGTTCCAGCATCCGAGAAAAAGTCCAGCCAAACTCAATTGGGCAGAACTCAATTGGGCAGAACTCAATTGGGCCGGACTCAATTGGGCCGGGCTCCCATTGGCCGGGCTCACTTAGGCCGTGCTCCCTTGGGCTGGGCCGGCAGGCCATGTCCCGTCATCAAGGTGAAAGAATGTCTCAATGCAGCGATGGTGAAGCCGCGCGTTTGTGGCCGACCCCGCAGGACCGGGCCCGGGCCTGCAACGATTTTTGCGCCCACATAGCGGCCGGATATTCAATCGACAGTTTCCCTGCCGCGGATCGTAGGACCATCCGGTATTACGCCGAGCAGTTTCCGCAAGACTTTCCGGCCGTGAAGATCGAGGCGGCCTTCCGCCAGGGGCTGCTGGAATGGGAGCGGATCGGCAAGGAAGGCGCCAAGGGAGATCTGCCCAAATTCAACGCCAGTGCCTGGAGTTTCAACATGAAAAACCGGGCGGGATGGCGCGACCGTTCAGAAGTCGAGGCCTGGAACATCCTGGGTGGGCCGGGTGACGCAACGGAAATAGAAACCCTCAAGCCGCGCAGCCCGGAGGAAATTGCCCTGGGTGTGATGGCCCTGCTTTCACGCGAGGAAATGCCGATCGATGGCAACAGCCCTGGAAACCCTGATCCAAGCAATCGATGAGCTGGACGCGCCGAAACGCGTATCCTTACAAAAACAATTGGACGAAGCCGGTGTTCTGGACCAGTTCGAGGTCTGGCGGCCGCAGCCCGGCCCGCAAACAGAAGGCTATTTCAGCCAAGCGGACCTGACGCTTTATGGCGGAGCGGCGGGGGGCGGCAAGACCGACCTGATCGCCGGATTGTCCCTGTTTGCCCATCACAAGGCGGCGATCTTCCGGCAATCCCTGAAATCGCTCAAAGGTCTGATCGAACGCATGAACAGCCTGATGCGGGAGGCGGGCATGGGCAAGATTTCCGGCAACCCGCCAAGATGGATCGGCCCGGATGAACGCATGATCGAATTCGGGCATCTCGGGTTGCCCGGATCGGAGGACGACTGGCAGGGCCGGGACCATGACCTGAAGGCCTTCGACGAGGGCGCGCAGATGGACCCGCGCAAGATCATCTTCGTGCTGGGCTGGCTGCGCTCGACGCGCCAAGGCCAGCGGTGCCGTGGCCTGATCGCCACCAATCCTCCGATCGGCGGGCAGGGCGAGTTCCTGAGCGACTGGTTCGGACCCTGGCTCGATCCGCTGCATCCACTTTTTGGAACGGTGAAGCCGGGGGAATTGCTCTGGGCGGTTTTCATTGACGACGGCGATGCCATCCGCACCGTCTGGGTGGAGGGACCGGAACCGGTCGAGATCGAGGGGGACATGCGCACGCCGAAGAGCCGCACCTTCATTCCGGCCAGGCGGCAGGACAACAGGTATCTGGGGGCGGCCTATGATGCGCAGCTCGACCAGATGCCCGAACCCATGCGCACCGCGCTGAAGACCGGGAATTTCCTGGCAGCACGCCGGGACCATGACTGGCAGGTGATCCCCTCGGAGTGGGTGGACCTTGCGTTTCAGCGATATGACGCGGGTCTCGACAAGGACCGGCCGATGGACGTGCTTGCGGTGGACGTCGCCCAGGGCGGCAAGGACAAGACGGTGCTTCAACCCCTGCATGGCCGGCGTTTTGAACAGAGCATCGTCCGCAAGGGGGCCGACACAAGGGACGGCTCGGATGTCGGTGCCCTGATCATCCGCGAACGCAGGGACAATGCCCTGATCGTGGTGGACTGTACAGGCGGCTGGGGAGGAGACACGGTCGGGTTTCTCTCCAGGGAGAATGGCATCCCGGTTGAAAAATGCGTCTTTTCCGGCCAGTCCGGCGAATGCGCGAAGGACAGCCGCATTCCCTTCTATAATCTCAGGGCCCAGCTTTACTGGCGGTTGCGCGAGGCGCTGCACCCGAAGAGCGGAGCCGGGCTCGCCATCAAGCGCTCCGCCACCGTCAAGGCACAGCTGACGGCCCATCGCTGGAAGATGAAGGGCGGCAAGATCCTGATCGAGAGCAAGGAAGACATCAAGGAAAGGCTCGGCGCGTCTCCGGACGAGGCCGATGCCATTGTCGAGGCATGGGGATGGAAAGACCGGGCGGACTTGAAAAAAGTTCTGAAAACCGAGACGCGCCGCAGTGTCGTGCCAATGGACGATCCGCTCGCCGGCTTCTGATCAGGGAGCTGTGCGTGCGCGACGCCAGTTATATTGCCGCCAATATGCGTGCCGAGGATTTTCGGGAAATTGCCTGCCTTTGGAAACACTGGGATACCCGCGCGCTCGGGGTCTGTGCCGTGGAAACAGCCGTGCCCGGCATGGCCTGGTCGGTCTGGTATGACGGCCAGCCGGCAGCCGCGTTCGGTTTCAGCCGTGCGTCGGCTTTCGATCCGGAGCACTGGCAGGCCTGGGCGTTCGGGACGGACAGGTTCCGCCGCTGCG
The DNA here is from genome assembly GCF_027359675.1 of Roseibium sp. Sym1. Classification (NCBI taxonomy): domain Bacteria; kingdom Pseudomonadati; phylum Pseudomonadota; class Alphaproteobacteria; order Hyphomicrobiales; family Stappiaceae; genus Roseibium; species Roseibium sp. Sym1. The sequence goes on from NZ_CP114786.1 coordinate 3,668,887, forward strand.
TGCCGCAGCTGACCCGGCATGTCCTCGGGTTCAGGTCCCGGATCGAACGGGACTGCCGGCGGCTGCAGGTGATAACCCTGAAAGACCATGACATCGCCCATCGCTGGATCGAGGCCCTGGGGGCAAGGCGGGAGGGGTTGCTCAGGTCCTATGGACGCGGCGGCGAGGATTTCTGGATCTATGCTTGGGTGCGCAGACATGCAGTGACGGAAACAACAGGGTGTCCCGGCGCGTCTGGCCAGGACGGTCGCAAGGCGTCATGGGAGTGAATGCGGAAGCGCCTCAAGCGCTTGCCGCCACCCTTGCCTTGGCCCGTTTCTTGATGCCTTCCATCTTGCGATGGCTGGCAACAGCTTCCTTGCCGCCCCGGGTGGCGGTGTAGAGTTCGAAGGTTTCGAAGTCGCCGGTGCCGACCGGGACAATGGCCGCGTCGGTGTAATCGAACCGTTTCGGATCGGCCCAGAGCTTCCTGATGAAACTCTGGAAACGCCACCGCTTGATCGCGAGCACCAGGATGTTGCGGAAAGTTGCGGCATAATAGGCCGGGTAGAAGAGCAACGGGTTTTCGAGTTTCATGCCTGGTCGGCGGTCGCGCCTGTATTTCAGGCGCAGGAAACCGCCATCGAGAGAGAAGACATTGTGCAGTCGGGCGGCAGTGCCATAGACGAGCAACCGGTTCATCGTGGCGATCTTCTTGTTGCTGCCCAGTGCCGCGGCACGGCGCAGGATTGTATGGCAATGGTCCGGTGAATAGAAGCGTGTCCAGGCTTCCAGATAGAGTTCATCCAGGGCGTTGCCGGGGAAATTCGGGTGTCGAATGACGCTGTGGGTGAGATCGTAGCGGTTCAGGTCCGGATGCATCCATGTGCCGGCATCGACGGCCTTCTTGTGATCTTCCGAGCCAGGCAAGGGCGTCAGGATCGACAGGGACAGGATGTCGACCGCCAGTTCGCGCTTGATGACGTCAATGTCGTGCAGGACGGAGTCGCGCGTGTCGTTCGGAAAGCCGATGATATAGCCGGCGGTCAGGATTACCGGGTGTTTTTTCCAGGCCAGGAACATTTCCCGATAGTCGGTGATCTTGTTCTGGCGTTTCTTGGAACCGGCGAGATTGTCGGGGTTGATGTTTTCAAGTCCGATAAAGACCTGGTCGACGCCGGCCCGGACGCATTTGTCGATGAAATTCGGGATCTTGTGGCACAGCGTGTCCACCTGGATGATCAGGGTGAACTTCAGGCCTTGCTCCTCGCGGAGGTGAATGAGCGTGTCCAGAAACGCTTCCCAGTTGCGGTTGCGGGCAAAGTTGTCGTCGGTGACGAAAAACTTGGTGACGCCAATCGCGGCATGGTCCCTGATGATCTTTTCCAGGTCCTCGGTGGAGCGGAAGCGGCTGCCGCGGCCCTGTACATTGATGATGCAGCAGAAGCTGCACTCGAACGGACAGCCACGGCCGAGATCGAAGCTGCCGTAACCGAGTGTGGACCGCTTGACCTGTTCCCTGTCGACCACCGGGACCGGCTGGCCGGGCAGGGAAGGCAGGTCCCTGGTGTGGTCATAGACCGGCTTCAGCTGACCGGCATAGGCGTCGCGCAAGACCGGGTCAAAACGGCCGCCTTCCGCCTCGCCGAGGAAAAAGGAAACGCCAAGATCGAGTGCGTCGCGCATCTCGGCGGGCATCTCTGACAGCATCGCCATGCAGCCGGTGACGTGAAATCCGCCGATGGAGACGGGCAGGCCGGCATCGAGAAACGGCTTAGCCAGGTCGACGGCACGCGGGAACTGGTTGCTCTGCACGCCGGTGAAACAGATCAGTGCGCCGGCGCCGCTGTCCCGGATCTCGTCGATGATCTTTTGGGGGCGAATGCGCGTGTTGCCTTCGTCATATGCATGGATGACGATGTCCACATTCGGGCCAAGTACCTGACGCTGCTTGCAATCCAGTGAGATGCCGGAGAGACAGGAAAGAGAATTCGCGGGAATGGAAGTCTTGTGCCAATGGATCGGATAGCCATTGTCGTCATATTTGGACGGTCGAATAAGAATAACATGGAATTTTTTGTCTGGCATATCTGTCCCCTCGTCAGATTTGACTTTCCTTCCCCGGAAAGGGAAAGCCAGCAAAAGTCAGGGAGATCCTAGCAACATTTCCCGTTTCGGGAAAGTTGACGATTACCTTGCGTTACGTTTCGCAGCCAGATCCGGTCGGGCTACTCCTTCTTGAACAAGCCGCGATATTCGGTTGGGCTAAGCCCCAGTTTCTGGCGAAAATGGTGACGCAAGGCATGGGCGCTGCCAAAACCGACCAGGGCCGCGACGGTCTCCATGCCGTCCTGCCCGGTGGTCAGAACATCCTTGGCGGCCTCGACCCGTTCCCAGGTGAGCCAGTCGCCCGGCGACATGCCCGTGGCCTCCGAAAACCGGCGCTGAAACGTGCGCGGGCTCATGGGGCATTGCGCGGCCAGGCGTTCAACGGTCCAGTCTTCCGCGAGGCGGCCACGCACCTCTTCAAGCAGTGACGCGATGGGATTTCCTGTGCGACAGGCGACAGGGCGTTCCAGAAACTGGGACTGGCCGCCGGCCCGATGGGAGGGAACGACAAGACGCCTGGCCACGCGGTTGGCCTTGTCCGCTCCGTAGTGCCGGCGGATGATCTCGAGCATTAGATCGATACCTGCCGCGCTGCCGGCGGATGTGTGGATGCGGTCTTCCAGGCGATACAGGGAGGTCTCGTCGACGGTGACGTCGGGAAAGCGGGTGCGCAGTTTTTCGGCGTAGCGCCAATGTGTGGTCGCCGAACACCCGTCGAGGAGGCCGGTGGCTGCGAGAACAAAGGCGCCGGAGCAGATGGACAGGAGTTGGGCACCGCGCCGATGGGCTCGGCGAAGCGTCTCTATGAGATGGGCCGGCACTTCGGACTCGGCGCCGCGCCAGCCCGGGACAACGATGATGTCGGCCTGGTCGATCACCGCAGGCTCGTGATCGGCGAAGACGCGCAATCCGCCCTGGGCGCGCAGCGGTCCGTCTTCGATCGCACAGCTGGCGAAACGGTACCAGTCTGCCCCGAATTCGGGTCTGGGCAGTCCGAAAATCTCCGCGGTGATGCCGAACTCGAAGGTGCACAGGCCGTCATAGACAAGCGCGACCACCAGCGGTCCGGTCAGCGCGGTGGCAGGGCAATGTGCTGAGGCAGAAGAATTTGGCATGATTTTTACGTATAGCGTCTTCCATGCCAATTGCCAACTGGGTTCCAGGCAGGTCAGATCGGGTTCGAAGGAGCATCCAATGACCAACAATGTTACCAAGATACCAGCAGCCCCGAGCGATCTTGCGATGGAGCATTTTGCTTCGGAATTCACTTTCGAGACCGATTGCTGGGACGTGCATGACGCGCTGTCCGGCGAGCCGGGTTTCGTGCTTCTGGACGTCAGAGGCCCTGCGCTGTTCGAGAAGGGGCATGTGCCCGGCGCGGTCAATCTGCCGCATGGCAAGATTATCCGGTCCAAGCTGGCCAAGTGGTCCGAAGACACCCTGTTCGTGACCTACTGCGCCGGACCGCATTGCAATGGCGCGGCCCGGGGGGCACTCCGGCTGGCGGAACTCGGGCGTCCGGTCAAGATCATGGCCGGCGGCATAACCGGGTGGGTCGACGAAGGTTTCGACCTTGCCACCGGCATGGACTGAGAGGGGTGGGGTTGGCAGCCAGCGGGACGCGGTTCAAGTCGAAAGGATCCGGCCGGCCTTGGCCGGATCCCTCCATGGGGCCGGAAGGGCGCACCGGGCCCGGGGATGTTCGCACCAGAGATCGCCTCGGCATTCCTTGCGCGCTTGTCCGGGGCGTTGCAATCGAATGGAAATCCTCTGCTTCAAGTTGCAGCAGCAGAATTAATCGTGCACAGTTCCGTCTAGGAACAATTCATGAACATATTGGTCGGGTTTCAGGAAGGAAACAATGGCAGACTTTGAAGATATTTCAGGCTGGCGCGAGGAGCTGGCGGCCTTCGAAAGGACCGAGGAAGGCAAAGCCTATTTCGGGGAATATGGTGCGAAACCGTCTCCCAAGCTGCCCTTTGAAACCGTGTTGCATGTCGGTGAATTGATGCAGCGGCACGAAGAGCTGCACCAGGCGGTGACAAGGATCGTCGCATGGGAAAAATTTCTTGATGAGCACCCCGAACTCGACCAGGAAGCCGATGCGTTCTGGGACAACAATCCGACAGATGCCACGGACACGCTTTTCAAGTTCGTCTTCTGGTACGGAATGAAAACGCGGGTCCCGTTTGACTCCGCAAAACTGCTCTACGGCGAGTGGCTGCTGAAATACGTCGAAACCGGGCAGCTTCCCTCCCTGCGATCCGAGCAAACAAGAGACTTTGCCAAGAGCAAGCTTTCCAAACTGATCTCCTTCGCGGAGGACCCTGACCAATGAAGCCGAAGGTTGTTGTTCTCGATGCCTCGCAGGTCGATGCGATCGTGAAATATTCCGGCTTTGAGGGTCTTTCGGCCGTCGTGAAGCGTGGAGACTATTTTTTCTTCAGCGAAGACACCCATACCGAACTCAGAAACGGCGCCTGGTACAAGGGGGACAACCGGGCGGCCTTTGACGCGTGGATTGCGGACTTGCGGCAAGACGGGCGCATTTTGCGCGTCGACCCCGTTCTTCCAGATGAAGAAGACATTTATGATCCAAACGGCAAACGCCATACAAAGAGAGGCGGCGCCGAACGGTGGGACATGAGTGCGCGCAAATTCATGGCGCTGAACCCGGACTATGATTTCGAGGTCATCTCGCGGGACAAGGATTTTTACGAAAACCGAAACAGGGCGAAATGGAACGCCGACGCCGGCACCCACGCCAGGATCGTCGATACCGACTTCCGCTTCACGACCATGAAAAAGCTGATGGGGGAGCTGGTCGTTGACCCCGATCTCAACCTCTCTGAAGAACAATTCATGAACATCCGAGACAAATGGCAAGAAGGCTTTGGCGATGCAAAAGGGTTTCGCCAGGGGACACTTGCGTTTCCGGAGAGCTACAAACAGGCTCAAATACTCCAGGAAACGGCTCGATTGCGGCGGATTGGAGGGCGTTTCTCAAAGCTGGCCCGCAAAGGCGCGCCGGTTGCTGTTCTCGGGCTTGCCGCCGTTCCCGTCATTTCCATGGTTCAGGCACGGGCCGAGGAACGAAATGTTTCCTTCGTGCAAGCGGCGGGCGAGTTGGGGCTGGAATTCACCGAGGACGATCTGAAGTCGCTTGCAGCAGATGTAGGTGTGGATCTTGCGGTAACATTGACACCCGTCGGAGCCCTCAAGAAGGCGTGGGATGTCCTGGGGAATATCGATGATATTGTCGCGCTGACCCAGCTATACGGCGAGGCCTATCCCGAGAACAGGGCGATCCAGGAAATGGCTGGCATTGCTAGGGACGTTGAACGCTCGGATGCGTTCGCGACCTATGTCGGCGGGCGGGATGCGATGGTCGGTGTTGTTGGCAGTGCCATCGACCGGGTCTTCGGCAACAGTTCCGGTGACGCGGAGATCGGTCAGAAACTTAACGGCTTGCGGAGCGCCATCAACCATCCGGACGGCGCGTTTGCCAGGGGCGTGGAAGAGGATGCATCCGCTGACCTGCTCACGGGATCCCTGACCTCGATGACCGTTGCCGGCAACGAACAGACGGCTGTTCCCTTGACAAATTGGCCATCGATCGCGGGCTCTGACCCGATCTTGCCTTCTGGGTTTTCAACCGGGGGCGGTCCGGAAACGGAGGTGGCGCCCGGTATGCCCATTCCGTCCGGAAAAGCTGATGCCTTGGCAACGGGCTTTGAAGGCGTGCGGGAGCAGGCGCCGGCAGGCGACACCGGCAAAGACCTCGGCCGGAAAACATCCTATGACCGGTACAGGCAGCTGGGGGCGACGCCGGAGGAAGAAGCCGAGGCCCTCAGGGACTTCAATGCACTCCATGAAGAGAGCCTTCTGCAGATGGGCGGTGACCGGGAAGCCGCGGCCAGCCTGGCCGTCGAACGTTTCGCTCAGACGTGGGACACGTCGGCTTTTGCACCCGAAGCGGACGGTATCGTGATCAAGCATCCGGCTGAAAACGTGTATCCGGACCTGGATCGCGACGGGCACGGCTACCTGACCAAGGCGGTGCAGGCTCACCTGGCTTCCCACGGTATCGATGCAGCCAGGTGGTATTTGTCGCCGAATGAAAATACAGGACGTGACTGGCGGAAGGGTTGGACCGACGAAGCCGGGTATGGTCCGCGTATGACCTTGTCCTATGACGACGACCAAGGCGTCCGCCATCTCCTGAGTGAGACCTTTCAGGCGAGGATCAGCAAAACCGGGACCGCGATTACCCGGAAGCCGGACCGAATTCCGGCGCATCAGATGACGCAGACCGGTGGCGGGGAACGGGCCGATACCGCCGCGACGCATTGACAACCGGCAGATGGTTCCTGAAATCAATGTCGCCAGCGCGCTCAAGGAGAGTTGGGCCAGTGCCCCTTGTTTGCCAATTGGTTTTGAGAAACTTCATTCTAAACAACACCTTCAGACAATTTCTCATGCTGGACGTTTCGTCAAAACAGGCCTAAAAACAAACGCATAACGTTATCTTGGAAACGTGTGCCCGATAGGGCCCGACCCGCATTCGACCGGCGTTGAACGGGCCCGGGAACTGCCAAGTCCCAGAAACAGAAACCACCTTTTGTCCCGGTGCAGGAGCGGCAAGCTCCGGCACCGGAACGGGCGCGTTTTTGCGTGGGCAGTCAAATTCGAAAGGAGCTATTCATGTGCATGTTTGGTGGGGGCGGCTCAAAGCAGCCGGCCCCGGAACCGACGCCGCCGCCACCGCGGGAACCCGATCCGCAGAGGCAGGCAAGGAACCTGCAGGAAAACAGCCGCCGTCGCCGGGCGGCCGCCTATGGTTCGCGGGCAACAAACCTGACCAGCCCGCTGGGTGTCGCCGATTTCGGCACCGCCTCGCGTCCCGGTGTAACGCTCCTGGGACGGGCCTGATGGGTGTCGTTGACGACCTGAAATCGGAACTGCAGGCCGCCCGTGCGGAGCGGCAGTGGGTCGAGGCGGACTGGCAGGACTACGTGACCTACACGGCGCCGGACATGGAGCGTGCCTTCAACCGGCCTTCGGGTGTCGCCGCTGCGAACGGCATGAGCGCGTTCCGACAATCGGCGGCCAGGGAACGGTCGCGCAAGCTGTACGATCCGACGGCGGTCTGGCTGCTCGACCGCCTGGCCTCCGGTGTCGGTTCGCTGACCATGCCCGAGGGGTTCCCCTGGCACGGGGTCGGGTTTGGTGATCCGTTTGCGCCACCGCCGACTCAGGCGGACGAGGAGTTCTTCGAGCTCGTTCGCGATCATCTGTTTCGTGTGCGCTATTCGGGCCGGTCCGGTTTCGCGCTGGCCAACCGATCGAGGATCCTGTCCACGGTGAAACTCGGCACCGGCGTGCTCTATCCGGTCGAAAACGAAGGCAATCTCGCCGATATCCGGACGCCGGTGCATTATCGTTATGTGCCGCTCTACGAGATCTTCCTGCTCGTTGACGCCCAGGGGAACGATTGCGGCTTCTTTCGGGTTCGCAGGCTGTCTGCCTGGCAGGCGGTGAAGGAATATAATGGCAAGGTTTCGCGGCGGGTGAAGGAAGATGCCGAGGACCCGAAACGGAAAACCAACGAGCATGTCTTCGTGCAGGCCTGTTTCCTGCGCGAGGGCGGACATGCCAGTGCGGCGGACTTGCGGAAATCCAGCTTCGAAAGCGTGCATTTCGAGGAAGAGAGCGGGCATATCTGCCGCAGGGGAGGTTTCTTCGAATATCCGCTTGTGATCAGCCGCTGGGACCGGGACGGGCTTTCGCCTTACGGCTCCCCGCCGCAGGCCAAGCTGATGAGCGACATCAAGAGCCTGCAGGGGCTGGCTCGGGATGGCCTGATCGCCAGTTCGCAGGCCGTGCGCCCGCCGATCGCAACGCACCGCGAAGAGCGTCAGCTCGACCTCAACCCGGGGCGAACCAATCCGGGGCTGATCGACGAACAGGGCAGACCACTGTTTCGCCCGATGATCGAAACGGTCAATCCGGGCGCAGCCGACAGCCAGATCGAGAACATCCGGGAAAAGCTCCGTGTCGGGCTTTATGGCGACCTCTGGCAGACATTGCTGGATGGCAATGGCCGTACGGCGACGGAAACCAATATTCGCCGCAAGGAAATGGCGGACATGATCGGACCGTTCTCCACCAATATCCTCGCGGGGAACGAAAACCTGTTCGAGCGGGAAATCGGCATTCTCGGGCGACGCGGTGCATTTGCAACCGGTTCGCCGCTGGAACCGCCCGAGACCGTTCTGGAGGGGGACATCACGCTGACGTCGACGGCACCGATCGACCAAATGCGCGAGGCCGGGCATTTCGAGGCCATCATGGGGTTCCAGGACTACCTGGGTGTGGCCACCGCCGCGGATCCATCCATCCTGGATCTGCACGACCGCGACGCGGAATACGACCTGACCAGGCGGGCACTCGGCCTGCCGGCGAAACTGAAGCGCCGACCGGAGGAAGTCGAGGCGCTGCGGTCGGAGCGGGCGGCCCAGGCTTCACAGCAGCAGCAGATCGCCTCCGCTGAAAGCCTGGCGCGCATGGCAAAGGACGGCGCGCCCATGCTGAAGGCCCTTCAGGGACAGAACGGGGGTGGCAATGATCTGGCGTAGCCTCAAGCGCGCCGCGTGGCGGCGCAAGCAGAGACCTGCAGTGGTTGAACGGGCCTATCGGTCCGTTTTTTTGTGCCCCGACGGTGAGCTGGTGCTGGCGGACCTCGCCGCGGAATGCGGGATCTACCAGGCCGCCCCCGTTGAACTTGGCGTTCGCGCAGGGGGCTATCTCGATGGGCGCAAAGCACTCTTTGCGCGGATCCTGTCGATGATCCGAGTGTCTCCTGAGGAACATGCCGCCCTGCAGGAAGCGGCGCGGCTGGAAACACTCCCGGAGTTCGATACCAATGAGGACGTTTGAGAATGGATGAAATGCAAGACGGTCAGTCCGCAGAAGGGAGCGGTACCGGATTGGAAACGCAGACCCTCCTGGCTGGCGTGAGCGAAGACAATCTGGCGTTTGCCGCCGAAAACGGCTGGGAGAGCGCAAATAGCGTGATCGACGGTTATCGCGGCCTGCAGGAGCAATTGGCACAATCGGTGCTCGTTCCGGGTGAAACGGCCAGCCCGGAGGAAATGGAAGCGTTCTATGGCGAACTTGCCACACGCTGGACGCCGCAAGACGGCTACCGGTTCAAAATGCCGGATACGCTGCCTGACGCATTCCCCTATGATCAGGCCTTTGCGGAAGAAGTCAGCGGCTGGTTTCAGGAGGCCGGCCTTCCCCCATCAGCCGCGCAAAAACTGCATGACCGCTGGCTTGGCAAAATGTCCGATCACTATACCGAGCAACAGGCCGCCGCGGGAAAGGCAAGTGCTGCCCGGGACGAGGCTGTCGAGCGGGCTCACAAGGCGCTTGTCGGAGAATATGGCGAGCCAGGGAGCGATGGCTACGAGAACCTCGTTGCAAGAGCTGACCGGGCGCTGACCGGTCTCAAGTCCGCTGGTGTCGATCTGACCGACTGGTTCGTCGGGAGGGGAGCCCTGACACAAGCGGACGGTGACGGTCTGCAACAGGTGTCTGATCCGAGAGCCGTCAAGCTGCTGGCCTTTATCCACGACCGGGCGTTTGCGGAAGACAGCCTGGATGGCATCGCCAGCATGGACACAGATGCAAATCCGTTTGAAACGGGAAATCCAGATCTCAAGAGGCAATCCGACTTGCTGGAACGCAATCCTGCGCAGGCCCGGAGGCTTATCCTGTCCGCCGGTCGGGATCCCGGGCTCTTTCGGCTGTGATGCAATCAGAGATCATCTGGCTCAGGCGCTTGACAGTTTATGGTTGATCTTGGAACATAAAGGGAACATGTTGCTGGTGAATTGATCACTCAATGGAGGACCTTGTGAGCGCAAATCGGTTTCTGGAGAAATTGCTGGGCGTGATGCTTTTGCTTGCTGCCATCCTTGCACCTGGTGCGCCTGTGCAAGCGACCGGTGTGGGCGCCCCGAGTACCTGCGCCGCCGGTGAAGTCATGGATCAGCTGGTTGTCGTCAGGGATCTCAGCCTGACGGGAGCGGACGCTGCAGAGATGGCTGGTCTCTATGACGCATTCTTTCAAGTGATGCGGCAGTGTGAAACCACCGGAAACCTGGATTTTACCGTGAAGCTGGAATGGGCGGACAAATTTCTCAGCAGACTGATCGGTACACCGGAGCTTCCAGATTACACATATAAACAACGTGTATCGGCAAGCAATGAGCTGTGTCTCAGCCGAAAGGGAATGGAATCGGCCCTGGTTTCCGCACCTGAATGGTATTGTGAAAAGACCGGTTGGGTCGACAAGATATAGGGTCAGGACCCACCAATTTGAATGAAATGGTGGGGATGAATTTGATCGGATACGAGGCGCAAGTCTGCAGCAAACCGTCCGGATTGCAAAGATTTGCAACGACGTTGCCGGGCAAATTCATCCTATCCCGTGGGGACGCAAAAACGGCTTCGACCTGCTGCGTCAAACCGCTCAACCGGGCAGGAAGCCCGCTTGTCACGCTTTTCCTTGCAGCTCATCGCCGTGTGTTGCGCCATTTCAATCAAATTAATGAGGCCTGACCCGAGGTAGGTATTGTTTTTGACTGATGAATCCAAACACTCGATACGAATAGGTGAATACAAGCTTTTTGGACTTGCGTCGCATCTTGTCATTACCGGACATGATGAGACCGGTGCCCAGATCTGGGAATTGAACGGCCTTGCGACCGACAGAAACGGCCGCGCCAAAAGCATCGGCATGCCCTGGAATTCCAGGGATACGATCAAAGGTTATCTGACCTTTTATCCCGTGATGGGCGACAAGGTCGTCAACCAGACAACGATCGTTATCGGCACGCCGGAGGAGATTGAAAGCTTCAAGGGCAGGGCAAGAAAGGTCATGGAAGGCGTTAATGCCCGTGATCTCGATTACAAGGTCGATATCCAGAACAGCAACAGCTTCGCCGGAACAATCCTGAGGTCATTTGGAATTCAACCGCAGCAGTTGCTGAATTCACCGAAACACGAATTTGTCAAACCCGTGCCCGGGTTCACAAGCAATCTGCTGGGCGACACGGACGGACTAATCCGACCCGGGGAAAAAGTAACCAATCCCGCAAGGGATGGTGTCGAGAACCCGGGACCGGGCCGGGCTCCGGGGCAGGCTCCCCCGCTGCGGCGAACCCCTGACGCTCCCGACACGCAAGGGGAAACGCCGTTTGATCAGCGTCCATCAGGAAAAACGGACAAAACGCAGCCTTCATCAGACGCATCGCATGCGCTGGACGCTGGTCCATCAGGAGGCGAAGTCACAGCCGATCCGAGACGGGGCACGAAGAGCGTGTCCTCGTTGCGGACAGGCGCACGCACAGCAAATCCGTTCGACCTGAAACGGCCCAACCTGAAAATGCAAGCCGAATTGCTGGAAACCAGTCCGGTACTGGCCAAGCGGCTGATTGCTGCCGCCGGCCGTAACCCGGCTCTTTTCAGGCTCTGAAAAGAGCCTTCTTTCAAAGACATCCCATCAGATTGTGAACAGCCGGATTGGGAGTAACCGGCCGAACACGCTTGCCTTGGACCGGTCGATGCCGAAGTGCGCTCCAGACGCATCACGGTCGCCGCGAACCCGTCGTGGGCTCTCACTATCAAACATTTTTTACCGAAGGAAATACAATGACTTCTACAATTTCAGACATCGTCGTGCCGCGCGTTTTTACGCCCTACATGGCGGAGAACAAGCCGGCAAAACTGATCCTTCTGGAAAAATCCGGCATCCTGGCGGCGCCGGCGCCGGAGATCGCCAAGCGCTTCAAGACAGGCGGCAACCAGATCGAAGTGCCCTACTGGGAGGATCTGGACGACGCGGAACCGACGGTGATCGATGACAGCGACAGCAAGATCGCGGTGTCCAAGATCACGGCCAGCGACATGAAGGCCTACAAGCATCGCCTGGCCAAGAAATACGGCGCCAAGACCGTTGCCAGCTACGCGGCCACGGGGCGCGGCGACAGCGCCATGAACCGGGTTGCCGAACGGATCGGCGCCTATTGGGGACGGCGCAAGGAAGAACGGATCATTGCGACTGCCGAAGGCGTCATTGCCGACAATGTCGCCAATGACAGCGGCGACATGGTCTACTCGATCTATTCCGACGTGGGATCGCCGACCGCCGCGAACCGGATCAGCTACCAGGCGATCAACCGGGCCCGGTTGACCATGGGTGAGAACCTGGACGACCTGCGCGCGATCGCCATGCACAGTTTCGTCTACGGGACCCTGCTGGACGACGAGAAGATCGAGTTCAAGAAGCCGTCCGAGGCCCCGTTCGAGGTGCCTTACTACGCGGGCATGATGGTGGTGCATTCGGAAATGATGCCGGTGGCCACGGGTGCCAACTCAGACGAGTATTCGTGCTTCCTGTTCGCGCCTGGTGCCTTCATGCATATCGACGAGGTGCCGAACCGGCCGACCATCTACGGCAACGAGGGTACGGAAATCACCCGGGATCCCGATATCGGCAATGGAGGCGGGGCGGATTACCTGACCACGCGCCGTCATGAGCTGATCCATCCGGCCGGCATGGACTTTACCGGTGCCGTGCTCGCCAAGTCACAGGGCGCGACCCTCGCGGAACTGCGCGATGCGGCCAATTGGGACCGCAAGTACAACCGGAAGAATGTCAAGCTTGCCTGTCTGAAGGTGAACATCTGAGCCGGAAGAGACCCCAGACCCAATTTCAGTGATCCCAGGCAGCTTCGGCTGCCTTTTTCTTTTCTGGAGAACACAATGACCGAGCTGTCCGAACGCAGGGTACGGCACCTGAAACAACTGGAAGCCAACCATAACCGGGATTTCTGGAGCCGTTTCGGCAACCAGACCCTCGATGCAGACACCAATGTGCTTCGTCTTTCAGATGCCATGTGCGCCGACTGGAACCGGAAACAGAAAGCCGAAGACGGCGGCTCGGCACCGGCGGCCCCGCTCACGGCTCCCCGACCGTTGCCGAGGGGATGGCGCAAGGAACACTGGAAAACCCAGCAGGTCATGGCCGCGGATTATGCCGGCGTGCGCGCGGCGACCAAGGCCGATGCCGTCGAGGCACTCGAAGCCTATGAAAACGGCCCCGCCTTGCCGCCCGCGGCCTGAGCCATTCCAACCAGAGAGGTCTCATGTCCGGCACCGTCAACACACCCGTTGAAATGGCGAATCTGGCGCTTGCGCATCTGAAGGAAGCGCCCATTCGCGATTTCGACTTTTCCTCCGTCGCGTCACGATGGTTCCGCAATCACTATGCGGCTCACCGCGATGCCTATCTTGCCATGCATGACTGGGATTTTGCCATGGAACTGACCTGGTTGCCTGCAGAGACAGTCAGACCTCCTTTCCGTTGGGCCTACCAATACAAGAAACCCGCCTCCTGCCTGCGCATGCCGTTGCAAAGCGTGAACGGTGAGGTGGGGGGCACGCTGATCCCCTTCGAGGTGGCCGGACAAAGGATCCTGAGCAACCAGGCGCCGCCCTTTCCCTTGCGGTTCGTCCGCAGGGTCGTGCGAGAGGCGGAGCTTTCACCGCTTTTCGTGCACGGATTTTCGCTCTTCCTGGCCGCCGGTTGTGCCCATGCCATCACCGGCAAGAACAGCCGCGCGGAAGCCTTGCAGCAAGCCGCGGGGGAAGCCTTTGACAGGGCCGGAGCCGCAGATGCCAAGCAGGGGACACCCCTGCCGATGATTGACCTGGACATTATCACCGACCGATGAGCTATCACCTTCAAGCCACTTTCAGCCGGGGCGAACTGGATCCCGAGCTGATCTATCGCTCCGATCTGGAACTGTTCCGGTCCTCGCTCGCGGAGTGTGAAAACTTTGTCACGCTCAAGCGGGGCGGGCTGCGCCGGCGTGGCGGCACAAAGTTCGTCGGCCAGATGAAACAAAGCGCGGATGCCGGCTGGCTGATCCCGTTCGAATTCGGCAACGGCCAGTATTACATGCTCGAATTCGGCGACCATTATTTCAGGGTCTATACACGGTCCGGCCGCGTCGGAAGCGTTGAAGTCGCCACTCCCTACAGCGTTTCGGACCTGCCGGGCCTCAAGGTCGTGCAGTCAACCGACACACTGTTCATTACAGGAGGCGGGGCGGCCCCACATGCATTGAAGCGATTGGGAGAAACCACCTGGACCCTGGAGCCCATGGAGTTCAAGGACGGTCCCTATCTGGACGTGAACATCTCGCCAACGAACCTGAAACCCTCCGGTCTTGGCAATCCCGTGCCCGACATGACGTCGAACACGGCCCCGACCGGAACCGTCACCGCCTTCAACAACAGCACGTCGGCCTGGAAAGTGTTCGACCGGTCGTCGGGCAAGGTGGTGCTTTCCAGCGGCGCCACCGGGTGGGTGCAATACGAGTTTCCGAACGCTGTCGTGATCGACGCCTACATGCTGCAGGCGCCGAACGACAACAGCCAGAATGACGACATGCCCTGGCAATGGAACATCGAGGCTTCCGGCGACGGATTGAACTGGACGGTCCTGGATACACAGGAGGGGCAGGACACCTGGGCGTCAAACGAGTGGCGGCAATATGCATTTCACAATGAGACCGCCTACACCCACTACCGGCTGAGTTTCAGCCAGGGAGGCGGGGCCAACGGCGACAATTCGGCGATCGGGCAGATCGTCTTCCATCAGGCCGGCGACGACCAGACTTCGTTCAGCCTGACGGCCTCCGGCACAGACGGGATCAACGGGGGAACCGGCTTCCAGTTCTCAGATACCGGCCGCCATATCCGGTTTCGCGGCTCCGATGGCTTCTGGCGCTGGTTCAAGATCACCAGCGTGGTGTCGACGACACGGGTCAATGTCCGGCTCTACGGGCAGGCGCTGCTCGACCTGAAAGCCCAGACATCCTGGCGGCTTGGTGCCTGGTCCGGCACGTCCGGCTGGCCGGAAACCATCGGCTGGCACAAGAGCCGGCTGGCCTTTGCGGGAACCCGCGAGGAACCGCAGAAAATCTGGGAGAGCCAGACCGAGGATTACACGAATTTCTCCGTCTCCCATACTCTCCAGGCCTCTGACGCGGTGACCGCGGCCATCCTGTCCGGTCAGGTCAACCGGATCCAGTGGCTCGTGGACGACAATGACCTGATTGTCGGCACATCCCGCGCGGTTCGCGCTGTCGGCAAGGCAACGGAGCAGGATCCATATGGCCCGGAAAATGTCGATCAGCGGCCGGAAACCAATTTCGGGGCGAACAGCGTCAACCCGATCAAGGTCGGATCCGTTCTGCTGTATTTCGGAGCCTACGGCACCGACATGCGCGAAATGGCCTATGACTACGCCGCCGACGGGCGGGTGTCGCAATCGGTGAGCGAAGTTCAGTCGCATCTTTTCAGAACAGGCATCGTCGGTGCCTGTTACCAGCAATACCCGGACAGCATTATCTGGCTTTGGGACCGTTCCGGGCGTGGAATAGGTTTCACCTACGAGCGCCAGCAACAGGTCTATGGCATGCATCGTCATGATTTCGGCGGCCAGGTCGAATGCATGGCGGATCTCTCCGGCGAGCTGTCAGACGAGGTCTGGATGATTGTCAAACGAACGATCAACGGCCAGACCCGGCGGTATATCGAAATCATGCAGACACCGTTCGCGGGTGATGACATCGCGGACGCCTGGCATCTCGATTGCGCCTCGAAATATGAAGGAGCTCCCGCCAATACCCTTTCAGGGCTCGGCTACCTGGAGGGCGAGGACGTGATCCTCTATGCCGACGGAACCGACTATCGCACCACCGTAACCGGTGGCGAGGCCGGTCTTCCCAACGGGCAGGTGGCAACCAAGATCCTCGTTGGCCTGGATGTTCGAGCCCGGGCCAGGACGTTGCCCTATCCTGTGGCTTCGCAGGACGGTGCTTCCTTGGGCCGGAAACTGCGGGCCGACACCTGCCGTATCGCGGTGCTGGACACGGGAACGCTGAAGGCGGGGGCGGAGGAAACCTACCTGGATCAGCTGGTCCAATATCGCGCGGGTGATCCGTCGGGCGAACCTGCTCCGCTGCGCAGCGGGGTTCTCGACCAGGCGGTCGAGACACGCTGGGAAGATGGCGGACAGCTTACGCTGGAAGCCGGCGGCGGCAAACCATCAACCATTCTGGCCATCAATTTCGGCCGAGACGGGGAACCTTGACTATGTGCCATCCTGCAATTCTGGCGGCGGTTTCCGTCGCCGGCTCTCTCGCCGGGGCTGCCACCCAGGCAAGCGGCATCCGGCAGCAGGCCGACGCGAACGCAAAGGCAGAAGAGCGTCGCGCCGAATTCGCCGAGCGCCAGCGTGAAGTCAACCAGGCACGCGCTTCCTACGAGCGCGGACGCACGCTGGAACACTATGCCCGCGTGCTGGGCAACAATCGTGCTTCGGGCGCGGAACGCGGTCTTTCCGAATCCGGATCGCTGACGGACGTCCTGAACGACAATGCGCATGAAGCCGCCCAGAATATCGAGGCCATACGCTATCGGGCGGAAGGCGAACGGGGCAACCTCACCTTCGAAGCCGCGACGGCGCGGGAACGGGCGCAGTCACATCGTGCCGCGGGCCGGATCGGCGCTCGAAGTGCGATCCTGGGTGGCCTTACAAGCGCAGCGACGACACTCGGCAATGCCTTCTATAGCAGCGCCGCATCCATCCGCTGACAGACAGGGTGAACTCTCTTGGCTAGACTTGTAAAATTCAGTGGAACGGGCACCCTGCCGGAGGTTCGAAGGCCTCCGGTTGTCGCTGATACCGCTGTCGGCGCCGCCACGGAAACCCTGGGACGGCAGATCCGGCAATCAGCCGGGCAGGCGGGCCAGCTGGGGCAATTGCTGCGCAGGCGGCAGGAACAGATTGACCGTCTGGAAGTGAGCAGGGCGGTCCGCCAGTTGGATGCCGGTCTCAAGCAGAAAGAAACGACCGAGCGGCAGGCGCTCCAGCCCGGCGCAGCCGGCTTTACCGAAACCATGCTTGCGCATTTCAAGCAGGACGGCGAGCAAGTTATCGTCGCCCAGCCGAAACGGCTTCAGGCACGGCTTGCAAAGGATCTCGAAACGCAGCGTGACCTTTATGCGGACCGGTTCGCAGCGCTCGAATATGCAGAGACCCTCAAGTATTTCCGTGCCGGCATCGCAGAAACCGCGCAGGCGCAGGCAGCGGAAATCGAACAAAATCCGGGTGCGCTAGAAACGGCGCTTGGGTCGATTGCAGAGCTTGTGGAGCATTCGCCCTTGCCCGAGGACGAACGGAGGAGGCTGCTTCACACCAGCACAGACATGCTTGTTGAAAGCTGGGCAAAGACGCTCCCGCCCGAGCAAGTTCTTGCGCTGCTAGACGAAGGCAGTTCAGGCGATGGAACCGATCCCCTGGCGTCGCAGGCACTGGCGTTCCCGGCCGGGCAGGAAATGCGCGGCAAGATGCAAGGCCTGTCGTCGCGAGCGCGAGCACGTCTTTTGGGATCCGCACGTGACGAGATGGCCGTCGAGGAAATCCGAGAAAGCGAGGAAATCGCGGATCGGATTGCCGCTGAAGGAAGTGGCTTCGACCCGGAAGTCATTCATGCGAGCCGATATCTGGCGCCCTCCCGCAAAAAACACTTTCTGGACCTGCTGGACAGGCAGGTTCGCAAGGAGGAAGCCAGCCTGGCTGCACTGGACTGGGTGCAAGAACCGGCGCATGGCGATCCCAATTCCAAGTCGGACCAGGTATTTGCAGACCGTGCTTTCAGCCGCTTGACCGCGAAGGGGGGCGATCCGGATCGGATCGCCCGGTCACTCCTGCGAAACAAGGCTTTGCTGCCGGACGCCTATTCTGCCGGTCTGTTGATGCAATTGCGCAGCCGCGAACCTGACAGCGTACGAAACGGTTTTGAAAAGCTGGCGGTGGCCAGTGAAATCGATCCGGTTTCCCTCCGCGGCGGACGGTTCGGAGGACGGTTGTGGGATGAACTTGCAAAATGGCGAATCCTGACGGAAGTGCAGGGACTGGGACCGGATGAGGCGTCAGTAAAACTCGCCAAGGTGAACGATCCGGCGGTGAGAGCCGCTGTCATGGATCAGCTGGCATCCGGACGCCAGGCCGGCCGACTGCCGCCCGTCGAACCGGTTGATCTTCTTGAGCGCATGGCGACGAGGCTGCCCTCTGGCCAGGCCGGTTGACGGTTCACGAGAGAACTCACTTAGAACATCAAGATATTTCTGGCCGGCAGGGTCTCGAATGCGATCGCGCTTCCGTCATTGCTGGCGGCGGTTCGGGCGGCAGGGCTCGCCGGCATCAGCCAGACATAGGTCAATTCATGACAATCGCAGCTTTATCGGAAGGCCGCGTCCAGATTTTGGGCGACGGCGTGACGGACCGTGTCGACTTGCCGTTTCAGTTCGTCGACCAGACCAACCTTGAAGTCGTTCATACGGATCTCGACGGCAACACCGAGGTCTGGGTGTACCAGCAGGACCCTGGGAACTGGTTCTTCACTGGGGGCGACTTCGCCGCCGGCACGGTTTTCTTCGACGCGGGAGCCGTGCAGCCGGGGGAGATGCTTACTGTACTTCTCGTCAGTGATTTCCAGCAGCCCTACAGCCTGGCGGGCGGGGAGATCGACCCCGCGGTGATGGAAAGGGCCATGGACCGGACGGCCATCAACATGCAGTCTGTCGCCACCCGCGCATTGCTCGACAAGAACGGCGGCTACGACCTGGAAGGCCGTCGGATCGTGAACGGTCTCGAGGCGGCGGACAACAACGATCTGCCGACATTGCAGCAGGTGCTCGAGATCGCGTCACTTCCCGGGATACAGGGGCCCAAAGGCCCGCTCGGCGACCAGGGGCCGGTGGGACCCGCCGGGGCGCAGGGGCCGGAGGGGCCGCAGGGGCCGCAGGGAGAGCGCGGTCCTGTCGGCTACGAAGGCCCGAGAGGCCCGACCGGATTGCAGGGACCAGAAGGCCCGAGAGGACCCGAAGGTCCGGCCGGCCCGACGGGAGCCCAGGGACCGATCGGCATCCAGGGGCCCCAGGGTGCGGAAGGTCCGATCGGCAAGTCGTTTGACCCCGACGCTTCCGGCCTGACGGCCGATCGGGCCGCCTACAACGCGGAACCCGCCAATTTCTCCTTCCTCGACGTGGAAACCGGAACCGTCTATTTCAAGCTGTCCAACGAAGTGGGAACCTGGTCGGCCGGCGTTCCTTTCGGACGCGGCCCGCAAGGCCTTCAGGGACCTCAGGGCCTTCAGGGGCCTGCCGGTCCGATCGGTCTGAACCATCGCGGGACGTGGACGAGTTCAATCGCCTATGCGGCGCGCGACACGGTGTTCCACGACGGGTCCTATTTCATCTGCCAGGCCGGTCATACGGGAGTTCAGCCTGATGTTTCGGCCGCGGAATGGGACCTGGTTGCATCCAGGGGCGAGCGAGGCCTTCAAGGGCAGCAGGGCCTGCAGGGACCCGAAGGTCCCCAAGGCGGGCAGGGACCCGAGGGGCTTCAGGGACCCAAGGGCGACACCGGTGCGCAAGGCCCGACAGGTGCACAAGGTCCCCAGGGACCGCAGGGCGACCCAGGACTGGTGTATCGAGGCATGTGGTCCTCGAGCGTGACCTACAATTCCGACGAGACGGTTACCTACAACGGGTCATCCTATATCTCGCTGACAGTCAATACAGGCAAGAACCCGAGCACTTCGACGGAAGACTGGGGTCTGCTGTCGTCAAAAGGCGACACGGGAGCGATCGGCGCCACCGGGCCGCAGGGGCCACAGGGACCGGCGGGGTCCACGAGCTACAATGCGGGCACGCTCGACGGCCTGGACAGTTCGCAATTCGTTCGTGCCGATACGTCCGACACCATGTCGGGCAGCTATACGGTGACCAGCAACCTCTCCGTCCACGGGAACATGTACAGCGGAAAAAACGGTGGTGGCGACAGCTGGCACTATTTCTACGACGACAATTCCAACCAGTGGCGGAGTTTCGGTTGGGATGACAGTTCGAACAGTTTTGTCCTGGAAGAGAACGACGGCGGCCAGCACAGGGTTGCTCTGGTCTCTTCCGACACGAGCACCAGCACAACAAATTTTCCGATTGGGCATACTTTGCCTGCTGCGTTTGGCTCAAGGCCTGACAGGCGTTCCAGTAGGACAATATATATCTATGGTGGTGACAATGACCAGTACGTGGACAATACTCATTCTGGACCTAAAGGTTCTGCGTTAACTGGCACATATCGTTCAAACGGTCTGCTGTCAGAATCATACGCAATATATACTAGGGTTTCTTAATATTATTGAAATTCAATTTGTTGAGTACTGTTTCTGGATTCTATTTGTTTAAGTTGTTCAGTATTATTATTCGGGCAGCGCGATGAGATTTATTGGAATACAAACATCTCTAGCTTGCGAGGTTGAACTCAAAAATTTATTTCGGAACTTGTCTCGAAGTGCTATGTCGCGATGAACCACCGCAGAGCGAAAGAGGCGTCTATGGCATTCGGGATTGGCCGCACAATCAAGAAGAAGATTAAGTCTAAAAAGGCCGAGCAATTTGAATATGTTGGCGACAACATAGGCGTCCGGAAGAAGAACCTATCCTTTATGGAAGATGAAGAGTTTTCCAAAGCCTGGGAAAAGGCTGTTGAGGGAAACAGACCTGCTTGGGGAGGTCGCTATAAAGACATTCGTTGGAGAGCGCACACTGCGGTCTGGGCAGCGAAACATGGACTGACGCTTGATGGTGACTTCGTGGAATGCGGAGTCTTCCTTGGACTTCTATCGCTGACAATTTGCCACAGCCTGAATTTTGAACAAATTCCCAGGAGTTTTTATCTGTTTGATACATTCGATGGGATACCAGACGATGGCAGGGAGATGATCAAGAAGCAGAATGAAGTCTATTTTGATTGCTTCGATATTGCTAAGAAAAATTTCTCGCCATTTCCCAACGCAAAACTAATAAAAGGCGCTCTTCCAGGAACTCTTGAGCAAGCGCCAATCAAAAAGATCGCTTATCTATCTGTCGATCTAAATCACGCCAAATATGAGAAAGAAGTGATCACGGAACTTTGGGACCGGCTTTCTCAATCTGCTATCGTTCTTATCGATGACTACGCATTTCAGTCAAACGAAGAGCAGTATGAAATGTGGAATGAATTTGCCGCATCCAAAGGTTGTTCGGTTCTGACCATTCCTACTGGGTCCGGAGTGTTGATTAAACCATAAGGTTTAAGACGGGCCTTTTATCTAGTTCATTTCGCAAAAACCGCCCTCCGAGGCGGTTTTTTTTATGGTTGTGGAGGTTTCATGAAATTTATCAAGGATTGGCGGCAGGTTCTGCGCTGGGCCTGGAGTGTGCGCTTGATGGGGCTGGCTGCACTCTTGAGTGCGGTTGAAGCGGTCTCGCCGCATTTGGGTGGGGTGCTGGCTCCGGGGCAACTGGCCCTGGTTTCCGCGTTGGCAACGACCGGTGCCGTCGTCGCCCGGATTCTCGTTCAAAAGGATCTGGACCATGGGACGTAAGACGCGCCTTGCGGGGGTGGTCGGAGCGGCAGCAATTGCGCTCGTCGGTAGTTGGGAGGGCCTTCGGCTGACTGCGTACAGGGATGTGGTCGGCATTCCGACCGTTTGCTACGGGGAGACGCGTGGCGTCCGGCTGGGGGACACGTACAACAAGTCCGATTGTGACCGCATGCTGCTTGTTTCACTCAAGCGGCACGAAGCGGGCATGCGCCGCTGCCTGAAACGGCCGGATGCTCTGCCTGCCAAGTCCTATGTCGCGTTTGTCAGCCTGACCTACAATATCGGCGTCGGGGCCTTTTGCCGCTCAACCGCGCGGCGTCGTCTCGATCTCGGCGATCTGAAGGGGGCATGCGATGCCGCGGCCTGGTTCAACAAGGCCGGTGGGCGAACTCTTCGCGGCCTGATCAACCGGCGCCGGGGGGAACACAGGCTGTGCCTGGAGGGACTGACATGATCAGCCTGCTGCTGCGAAGCCGAACATCCTGTGTCCTGCTTGCCGTGGCCGCCGTTCTGGGCGGCTTTCTTGTCTGGCACACGATCGACAGATCGAGCGCGGTCCGCCGGGCCGTCGCGGAATATATCGCAAATGCGGAACTGACCGCGATCCGTGTGGAACTGAGCGAGCTCAAGCGTCGCAACAGGGTGTCGGATAGCGCCAAACGTCAGCTTCAAACCGAAATCGATAAGGCCAACGCGCAAGCCGAAGCCGCCGTTGAGGAGTTGGAACATTATGTTTCGGCAGTCGAGGACAATTGTGTTGTTCATCCTGACCTTGTTGAGCGCCTGCGCGACCGCTGACAGCCGGCTGCAGCAGGCGGGGCGGAAAACCGGCCTTTTGGCAGCCTCCGCGTTTTTGCCCGACTATCCCGTTGACTGCCGGAAACGGGAAACATCACGGGTCCGCGCGGGAGAACCCCTGGATGTGGCGCTGATCCGGACGGATCAGGCTCTCGGTCGCGCAAATGCAAGGGTGAGCAGATGCTCCCGGTGGTACGACACGATCAAATCCGAATTTTCGAGGGAACAACGTGACTGAAAACGAGTTGCGCGCGCTCGCGCTCAAGAGCGGAAAAGAAGGCGGGCGGGAAGCGGCACGCGAAGTGCTGCGCGCGCTCGGTGTCGATACCGAACATCCGCTGGAAGCGCAAAAGGACATGCATTTTCTCAGGGACTTGCGGCGAGGGACATCAAGCGTCAAGGGAAAGATCATCAACACAATCGTCGGCGCGTTGGCCCTTGCCGGTCTCTACAGGCTTTTGTCAGGTTTCAAGTGGGGCGGCTAGGTTGGCCCTGGCGATACTGCCGAAACCTGTGGCCGGTTCGGCCTTGCGATGATCGGGAAGAGCCTGATGGTGACACACTGTTCACAATTACAAGGCTAGTTGATCGTATATGGTGAAATTACCTCTTCATCATGAACAATGACCGGTCTTCGGTTGGAACTGGATGGAGTGAATGATGAGCAACCCGGTAACCGCAATCCTTCAGATCAACGCGTCGGCGCGCAAGGCCGGCTCGGTGACACGTGAGTTGACCGAGACCCTGGTAACACGGCTCTTGGCGAAGTCCCGGGACGCCAAGGTGATCAGCCGGGATGTTTCGCAAGGATTGCCGTTTCTCGACGAGGATTGGGTCGGCGCCAACTTCACGGATACAGCGGATCGAAGCGCCGAGCAGCGTATGAAACTGGCTCTGTCCGATACACTCGTGTCCGAACTGAAGGCTGCGGACACAATTGTCATTGGGACACCGATCTATAATTTTTCCGTGCCGGCGGCGCTCAAGGCCTGGATCGACCTTGTTGCCCGTGCCCGGGAGACTTTTCGGTACACGGAGAACGGTCCTGAAGGACTGTTGAAGGACAAGAAGGCTTATGTGATTGTTGCGTCCGGAGGCACGAAAGTGGGATCCGAAATCGACTTCGCATCGAATTACCTCAGACACGTGCTCGGTTTCATCGGTATTTCGGATGTGACATTTGTCGCCGCCGACCAACTGATGATGGACCCAGCCAAACGAGAGTTGGCTTTGGCAGAAACGCTGCAGCTTGCAGCCTGAGGCAGATGTCGGAACAGGGATGTAATATATCCGGGTTCCGACGCCAGCGGGGCATCACCGACACCGCCTGCAATTTCTGATTGCGTATTGCTGCGATTTTCCGAGCCGGTAAAAATCCGTAAGGTCAAACTGATCCTGCAGGCGCGAATTGCCTGTGACGTGTGAAACTTGGAACTGCATGACAACAATTACCCTCCCGCACCTTCTGGTGCGGCAGGCTCATTGCAAGTTTTACTCTGATTGTTGATTTTTATAGCCCGCTTGCAGGACAGCAGGTCTGTTTTCTTGCCGTTTTCCGGTTAGCGTCAGATGACGCCAACAACTATTGCAGCCAAAAAAGCAAAGGCTGCGAGAAAGGCAATCATATTCAGGTTCCGCGCAAGAGTCATTTTTCCACTCCCGATCACCTCTTTCTGACCGGGCGATACTATGTCAGCCTTTTCGTGAAACGAAGCGAAAAAGATGCTGCAACGCAGCGATGCCGTGCAGTCACTGGTTGTGTTTTTTGAGGGTTTGTTAAGTAAGGTATTGATCCCAAAAGAAACGTGCCTTTGGCGCCGTGCGACAATTTTTCTCCGGCTAAATTTGACAGAACCCATGTTCAGGTCGCCGTCGTTCCGATGGATGCGGGTGATCCCGGTGGCTGTCCGGCCTTGCCGCTTCCTGAACGCCCTCGTCCTGTAGTAGGTGAATGTTAAGGGCCTGCTGATACATTCCAAGGTCACGCGATCAGCGCGCCGGAGTGTCAATGATCAACCTTGCGAAACTTGCCGACTTGGCAAGGGATCCCAGTGCCGCAGGCCGCAAGAGCCTTGTTGGCGCGCTCACGGATCTTTTTGTGAATTCCGGCGATGATCGGGACGAGCAGATCAGCCTGTTGTTCGGGGACATCGTGCTGAAGGTTCTGGGGCAGCTGGAGGAGGAAACCCGGATCATTCTGTCCAAGCGCGTGTGCCGGGAAAAAGACGCACCGCGCGAGTTGATGGTCAAGCTGGCCAACGACATGATCACGGTTGCCGAACCTGTCCTGGAAAAGTCGCCCGCCCTGACTTCGGATGACCTTGTGGCGATTGCCTCTTCCGCATCAATGGAACATCTTGGCGCGATCGCAGGGCGCGAAACCGTTGATGTGGCGGTCACAACGGTTCTTGTCGACAGGGGCGACAGCGCCGTATTGAGCAAGGTCGCTGAGAACAAGGGCGCCCAATTCGCTGACAGTTCGTTTTTGAAGCTGGTCGAAAAAGCCCGTTCCAACGAGAAGATCCAGGCCGCGCTGATCAATCGCCCGGACTTGCCGGAAGAAGCCGCACAGGCCCTGCTACCGTTTTTGACCGAAGAACTGAAAGAACGGATCAGCTCTCTGGGGGCGGACAATACACTTGTTCAATTGCTGGCCGAACGTGCCGCGACCGAAGTTGCCGCACGTGCGCACAAGCTTGAAGAGGCACGGGAACAGTCCAATGCCCTCATCAAGGACGTGATCAACAAGAAAACGAAGATCGATGATGCGGTCACCATGTTCGCAAGAGCCGATCGGACCGCGGAACTCGGCATGCTGCTGGCCAAGGTGAGTGAACTGCCGCCGGCGGCCGTCTCCCAGTTGTTGTTCAGCAAAAGCGACAAGCCGCTGATCATTCTCTGCAAGGCCAATGGCGTTACATCCGACGCCTACAAGGACGTGTTGACCATGCGGGCGCGCCGGCTTCGGATGGGAGGGCTTGAGCTGAACGCCGCCATCCAGCGTTATTCCGCCCTGAGTGAAGAGGGGGCCAAGCGCTCACTCGAGACGCTCAAGAATTCCAGCGGTGTTTTCGGACTGAACACCGGAAGCGGCAAGGCCCCCGCAGAAGCGGCCTCGTCGAAAAAGAACATTCCGTTTGCGTCCAGCCGCTGAGTTGGCTCACCCCGCGCTACGCTGCAAAGTCGCGGTCATTGCGGCTGCAGACACGAGAAAGGCCCCGCCGATCTTGTTGACCAGCCTCAGAAGCGACGGGCTGCGCAGTTTCTGTCCAAGAGCCGCCGCGGCGAGTGCATAGAAGGCGGCATTGACAATTCCAAGTACCACGAAGGTGGTGCCCAGCAAGGTCAATTGCGGAATGACCGGTGCCTGCGGTGCAATGAAGTGCGGCAGGAATGCCATGAAGAACACAATGCCCTTCGGATTCAATGCCGTGACAACATAGGCATGCCAGAATATCTTCTTCGCAGGTATGTCAGCCACCTGTTGCGGGCCAAGCGCCATTGGACGGCTGCGCCACAACTTGATCCCGAGCCAAACCAGATAAGCGGCGCCGATCCACTTCAGAACACTGAACGCAGTCGCGGACGCAGCCAGGATCGCTCCCAAGCCCATGAGAGAGGCCGTCGCCGCCGTCGCATCCCCAAGACCGACGCCCATCACGCTGGCGAAGGCGGATTTGCGCCCCTGGGTGAGCGCATAGCTGACCACAAGCATGATCGTGGGACCGGGGATGGCCAATACGACAAGCGTGGCCGCGACATACGCGAGATAGAGCTCAAGTGTCATGTGCTGTCCCTTCGAATTGCGGGGAAACGATAGACCCGGTCTGCCGAATGTTCAATCATGTCGAGCAGGACGGCTACACGGACGGGACCGGATGCAAAAACGCGACTTGAGATACGGTATCTGGCTGACCGGCCTTTGCCTGCTGACACTGTCCGCAAGTGCCGCGGAACCTGTTCCCACTGCCGAGCCGCTGGTCCCGAGCCGGCCTGTGCCCTTCATCGCGGGCGTGGACGTTCCCCGACAAAAGCCGCCGGTTCCGTCAGTTGACCCCGTGCTCCCTAGGCAGGGTCCGGCGTCGAAAGCGGCATGTGTCATACCTGGCGCCAGGATCGTGCACAAGGAGCCTTTCACGGGTGGGCTCGAAGGCAGCCTGCTCGATGACGAGGCCTGCGGTATCGCGGAACCGGTTGCTTTCAGAAGTGTTGTAGAGGGACGGATCGAGGTGACCTTGCCTGCATCTGTCATCGTCTCCTGTGATTTTGCCCGCACGGTCACGAAATGGCTGCTGCAGGATGTCGTTCCGGCAGCTGTGAAACATCTGGACAGCGAATTGTCCGGGATCGGCAGTGGACCGGGATACCAGTGCCGCCGCCGAAACAACCTGCCTGACGGCAAACTGTCCGAACATGCCCTGGGCACGGCACTGGATATTTCCCATTTTGAGTTTCGTGACGGATCCAGAGTTTCAATAAGGGACGATTGGTCCGGAGACACAGCGAAGGGCCGCTTCCTGGAAGCAATTCACGCCGCGGCCTGTAATCGATTTCCAACGGTGCTCGGCCCGAATGCAGATCCCAACCACAAGTCCCACATCCATCTCGATACCGGTTGCCATGGCCGTGACTGCACATATCTTATCTGCCAATAAACTTATCTCACCTTGCAATTTATCCTGAAGATTGTTCCCTTGAGGCACTGACTCCAAATGACAGGCTGCGCATGGAACGCTACGAAACCGCCGTTGAGGCTGCTCTCGATCTTCGTCCGGATCAGCCTGTCTACTGCTTCCGCCCCGAAGTTCTGAAGCAGGATGCACAACAGTTTCAAAGCCTGTTTCCAGGGAAAACGGCTTACGCCGTGAAGACGAACGGAGAGCCGTTTGTTCTCAAAACGCTCGCGGATGCCGGGATCGGTTGTTTTGATGTTGCCTCGCCGGCGGAGTTCGCCGCGGTGCGCCAGGCTGCTCCGAAAGCGGAGATGCTCTACATGCATCCGATCAAGGCACAATCCGACATCAGGCTGGCGCTGGAAGACTATCGGATCCGGACACTTTCCCTCGATCATGAAGACGAGGTCGCCAAGATCCTGCGCATCGTTCGCGCGCTGGACATCGATCCAGGCAAGATCACCTTGTTCGTCCGAATTGCGACCAAGGGCCATGCAGCCTACGAATTGTCCAAGAAATTCGGAGCTGCGCCGGGACATGCGGTGGAACTGCTGCAACGGATCCACCGTATCGGTTTCAGATGCGGATTGTGTTTTCACGTCGGCAGCCAAGTCGAGGAACCCGAAACCTACGAACGTGCCCTTGCTTCCGCGGACTGGATCCGGTCGCGCGCAGGAGTGCCGATCGTCGAACTGGATGTCGGCGGCGGTTTTCCTGCCGTCTATGGTCACGATCCTCGCCGCAAGGTGCGCGAAATGCCCTCACTCGAAGAGTTGATGGGGCAGCTGAAGGCCGATATTGCGGACTGGGAGTTTGACACTCTGCCACTTGTCGCCGAGCCGGGAAGGGTGATCGTGGCGAGGTCGATCTCGTTGATTGTGCGGGTGCTTCTGAAGAAGGGGCGCCGCCTCTATATCAACGATGGCATCTGGGCATCATTGTCGGACAGCTGGACTGGCAAGATCACCTTGCCCGCACGCTTCATTCCGGATCCGGCCCGCAAGACCCGCTCCGGCCGACCGGATGAGATCGTACCGTTCAAGGTGTGCGGCGCGACCTGTGACAGCGTCGATATTCTCTCTCGTCCGTTCTGGCTGCCGGAAACCGTCGATACCGGTGACTGGATCGAAATCGGCCATATCGGGGCCTACAGCCTTTCCTTGCGCACGCGGTTCAACGGCTTCTATCCTGACAAGGTCATTGAGGTCGAAACGCCCTTTGATGCGGGCGCTGCGCCGGAAGGGTTTGCTTCCATCGAGACGATGGCGGACTAGTCCGGAAAAAACGCGGCGACAAGCAGGGGACCAGTTCGGCTGATCTGTTGCCTGGCGCCGCGAGGTCACGGGGCTCATGTCCAAACGTGGCTGACCTTACTGGCAGAATTTCTGGACGCCGCTATAGGTCGTGAAAGTGCCGGTGGACGGGTTGAAGGACCGGTATCTCGAGGAGCAATACTGGTACCAGGCCGGACTCCATGGCTGATAGCCAACAGGACCGTCGATGCGGCCGGGATAGGGAGCCGGAGGATAGTAGTTCGCAGGTGGCGGCCCCGCATAAGTCGGCTGACTGGTCGCTCCAAGAAGGATTGCGCCGGCAGCCAGTCCGATGACGCCTGCCGCAACGGCGGCGCCGAGATTGTCATTGTTTTTGTGACGGCGGTGCTTGCGATGTTTGCGATGGTAATGCTGATTGTCGCCCCGATCGTTCCAACCATGCCGTGGACCTGCCTCGGCGGTTGCGACCGTCGGAAGTAGAAGAGCGCCTGTCAGTGCCGCTGCAATGAGGCGTTTGCTGGTGATGTTCATCGGTTCTCTCTCCATTGGGCCGCGCCTTTCAAGTGGCGCCGTAGCTGATGATGTGAAGATCACACATGCGCCCTGAACCGGTTCTGAGATTGCCGTTCATCTCTCGTTCAGATTTCTCTTGTGGGCTCGGCACGGTTCGGACAAACCTAGCCGGACCTTGAAATGGCAACGCGATCGGAGGCCCTTGTGTCAAACCCGGGTGAAGACAGGCAGGAACCAAAATCGGTTATTCGTCCGACGGACGACCAGGCACGCCAATTGGCCAAAGGCCTTGTCCGCGCTGCCCGTTTCGGGGCGCTTGCCGCCATTGAAGCAGGGAGCGGGGATCCTCTCGCCAGCCGGGTTGCGGTCGCCACGGATCTTGACGGGACACCGGTCATTCTTACAAGCACCCTGTCGGGCCATACGGCTGCCATCAAGGAAACGCCAGCCTGTTCCCTGCTTGTCGGGGAACCGGGAAAGGGCGATCCGCTTGCTCATCCAAGAGTGTCGCTTTTCTGCGAAGCGCGGCAAATCGAGCGAGGCAGCAAAGATCACACCCGGGTGCGTAGACGCTATCTGGCGCGTCATCCCAAGGCTGAACTCTATGTCGACTTCGGCGACTTTGCCTTTTTTCGGCTGGAGCTCAACCGGGCAAGCCTGAATGGCGGTTTTGGCAAGGCGTTTGCGCTCGAACAGTCGGACCTGCTCACGCCCGTCGCTGATCTCGAGCAATGGGCCGCCATGGAGGACGGCGCCGTGGCCCATATGAACGAAGACCATGGCGAAGCCGTCAGGCTTTATGCAGAGGTGTTGCTCAAGGCCGGAAGCGCCAACTGGCGACTGGCCTGTCTTGATCCTGATGGGCTGGATCTTGTTGCTGGAGACCGTACCAAACGGCTGTGGTTTTCAGAGCGACTGACGGATCCGCAAGATCTGCGACCAACTCTGGTCGCGCTTGCCTTGCAAGCGCGCAACAACTGACCGAAAAGTTTCGACAGGTCGTCTGGAAGCGGCATCGTCACTTGCCCCGCACATTGCCGGCGGGTAAGCATGATTCTTGATTTCAATCAGGACAATTGAATTGCCTACGCGCTGACCGGTCTTCGATCCCACCCGGCATTTCTCCAAATGCTTGATCTGACTTGTTCGTCATGGTGGCGGATCGGGACCGGTGTGGCTTGGCCAAACCGTATCTGACCTTTCCGATACGCCTCTCTTGTTTTCAGTCAGCCAGACTGAGTGTCTTCCCGTGGTCTCACCCGTCGGGAGGACCGTCCCGGCAGCCCGTTGACGGACTTCCTTTTCCGGAAGGCCATTGGCATGTCGTCCCTTTTCAACGTCGAGTGGACCATTCGCTGTTCCGCTCCGCCCGCAATTCTTCGTCCATGCGCACGCTGCGCTACAACTCGATCGTTTGTTTCAACAGGTAGATTTCGGCTCAATGCCAATGGCAGCAGGCTGGATGCCTGGCTCGTCTACAGCTGCAGGATATGCCGCAAATCCTGGAATCGTTCGATCTTTGAACGCAGGCCAGTCAGCAGCATGACATCTCGGGATTTTCGCGCCCTGCACTCCAACGATCCCGAATACGCCGAGCGTATCGCGCGCGCGCCTTTCAAAGGTGGGGGCGGCTGGGCGTCGCCTGACGGTGATTTCACCCTGACCAGGAAGAGTATCCCCAATTCAGGAGCGGAGAACTGTCCGATCCTGCTTGTTATCCGCAATCCGGATCTTGCGCGTGTCCGGCTCGACAAGGTTCTGGTTCGGGGGCTTCGGAGGAATCGGAAAGATGTGCTCGATCTGGTGGAGAGTGGCGTCCTTCGCGTCCAGAACGCATCTCCGAAGGTCCTTCGGCGTTTGACGCCCGCCGTGGTGGCGATCGAATGTCATGCCATTGAAGGACACGAGGTCCTGCAATTCCTGCGAGGCATGCCTGATTAGGCGGTGTGCAGCAGCGCTTTGAAGGCGGCAATCCGCCTATGTAACGGTTTCTCCGGCGCGGTCGAACACGATCCGGTTACGACCTGCCTTTTTGGCGGCATACATCGCTGTGTCAGCGGCGTTGATAGCGTCGGCGACCTGTTCATGTACGGCCAGTTCGGCGATGCCGAACGAAGCGGTCACCGACAGGTTCAGGTCGTTCTTGATGTTGTAAATCCTTCCGGCGCAGGCTTTTCGAAGCCGCTCGGCGACGCGCGTGACGGTGGGTTGGCTGACACCGCTAATGCACAGCAGGAATTCTTCACCGCCGTAGCGGAAGAACAGATCATCATCACGGATATGATCCCTGACCAAAGCGGCAAACCCTTTCAGGACACGGTCACCAACTTCGTGGCCATGGTCATCATTGACTGACTTGAAATGGTCGAGGTCGATCATGATGACCCATGCCCGTCTGTTCCTGGTGGTTGCCACACGTCTTCGTTCCTCAAGACGAACGGTCATCAGTGACCTGTTTTCCGCTCCCGTCAGGGGATCCGTGGCGTTGATCGAAGCGACCAACGCGTCGTAGGCAGATTCCATAAGGACTACAAAACGCTCGGACGAGGACAAGAATTCATCGTAGAGGTGTACGTCGATTGTTGCGCCGTCCTGGACAGTCGTCGCCATTTTGCGGGCCAGGTCATGGACACTTTTGTGCAGGCTGATCAGGTGTTCCAGTGTTTCCGGGTCGATATCGAGCTTTCTTGCACGCGTTTCCAGCCAGTTTCCCAACGTACAATGCATATGCGCGTCGGTGGCAATCATTTCCCGTGTGGGTTCAAGACCGCATATCAGCGTCTTGTTCAGGCGGTAGACCCAGTTCCTGTGGCTGTTCAGCATTGTGTCCAGCTGTCTGGCTGTTTCTTCCTGTTTTTTGGTCTGTGTCGGTATCATTTATGAGCGTTGACCTATCCAACTGAAAAACAAGAGCCGTCTGAGTTCTTACGTATGGATCTTGCCAGCGACAATTGCCTGGCTCAAGAAATAGATATTTTTCTTTGAATATTCTTTTCTTTCCGGGTGTGATTTGTTTTTTTATACAACCTGTTATTGTTGTCTTCAGATTTTAAAACTTGATCTGTCCGGATTTCTACAGGTGTGAACATTCCTGCGGGCAATCTTGACGTAGCACCCGCCACAAGCGCCGGTGCGTCGGGCCCGGGGGCAAACAGGTCATGCGGCGCGCAAGTGCCCCAGGAAATCGTCCAGTCCCACCCGGATCGTACTGATCTGTGTGGAGACGTTCTGGATCTGGTCAACAACGTCCCTGACCTTGTCACCAGACGTTTGGGCGGCCTTGTTGACTTCGGCGATATTCACCGAAATATCCGCACTGCCCAGGGCAACTTCATTCGCGTTCTTGGCTATTTCGGACGTGACCGCGTTCTGTTCCTCGATGGCGGAGGCAATTCCCGAAATCTGCTCCCGGATGTCGGACATGGATTTGACAACTGTCATGATCGATTGGGAACAGCTCACGGCGCCCGATTGCACGCCGCTCAGCTGCGACCCGATCTGGTCGGTAGCATGGCCGGTCTGGGTCGCGAGTGCCTTGACCTCTGAGGCAACCACCGCGAATCCCTTGCCGGCCTCACCTGCTCTTGCAGCTTCTATGGTTGCGTTCAAGGCGAGCAGGTTTGTCTGCGCGGCAATGTCACTTATGAGCTTCAGCACTTCGTTTATTTCTTCGGCAGAGGTCGAAAGTGTGCCGACGGTGTCACTGGATGCTCCGGCCTGCTGGGACGTTTGTTCTGTTGATGTGTTGGCCAGCGAAACCTGACGGCTGATTTCCTGGATGGAACTTGCCAGTTCCTCAGAAGCCGAGGCGACGGATTGAACGCAGGCGCTGGCCTGGTTCGCAGCGGCGGCAACCGTGTGGGAACGCTCCTCTGTTTCCCGGCTGTTCCGCGCAAGCTGATCTGCCCCCTCCGCAAGATCCTCCAGGGCTTTCACGGCCGAGTCGCAGCTCGTCATCAACAGGCCTTCCAACTGGTCTGCCAGTCTAAGCCGGGTATCCCTGCGGTCCACTTCCGCCTGCAATTCCTCTTCGCGTGCCTGATCCTGCAAGCGTTTCATTTCGATCGTGTTCAGGCGAAAGGTTTCGAAGGCACCGGCAACCTTACCGATTTCGTCTCTCGAATGGACACGGACTTCAACATCCGTGTTGCCCTTGGCCAGTTCCAGCAATCCACCGGCAACCTGGTCAAGCGGTTTGGAAATCATGAAACGCGAGAACAGGATGGCTCCCAGTCCGCAAAGGACGAAGGTTGCAATGGCTGAGAAGACGATCTGTTGAAAGGCTTGCTTCTCATGGGTTTCGGCTGTCAATGCGGCACTGAGTGTGAACCGTTCGATCTCCTCCAGCAAGGCCACAAGCTCGTGATCAAGTCGTTCCTGTTCCTCTTCCAGCTGGAGAAGCAATCGACCGGCGGAAACGAGATCATTTTCCGAAACGTGTTGCAGGATTTCGTCGACGTGAGCCTCGTATTGCGCATATTCGGCTTCGATGCGCTTGAGCTGTTCGACGGTCTTGAGAAATTCCCGGCGTTCCCCTTCAGAAGTGGACTGGTCGAGAGCATTTCGAGCCAGTTCCTCGGCTTTCAGAATTTCGTCACCGACCTGGGATTCCAGTTTCTTCAAGCTGGTCCTCAACGACTGGATGGCATCTGCTTCATCGTCCGAATGCACGCCAGCGAGACGCATGATTCTCTCGACGAGCGCGGCCTGTTCCAGCTGGTGATTGGTCACATGGCTGATCGCTTCCGTGAGGGGAATGTCTTTTTCCGCGATGTTGGCAAGTTCCTTGCCGATCGCATTCATCTGAAAAACGGCGACCAGGGCCACGATCACCAGGCCCAGAGACAAGAAAGCAACCAGTGCGAGGATCTTGCCCGCGACGGAGGTCGCAATCGGATTTGACATGGTCATTTTAGATTTCCCGAGAGTACGGTGTTTCTGGACGACCTCCCTACATCGTTGAGTTGAGTTTAGGTGTGATCTGGTTGAAGAATTGGTAAATATGGTCCCTTTGAAGATTAAATAATTCGCGCTTAGGTAGAAATGTCAGGGTGTCTATTCACATCTGCAGATGTAACCTGTTTCAAGCTGCCGGCGGATCGCCTGTCCTCGACCAGCCGGCGTGAAGCGATGTAGGTTTCTGGCTCAAGATTGCAAAAAGCCGCGCTTGCAGGCGCGGCTTTTTCGTTTTGACCTTTCCTGAAAATCAGGAGCCGGCCGTTCCCCAGCCACCGGCCGTCGGCGTGATGACGGTTACCGCCTCTCCGGCTTCCAGGATGGTCTGGTCACAGCCTTCGAGCTCTTCAACCCGTCCATCCCGCCTGCGGACTTCAGTGCGGCCCAGTTCACCGTCACCGCCTCCGTCGAGACCCTTTGGCGGAACCGTACGGTGGGACGCCAGGATGGCGCAGTCCATCTTCTCCAGAAAACGAAGCGTCCGTCTTGTGCCGTCCCCGGCTGACCATTTGCCCTTGCCACCGGATCCCTTGCGGATATGGAAATCTTCCAGCAGCACCGGGAAGCGGAACTCCAGAACTTCGGGATCCGTCAGCCGGGAGTTGGTCATATGGGTGTGGACACCATCCGTGCCGTTGAATCCCGGGCCGGCCGGTGAGCCGGAGCAGATGGTCTCGTAATATTGATAGGTGTCGTTGCCAAAGGTCAGGTTGTTCATCGTTCCCTGGGCATTTGCCATGGCGCCAAGAGCTGCAAAGACCGCGTTGGTGACATGCTGGGAGGTTTCCACGTTGCCGGCAACGACGGCTGCAGGGTAGGACGGCCGCAGCATGCAGTCCTGCGGAATGACGATGTTGATCGGCTTCAGGCAGCCGGCATTCATCGGTATGTCGCCGTCCACCATGACGCGGAAGCAATAGAGGATCGCGGCGCGGGTCACCGGTTCGGGAGCATTGAAGTTGTTCGGCTTCACGTTCGAGGTGCCGGTGAAGTCGACCGTCGCTTCGCGCTTGTCCTTGTCGACCGTGATCCTGACCTTGATTACGGAGCCCTGGTCGGTCGGGTACTCATATTCGGAGTCCTTCAGCGCCTCGATCACGCGCCGGACACTTTCCTCGGCATTGTCCTGAACGTGGCCCATATAGGCCTGGACCACATCCAGACCGAAATGGCCGACCATCTTGCGCAATTCCTGAATGCCCTTCTCATTGGCCGCGATCTGGGCGGACAGGTCGGCGACATTCTGGTGAGGGTTCCGGGCCGGGTAGGGGTGATTGGTCAGGAGCTCGACCAGTTCCTGCTCGCGGAACCGTCCCTGATCGACAATCTTGAAATTGTCGAAGAGCACCCCTTCCTCGTCGACCGTGGTCGCGCGTGGCGTCATGGAGCCCGGTGCGGAGCCGCCGACATCGGCGTGGTGACCGCGTGACGCGGACCAGAACAGGATCTCCTTGCCGTCATCATCGAACACCGGAGAGACCACCGTGATGTCCGGCAGGTGCGTGCCGCCGTTGTAAGGTGCGTTCAGCGCAAAGACATCGCCCGGCTTGATCTTGCCCTCGTTGAGCTTGATCACCGTTTCCACCGAGCGGTCCATGGAGCCGAGATGCACCGGCATATGCGGCGCGTTGGCAACCAGGGCGCCACCGGCGTCAAAGACGGCGCAGGAGAAATCGAGCCGTTCCTTGATATTGACCGAGTAGGCCGTGTTCTGCAGCGTCACGCCCATCTGTTCGGCGATCGACATGAACAGGTTGTTGAACACCTCCAGCATCACCGGATCGGCATGGGTGCCGATGGCCTCGGTGCGCTTCAGCGGCACGATGCGCTTCAGGATGACATGATCCTTGGCATTGATTTCCGCCTGCCAGCCGTCTTCGACGGCAATGGTCGCGTGCGGTTCGATGATCACCGCCGGGCCGGTCACCTTCATGCCGGGTTTCAGGCTTTCTCGCTTGAAAACGCCTGCCTTGTGCCAGCCGCCGTCGGAATAAACGCTGGTCGACGTGACCGGGGACGGATTGCTGGAGGCCAGCGTCAGATCCGGTTCGGTGAGACCGGCTCCGCCACCGGCTGTTTCCACTTCCAGGGCTTCGACGACCACCGGCTTGTTGTCATAGGCAAAGCCGAATTGCTTCTTGTGTGCCTTTTCGAACGCTCCGCGCATTTCGGCGACCGAACCGAGCGGCACCGGCAAGGGTGTATCGGTGCCGTCATAGCGAAGGTGTGCGGTTGCCGTCGTCCGGCGGGTGCTTTCCGGAATTGCCTGTTTCTCGAGTTCCGCTTCCGTCTGCGCGGCGAGTTCCTTGCGCAAGGCGGCGAGCTCCGGCAGCAGGTCCTCGGTCAAGGTCTTGACCACGGCCTTCTGACGGTCCGCCCGGATATCGGCCAGGCCCATGCCGTAGGCCGACAGGATGCCGGAGAAGGGATGCAGGATCACGGTCTTCATGCCGAGGCTGTCGGCCACCTGGCAACCGGTCTGGCCGCCGGCCCCGCCGAAGCAGGTGAGGGCATATTCGGTTACGTCGTAGCCGCGCTGGACCGAGATCTTCTTGATGGCATTGGCCATGTTCTCAACCGCGATCTTCAGAAAACCGTCGGCGACTTCCTCCGGCGTCCGACCGTCGCCGATTCGCATGGCGAGATCGGTGAAACGCTTGCGGACGATCTCGCCATCGAGTGCTTCATCCTGGTTGGGACCGAAGATTTTCGGGAAGAACTCCGGCACCAGTTTGCCGGTCATCAGGTTGGCGTCGGTAACGGTCAACGGGCCGCCGCGGCGGTAGCAGGCGGGCCCCGGATTGGCTCCCGCAGAGTCCGGACCGACCTGGAAACGGCCGTCGGCATAATGCAGGATCGAGCCGCCGCCTGCCGCGACCGTGTGGATCATCATCATCGGGGCGCGCATGCGCACGCCGGCGACTTCCGTTTCGAAGGCGCGTTCATATTCACCATCGAAGTGGCAGACATCGGTCGACGTGCCCCCCATGTCGAAGCCGATGATCTTGTTGAAGCCCGCCATGCGCGAGGTTTCAACCGCCCCGACGACACCGCCGGCCGGCCCGGACAGGATGGCGTCCTTGCCCTGAAAGAGATCCGCCGCGGTAAGGCCGCCGGAGGACTGCATGAACATCAGCCGCGGGCCTTCGCCCAGTTCCTCCTGGACCTGGTCCACGTAGCGTCGCAAGATCGGCGAGAGATAGGCATCGACCACCGTCGTGTCTCCACGCCCGACCAGCTTCATCAGCGGCGAGACCTCGTGTGAGACCGAGATCTGCGGGAAGCCGATCTCCTCGGCGATCTGTTTCAGGGCCTGTTCGTGGACCGGATAGGCGTAGGCGTGCATCAGCACGATGGCGATCGAACGGATGCCGTTGTCCCAGGCTGCCTGCATCTCGGTGCGCGCCTGGGACTGGTCGAGCGTTGTTTCCACCGTACCGTCGGTGCGAACGCGTTCGGATATTTCATGGACGCTTTCGTACAGCAGTTCCGGCTTGATGATTTCCTTGGCAAAGATATGCGGCCGGGCCTGGTAGCCGATTTCAAGAGCGTCCCGGAACCCTCTCGTGATGAAAAGAGCGGTGCGCTCACCCTTGCGTTCCAGCAGGGCATTGGTTGCCACCGTTGTGCCCATCTTGACTGTCGCGACCTTGTCGGAGGGGATCGGTGCGCCTTTTTCAACGCCCAGCAGTTCGCGCACGCCCTGAATGGCGGCGTCCCGGTAGGCTTCCGGGTTTTCGGAAAGAACCTTGTGCGGATGAAGGGTTCCGTCCGGTGCCCGGCCAACAATGTCGGTAAAGGTGCCACCCCGGTCGACCCAGAAATCCCACTTGGCTGTCATGATCTTCCCTCTGATATTGCCGACTTGGAGGAATACGAGATTCTCCGCCGGTGCTGCGTGTTTTTGATAACAGATGGCATTATGCTGACATTTTATCGATAAAATGTCGATGAAAAAATCTGAATACCCGGTTATTCGAACTTTTTATCAGCCGGAGCGATACCATATGGCACTGAGAACAAAGGGAAATCGCGAAACTTGGGGGGCTTGTGTCAGGCTGCCAGGGATCCGATGAACGGGAGCCCTTCCTGTTTCACCGCGCGAATGGCGTCGATTTCGTGGTGGGAATCCGGTCTCTAAAGCCGCAGGCGTCAGTATGCCGTTGTCCGCTTTAGCAGCCTCAGCCCGCTTGCTCCCCAGCCGAATCGCTGCGCAACGGGGCTGCCCTCGTCCGCATTGAAGGCCTCGATCGCCGAAGCGGTTTCCTCTTCATTGCTGTGAACGATCAGAAGCCAGTGATCCCGCGAAGCAGCATTGTTCAGGTCTTCGCGTCTTGTGGCTGCCGTGAACGCCTCCGGGTCGCGCAGGTAATAGGCGAGGGCAGGTGCCGCAAACCCCTTGTAGAGCACCAGACGGTCCTCCGGCTGACGGATTGACTTGTAGTCCTCGACAATCAGGCGCCACTCGGGCCGGATCTTTTCCGTCAGTGTGAACCTGAGTTCCGGATAGGACAGGAACACGGCTGCCGCCAGCACGGCGATTGGCGCGAATACCGGGTGAAGGCGCTGCGCAACCGCGGCGGCCAGCAGCAGAAGGCCCGGCCAGGCGGCAATCAGGTAGCGGTCGAACAGGATTGGCTGAACGAGGACGGAATAGAGATAGGCGAGTAGCGGCGGGCCGAGAGCATAGGCGGCGCACACGAGGTTTGCCTGGCGCATGAAGGTGGTGGCGCTATCCTTGTCTTTGCGCGGCAGGAGCGCCAGCAGGCAGACGAGCGCCATCGCCGACAGAAGCCAGAACAGGGTCAGAGATCCGGATATGCTGAACACCATCCCTTTCAGGAAAGGAAGATCCGGATAGGCGATCCAGAAGCCTTCCTCCGCGACCGAGCGCGCACGGTTCGCCAATATGATCAGCCAGGGAACAAACAGGAGCGTGCTGCCGGCCATGGCAAGGCATGCCCGGAACGCATTTGACCCCCGGATCGGTTTCTTGCGGAGGAAATCCAGGAATACGATGCCGGCGCAGACCAGTCCCACCGGGGCAAATCCCAGCAGGGCATAGATATGGCTGTAGAGAAACAACGCCCCGGCGACCACGAGTGCAAGCAGCCAGCGGCCGGAAGGATGCTGCAGCACCTTCAGCGTCGCCAGAAGAAAGAACAGGCCGGTTGCCGCCAGCAGCGCATACATGCGCGCTTCGGTCGAATACCAGATGTGGAACGGAGAGACCGCGAGCAGCGCGGTGGCCAGCAACCCGGCGGGTCGTCCGGCCAGCATCATGCCGATGGGATACATCAGCAATACGGCGGCGACACCGAGCACAGCAGACGGCAGCCGGAGAGCGGTTTCGCTGTCACCCAGCACCGGCATGGATGCCCAGAGGAGGACATTGTGCAGCGGCGGATAGTTGTCTCCGGCAACGGATCTCAACAGCGCGCCGAAACTCCCGCTGGACTGGCTCCAGCTGACGGCCTCGTCATACCAGAGGCTGGTCCGGTCGAGGTCGTGCACTCTGAGCAGGGCGGCAACAATCAGCAGGAGTAGCAGGAGCAGAACAGGGACCATGTGCCTGGCCCGAAACCCCTCTAGATCATGTTTCCGCAATTCCCGTCCCTCCGCCTGGTTGCGCAAACGCTAGCCAATGACCCGGACAGAAGAAAGAAACTTTCGTAGAGAAAGCTATAATCACAATTTATCGATAAATTGTTGATGTTTTCGGATTTTGAGTCTACTCTTTTCGAAGATGCGCTCCCAAAGGGGCCGAAAGAACGCACCTGGAGGCGCATCCCGACGGGCAAGACCCGCTTCCTAGAGGAGACTATCATGCTGCAATCACGTATTCTGACCCGCGCCGGCCTGAGCCTGGCAGCTGCCGCCGCCTTCAGCCTCGCAGGCTTTACCGCTGCATCCGCCGAAACCAAGTGGGACATGCCGACTCCCTATGGTGACGGCAACTTCCATACCCAGAACATCGCCGCCTTCGCTGACGAAGTGAAGGAAAAGACGGGCGGTTCCCTGGTGATCCAGATTCATTCCGCCGGCTCGCTGTTCAAGCATCCTGAAATCAAGAATGCCGTGCGCAAGGGCCTCGCGCCGATCGGCGAAGTGCTCGTGTCGCGCCTCTCCAACGAAGACCCTGTCTTCGGCGTCGACTCCGTGCCGTTCCTGGCGCCCTCCTACGACCAGGCCTGGAAGCTCTACCAGGCAGCCAAACCGGCCATGGAAGAAAAGCTCGGCGAACAGGGCCTTCAGCTTCTCTACTCCGTGCCGTGGCCGCCCCAGGGCATCTATGCCAAGAAGGAGGTTTCCGAAATCGGTGACCTCAGCGGTCTGAAGATCCGCGCCTACAACGCGGCAACCGAGCGCCTGGCCATTCTTGCCGGCGGCGTGACGGCTCAGATCGAAGCCCCGGACATTCCGACCGCTTTCTCGACCGGTCGTGTCGATGCCATGATTACCTCGCCTTCCACCGGTGCCAACTCCAAGGCATGGGACTTTGTGAGCCACTATCACGACACGCAGGCCTGGCTGCCGAAAAACATGGTGTTCGTCAACAAGTCCGCCTTCGATGCCCTGAGCGATGCGGAAAAAGCGGCCGTTCTCGAAGCTGCGGCAACTGCTGAAAAGCGCGGTTGGGAAGCCTCCAAGGTGGAAACCAAGTCGAAGACGGAAGTTCTGGCCGAAAACGGCATCACTGTCGTCCAGCCGTCCAGCAAGCTGATCGAGGAACTTGCGGCTATCGGTGAAACCATGGCCGCCGAGTGGCAGGCCGAAGCCGGCGATACCGGCGCGGCCGTCCTCGAAGCCTACAAGAACTGAAACAACGACGCCGGGCCAAATGCCCGGCGTCTTCTTATCAGTTGCTGAAAGCAAGCGTGACCCGGACCAAACTACCTGGCGGCAGTCTCAGGACCGCGTGCAAGGTGGATGACAAAAGGCGTTTCTTCGGTCATCCCGGGACCTTCGCCACCTGCCTGAAGGCCTACGACCGCCGCTGGTGAAGGACGATGCATGCGCTGCCCCGACGGCAGGCGATTGCGGACCGGTCGAACGATCAACTACACATAAAACTTGCTCATACCGGTGGGGGAAGCCGATGCGAAAGGCTTTGAATACTCTCTATCAGGCGGCCACGGCCCTTGCCGCATGCTGTCTGCTAATCATCGCCACGCTCGTAGCGCTGCAGGTGCTCGGTCGTATTGTCGATTACCTGATGACATCTGCGGGGCTTGAACCGTTCAGGTTTCAGGTGCCATCGCTTGCCGAAATCGCCGGTTTCCTGCTTGTCGGGGCGTCCTTTCTGGCTCTGGCGGGAACGCTGCGCAACAACGACCACATTCGCGTGTCCATGCTGCTTCAGGCGGTTCCCGCCGGGGTGGCGCGCCTTCTCAACATCTGGGTAATTGCGATCGCCTTTGCACTGGCGTCGTTTTTCACTTGGAACGCGGCTCAGCTTGCACTCGACAGCTACAAGTTCAGCGAAACGTCCTACGGCGTCATTCCTGTTCCATTGGTCTACCCGCAAGCGGTGATGACCCTCGGACTGCTGGTCTTCACCATTTCCCTGCTCGATGATCTGATCGTTGCGCTGACTGGTCGGGAACCGAGTTTCGAAACGGTCGTCAAGGCCGACGCGATCGAGGGGAAAGAATAATGGACCTCTCTGTGATCGCCATATTGCTGGGTCTGGGAATGCTGGCGGCGCTGGCCACCGGGATCTGGGTAGCCGTGGCACTTTTCTCCGTTGCGCTGGCTGCGATGATCTTGCTGGTTTCCGTGCCCGCCGGCACCGTCATGGCCACCACGGTCTGGGGAGCCGCCAATTCCTGGGACCTGACGGCCCTGCCGATGTTCATCTGGATGGGCGAGATCCTGTTCCGGTCACGTCTGTCGGAGGACATGTTCGCCGGCCTGTCGCCATGGATGCGCAATCTGCCGGGCCGGCTGCTCCACGTGAACATTCTCGGTTGCGGCATCTTTGCGGCCGTTTCCGGTTCGTCGGCGGCCACGACCGCCACCATCGGCCGCATGTCGCTGCCGGAACTGAAGCAACGCGGTTATGACGAGCGCATGGCGATCGGCACGCTCGCGGGATCGGGCACGCTGGGCCTGCTGATCCCGCCGTCGATCATCCTGATCGTCTACGGCGCGGCAACCGAGCAGTCGATCGCACGTTTGTTCATGGCCGGTGTTCTGCCCGGTGCTATGCTGTGTGTTCTCTTCATGGGCTATGTTGCGATCTGGGCCCTCTTGAACAGGCAGAAGATGCCCGCGCAGGAAGACACCATGCCCTATGGGGCAAGGCTCCGGGCGACCCTGCGGCTGCTTCCGGTCATTGGCCTGATCATCGGCATCATCGGATCCATCTATGCCGGGCTTGCCTCGCCGACCGAGGCTGCCGCCATCGGCGTGATGCTGTCCCTGCTGCTTTCCTGGGCGAGCGGTACACTCAACCGGCAGAGCTTTACGGAAGCGCTGATGGGCGCAACCCGAACCTCCTGCATGATCGCGTTCATCCTGGCCGGAGCGGCTTTCCTGACCGTGGCCATGGGCTATACCGGCATCCCGCGGGAACTGGCGGCCTGGATCGGCTCCATGAACCTTTCGCCCTACGCGTTGCTGATCGCGCTGACGCTGTTCTTCGTCGTGCTGGGCTGCTTCCTGGATGGAATCTCGGTCGTGGTTCTGACCACCTCGGTCATCCTGCCCATGGTCGAGCAGGCCGGCATGGACCTGATCTGGTTCGGCATCTACCTGGTTCTGGTGGT
This sequence comes from Roseibium sp. Sym1, assembly GCF_027359675.1. Taxonomy (NCBI): domain Bacteria; kingdom Pseudomonadati; phylum Pseudomonadota; class Alphaproteobacteria; order Hyphomicrobiales; family Stappiaceae; genus Roseibium; species Roseibium sp. Sym1. The sequence continues at coordinate 3,711,537 of NZ_CP114786.1, forward strand.
GGAAATGAGCCAGATCACGCCGCCGGTCGGCTTCAACCTGTTCGTTTTGCAGGGCATGACCGGGTACAACATCTTCAAGGTCGCGAAGATGGCCCTGCCATTCTTCCTGCTGATGATCGTGGCTATTGTGCTGATCGTGGCGTTCCCGGATCTGGCCCTCTGGCTTCCGCAGGCCATGCAGGGCGGATAGCGCAACTTGCGTTCGGCCTCGGTCCGGACTAAGTGCTCTGAACTTGAATGTCCGCCTGGCACGTGCAATCCAAACGGAGCGCATGTGCCGGGTGGTTTCGCCAATCGTTCTGGAGACTGGATGTGACCGACAAGACGGAAAAGAATGCCGAACTTCCCATCGGTCCTGTCGTCTCGGCCGCGCACCTGGCATCCGGTGCCATGCCGGCGCTCTCGGAGATCGAGTTCGCCGTGACGATGATGGTCAATGCCTATCACCGCTGGATGGTGCGTTGCATGGCAGCCAGCGGCTCGGAAGGCCTGGGCCCGCTTGATGTGCTTGTGCTGCATTCGGTCAATCATCGGGGCCGCGCCAAGACCCTGTCCGACATCTGCCTGGTGCTCAACATCGAGGACACCCACACGGTGACCTACGCCCTGAAGAAGCTTGAAAAGGCGGGACTGATTTCGTCCGGGCGCCGGGGCAAGGAAAAGACCGCGGAAATCACGTCTGAGGGGGAAACGGCCTGCCTGGAATACAGGCGCCTGCGGGAAGCCCTTCTGGTGAAGCCGATGAAGGCGCTGGGCCTTGATGAGGGCGAATTGTCCAGGCTGGCCGCGACGCTGCGTCTTGTTTCCGGCAATTACGACCAGGCCGCCAGGGCCGCTGCCGCCATGTAGCCGTTCGAGTGCGGGGCATCCTTTTTGCGTTGTATGCTACAAGATTTCTTGTAGTATCGAATTATGAAGGATCAGGATGCCATTGCCGTGCTCGGCGCGCTCGCACAGGATGATCGTCTGTCGGCGTTCCGGTTGCTGATGAGCGCGGGACCGCGGGGCATGCCGTCCGGAACCATCGCCGAGCGCCTCGATATTCCTCCGACCCGCATGTCGTTTCATCTGACGACCCTGGAACGTGCCGGTTTGCTCAGCACACGCAGGGACGGACGGCACATCCACTATGCGGTCGACCATGAGAGGATGAGGCATCTGCTCGCCTTTTTGGTCGAGGACTGCTGTGGCAACAATCCCGCTGTTTGCGGCTTCCCATCAGACGTATTTTCCAAGCCTGCGGGCTTTAGACAGGACACAACCATGACCATCACCATCTACCACAATCCCAAATGCGGCACGTCCCGCAACACGCTGGAAATGATCCGCAGGACCGGCGAGGAACCGAAGGTCATCGAATACCTGAAGACACCTCCAGGCCGGGACGAGCTGGTCGACCTGATCGGCCGCATGGGGATTTCCGTGCGCGATTTGCTGAGGCAGAAGGGGACGCCCTACGACGACCTGGGACTTGGCGAGGACAAATGGTCGGACGACGAGCTGATCGACTTCATGGTGGAGCATCCCATCCTGATCAACCGGCCGATCGTTGTCTCGGACAAGGGCGTGCGCCTGTGCCGGCCGTCTGAAAGGGTCATGGATCTCCTGCCGGGCGATATCGGTTCCTTCACCAAGGAAGACGGCGAGGTCGTCGCTTCAGGGTCTGCAAATGGGTGACGCAGAATTGGATCTGAGCGGCCTGAGGAATGTTTCCCCGGAGGACCTGCGGCCGATAACCGGCGAACGTGTGCAGGCACCGGACGATCTTTCCCATCCGCCGCGCATCCTGTTGCTGTACGGATCCTTGCGCGAACGGTCCTACAGCCGCTTTCTGGTTCTCGAGGCACAGCGCCTTCTTGAGGCCTTCGGAGCGGAGACGCGGATCTTCGACCCTGCGGGACTGCCTTTGCCGGACGACACCGGCGCCGACCATCCCAAGGTCGTGGAACTGCGGGAAATGTGTGCCTGGTCAGAAGGTCAGGTCTGGTGCTCCCCGGAACGGCACGGAGCCATGACGGGCGTGATGAAATCGCAGATCGACTGGATCCCGCTCAGCGTCGGCGCCATTCGTCCGACGCAGGGAAAGACACTCGCGCTGATGCAGGTTTCGGGCGGGTCGCAGTCCTTCAATGCCGTCAACCAGATGCGTGTCCTCGGTCGCTGGATGCGCATGGTGACCGTTCCCAACCAGTCTTCGGTGCCCAAGGCCTACCAGGAATTCGAGGACGACGGCCGCATGAAGCCATCCGCGCTCTATGATCGTGTCGTGGATGTCATGGAAGAGCTGATGAAATTCACGCTTCTGGTGCGCGGCCGGTCCGAGCATCTGGTCGACCGTTATTCGGAACGCAAGGCGGATCGCCTGAAGCAGCAGGAGGCGCGCGAATCCGTCCTCGAGGCAAGCAATTGACGTCTGCTCGGCTCAGCCTGTCGATCTGAAGGGAGCAGGTGCTCCGGCTTCCGGGGAAGCCTCCTTGCCGACGGAGCCCTGGTCCGGCTCTTCGCCCATGGCCCTGGCGCCTTGGGCGAGCTTTGGGGCAAGCTTGATCTTTGGCGGCGTGGTCACCGTTTTGGACGCGTTTCCAAGTTGCGGAAACCAGCGGCCTCCGGAGGTGTTCAGCGGAAAAACCGGATAGGCGTTTTCGTGTTTGGCAACGGAATCGGGTTTGCCGAACATGTAACCCTGCACCAGATCACAGCCGGCAGCGCTCAAGAGGATTGCCTGTGCCTCGGTTTCCACCCCCTCCGCGGTGATCGTGACGTCAAGAGAGCGGCCGAGGCCGACGATCGATGTCACGATGGCATCCGTGCTCGTATCCTTGCCAAGATTGTGAATGAATGTCTTGTCGATCTTGATCTTGTCGAAAGGGAACAGGCTCAGATAGCTCAGGGACGAATATCCGGTGCCGAAATCGTCCATGGCGATCGAAACACCCATGTCCCGGATCTGCCTGAGCGTCTCGATCACGGCTTCGGTGTTGGAGATCAGCAGGCTTTCGGTGATCTCGATTTCAAGCCTATGTGGATCGAGCCCGGAGGTCTGCAGGGCCTGGGCCACGCGTTTTTGGGTCTCACCCGCGATGAACTGGGCCGGTGAGACATTGACCGCGACGCGGCGGCTTGTGTCCGGCCAGAGCGCGGCCTCGAAACAGGCATGGTTGAGTACCCATGTCCCGATTTCCTCTATGAGCCCGGTGTCTTCCGCGATCGGAATGAAAACATCCGGCCGGACCATGCCCTTTGTCGGGTGGTTCCAGCGGATCAGGGCCTCATAGCCTTTGAGGGTTCCGTCCTTCAGGGCATATTGCGGCTGATAGAGGAGCTTGAACTGGTCGAACTTGAGCGCCTTGACCAGACCTTCCTCGATTTCCTTGCGTTTCTGAGCTTCCGCGTCAAGGCCGGGCGTGTACCAGGAGAAGGTCGAACGCCCGCTGTGTTTTGCTCGATAAAGAGCCAGGTCTGCGCAATGCAAAAGACGTGAAGCGCGCCAGGACCCGTCCGTCGCGCGCGCAATGCCGATGGACAGCGAGATCTTGATGTCCTTGCCGTCGATCGTGCAGGGGGCGTCGGTTGCCGCGATCATGTCCGCGGCAAGCCGGGTCATTCGGCCCGGATCGGAAACGGAGGTCAGCATGACCGCGAATTCGTCGCCGGACAGCCGGGCAACAAGGTGGTTGCCAAACACGGCCTTCAAGCGTTCGCCGACGATCTGAAGAAACACATCGCCGATGCCGTGGCCGTGGGTGTCGTTGATGTCCTTGAACTTGTCGACGTCAATCAGCATGACGCCGATATTGGAAGCCTTTGCCTGGGCCAGCCGAAGGGCTTCCGTCAGCCGGGCATTGAAGACCGCCCTGTTCGGCAGGCCGGTGAGCGTGTCATGATGGGCCAGAAACTGTATGTCGCGATTGGTGCGGACCTGGTCGTAGAACCGCATCCAGAGCAGGATCCCCGCAAAGACAAACGAGACCAGACAGAGAACGCCGATTGCCGCGCTGATCGACCAGACCAGCGGCCTCAGGCTGATCAGTATGTCGCGTTGGGTCACCAGCAGCAGCAGGCCCGGGAAATTTGCCTCCGCTTCTGCCGGCCGATAGGCAACGAGCGCATTGGGGCCAAATGTGCCCAATAGGGTCATGTCCGGGATCGCCACAAGCGGTTTGCCCTCGTTCAAGGCCGCATTCGCGAGGGCAACAGTTTTAGGTGAACGCAGCAGGCCGGTCTTGTTCCAGGGGATGTCCTCCAGGGGCGTGGCGCCAGGGTGCTTGTCGGTCCCGCCCGACGGGAGGACCATGGCGGCATCCACGATCGCCGACATCTCGTTCTTCCGGTTGAACAGGGCTTTCAGGGCGTCGAGCTCCTGCCGGGGGAAAGCCGCTTGCTCATCCCTGTCGTGCGTCAGACGCAGTCCGGGTACGCTCTGCAGAGGTGCCGCCCGGCTTGCCGCGGCATGCAGTGCTTCGTCCAGCGCTGTTTCATGGGCCAGAAAGTCCTGTTCAAGTCCCCTGACGACCAGCCAATGGGTCAACAGGCGGTTGCTCGCGAAAACTCCCAGCGCCAGCATCAGGACCAGCGACATGGATATGAAAAAAATAACAATGTTGCTTCTGACCAGGGGGATTGCCATCCGGTGAGGCGCCATTTTGCGAACACATGTCCGAAGAAGGTAGGTCTAATTCCTTTAACCATCATGAATCGCGGCTTAAATTCGAGGGTCCGGAAGGCGTTCAGGACTGCCGGACAGGTCCCTGGGAGCCTGGTGGAAGACACGCTGCGGCCTAGTCAAACCCAAGACAGCCCGATAAAAGTCTAGGCAATTGATGATTCACGGTGTTCACGGCAGGCGCCTGCCTGATTTTCCACGCGGCCCGGATGGAGCTGATTTGTGAGTGTCTGGAGCAATCTCGGGGCTATTGTAAGCTCGATCGGAACCGGTGGCGCCCAGATGGTGGATCGTCTGGTGCAGCTTGTGCTTGCGCGGCCGGAAGGAACCAGCAGCGTCGGCTTCACGGTGGCAATGATTGCCTTGTCCGCAAAGATGGCAAAGGCCGACGGCGTGGTGACCACCGACGAAATTCTGGCCTTCCGGGAGCTGTTTGACGTTCCGCCCAATGAAGAGCGCAATGTTGCCCGTCTGTTCAACCTGGCTCAGGAGGATATTGCCGGCTTTGACGTCTATGCCAAGAAACTTGCGGATCTGTTTCCCTACGACCGGAAGACCCTGTTCGACATCCTGGATGGCCTTTTTCACATTGCGAAAGCTGACGGAGTCGTCCACGAAAGCGAAATAGGCTACCTTTCGAAGGTGGCCGAGGTCTTCGGGATCGACGATCGCGAATTCGCGAAGGTTTTGGCCAGGCATGTGCGCAAGGACGGAAATCCGTACGAGGTGCTGGGCCTGGGGCCGGAGGCCGGTGATGCGGAACTGAAGGCCCATTACCGGCGCGAGGTCCAGGAAACCCATCCTGACCGGCTGATTGCGCGGGGTGTTCCGGAGGAGTTCGTCCGGATCGCCAATGATCGTCTGGCCGCACTGAACGAAGCCTGGGCAAAGATCTGTGCGGAAAGAGGCCTATGAGCGTAGCGACCGATACGGGCGTAAAAGCGAGAATTCATCCTTCGCCCAATCATGGCCAGCGGGCCCAGGGCGCACCGATCGACATGGTTGTCCTTCACTACACGGGCATGCCGACCGCGGAAGAAGCGCTTCGAAGACTGTGCGACCCGCGCACGGAAGTCTCGGCCCATTATTTCGTCGACGAGGACGGATCCATCCTGCAATGCGTTCCAGAGTCGCGCCGGGCCTGGCATTGCGGGCGGAGCTTCTGGAAGGGCGAGAGCGATGTCAACTCCCGCTCCATCGGCGTCGAAATTGTCAATCCGGGCCATGAACACGGCTACCGTGCGTTTCCGGACGCGCAGGTTGAAGCCGTTATCGCGCTTGTGCGCGACATCTGCGACCGCCACGGCATTCATCCGTGGATGGTCCTCGCACATTCCGACATCGCCCCGGACCGCAAGGACGACCCGGGCGAGCTGTTTCCATGGGGCCGGCTGGCGGCGGCAGGGATCGGTCTGTGGGTTGAGCCCTTTCCGCTGGGCGGAGGGGTCCTGATGCAGGAAGGTGATGCCGGCCAGCCGGTGGAGGCTTTGCAGTCCATGCTGGCACTGTATGGCTACGAAATCGATATCAACGGCAATTTCGATCTCAGGACCCGGCAGGTCGTAACCGCGTTTCAACGGCATTTCCGGCAGGAGAAGGTCGATGGAGTCGTCGACGAATCCACCATCGAGACGCTGAACACCCTGCTCAGAAGTCTGCCGACTCTGGGGTCCCGGTCTTAGTCAGCAAATGCGGTCTGTCGACTTCTGCGCCTGTTGCCGGCCCGGATTGCCGCCTTGTGCTGTCGGTATTCCGCTAACAGCTGGCCGTGAATACGCACGGTCCGGAGATTTTGTTCCCGCACTGCAACATATTCGTCGAATGATTTGCCGGCAGGGGCCACAGTCTTTCTCGGGAGGGCCCATCAATCGTCAAATTGCCTGCCTTATTTCGCCATAAACTACAGTTTCTGACAGTTATTCGCATGAAATTCCGGTAATGTTCTGTAATAAATTGAAATAATTCGTGATTGTATAGCGCCCATTTTCGTCCCATAGCTCCGTCATTTCTCCGCCCCGACTTCAACGTAACCAAAACCAAAAAGGGCTGGACTGAATGTTACGGTCATTGAACAAACTGACTGGGGCGCTTTGCCTTTTCGCCTATGCAACGACGCTTGCCGCACCGGCGGCCATGGCGGTTGGATCAGGATCCGATCCGATCCTGCACGTGATCGACACGAGCAAACAGGCCGAGGCAGCCGACGAGAAACGGTCGGTCGGAACCGGCAATGAACCGATCCTGCATGTCATTGATGCCGACAAGCAGGCCAAGCCTGCCAAAAATTCGAAAACGGCAGCTGTGACGCGCAAGGCATCGGCCAAGAACTCCAGGTCTGCGAGCAAGCGCTCCCAGGCCGTCAGCAACGACAAATACGTGTCGCTGATCCGAAAGGCCGCGGCCAAGCACGGTGTGCCGGTCAAGATCGCCAAGGCGGTTGTTGAAGTTGAGAGCAACTTCAATCCGGGTGCACGTGGCAGCGCCGGTGAAGTCGGGCTGATGCAGATCAAGCCGGCGACGGCGCGGGGCATCGGCTATCGTGGCTCCACCCGGGCCCTCTACGATCCGGCAACCAACCTGGAATGGGGCATGAAATATCTTGCCGGTGCGCACAAGCGCGCAGGCGGTGATCTTTGCGGCACCATCCTGCGCTACAATGCCGGTCACTACGCCAAGCGCATGAACCCGGTGAGCCGGCGCTACTGCTCCAAGGTCAAGCGGATCCTGGCTTCCCGCTGACAACGACAAAAGGCGGTCCGTGTCGTGGGCCGGAAAACCCCGCTGGAGTTCCAGCGGGGTTTTTTGTTGCCTGCGTGACCTCGCCGCTCAGGCGAATTTCCTGCGCGCAGCGGGAACAGACGCCGGAACCGGCGTCTTCTCCGGAACGTCCGGAGCGGCGAGAGGCTGGCCAAGTGCGGTGACAACGGGCACGACGCCGGCCCAGACATCCGTCCCGAGGTCCTCCTTGTCGTCCACCGGGCCTCCGGTGCGCACCTTGGTGCTGATATGCTCGATGTCGAAGACCAGCACGCCGGTCGCCTTGAGCTCCGTGGCCGTCATCTGCCGGCATTCGTCCCAGCGGCCCGGCAGAAGATGATCGGTGATCGCGGCCAGGGCCCTGGTTTGCAAGTCCGGGTCTTCGACCACACGGGCAGTCCCGTGCGCGATGGCGCAGCGATAGTTCACCGAATGGTGGAAGCCGGAACGGGCGACCACAAACCCGTCGATCATGGTCACTTCCAGACAGGCCGGCACGCCGCCGCCATTGGCCTTGACGATCCGCGTGGAGCTCGCGCCATGGATGAAGAGTTGGTCGTCGATCCGCGCATAGGCCATGGGAATGACCATGGGCCGGTTTTCGTGAATGAAACCGACATGCGCAACCATGCCCGCATCCAGGATTTCATAGGCGAGGCTGCGGTCATAGTTCCCCCGTCTCATTTGCCGGATCTTCGCATAACGCGGCAGGTCCGCTGTCTGCCGCTTTTCAATTGAGGACATGACTGTCTCCGCTCGGGTATCTGACTTGTGCTTTGCTGTTTCGGCGATAAATTGGTTCCATGAAAGAGCCGGTTTTGAAAAAATGACAGATCCAGTTGCGCCGGAAGGCATTCTGACCCTCGACAGGTCAGGTGACGTGCCGCTTACCGAGCAGATTTACCGTGGTTTTCGCGAGGCGGTGCGTGCGGGGCTTTTGCCGTCGGGCACCAGGCTGCCGTCGACACGGCGGCTGGCGGAGTCGCTGGAAGTCGCCAGGAACACCGTCAACACCGCCTATGACCTTTTGCAGGCTGAAGGTGTCATTACGATCCGGGGCGGTGCTGCCCCGCGGATCGCGGAAGGCCTGCTTCCGGAGGGAGCCGGGACGGTCGCGGCAACCAGTGCCGCCGGTCCCGCACTTTCGAAGCGGGGGCGGCTGATATCCGCCAATTTGCGCGGTGAGGGCTGGTACCTGAAACCCGGCGCCTTGCAACCGGGCGCCCCGGCCCTGGACAGCTTTCCCTATGAGGAGTGGGCGAGATGCCTGCGGCGCGCAGCGAGGCACGAGCGCAGCAACGACCTGCTGTACCACAACTACAGCGGTCTTGAGATCCTCAAACAGCAGATCGTGAGCCGTCTCGCCTCCGAACGGGGCGTGCGCGCCACGCCGGAACAGATTCTGATCACCAGTGCCACGCAGGCAAGCCTGGCTCTTCTGGTGCAGGTGCTCACCGATCCCGGCGACGAGGTCTGGCTCGAGGATCCGGGGTATCTGGGAGCACGGACGGCGTTCCATGGTGCGGACCTGAAGATCAGGCCCTTGCCGACGGACGGCGAGGGGGCGGATGCGTCATCAATGGCGGCCGGTTTGCCGTCGCCAAAAATGATCTATGTCACGCCGTCTCATCAATATCCGTTGGGCGTTCGCATGCCCCTTTCCCGCCGGCTTGCTCTCCTGAAGGCGGCACGGGCGGCCGGTGCGGTGATCCTGGAGGACGACTACGACAGCGAATTCCTGTTTTCCGGCAGGCCCGTCGCCGCACTCTACGGCCTTGTCGAAGAAGGGCAGGCAATCTATCTGGGCACCTTCTCCAAGAGCCTGCTGCCGGGATTGCGGATCGCCTATTGTGTCGTTCCCAAGCATCTGGCGGCCCCCTTGACGCAGCTCATGCGCAACATGGGGTGCTCGGCCAATGTGCAGGCGCAGGCGGCGCTGGCCTGGTTCATGGACAGCGGCGCCTATCGGAAACATCTCAAGCAGATCCGCGAAATCTACCAGGAGCGCGGGAGCCTGCTTGTCGACGTGTTCAAGCGGCGCCTGGGCAACCAGCTCGAAGTCGTGCCACCGACAGGCAATGTCCAGGTTGCCATGACCTTTCGTGAGCCCGTCGACGATATTGCCGTCGCCAAAGCCATGCAGGAGAAGGGATTCGCGGTGTCCGCCCTGAGCAATTGCTATCTGGGTGAAACCCGCAAGGCGGGACTCATTGTCGGGTTTGCCGGAGCCACCAGGGACCAGATCGACCGGGGTGCCGATGCCCTGGCGGCTCTCCTGCCGCGGCATGTCACGGGATAACGGACAGTGGTTCGGCGACGCGGCTGAAAAACGAACGGGGCCGGGATGACTTACCATCCCGGCCCCGTGATCCGTTCATTCAGTGCGGGATCAGGCCGCCCGCACCTTGGTCAGGAAGTCCTGCATGGCGACGCGAAGCGTGTTGGACTGGTCGTGCAATTCGCTGACGGCGCTGTTCATTTCGGTGCTCAGGCTTGCGGTCTCGCCGGCGGCCGTGCTGACTTCCGAGATGGACCGGGACACGCCCTCGGTTCCCTGAGCGGCTTCGGAAACACTGCTTGCAATTTCGGTGGTTGCCTGGTTCTGCTCCTCGGCGGCCTCCGACATGGCCATGGTGTTTTCCGAGATCTTCTGGACCATTCCGGCGACGGACCCGGTTGCTTCCGTGGACGCGTCGGCCGCCTGGCGCATTTCACTGATCTGACGGTCGATCTCTTCGGTTGCCTTCGACGTCTGTTCGGCCAGGGCCTTGACTTCGGACGCCACGACCGCAAATCCCTTGCCCGCTTCCCCGGCACGGGCGGCCTCGATGGTCGCGTTCAGGGCCAGAAGATTGGTCTGTTCCGCAATATCGGTAATCAGCTTCGTGACATCGCCGATGCGGGAGACCACCTGCTGCACGGTCTCCACGGCATCGTTGGAGCGTCCCACCTCCGTCTCGGCGGCCTGGGCGATTTCCGAGGAGGACCTGACCTGTTCCGTGATCGCACGGATGGAGGCGGACAGTTCCTCCGTTGCGCTCGCGACGGTGTTGACGTTGGTGGTGGCCTGCTCGGCCGCCGCGGAAACGGACAGCGCCTGCTCCGTGGTGTTGTTGGCGATGGTCGAGAGCGATCCGGCGGAACCGTGAAGTTCATCCAGCCTCGAGATCATGCTGTTGCAGATGTTGAGAACGGTGGATTCGAACTCGTTGGCGACTTTTTCCATTTCCTCGCGCTTCATCCGCTCGGCGTTTTCCCGTTCGGCCGCTGCGGCCTCTTCAAGTTCCTTGGTGCGGATCAGGTTGTCACGGAAAACGGCGAGCGCCTTGCCGAACAGTCCGATTTCGTCGCCGCGCGTGCCGGTTTCGATGCTCTGTGAGGTATCTCCCGTGGCGAGTTTTTCCGTAACGGTCGCAAGACGCGAAAGGGGGGCCGAAACGGCAACGTGATTGATGAAACCGAGAATGGCGGCCAGCACGGCCAGCACGAGAGCACTGGCGATGGCAACGACCTGAACCGTGTTCATGGCAGCGTTCTGGGCGATCATGGATTGCTCGCGTTCCGCGCCAACCGCTGCAGCAAGTTCATTGCTTTTCTGTTGCACGGCCGCCAGAAGTCCGGAACTGTCCGGCGTCAGGTCGATGGCCCTTGCCATGTCGACCGTTTCCGGGGTGCGCATCAGTTCGATCTGCCTTTGCGCAATCCTGGAATGCCACGTTTCCCAGCTGCTCTTCAGAGCCGCGACGTGATCGCTGAATTCCGGAACGCTTGCCTTGACCTGGGCATCGACCTCGGCAAATTGATCCTGGATTTCGCCATTCAGGTTTTCGGATTTTGTCAGCAGGTCCCGGTTCCCGGTCAGCAGAAAGGACTTGACGGCAAGTGCCTGTCCCGCGATCCGCTCCGTGAGCGTCGCGGTTTCCGCGCTGAGATCGGACAGGGCGCTGGCTGTCTTGACTTCCTGAAGAGCCGAGTGGGTCTGGTACGCGCTGACACCGCCGGCGACGGCGCCAATCAGGGCAAGGGTCAGGAAACCCGCGGCGATTTTTTTGCTGACAGAGATGTTGTTGAACATGGTTCTTCTTCTCAAGAATGCGGGCCTTGGCGGCGCATGAGTTCGGTCAGGTTGAACTCAATTGTGGCGGCGCCGATCGGCTTTCCGGTATCCGGATCCGTAACGGTCATGTTGACCTGGGCGCGCCAGATCTTCCTGTCTTCATCCCATTCCGCTTCATCGATGAAGACAGCGTCCGCTCCGTTGGGGAAGGTTTTCTGGAACTTGCCTTCGTCGCCCTGCCAATAGTCGCTTGTGATCGAACTTTGCCCGACATTCAGGCCATTGGCATCCATCACGAATATTTCCGGATAAAGCCCGAGCGATCCGGCCTGAACGCGGAGCAGGTAAACGGACAGCGGGGCGGAGAGTGTCGCGGAAATCAGGGGCTTGTCGGACGCTTCCCGTTCGCTGCGCCATTGCTTGTCAAGTGCGTCAATATCCGCCTGGGACAGGGAGCCGCGCAGGTCATTCTGGGTATTGATCGAGAGCGCGACGATCGGGTTGGACAGCCATGCGCCAACCGTCTTGATCGCATCTTCCGTAATCACGGATTTGGGATCCGGTGCCGGTTCTGCGGCAAACGCAGAAACGCTCAGCAACAGGGCGGGGAAAAAGACACGCCATCGGGCCATTGTGTGCTCCATTGATTGTGGAGCTAAACTTGGCATCTTGAGATTAATCTTGGTTTAATACTCAAAAAAAACTAATAAGCAGTTTTATACCTGTCATTTTTTAGGAGTCTCTTTTTGGTATAGGTGATTTCCCTTAGGTATTATTTTCGGAATGTCTTGCGTGAATGGTCGGGCTGCCGCGCGGCATGGGCCCGCGGTTTCAAGGTTTTCCACTCCCGGAACAGCTTGAGGGGGTTCGTCACTTGACGGCCGGGGCACACCCGGCATGCAATTGACACATGCACGACTGGACAAGCCGGGAGCCAAGCCCGGAGCGAGGGGGACGAAATGGCCAATGGAAACTTGAAGGGGCGTACCGCTCTTGTAACAGGTTCGGTTCAGGGGATCGGCCTGGCGATTGCTCTGAAACTTGCCGAGGCCGGTTGCCGGGTCGCGGTCCACGGACTCGCGTCGGCTGAGGACAAGGCGCGCGCGCTGGCGGCCGTCAAGGCTGCGGGTGCCCCCGAAACGCGGTTTTTTGAGACCGATCTCCGCGATCCATATGCCATCGACGCGATGATGGAAAAAGTCGAGCAATGGGGCGGGCCCGATATTCTCGTCAACAACGCCGGCATTCAGCAGACCGCGCCGATCGCCAAGATGCCGCAGGTCACATGGGACGCCATCCTCTCGGTCAACCTGAGTGCGGCGTTCCACACCATGAGGCGGGCCCTGCCGGGCATGGCGGAGCGTGGCTACGGCCGTGTTATCAACATTGCGTCCGTGCACGGGCTGGTGGCTTCGGTAAACAAGGCGCCGTATGTCGCTTCGAAATTTGGACTGGTGGGCCTGTCCAAGGTTGCCGCCCTCGAATATGCCGCGGCCGGCAGCAGGGACAGTGGTGGTGTCACGGTGAACTGCATATGCCCCGGGTGGACCGAGACCGAACTGATCCGGCCGCAAGTCGAGGCGCGGGCGGAGGAGTTCGGTGGAGATCGCGACAAGGGGATTGCCAGCCTCCTTTCCGAAAAACAGCCGAGTATGCGCTTGTCGGATCCTTCGGAAATCGGGGAAGCGATCATCTGGCTCGCAAGTCCGCTCGCACACAATGTGACCGGGATCTCCCTGCCGATCGATGGAGGCTGGACAGCGCAGTGAAGGGAGCGGTTCCACAATCGGACGCGATGTCGGAGGGGGCGGTTCTCGGCGAGTTTGCCGATTGGCTATCGGGGCGTGGCGTTCCGCGGGACTCTGCCGAGCGGCTCCTGGAACACGCAAGTGTCGTGCCGCACGCGGCCGGCAGACGCCTGTTCGCGGCGGGAGAGGTGCCAAATACACTCTATTTCGTCGTCCGCGGCCTCGTCCGTTTCTATTACCTGACGCCGGATGGCAAGGAGTTCAACAAGAACTTCGTGGCTTCCGGGAGCGTGGTCACCAGCCTTGGATCCTTTCTGGAAGGCAGCCCGTCACCCTTTTTCACCGAAGCGCTCGAAGACTGTGTGTTCGTGACCTATCCCATGGAATTGGCACGGCAGTTGAAGGAAACCGACATCGTCTGGGAGCGGCTGGTCAACGGGTTCATCACGCAACTGGCCCTGAAGAAGGAGCGGCGTGAAGCGTCGTTTTTGCTGGACAGCGCAATGGCTCGCTACGAAGCGTTCCTGACCGACTTTCCGGAGATCGCCCTGCACGTGCCGCAATACCACATCGCCTCCTACCTGGGCATCACGCCTGTGGCCCTGTCCCGGATCAGGGCCCGTCGCGCGGGCCATGGCGTTCTTAACCCGGGTTAATGCGCGGCATCGGTCCGGGCCGCTAGGACCTTCCCGACTGAAAACGGGAAACACAAGCATGAGCGGAAAAACCATCGTGATCACCGGAGGCGCGATCGGCCTGGGCCGGGAACTCACCCGGCTATACAGCGAGCGCGGGCATCGCGTCGTCATCTGCGGGCGGACGGAAAACGCGTTGGAGGAGGTGCGTGCGCTCTTTGCCGGGGTCGTGCCTGTCTGCGCGGACCTGGCCGCCGCGGCCGGCCGCAAGCTGCTGGTGGACCGGCTGCACGAGCTCGACCAGCCCATCGACCTCCTGATTCACAACGCCGCTGTGCAATATGCTCATGACTTTCTGGGCGGCTGCACGCTGGCGGAGAAAATCGAGACCGAGCTGGCGGTCAACCTGACGGCGCCGATCGAACTGACCATCGACCTCCTGCCGTTGCTCAGACAGGCGGGCTCCGCGCGGGTGGCGTTCGTTTCGTCGGCGCTCTCCAGGGTCCCGAAGAAATCGGCACCGGTCTATTGCGCGACCAAGGCGGGCGTGTCGAATTTCGCCCGGGGCCTGCGCTACCAGCTGGAGGGGAGCGGAATCGGTGTCACGGATGTGGTGCCGGACCTGATCCTGACCCGAATGGCCGCCGGGCGCGGCGACAAGGCCCTGTCGGCCTCCGAGGCCGCAACAAGGATCGTGGCCGGTCTCGACCAGGGGGCTGACGACATCCGCCTTGGACGTGTCGGAAAACTGTTCTCTCTGCACCGGCTCTGGCCCGAATTGGCCTACCGGGTGCTGAAAGCGTCATAGTTCCTGCCCCTTGGTTTCCATGGAAAGCGGTGACCGCCTGGGCGGTGTTGCTTGACCTCACAGGCAAACGCACTTAAGTCCGCAGGCGCCAGTCGGCCGGACAGCCGCTGCCGCAAGTGCCGAAAGGCCGCGGGGGAGGAAAGTCCGGGCTCCATGGGAACACGGTGCCGGGTAACGCCCGGCGAGGGCGACCTTAGGGAAAGTGCCACAGAAAGCAAACCGCCCCGGCCAGGTCGAAAGACCTGCCCGGGGTAAGGGTGAAAGGGTGGGGTAAGAGCCCACCGCGCAACTGGCAACAGCGGCGGCATGGTAAACCCCACCGGGAGCAAGACCGAATAGGGACAGCACGGCCTGGAGCGATCCGGGCCAGGCCGGTTTCCAGGCCCGCTGTCCGGGTTGGTTGCGTGAGGCGTCTGGCAACAGGCGTCCCAGATGAATGGCTGTCGCGTCCGTGCCGGATCTCGTATCTGGCCGGGCCATACAGAACCCGGCTTACAGGCCGGCTGGCTTTTTTTCCTGTCTCAGCCCGCCGCATATTGCGGCGTGCTTTGCAGGAAGCTTCCATAGGCGTCCGCATTCGGATAGGAGAACTGCTCCGCAAGCGGGTTGGCTCGCTTGCGTTTCGTTGCCCCCATGTCGGCCAGCAGTTCGTCGAAATGCCGGAAGTGGAACGGCGCGGAGCAGAGCCCGCCATAGACCTTGGCCGCCGGACGCTCCTGACGCCGCCAGCGCAGCATATCCTCGATGTTTTTCCGCATCTGCGCGGCGCTGGGCTGGTTGGCAAGCTGGCCGTCGGCGTAGCGCACCAGCCAGTTGGCGATCATCTCGGCCGACAGCACCGTGCAGAAACTGGAATTGAAGCCGACGAAGCCCATGTCGGGCAAGTCGGGGTTCACAGTCAGCCGATAGACCCGGTACTGCCCGTCCGCCTCGATCAGCTTGTCGCGGTATTCTTGCGCGAGATAGGGAATGCCCAGTTTCCAGCCGACGGCGAGCGCGGCCAGGTCGCAGGGGATCCTTTCACCGGTCGACAGCACGACATGGCCCGGCTCGTAGGCCTTGAAGGTGCCCCGGACCGGCTTGATCTTGCCGCTCTCGAACCCTTCGAACAGGCCCGGTGTGACGATCGGCAGCGAGCAGGACGCGTCCTTTTCGATGGGGACATCGGGCACCATGTCCCATTTCTTCAGCTTGAGCTGGAGTTTCAGCAGGGTTTCCAGGCCACGGAAATTCGCCCAGATCAGCGGCTTGAAGGCGGTGTGGACCGCCTTGCCGAGCGCACTGCCGCCCCAGCCGTTGAACTGCTGCTCCTGGGCGCGCATGTAAAGGAGCCGCTTGAAATTGATGCCGCCGACGAAATAGGGCACCCGCCAGACGGGTTCGCGGTAGACCATGGTCACGGATTTCGCACCGTTCCTGGCGGCATTGACCACCAGGTCGGTCGCCGATTTCGACCCGCCGAGCACGACCACGTGCTTGCCTTGAGCAAGGGAGGGATCGGTGTATTCCGAGCTGTGCATCACCTGGCCGCCTGCTGCCACGAACTCCTCCTGGCCCGGATGGCTGATGATGTTCTTTTCGGAAAACTGTCCGGTGCAGATGGCGACGAAGTCGACATCCTCCACCCATGTCCTGCCGGCGGCCTCCAGCGTCAGGGACCAGCCCGGCTGGCCGTCCGCCCGGCGGTTCATCGAGACCACGTTGGTGTTGAGCCGGTAGAGCCGCGCCAGATTGTGCTTCTTCGCGTAGGCATGCAGATAGGAATGGACCTGTGGTCCCTTCGGCCATTCCGGATAGTCCTCCGGCATGGCAAGGTCGGTGAAGCGGTAGAGATCCTTCGGCGACTGGGTCTGCACGTCCGGATAGGAGCGTGAGGGTTCCCAGACGCCGCCGAAATCGTGGCTGCGTTCGATGCCGAGAACGCGGTGTCCGCGTTCGTCGAAGGCTTTGGCGGCCGCAAGTCCGCTCACGCCGCCGCCGATCACGGCGACAGTCTTGCGTTTCGTCATGAAATGTCTCCTCTTGGTGCCGCGCGCTCAGGCCTGGTCGGGCGGCGGCAGGAAATCGACCTCGTGGAGCGCCGACAGGCGCACCAGTTCCGCCGGATCCGTGACGCCGTCGAGTGCGCCGAAGAGATCGAACAGCTTGCGGCTGGGGGCGACGCCGAAGACGCAGGTCGCCGTCTTGCCGGACCGGTTGAAGATGCCGTGGGCCTCGCCCATGGGCATGCGCACGGTGTCGCCGGGGCCGGCCTTGTGGACCGTGCCGCCCATTTCCACTTCCAGCTCGCCCTCCAGCATGACGATCCACTCGTCCTGGGTCGGATGGATATGCGGCGGCACAAACGTTTCGGCCGGAATGACGGCGTGCCAGACGAAGGCGTTGCCGCTGAGCAGCTTGGGCGTGTAGGTGTGTCCGACCACGTTCCAGCTGATGTTGTCGAGGCCCGCGTCTGCCGCGGTGATGCCTGCTCCGTTCTGCATTTTTGTTCCCCTCATGCTTTTCGGATGACGGCGAAAGGCTAAGCGGGCATGCAGAAAAAGTTTTATCCGGAAAACGAAATTTCCTGCGCCGGTGCAGTCAAATGCCGCAGGTGAAGGGGGCCGGGCGCTTGCGAGATTGTCGCAACGGCGGCATGCTTTCCCCATGGAGACGCTGGCAGACCGCAGATCACCGCTCGACCGGTTCCGATGTTTCGAAACGAGTGATGTCGACGAAGCCCGCCAGATCGTGGCCGCGCATTTCTGCAGTCACGGCCTCGACCGTGGATCCGCGCTCGACCGCTTCGACGCCTGCCAGAACCGGGTGCCCGGCAGGCAGCTATCGCTCAACTACATTCGCTACGGCGCCGACGTGACCATCGATCCGGGCGAACTGACCGCGTTCTACCTGATCCAGATCCCGATCAGGGGGACGGCAGAGATCGCAAATGGGTGCCGCCAGGTTGCCTCCACCACGAGGATGGCGAGCATCCTCAACCCCGACCGGCACACCAGGATGCGCTGGCACACGGGCTGCGAACAGGTGCTGCTGCAGGTCGAGCAGGGCTTCATGCGGGACGTGGCAAGGCGGCTGACGGGCGTTCCGGTCGGTTCGGTTCGCTTCGCTTCCGGTTTCGATCTGGAAAAGCCTGGCCCGGCGGCCTGGGCACGCAGGCTGCGCGGCGTGTTCGGCGCCGCTGAAGACGGGCTTGTATTCGGCGCGGCACAGGATGACCGGCAACGGGCCCTGGAGGAAAGCCTGATCGTTTCCCTCCTGGAGTGCCAGCCAAATACGGTGTCCGCCCTGCTGGAGCGGCCCGATCCGCGCGCGGCACCCGCCATTCTCAAAAGGGCCTTGCAACTGATCAGTGAACGGTTCCTGGAAGACCTCAGCCTGCTCGATATTTGCACCCATGCCCGGACCACGCCGCGCAACCTGCAACTCCTGTTCAAGCGGGAGTTCGGAACCGGGCCCGTGCATTACCTGCACGACATGCGCCTGGCCTACGCACGGCACCTGCTGCAGGCGGAGGGGAGCAACCGCCCGGTCGCCGATATCGCGGAAGCCTCGGCCCACAGGCATTTCGGCCGCTTCTCAGTCGCCTACAAACAACGCTTCGGAGAGTCACCGCGCGAAACGCAACGTGCCGGGCTTTTTGGTTGAACCGCGGCTGATTTGGCGGAAGAAATCGGCGGGTCGTGTGTTTTATTATTCCTGAATCAATTCACTCAAGTAAATCGGGCGAAAATAGGTATTTCTGCCACAGTATTACCTTGAAAGTTTAATCTGGCGTCCATTTTTCGGGCCGTCTGCCTGCCTAGCCTTGCCTTGTTCTTCACAAAACAAGGTGGGATGGAAAGATGGATGGTACGTTCGAGGATTTCATGGCGGCTCTGCTGGCCTTTGAATCGGGGTGGGACCGCGACCGGTACAACGCCGGCATCATCCAGGACTGGCAACTGGACCAATGGGCCGGCGGGCCGGTCCAGGCCCGTTATCCGGGCTATTCCAGCTGGTCCGAATTGAGCGACGGCGAATGGGAGGCAATGGCCTACCGGTCGATGAATTCGCTCGGATTTGTCGGTTTCCAGTTCGGCGAGGCGCTGCTGATCGATCTCGGCTATTACGACGCCGACGTCTTCTACGGCAATGGCGCAGCGACCAATGCCTGGAATGGCACCTGGACCGGCAAGAACGGCGTGGAGTCCCTCGAGGACTTCATGACCAAGGAGGCGCAGACCGTCGCGATCCAGGAGGCCTTCGGCTACAATCTGCAGGTCCTCGAGGGCCAGCTGGCAGGCAGCGGCCAATCCCTGAACGACTTCATTGGCCAGACGGCCGGCTACACCCAGAACGGCCAGACGGTCACCGTGGAGCTGACGCTGACGGGTATCCTGGCTGCGGCGCATCTGCGCGGTGCCTGGGGCACGGCGACACTGCTCCAGAACGGCGCGGTCAGCACCGATGAATACGGCACCTCGATCCTGCAATATATCGGCCAGTTCGGCGGCTACGACGCACCGTCGATTGCCGAGCAGATCGCCTTTTACGAAGACCGCCTGACCGGTGACGAAGGCCTCGGCACACCGGACGGTGACGGCCTGCCCGGCACTGTCAATCCGGGCAGCAATGGTGGCAACGGCTCTGCCGGGGTCGGCGCAGCCGATGCCGATGTGGTGATCACCTGGGCTTGGGGTCAGGACGAGGTCGTGACCGGTTTCGACCCGGCAACGGGCACCATCTTCATCGACTGGATCGGTGCGGCCGATCTGGAGGTCACCGAAACGGCGGTGGGCGTGATGTTTGCCGTTCCCTCCAACAACCAGACCACGACCCTGGCAGGCGTCCGGCTCCCGGATCTGAGCGAAGCCAATTTCACCATTCTGGACAGCGGCGCGGCGGCTGAAGTGCTGGCACTGGTCGGTGCCGGGCCCGCAACGCCCGATACGCCGGACGAACCGGACACTCCTGATGAGCCGGATGAACCCGACACACCGGACGCGCCGGACAGCCCGCAAATGATCCTGATCACGCCGGAGAGCCCGTCCCGCGTGATTGCTGATTTCAATCCGGCCACCGACATGGTGCATCTGGAAGCCGGTGTCATCGCGGAGCGGCTGGAATTCGCGGACTATCCGGAGACGCTCGCTGATGTGTCTGCCGGTCTGACGATCCGCGTTCTGACCGCAACCGGCGAAATTGCCAGCGAAACGGTGCTTGTCGGCGTGGACGTGTCGGAGCTTTCCATGAACAACTTCATGGTGGCCGAGCAATCCGCGCTCAACGAGGTCGCGACATTGCTCGGCACGGCCGTGGTCACACCCGAAACAGGTGGTTTTGACGTCATCTATGACAGCGACGGCTCCAATCCGCCGGTGCCGACCGGTGCAAGTGATCTTGGCGGGGTCACCTGGGCGGCGGAATTCGGCGCCGACGACATTGTCGGCTTCAACCCGGCTGCTGACCAGATCGACTTCGGCAACGCCTCGGTGCACGGGCTGATCCTGACCATGACGCCTGCCGGCGAGCCCGTGATCGACAATCCCTGGGGCCCGGACATGCAGATCCTGCAAGGAGTCCTGCTCTCCGATCTTGCGATCGAGAATTTCGGCATTGTCGGCAACGAGCATCTGCGCCAGGACCTTGGCGGGATCCTGTCCTGGGAAACGGGTGCCGGTCCTCGTGAGGCGGACACGGTCTATATACGGTCCCATGAATACGGTGCCTTCGAGGTGATCGACGGTTTCGACCCGGCGACGCAGAAGATCAGCTTCCTCTATTTCGGCACGCGCGAGCGCCTGAGCGTGGAGGACACGCCGGACGGCATGATGATCAGTACGCTGCCGAGCGGGCAGGGGTTCCTGTTCAGCGGCGTCTCCAAGGCGGACCTGGTTGCGGGAAACCTGGAATTTCACCATGACCAGGTCATGGAGGACAATCTGGAAGCCCCCTTCGGGTTCGACCAGAACGATGTCTCCCTGGTGTCGCGTGAAGCCCTCCTGACCCCGGAGGCGCCTCCGGGCGAGACGACGGACGGCTACCAGGTGCGCGAGGGAGCGGGGGTGTCTCCCGACCCCGAAGTGCCCGACACGCCGGAAGATCCCGTGGTGCCGTCGGCAATCGATGACGACATTGTCCTGGGATCCGGAGCCGACACGGTTCAGGTTACCTGGGATTGGGGCCGCGTTTTTGCGGTCCGGAACTTCGATCCGGCCGAGGACATTCTCGACTTCGGCAACCTGTCGGTATCTGATGTCACCCTTGAGGAGTCGGGCGGGGATCTCCTGATCACCGTGGAGAACAATGGCGGCCATGGCTACCTGCTGGAAGGCCTGCAGGCGGAGGACCTGTCTATTGCCAATCTGACAGCCGCGACCTGGAACGCGGTCGTCACCGAAGGCGGCGGCGTCGCAGACCAGCTGGCCGCTCTCGGCAACCAGGATCTGCTTGTGTAAGTGCAAGGGCACAAGGCCTTTGGACGGAGAAACGCCGCGCGCTTCCGCGGCGTTTCTGCCTGGGGCATCCGGTCTCTATCCCACTCATTTCATTTCAGCTCGCGCTTTGCTCCGCCCGGATGTGGGCGGTAGGGGCGTGCCATGTGCCGCCGGGAGCACCGCGCGGCGACGGGCCTTGTCATTCTCCACAAGTCTTTGCAACTAGGCATATTTTGCCGCTTCATCCGGCCTGAATTGTGAAAACCTCCGTATTCCTGCGAATCCGATTCTTCATTTGTGTCAAGGGTTCATTAAGTATGTTCGTCATAAGGTCGCTCGACGGGGTCGTGTGCGATCAAATCGAGCCGGAATCCATGAGATTCCATTGACCGCCCATGAAATCCCATGGTATCCCATAAGAACCCAGAATGGGGAGTGCAGGCCCATTTCAATAGGGCTTGGGACATCGGTTTAACGGCTCGGCAATTGCCGCTTTCGCAAATTGCATGTCCCGGCAAGTCGCCGGCCTTTCTTTCATTCGTCGGGTTTTCGATCGGTGCGCCGCCGGCCGTGGCTGGAGAGCGGTTCGCAAGCTGATCGGTCTTAAAGGGGTGGGGCGCCTTGTCGGCATTTGGCTGAATGCAGGGTGCTCCTTTGGATTTAGGCGGGTGGGGACCCGTTTCGAGGGGATTGATGGCCGGCTTTGTTTCTCACTTTACCAACCGGCTGGATGCCAAGGGTCGCGTGTCGATCCCGGCGCCCTTCCGTGCGGTTCTGGCGAGAGATGGATTTGACGGTCTTTATTGCATCGCTTCACCTCATTGCGCCGCGGTCGACGCGGGCGGCAATGACCTGCTGGCCGAGATCAACAAGCGCTCGGAGGCCTTTGCAAAGCTGTCTCCGGATCACGATGCTCTCGCCGTGGCGCTGTTCGGTGCCAGTGAAAACCCCCGGATCGACGGGGATGGCCGCATGACCATTTCCGACATGATCCGCGATCACACCGGTCTCACCGACCAGGTCACTTTCGTCGGCATGAACTACAAGTTCCAGATCTGGGAGCCGGAGAAGTTTCGCGAGTACCGCGCAGAGGCCCAAAGGCGCGCACTCGCGATGTTGTCGGGGCAGGTCCCCGCACCCTCTCAGGGAGAGCCGGTATGATGGCGCTCGGCGACAGAGACGCTGCTTCTGCCGCTGGCGGACCCGAGCGCCATGTGCCGGTTCTCCTGACGGAGGTTCTCCATTGGCTTGCGCCGCAGCCGGGCGAGGTGATCATCGACGGTACGTTCGGCGCCGGCGGTTATTCCCGCGGCATTCTCGCGCAAGGCGCGAAGGTGATCGGTATCGACCGGGACCCGGATGCAATCGCAGGCGGCCAGGACCTTGTCCGCGAAGCCGCCGGCAACCTGATCCTGGTGCCCGGCCAGTTCGCGGAACTGGAGCGGCATGCAAGGGCCAGCGGATTTGACGGCGTCGACGGCGTGGTTCTCGATCTCGGTGTGTCCTCCATGCAGCTTGACGAGGCTGAACGGGGATTTTCCTTCCTGCGCGATGGCCCGCTCGACATGCGCATGGAACAGGCAGGTCCGTCCGCCGCGGACGTGGTCAACGAGCTGCCCGTCAAGGACCTGATCCGCGTGATCGGCCTGCTCGGCGAGGAAAAGCGGGCGGCATCCGTGGCGCATGCGATCGAGCGTGCGCGCCAGGAAAAGCCCTTCACCCGCACTCTGGAGCTGGCCAACCTGATCGAGAAGGTTCTGGGCCGGTCACCGAAAAAGGCGCAGATCCATCCGGCGACCCGGACTTTCCAGGCGCTCAGGATCTATGTGAACGGCGAATTGCACCAGGCCGCCGAGGCGCTGGGTGCGGCGGAACGCATCCTGAAGCCGGGCGGGCGCCTGGTGCTGGTGAGTTTCCATTCCCTGGAGGACCGGATCGTCAAGCGGTTCTTCCAGGATCGTACGCGGACCCGTGGCGGCGGGTCGCGGCACATGCCGGAGGAAGAGGTTCCGCCGGCGACTTTCGAAATGCTGACGCGCAAGGCGGTCGAGGCGGCTGCCGGTGAAACGGATATCAATCCGCGGGCGCGCTCCGCGAAGCTTCGGGCCGGGCGGCGGACCGAGGCGCCGGCACGCAAACTGGACATCCATGAGGCGGGCGTGCCGCGTCTTGCGGACTTTCATGGATTAGGGGGCTGAAAATGGTTCGAACGCTGAACATCCTGTTCATTCTGGCGGTCGTGATCGGCGCCGCGACCGTATACGACATGAAGCTTGCGGCGACAAAGTCGGCCGAGAAGGTTGCCGAGCTCCAGCGTCGGATCGACGAGGAACGCGATGCCATCCGCCACCTGAAAGCGGAATGGAGCCTGCTCAACAAGCCGGACCGGCTGCAGTCCCTGGTCGCGCGCTACAACGACTATCTCCTGCTGGAACCGCTCGACGTGAAACAGATCGTGACGCCGGAAGACCTTCCGGCGCGTCCGGTGATGCTGGAGCCGATCGGCGGCAATCAGATGGGCGGCTATGCCGGCTCGTCGGCGGTTATTCAGTGAGGATCCGGTCATGACCATGGTAAGCGAACCGGCAAGTTTCCTTCAGGTGCGGAGAGCCCAGCCGAGAGCGGTGCGGGGCTCCGTTTCCTCGAGCGCGGTCAAGTCACGCGTCTATGTGGCGATGCTGGCCTTTGCCTGCGTCTATGTGGCCATTGCCGGCCGGCTGGTCATGCTGGCGCAGATGGAAGAGGCGACGTCAGGGGCTTTCATCTCGGCGCAGGACTCCGTGTCGGCTTCACGGCCAGACCTGATCGACCGCAATGGCGAGATCCTGGCGACCGATATCAAGACCGCGTCCCTATACGCCGAGCCGCGCCGCATCCTGGACGTCGACGAGGCTCTTGAAGGGCTTGTCCGCGTGCTGCCCGAACTGGACGAGGGGCTTGTGCGCCGTCGTCTGGAAAGCGGTGCCGGTTTTGTCTGGCTGAAGCGGGAAATGACCCGGAAACAGGCCGAAGACGTTCACAACCTCGGCCTGCCGGGCATCGGTTTCCTGTCCGAGAACCAGCGCTTTTATCCGGGTGGCCCGACCGCGGGTCACATTGTCGGCTCGGTGAATGTCGACAATCAGGGACTGGCCGGGATCGAGAAATACATCGACGACAGCTGGCTGGCCGACCTGCAGTCCCTCGGCTTCACCGCCGACCGGTCCATGGAGCCGGTCCGTCTCTCGGTCGACCTGCGGGTACAGCACGTCGTGCGCGACGAACTGGTCAAGGCGATGGAACGCTACAAGGCGATCGCGGCGGCCGGCATCGTGCTCGATGCGAAGACCGGCGAAGTGGTCGCCATGTCCTCGCTGCCGGACTATGACCCGAACGACCGGTCCCAGGCGCTGGAGAAGGACCGGCTGAACCGGGCGACCGGCGGCGTCTTTGAAATGGGCTCCGTCTTCAAGACCTTCACCACTGCCATGGCGCTGGATTCGGGGTCCGTTTCGATCAATGACAGCTTCGACGCGACCCGCCCGATCAGGGCCGCGGGCCGCACGATCACCGATTTCCACGGGAAAAACCGCATTCTCTCCGTTCCGGAAATCTTCATCTATTCGTCGAATATCGGCACGGCGAAGATGATGCTGGCGACCGGGATTGCCCGCCAGAAGGAGTTCCTTGGCCGGTTGCATCTGACGGACCGGCTGAAGACGGAACTGCCGGAGAATGCCGCGCCGCTGCTGCCGCCGAAATGGAACGAGCTGGCGGCCATGACCATATCCTTCGGGCACGGTATCTCGGTGACGCCGATGCAGACGGCTGTTGCCGCCGCCGCGCTGGTCAATGGCGGCACCCTGTTGCCGCCGACATTCCTGCCGCGCAGTCAGGATGAGGTTCAAAGCCTTGGCAAACAGGTCGTTTCTCCGGAAACGAGTCGCATGATGCGCTACCTGTTCCGCCTCAATGTCCTGTCGGGATCCGGCCGCCGGTCGGACGTGCCTGGCTACACGGTGGGCGGCAAGACCGGCACCGCGGAAAAGATCGAGAACGGTCGCTACGTCAGCAACAAGCGCCGAAATTCGTTCCTGTCGGCCTTCCCGATGGATGACCCGCGCTACGTGGTTCTGGTGGTGATTGACGAGCCGAAACCGGAGCGGGCCGGCATCGGCGCGACCGCCGGTCTCAATGCCGCGCCGACCACCGCGGCGATCATCCGCAGGTCCGCACCGATGCTCGGAGTGATGCCGAGGTTCGGGAAGGGGGATGAACCAATCGAGATTTCCTATTAAGGAGACGTGACGGACTTGTGTCGCCGGCGGGGTCGCAGCCGAATACCGGTGACGCAAGGTTCAAGAACAAGACGACGCATAAAGATGATCGGAAGAGATGGATCTTGAATATCTGGCCGCCGGCCTTTCCGTGCCGGACACGGCAAAGGGTCTGAAAATCGCGGGGCTCACGGCGGACAGCCGCAAGGTCCGGCCCGGCTTTCTGTTCGCCTCCTTCAAGGGGGCTTCTGTCGACGGTACGAAATTCGCCCCGGACGCTGCAGCGGCCGGGGCCATTGCCATCTTGTGCGCGGACGAGGCCGTTGACGGCGTCCGGGCTGCCTGCCCGCCTGGTGTCGTTGTTCTCGGTGCGGCTGAACCGCGCCAGGCGTTTGCCCGGATGGCGGCACGGTTCTACGGCGCGCAGCCGGACACGGTCGTCGCGGTCACCGGAACAGCCGGCAAGACGTCCGTCGCCCATTTCGTGCGTCAGATCTTCCAGTCCGCCGGTCATCCCGCGGCAAGCCTCGGCACGCTCGGCATCGTCAAGCCGAATGGTGAAAGCTACGGCGGACTGACTACCCCGGATCCGGTCTTCCTGCACGAACAGCTGGCGGCGCTGGAGGAGGAAGGGGTCAACCATGCGGCCCTGGAGGCGTCTTCGCACGGTTTGGATCAATACCGGCTCGACGGCGTCCGCCTGACCGCGGCGGCATTCACCAATCTTGGCCGCGACCACATGGATTACCATCCGACCGTCGAGGATTATCTGAAGGCCAAGCTGCGGCTTTTCTCCGAGCTCCTGCCTTCGGGCGGCACCGTGGTCGTCGATCCCGGCGAGAAATATGCCGACCGGGTGCTGGCTGTGGCGCAAGAGCGCGGTCTTCCGGTCCTGAGCGTCGGCGAAACCGGCAAGGACCTGAAGCTGACCGGGTTGCGTCCGTCAGGTGCGGGACAGGAGCTGACGCTGCAGACCGCGCGCGGCGAATACAAGGTGACCCTGCCCCTGATCGGACGGTTCCAGGTCTCCAACGCGCTGATCGCGGCCGGTCTCGCGATGGCGGCGGGTCTGGACACGGGTGCCGTGATGCGCGCGATGGAAAACCTGAAGGGGGCGCCGGGCCGGCTGGAGCTGGCGGGTAGAACCGGGCAGGGCGGTCTGGTCTTTGTCGACTATGCCCACAAGCCCGACGCCCTGGACAACGCACTGTCTGCCTTGAGACCGTTCGCGCAAGGCAAGCTGTCCGTCATCGTCGGCGCCGGCGGAGACCGCGATCCCGGCAAGCGCGAACTCATGGGCGCGGCGGCGGCGCGGCATGCGGATCTCGTCATCGTCACCGATGACAACCCGCGCTCCGAAGACCCCGCCACGATCCGCAAGGCGGTGCTGAGCGGCGCGCCCGAGGCGCTGGAGATCGGCGACCGCTTCGAAGCGATCGCCGAAGGCGTCCGCCGCCTGCGGCAGGGCGATATCCTGTGTGTTGCCGGAAAGGGTCACGAAACGGGCCAGATTGTTGGCGACACAGTGATTCCCTTTTCCGATCACGATGCCGTCACGCGCGCCATCAGCCTTGAAGGAAACACATGAGCGACCCGCTTTGGACCCTGGATGCCTTTGTTGACGCTGCCGGCGGCAGCATCAAGGGCGACGCTGGCGCTGAGATTACCGGAATATCCATCGACAGCCGCACGCTGGAGCCCGGCGACGCCTTCGTCGCCATCAAGGGCGACCGGCTCGACGGTCACGACTATGTCGCCGCGGCGCTGGACGCCGG
Organism: Roseibium sp. Sym1; assembly: GCF_027359675.1. Lineage (NCBI taxonomy): Bacteria > Pseudomonadati > Pseudomonadota > Alphaproteobacteria > Hyphomicrobiales > Stappiaceae > Roseibium > Roseibium sp. Sym1. The sequence goes on from NZ_CP114786.1 coordinate 3,738,652, forward strand.
TGCTTCCCTGGCGCTGGTCGCCGAAAGCCGCATCGGGGACCTGCCGGAAGACGGTCGCTACGTGGTGGTGGAGGATCCGCTCGAGGCGCTGCGCAATCTTGGCATTGCCGCGCGCGAACGCACGGGCGCGCGCATTGTCGCGGTCACCGGTTCCGTCGGCAAGACCGGAACCAAGGAGGCCCTGCGGCTGACGCTGGAGCCCTCGGGCAAGGTGCATGCCTCCGTCGCGTCCTTCAACAATCACTGGGGGGTGCCGCTGACGCTGGCGCGCATGCCTGCCGATACCGACTTTGGTGTCTTTGAAATCGGCATGAACCATGCCGGCGAGATCACGCCGCTGGTCAAGATGGTGCGTCCGCACGTGGCGATCATCACCACGGTCCAGCCGGTGCATCTGGAATTCTTCGACAGTGTCGAGCAGATCGCCAAGGCCAAGGCGGAGATCTTCGACGGTCTGGAACCCGGTGGCATTGCCGTTCTGAACAGGGACAACCTTCAGTTCGATCTCCTGAAATTCCTGGCGGCAACGAAGGGCATCGCCACGATCCACACCTTCGGGGAGAATCCGGCCGCCGACAGCCATACACAGAAAGTGGTCAGCTATCCGGCGGGCTCCAGTGTGGATGCGTCCATCCTGGGCCAGGAGATCACCTACAAGATCGGCGCGCCCGGCAAGCATCACGTCAAGAACAGCCTCGCGGTTCTGACGGCAGTTTCCGACCTTGGGGGCGATCTCGCCATGGCCGGTCTTGCCCTCGATACCATGCGGGCTCCGAAGGGCCGGGGGGAAGTTTCCCGCCTGCCCGTGCAAAACGGCGAGCTCAACCTGATCGACGAAAGCTACAACGCCAATCCGGCGTCCATGCGTGCCGCGCTGGCTGTGCTCGGAGAAGCGCCCGTGACCCGTCCCGGACGCCGGATCGCGGTGATCGGCGACATGCGCGAGCTGGGAGCCGACGCCGACCGTCTGCATGCGGAGCTGCTGCAGCCGATCACCGATGCCGACATTGACGCCGTCTACTGCGCCGGGCCACACATGCGCGCGCTCTGGCAGGACCTGCCGCATGATCTTCGCGGCCACTACTGCGAGGACGCAAAAGATCTGGAAGAGGTCCTTTTGAACGATGTCAGGGCCGGTGATGTTGTTATGGTCAAGGGATCGCTTGGAACCCGCATGGGCCCGCTTGTCGAGGCCCTGAAGAAGGAATACCCGCCTGTGGATGACACCGCAGCGGCATGAGGGGCACTTGATGTTTTACTTTTTGGGGCAATTCGCGGATCAGGTTTCGGCACTGAACGTTTTCCGGTACATCACCTTCCGGACCGGCGGCGCGATCATGACTGCGCTGTTTTTCGTCTTTCTGTTCGGACCGAAAATCATTGCAAGCCTGCGGATCCGACAGGGTCACGGGCAGCCGATCCGGTCGGACGGGCCGGAAAGCCATCTTCTGACCAAGAAGGGCACGCCGACGATGGGCGGGCTGATGATCCTGTCCGGCGCGCTCGTGGCCGCGCTGTTGTGGTCGGATCTGTCGAACCCTTATGTATGGGTGGTCATCGCCGTCACGCTCGGGTTCGGCAGCATCGGCTTCTATGACGACTATCTGAAGGTGACCAAATCCTCACACAAGGGGTTCGGCGGCAAGGCACGGCTCGGGCTGGAATTCATCATCGCGGCGTCCGCCGCCTTCGCGGTCACGCTCCTGGATACCTCTGAATTCTCCGAAGCCATCACGTTTCCCTTCCTGAAGGAGTTCACGCTCAATCTCGGGCTGGTCTTCATCCCCTTTGCGGCTTTCGTCATGGTCGGCGCCGGCAATGCGGTCAACCTCACGGACGGCCTCGACGGCCTGGCGATCGTGCCGGTGATGATTGCCTGCGCTTCCTTCGGCCTGATCGCCTATCTTTCCGGCAACGCGGTCTTCGCGAATTACCTGCAGATCCACCACGTCGCCGGCACCGGCGAACTTGCGGTGATCTGCGGTGCGGTCATCGGCGCGGGCCTCGGCTTCCTGTGGTTCAACGCGCCGCCCGCCGCCATCTTCATGGGGGACACGGGCTCGCTGGCTCTCGGCGGCATGATCGGGGCCATCGCGGTTGCCACCAAGCATGAAGTCGTGCTTGCGATCATCGGTGGGCTGTTCGTGCTGGAGGCCGTGTCCGTGATCGTACAGGTGATCTCCTTCCGGCTGACCGGCAAGCGGGTGTTCCGGATGGCGCCGATCCACCACCATTTCGAGATCATGGGCTGGACCGAAAGCCAGGTCGTGATCCGGTTCTGGATCATTTCCGTCGTTCTGGCCCTGCTCGGCCTTGCCACCTTGAAGCTGAGGTAAGCGATGATCCCGGTCACCACATTCGAGAACCAGAAGGTCGCCCTGTTCGGACTGGGTGGTTCAGGCCTTGCGACCGCACGGGCGCTTGCGGCCGGCGGGGCGGATGTGGTGTGTTTCGACGACAGCGAAGACCGGGTGAAACAGGCGGCGGGCGAAGGCCTGTCAACGCAGGACCTGCGGGATCTGGACTGGGCTTCCGTGACGGCCCTCGTGCTGGCGCCCGGCGTGCCGCTGACCCATCCGGCACCGCACTGGACGGTTGACCTTGCCAGGGAAGCCGGGGTTGAGATTATCGGCGACGTGGAACTGTTCTGCCGTGAACGCCGCAAGCTCTGCCCGGCAGCGCCGCTGATCGCGATCACCGGGACCAACGGCAAGTCGACGACGACCGCGCTGGTGAGCCATCTCTTGACGGAACTCGGCCTCGACACGCAGATGGGCGGCAATATCGGCACGCCGGTCCTGGAGCTGGAGCCGCCGCAGCCGGGCCGGCACTACGTGATCGAGTGTTCGTCCTACCAGATCGACCTGGCACCGACGCTCGATCCGACCGTCGGCATTCACATGAACCTGTCGCCGGACCATCTCGACCGCCACGGCACGATGGACCAGTACGCCGCCATCAAGGAACGCCTGGTGGCCGGGTCCAAGGTGGCGGTCGTCGGCGTGGACGACAGGTTGTCCTCGGCCATTGCCGACAGGCTCGAACTGGCGCGCAAGCCGGTCTGCCGCATTGCCGGCGAACGGGAGCTGACCGACGGCATCTATGCCCGCCACGGCCGGTTGATCGAGGCCCATGACGGAGCGCAGTCGGAAGTGGCGCTTCTCGGCGGGATCGACAGTCTGCGCGGCGATCATAACGGCCAGAACGCGGCCGCCGCCTTCGCCGCGCTGCGGGCACTGGAGCTGCCGGCGGCGAAAATTGCCGCTGCCTTGGCCAGTTTCCCGGGGCTGCATCACCGGATGGAAGTGGTGTCCAGGCAAGGGCGGGTGCTGTTCATCAACGACAGCAAGGCGACCAATGCGGACGCGGCTGCCCGGGCGCTGTCCAGTTTCGACCGGATCTACTGGATTGCCGGCGGCCGTGCCAAGTCGGGCGGGATCTCCTCGCTCGACGAGTATTTCCCGAAGATCGCGAAGGCCTTTCTCATCGGCGAGGCCGCGCGGGATTTTGCCAAGACGCTCGAAGGCCGGGTGCCGCACACGATCAGCGGCACTCTGGTGCAGGCGGTCAAGGACGCGGCCGGCGAGGCGGCGGAGGATGGTGCCGAGGAAATCGCCATCCTGTTGTCTCCCGCCTGTGCGAGTTTCGACCAGTTCCCGAATTTCGAACTGCGGGGCGCTGCTTTTGTAGATGCGGTGCGTGCCTTGCCTGATGCACTCACGCAGGAGGAGGTAGCGTAAGATGGTATCGCGCGCCGATCGCAGCCGCTTTGCCGAATGGCTATGGACAGTGGACCACTATCTGCTTGCGGCCTTCGGACTTCTGATGGTCGGCGGCGTGGTCCTGTCCTTCGCGGCAAGTCCGCCGGTGGCCGAGCGCCTCGGCGTCGAGACGCTCTTTTTCGTCAAGCGGCAGGCGATGTTCCTGGTGCCGGGCATCGTCATCATGCTGGCGGCTTCCCTGATGACACCGCGCATGGTCCGCCGCGCCGCCCTGATTGTGTTCACCGTATCGCTGATCCTGATGATCGCGACCCTGTTTCTGGGGTTCGAGGCAAAGGGTGCGCGGCGCTGGATCTACATTGCGGGATTTTCCCTGCAGCCTTCGGAATTCCTCAAGCCGGCATTCGTGATCCTGATTGCCTTCCTGTTGTCGGAAAGCGGCCGGCGCCGCGAAGTTCCCGGCGTCCTCTTTGCCTTCGTGCTCTTTGCCATCTGTGCGGCCCTCTTGATCGCCCAGCCGGATTTCGGCCAGACCATGCTGCTTGGGCTGGTCTGGGCAGGGCTGTTTTTCCTCAACGGCATTTCCTGGATCATCATCATGGCGCTCGGGCTGGTGGGCATTGCCGGCCTGTTGGCGGCCTATGCCTTCCTGCCGCACGTCACCAACCGGGTCGACCGGTTCCTGGATCCGACCTCCGGCGATACCTACCAGGTCGATACTGCCCGGGACTCCTTCCTCGCCGGCGGCTGGTTCGGGCGCGGGCCCGGGGAGGGAACCGTGAAGCGGATCCTGCCGGACAGCCACACCGACTTCATCTTTGCCGTTGTGGGGGAGGAGTTCGGCGTGATCGTCTGCCTGCTCGTGGTGTCGATCTTCGCCTTCATCGTGTTGCGCGGGCTCAAGCACGCCAGCCGGGACCAGGATGCCTTCAGCCGCCTGGCAACCGCGGGGCTGGTGGTGCTGTTCGGTCTTCAGGCCACGATCAATCTGGCCGTGAACCTTCACCTGATGCCTTCCAAGGGCATGACCCTGCCCTTCATTTCCTATGGCGGGTCGTCGCTGCTCTCCTCCGCGATGACGGCAGGTGCGATCCTGGCGCTCACGCGCCGGCGGCCACAGCCGTCACGCGGCGACGTCGTGACCGTGAGCCGGCTGTCCCCCTCATCCCTAATGTAAGTCCGTACCCGGTTTCATGAACAAGACTGTATTACTGACAGCCGGCGGCACAGGCGGCCACCTCTTTCCCGCACAGGCGCTGGCCAGCGAACTGATCCGGCGCGGCTGGACGGTGGAACTGGCGACGGACGAGCGGGCCGACAAATACGGCAGCGCCTTTCCGGCCCGCAAAGTGCACATCATCGCCTCGGAAACCATCCGCGGCCGCAATCCGCTGCTGCTGGCGAAGACGGGGCTGAAACTGCTCTGGGGAACGGTCCAGGCCCGCAAGGTCATCAGACAGCTGAAGCCGGATGTCGTCGCCGGTTTCGGCGGCTACCCGACCTTTCCGCCGATGTTTGCCGCGCGCCTGACAGGCACGCCATCGATCCTGCACGAGGCCAACGGCGTCATGGGGCGGGCCAACAAGCTGCTCGCCAAGGGCGTCGACGCGATCGCGACCAGCGTGCCGATGGACGACCTTCCCTCGGACCTGACGGCGAAGCTGGTGGAAACCGGCAATCCGGTCCGCGACGCGGTCCTGAACGCCTCGGAGATCTTCTATTCGACGCCGGAGTCCGGTGGGCCGTTCCGGCTGCTGGTATTCGGCGGTTCGCAGGGAGCACGTTTCTTCTCCGATCTGTTGCCGCCTGCTGTCGAAAAGTTGCCACCGGACTTGCGGAAACGCCTGCAGATCGTGCAGCAGTGCCGGCCCGAGGACATGGAGCGGGTGCAGGAGGCGTATGACACGCTCGGTGTCCAGGCCGAATGCGCGCCGTTCTTCCAGGACATGCCGCAGCGTATCGCCCATGCGCATCTGGTGCTGTGCCGTTCCGGGGCGTCCTCCGTCAGCGAACTCGGCGTGCTGGGCCGGCCGTCCATCCTCGTGCCGCTTCCGGGAGCGATAGACCAGGACCAGGCGGCGAATGCCAAGGTGCTGGAAAAGGTCGGTGGTGCCTGGCCGATCCGGCAGGCGGACCTGCATCCCGAACGGCTGGCCAAGGAGATCGTCCGGTTCATGAACGCGCCGGAGATGCTCAAGGACGCGGCCAGGAATGCGCGAAGTGTCGGACGGCCCGACGCGGTGAAACGCCTGGCGGACCTCGTTGAAAAGATTGCCCTTCAAGAAGGAGAACGGCCATGAAGATGCCGCAGGATATCGGACCGGTTCACTTTGTCGGGATAGGCGGCATCGGCATGAGCGGCATTGCCGAAGTGCTGAAGACCCTCGGCTACGAAGTCCAGGGGTCGGATATGGCGGAAAACGCCAATGTCCAGCGCCTGCGCGCGCACGGCATCAAGGTGACGGTCGGCCACGCCGCGGAAAATCTTGGCGACGCCGAGGTACTTGTGGTGTCCTCGGCGATCAAGAAGGACAATCCGGAACTGGTTGCCGCGCGAGAGAGGCTCATCCCGGTGGTGCGCCGTGCGGAGATGCTGGCCGAACTGATGCGTTTCAAGCAGGCAATCGCGGTCGGAGGCACCCACGGCAAGACGACGACGACCTCCATGGTCGCGGCGCTGCTCGATGCCGGCGGTCTCGACCCGACGGTGATCAACGGCGGCATCATCAATTCCTACGGCACCAATGCCCGCATGGGCGAGGGTGACTGGATGGTTGTCGAAGCCGATGAAAGCGACGGCACCTTCATCAAGTTGCCGGCGGACATCGCCATCGTCACCAACATCGATCCGGAACACCTGGATCACTATGGCGACTTTGCCGGTGTGCGCGCCGCCTTCCTGCAATTCGTGGAGAACGTGCCTTTCTACGGCTTTGCCGTGATGTGCCTTGATCATCCCGAAGTCCAGACGATGATCGGGACCATCGAGGACAAGAGGGTGGTGACCTACGGCACCAATCCGCAGGCGGACGTGCGGTTCACGGATGTCTCGATGGATGGCGGCAAGTCGACCTTTTCCGTAACCATCCGCGACAGGCGCAGCCAGGAAGTCACGGAACTTGAGGATCTCGTGCTGCCCATGCCCGGCCTGCACAATGTTTCGAACGCCACCGCTGCGATCGCGGTGGCCGCGCAGCTGGGCGTCGGTCCGGAAGAGATCAAGAAGGGCATTTCCGGCTTTGGCGGCGTCAAGCGGCGTTTCACCCATACCGGCACGGTCAACGGCGTTCAGATCTTCGACGACTACGGCCATCATCCGGTGGAGATCCGGGCCGTCCTGCATGCCGCGCGCGAGTCGACCAGGGGCAAGGTCATCGCGGTCATGCAGCCACACCGCTACAGCCGCCTGCACAGCCTGTTCGACGATTTTTCGAACTGCTTCAACGATGCGGACAACGTGATCATCGCCCCGGTCTATCCCGCCGGCGAACAACCGATTGAAGGCGCCCTGCACACCGACCTGGTGTCGGGCATGAAGACACGCGGACACCGCAACGTGCAGGCCATCGAGGGACCTGAGGAAATTGCTCCCCTGATCAAGGAGATTGCGGAACCCGGGGACTTCGTCGTGTGCCTGGGCGCGGGCAACATCACCCAATGGGCCTATGCTCTGCCGAAACAACTCGAAGAGCTCTGAAGGAGACGGCGCATGGGGTTTCCCGACCTGCTGGAGAGGTATCCGGATCTCGCAGAGGGCGTTCGCGGCCGCCTGACCGCCAACCAGCCGCTGGCGGCGGTCACCTGGTTCCGCACCGGCGGGCCGGCCCAGCTGATGTTTCAGCCCGCTGACGAAGACGATCTGGCAGCCTTCCTGGAAAAACTGCCCAACGAGGTCCCGGTGCTGCCGGTCGGTCTTGGGTCCAACCTGCTCGTTCGTGACGGCGGTCTCGAGGGCGTTGTCATCCGGCTGAGCGCGAAGGGGTTCGGCGCGGTCGAGGAAATCGGCGGCAACCGGCTGCGAGCCGGTGCGGCGGTGCCGGACAAGCGCCTTGCCGAAGCAGCCGCGAAGGCGGGGCTGGGAGGATTTGCGTTTTACACCGGCATTCCGGGCGGGCTTGGCGGTGCGCTCAGGATGAATGCCGGTGCCCATGGCACGGAAACCCGCGAACGCATGGTCGAGCTGACGGCCATCGATCGGGACGGCAAGCGCCATGTTCTGAGCAACGCCGACATGGGCTATGCCTACCGGCATTCCGACGCGTCCGGGGACCTGATATTCACCTCTGCCGTGTTTGAGGGCGTGCCGCAGGCCGAGGCGTCCATTCGCCGGGAAATGGCGGATGTGGTGGCGCACCGGGAAAAGGCCCAGCCGATCCGCGAAAAGACCGGCGGATCGACCTTCAAGAATCCGCCCGGCACCTCCGCCTGGAAGGAAGTCGACGCCGCCGGTTGCCGCGGCCTCACCGTCGGCGGCGCGCAGATGTCGGACATGCACTGCAATTTCATGATCAACACGGGCAATGCCCGCGGTCACGACCTGGAGCTTCTGGGGGAAACCGTGCGCGCGCGCGTGCTCAAACACAGCGGTATCCGCCTGGAATGGGAAATCAAGCGTCTGGGGGCGTTCGGGCCGGAAGGCGCGATTGAACCGTTTCTTGGGGAAAAAGGGGAGGCTGCGTAGATGGCCGGAAAACACGTCGCCGTTCTGATGGGCGGCTGGGTCAACGAGCGCCCGGTCTCTCTTGCAAGCGGCAAGGGCTGCGCCGACGCTCTGGAAGAGGCCGGATACAAGGTCACGCGCATCGATGTGGACCGGAACGTGTCCTCGGTTCTTGAGAAACTGAAGCCGGATGTGGCCTTCAACGCGCTGCACGGCCCCTTTGGCGAGGACGGCTGCGTTCAGGGAATATTAGAGTTTCTTAACATCCCCTATACGCATTCCGGAGTGATGGCTTCGAGCCTTGCCATGAACAAGGTGAAGGCCAAGGCGGTGATGCAGGCGGCCGGAATTCCGGTGGCCGAACACCTTGTCGTGAACCGCCACGACATCCGGCGCGAACACCCGATGGCGCCGCCCTATGTCCTGAAACCGATCAATGAGGGATCGAGCTTCGGGGTGCTGATTGTCAAGGAAGATCAAGAGTTTCCGCCCCAGGAGCTGGGTCGGGCGGACTGGCCTTACCCCGATGTCCTGATGTGCGAGAAATTCATCGCGGGGCGGGAACTGACCTGTGCCGTCATGGATGACCGGGCCCTCGGGGTCATCGACATCGTGCCGTTGGGGCATGGCTTCTACGATTACGATGCAAAATATGCACAAGGCGGTTCAAAACACATTCTTCCTGCAAAAATTTCACCGATTGTTTACCAAACCATAGAGACACTAGCGGTGAAGGCGCATCAGGCGTTGGGATGCCGCGGTGTTTCCCGGGCCGACTTCCGATTCGATGAACGCGAAGACGGGTCCGGAAACCTGATCTGCCTCGAAGTGAACACGCAGCCAGGCATGACGCCGACCTCTCTTGTGCCCGAAATGGCGGCCCATAAGGGAATGAGCTTCAAGGACCTGGTGAGTTGGATGGTTGAGGACGCGAGTTGCTGTCGTTAGCACGCAAACAGAACCGGGATTTGCTGACCCCGCTTGAGGCCGAACTGGCCCCGCGCGGGCGCGGCGTCGCGCGTTTGCATCGTCAGCCGGTCTGGCGCTCCGCCGGACGGCTTGCCGATCTTCCGCGCTGGACCGGGTCTGCTGCTGCGCTGGGATTCTTAACCTTAACAATTGGTTATGGAATAGTCATAGGGGGGCATGGCCGCCTTGTGTCCGATGCATTGCTGTCGGCGGCCGGCTTCGGCATCGAGGCGGTGAAGCTTTCCGGACAGCGCGAAATCAACGAATTCCAGATCCTCGAAGCGCTCGAGATCCACGAAGGTACGTCATTGGCGTTGTTCGATGCGGCCGGCGCCCGGGACCGCCTCAGCCAGATGGCCTGGGTGAAGAACGCCTCGGTGATGAAACTCTATCCGAGCACGCTGCAGATCAATATCGAGGAACGCGTTCCCTATGTCCTGTGGCAACGGGGCGATCTGGTCTCGATCGTCAACGAATCAGGCGACGTCATCACGGACGAGGTCGACGGCCGCTACGCGAACCTGCTGCTGGTGGTCAATCATGGCGCACAGCGCCGCGCCTCGGAAATCAACATCGCACTGGAAACGGTTCCGGAACTGCGCCCGCGCGTGCGCGCCGCGTTCCTGATCTCGGACCGGCGCTGGGACCTGCAACTTGAAAACGGCATCTCGATCCGGCTGCCTGAGGACAATATCGATGCGGCATTGGCCGATCTTGTGAAAATGGATGAGGAAAGCGGCCTGCTGTCGCGCGATATCGTAGCCATCGACATGCGGCTGGCCGACCGGGTCACGGTGCGCCTGTCCGACGAAGCGGCCGAAGAGCGCAAGATCATGACCGGGGGGCAGGGCCGGGCAGGGAAAAAGGAGCGGGATACATGAGCCGTTCCGGATCCCATCTCTATCTTCCCAAGATGCGCCCGCTGCCGAGCCGGCGTGCCGTCATCATGTCTGTGCTCGATGTCGGATCGACCAAGATCTGCTGCCTGATCGCCAAACTGGTGCCGCGGGAGGACAAGACCGTCCTGTCCAGCCGGTCTCACAAGGTCGAGGTTCTCGGGTACGGCTACCAGCGTTCGCGCGGCATCAAGTCCGGCGTCGTGGTCGACATGGATGCGGCGGAACATGCCATCCGCCTGGCCGTCGACAGCGCGGAGCGCATGGCCGGCGTCACGGTCGAGTCGCTGATCGCCAATGTCAGCTGCGGCCGGCTGCAGAGCGAGATCTACAGCGCCAACGTGCCGCTCGCCGGTGACAGCGTGTCGGAAGCCGATATCCAGCGTGTCCTGTCCGCCGGGTCCAGCCATTCGGTCACCGAGGGCCGGGCGGTGACGCACGCGCTGCCGATCTCCTATTCGCTGGACGGAAGCCGGGGCATTCGCGATCCGCGCGGCATGATGGGGCACAAGCTCGGCGTGGAGATGCAGGTGGTGTCCGCGGAAGTCCCGCCGGTCCGCAATCTGGAACTGTGCATCAACCGTGGCCATCTGCATGTCGAGACCATGGTGGCAACACCCTTTGCCAGCGGCCTGTCGACGATTGTCGACGACGAGGCCGAGCTGGGTGTGGCCTGTATCGACATGGGAGGCGGCACCACCACGCTGTCGGTCTTTGTCGACGGCCACATGGTGCATCTCGATGCGATCGCCGTGGGCGGCAATCACGTCACCATGGATATCGCGCGTGCCTTTGCGACCCGTCTCCAGGACGCGGAACGCCTGAAAACCCTTTATGGCTCGCCGCTGGCCTCCAGTTCGGACGACCGTGACCTGCTCACGGTGCCGCCGCTGGAAAGCGACAGCGACCTGCCCAACCAGATCCCGCGCTCGGCGCTGACCCGGGTCATCCGTCCGCGCGTGGAAGAAATCCTCGAACTCGTGAGAGATCGGCTGACGGCGTCCGGATTTGCCGGACGCGTGGGCAAGCAGATCGTGCTGACCGGGGGTGCAAGTCAGCTCACGGGTCTTGGAGAAGTTGCGCGTCACATCCTGGGGCGCAACGTCCGTCTTGGCCGGCCACTAGGCGTCGCCGGTCTTCCCGAGGCCGCCAAGGGTCCGGCATTCGCCGCCGCGGTTGGTCTCTTGATTTATCCGCAGGTCGCCCAGATCGAACAGTTCGAACACAAGAACCGTCGGTCGGGGTGGGGCGGGCAATCTGGTTACCTGGCCCGTGTGGGCCAATGGATCAGGGAAAGCTTCTGACGACATGAGCCAAGAAGACGACATCCAGGAAATTGAGCTGCCGATCTCGGCAGAGGAACTTAGGGAAGAAGAGGGTTCTCCCGTATCGGGGGCGCCAGTGGGTCGCGAGGATAATATGACCATCAACCTGAAGATGCCCGACATTCAGGAGCTGAAGCCGCGCATTACGGTCTTCGGCGTCGGCGGCGCGGGCGGAAACGCCGTCAATAACATGATCACTGCAGGCCTCCAGGGGTGCGACTTCGTTTGCGCCAACACGGATGCCCAGGCACTGGCGATGAACCAGTCCGACCGGCTCGTCCAGATGGGCGTCGCCGTCACGGAAGGTCTCGGCGCCGGGTCTCAGCCAGAAGTCGGCTCTGCCGCGGCCGAGGAAGTGATCGACGAAATCAACGACCACCTGTCCGGTTCGCACATGGTGTTCATCACCGCCGGCATGGGCGGGGGCACCGGCACCGGTGCGGCCCCGGTCATCGCCCGGGCCGCGCGCGAGCAGGGCATCCTGACCGTCGGCGTGGTGACGAAGCCGTTCCAGTTCGAAGGCGCCCGCCGCATGCGGATCGCCGACAGCGGCATCGACGAGCTGCAGCGCAATGTCGATACGCTGATCGTCATTCCGAACCAGAACCTGTTCCGGATTGCAAATGCACAGACGACGTTCGCGGATGCCTTCGCGATGGCCGACCAGGTGCTGTATTCGGGCGTTGCCTGCATCACCGACCTGATGGTGAAGGAAGGTCTCATCAACCTCGACTTTGCCGACGTCCGCTCCGTGATGCGTGGCATGGGCAAGGCGATGATGGGCACCGGCGAAGCCAGTGGCGAGAAGCGCGCGCAGCAGGCGGCCGAAGCGGCCATTGCAAATCCGCTGCTCGACGAATCCTCCATGAAGGGTGCCAAGGGCCTCCTGATCTCGATCACCGGCGGCAACGATCTGACGCTGTTCGAGGTCGACGAAGCTGCGACCCGCATCCGCGAGGAAGTGGATGCCGATGCCAACATCATCCTGGGCGCGACCTTCGACGAAACCCTGGACGGTATCATCCGCGTCTCTGTCGTTGCCACCGGCATTGACAGGGAGGAAGGTCTTGCGGCCGCTCCGTTTCCAGCCTCTGCAGCACAGCCTCTGAAGCCGGAAACACAGGCAGTTCCGCGGACACCTGAAATCGCCACGACGAAGCCGGTACCGGCTCTCGAAAAGGCCAACGCGCAGGACGCGGCCGCCAAGGCCGTCGCCAACCTCGAGAAGGAACTCGCCATTCCGGACCCGCAGCCGGTTTCCGTTGCCAGCGATCCGGATGTGGAAATCAAGCGGGTGCAACCCTCTAGCAGCGCACTGGCTGCCAAGGGTCCGATGATGGACATCGAGGATGAAACCCCGGCCAAGCAGGTCGAGGACGCACCGGTCAGCCAGCCTTACATCCCGCCGGTCGCCGAAGAGCATTCGCCGTCGCCGCGCATGCCGAGGGTGGAAGATTTTCCGCCGATCGCGCAGCGGGAGATCCGGGCCCAGCAGACGACGGCCGGAGCACAGCAGCCTGCCGCACCTGCGCAGCCGCAAACGGCAGCCCCGGTTGCCGGATATGACGAAGAGGACCACGATGACGAGGATCGTCGTCCGATGGGGCTTCTGCGCCGGCTCGCCAGCGGCCTGGGCCGCCGTGAGGAGGAAGACGAGCAGGAGGTGTCCGCACCCGTTGCCCGTCCGGCACCGCAGATGCAGCAGCCCGCGCCGCGTGCGCCGCAGCAGCGCCCTGCCGCGCAAGGGGCTACGGGCCAGCTGGACGGTACCGGCCGCGCCGCACCCAAGCCGGTCAGCGCAAGCGATGACGAGCAGTTGGAAATTCCGGCGTTCCTGCGCCGCCAGGCCAACTGATTCGAGACGCGATCTTCTTCCCTGATCGCCGCAGCCCGAAGCTCACGCTTCGGGCTGTTTCCGTAACGGCACTGATTTCCTGTTATTCTTCAATCCCTTGCCTGCCTGTGAATCGTTACAAACCGTAATAAAGCTTTATTTCGCTCGCCGAAGGAACGGGACTATGTTCCAGCCAACGCGGGATCGTTAAAAGTCCGTAACCTCGTTTCCTCGAATCCACGGACATTTACGCCCCGTTCAGCGGAAGGGCAGGGCTTTATGACCACACATGTTGACCGACAGACAACGCTTGCCGATCAGGTGACCCTGACCGGAGTGGGCGTTCATTCGGGCAAACCGGCGTCGATCACCTTGGTACCTGCCGAAGCTGGTGTGGGGATTGTGTTCACCCGCACCGACCAGGAAGACTCCGCTGAACTTCCTGCACTCTGGAACAAGGTCACGCAGACAGCACTTTGCACGGTCCTGGGCGATCCTGCAAAAGACGGCGTTGCCACCGTCGAACACCTCATGGCTGCCCTGTTCGGCATGGGGGTCGACAATCTGATCGTCGAGATCGACGGACCGGAAATGCCGATCATGGACGGCAGCAGTGCCGTTTTTGTCGAGGCGATCGAGCAGGTCGGCCTGAAGAAGCTGGATCGTGGCCGCCGGTATCTCAAGATCAAGAAGACCGTGCGCGTCGACAATGGCAGCGCCTGGTGCGAGCTGCATCCCTATCAGGGCACGAAGTTCGACATCACCATCGATTTCGACACGCCACTGATCGGCCGCCAGCAATTTACCGACGACATGACCCCCGGTGTTTTCCGGGATGAACTCGCGCGCGCGCGCACCTTTGGTTACGTAAAGGATGTCGAGCAGCTCTGGAAGATGGGGTTTGCGCTCGGCTCGTCGCTGGAGAATTCCGTGGCGATTGCCGAGGACAAGGTCCTGAATCCGGAAGGCACCCGTTGGCCGGATGAATTCGCGCGTCACAAGGCGCTGGACGCGGTCGGCGATCTCGCCCTGGCCGGTCTGCCGATCCTCGGTCTTTACCGCTCCTACAAGGGCGGTCACAAGATGAATCACGCGGTCCTGGTCAAGCTGTTCGAAGATCCGGGCAGTTTCGAGATTGTCGAAGCCCCTGCCTTCCGGCAGGTCGGTCAGGTCGACAAGGGTGGGCTTGCGGCCGCAGCGGCCTTCGGTCCGGACGTCTCCTGAGCGGGGAAAGTACGTCGCACGCCCCAGGTTGCTGTTTTCAATTTTGCGGAATGCAGCCGTAAATGACGCTGTTGCCATAAAATTGCTCAAAAAAAACGTCACATGGCCGATCAGGACGTGACGGGGGCAGGCAAAGTCCGCTAAACACTCCTGTCGACGAAATATAAAGGCCGCCAGCGCGTGGCCTGTGGGGCCGGACGGTCCGGGAGCATAGGCGTGAACGGAATGGACACCGGTTCTGAAGTGAGCGGAACCAATCGCATGAAGATTTTCCTCAGGATGGCCATTCTGGCAGCGCCGATTGCGCTTGCTGCCTGTGGCGGCAAGGACGATCTGGACGAACTTGCGCTCAACGACACGCCGCCGGAAGTGCTTTTCAATGAAGGCTTGGCGTTGCGTGCGCAGGGCAAACTGCGCGATTCGACCGAAAAGTTCGAAGAGCTGGACAAGCTTTATCCCTATTCGGAATATTCCAAGAAGTCGCTGGTCAACCTTGCGTTCCTGAACTACTCGCGCGGCAAATACACGGAAACGGTCACAGCCGCACGGCGGTTCGTAACGCTGTATCCGGGAGATGAGAGCTCCGCCTACATGCTTTATCTGGCAGGGCAGAGTTTCTTCCGTCAGATGCCGGACATTACCCGGGACCAGGCCGTGACCCGCAAGGCCGCGTCCGCTTTTGCCGAGCTTATCCAGCGCTATCCGGAATCCGAATACGTTCCGGATGCGGAGCAGAAACTGCGTATTGTCGAGGACCAGCTCGGCGGCAAGGAAATGCAGGTCGGCCGCTACTATCTGAAAAAGCGCAACTACATTGCCGGCATCAACCGCTTCAAGACGGTGGTCGTCGACTACCAGACCACGCGCCATGTGGAAGAGGCGCTGTTCCGCCTGACGGAAGCCTATTACGCGCTTGGCGTTGTCAACGAGGCCCAGACGGCGGCCGCGGTGCTCGGGCACAACTACCCGGACAGCCAGTGGTACAAGGACGCCTATTCGCTGCTGAACAAGGGCGGCTACGAGCCGTCGGAAGACAGCGGCAGCTGGATCAGCCGCGCCTTCAAGAGCATCTGACCCTTAAAATCTGATATTGGCTTTCAGCCTCATAAATGAGGTTGAAATGCCCAAACAGGCTCTTTCAAGACGTCTCGGTCCTCCTATATGGTGGGCCGAACTTTAAGGAGCTTCCCTTCATGCTGGTCACGCTGTCTATCCGTGACATCGTCCTGATCGACCGACTTGATCTTAATTTTGCCGCCGGTATGTCGGTCCTGACAGGCGAGACCGGCGCGGGCAAATCCATCCTTCTCGATTCCCTTTCGCTGGCGCTCGGGGCGCGCGGCGATGCGGATCTGGTCCGTCACGGCGAAGCGCAGGGCCAGGTGACCGCAGTCTTCGACGTTGCCGGCGATCATCCGGTGCGCCTGTTTCTTCGGGAAAACGACGTCGACGATGACGGCGACATCATCCTGCGCCGGATCCAGACCGCCGATGGCCGCACGCGGGCCTTTGTCAACGATCAGCCGGTCAGCGCGGGACTGTTGCGCCAGGCTGGGGCCTTGCTGGTGGAAATTCACGGCCAGCATGACGACCGCGCGCTGGTCGATCCGGAAAGCCACCGGACGCTGATCGATGTGTTCGGGGGGCTGACAGGCGACGTGGAGGCCGTGGCAACCGCGTATGCCGCCTTCAAGGCAGCCGAAAAGGCGGTGGTCGACCATGAACGCCGGATCGAGGCGGCCCGCAACGAGGCAGACTATCTCAAGGCGTCTGTCGAGGAACTGTCCGGCCTGAAGCCGCAGCCCGGCGAAGAGGAGGAGCTTGCCGCGCGCCGCACCGACATGATGGCCGTGGAGAAGATCGCGGGAGATCTGAACGAGGCCTTTGAAACCCTCAACGGCTCCGCGTCGCCGATCCCCGAGCTGGCCAGCTTGCTGCGTCGGCTGGAGCGCAAGGCCGACCAGGTGCCACAGCTTCTTGGGCAGCCGGTACGCTCGCTCGCCGAGGCTCTGGACCACCTGGAGGAGACACGGGGCGGGCTGGAAAGCGCACTGCGTGAAACGGAATTCGACCCGCGTGAACTGGAAAGCGTCGAGGAGCGCCTGTTCGCGCTGCGCGCGGCCTCGCGAAAATACTCCGTTCCCGTCGAGGATCTTGCGCCCCTGTGCGAGCGCATGGCCGGGGATCTCGCCGATCTTGACGCGGGTGAGGACAAGCTGGCGGCTCTGGCCGAGGCCGCGGCCAAGGCGCGCGGCACCTATGACAAGAAAGCGGCCGCCCTGTCGGAGAAACGCCGAAAGACCGCGAAGGCGCTGGAAAAGGCCGTTGAAAAGGAACTGCCAGACCTCAAGCTGGAACGTGCGAAGTTCATTGTCGAAATGGAGAGCAATCCCGACAGCCCGGGTCGCAGCGGTATCGATCAGCTGGAATTCCATGTGCAGACCAACCCGGGCACCAAACCGGGGCCGATGATGAAGGTCGCCTCGGGCGGCGAACTCTCCCGGTTCCTGCTGGCGTTGAAAGTGTCCCTTGCGGACAAGGGCTCGGCGCCGACATTGGTCTTTGACGAAATTGACACTGGCGTCGGCGGTGCGGTCGCCGAGGCGATCGGCCTGCGCCTGGCACGGCTGGCCGCGAGCGTCCAGGTGCTCACCGTGACCCATGCGCCGCAGGTGGCTGCCCGCGCGGAAGGCCATTTCCTGATCGCCAAGGAAGCCCTGAAACCCGACCGGGTCGCAACCCGCGTCCAGCGCATCGATGAAGACCATCGCAGCGAGGAAATCGCCCGCATGCTGGCCGGCAGTGTCATCACCGAGGAAGCCCGGGCCGCGGCGCGCAGGCTGCTGACCGCGGCGGAGTAGGGACGGAACGCAACAAAGGCGGAAGCTGTAGCCTCCGCCTTGCAAATACCTTCCTCAAATCTGTCTGGCGCCGATCAGTTGCCCTCGTTGGGAACGATCGGCTGGTCCGGCGTTTCCGGCAGCGGGATCTTGTCTGCATTGAGGTTCGGCACATTCAGCTCGATGCTGAGGTCGTTGTCTTCCTGGAAATAGCCTTCCGTGTAGAGCAAGGCACCGGCAATGAGGGCCATGGCCAGGCCTCCGGCGACAAACCAGCCCGCGCTGCTGAACGCGGCCTTGTCTTGGTAGCGCTTGTGGTCATCGTAGGCCATTTTTGTCTCCTTCATTGCATACCATCGGCAGCGTGAATCGATGCCGGTCTGTGGTATCAACTCTTGAGCACGTCTCCCGGTTCCGCTATCGGGATGAGACCGGTGTTCAAATCGGTGCCTGCCGCTGACACATTCCGTGAAGAGATCATGACCGACACTTCGACCGCCCAGATTGATGTTGCCGCGCTGACCCAGGAGGAAGCGCAGGCGGAGTTGAAACGGCTGGCGGCGGAGATCGCCGAACACGACCGGCGCTATCACCAGGAAGACGCGCCAGTCATTTCCGACGCGGATTATGACGCCCTGCGCCGGCGCAATTCCGCCATCGAGGCCCGGTTCCCGAACCTGATCCTCGCCGACGGCCCGTCCGCGAATGTCGGCGCGGCCCCGGCCTCGGGTTTCGGCAAGATCACCCACAGGGTGCCGATGCTGTCGCTCGACAACGCCTTTGATGACGCGGATGTCCAGGACTTTGTCGGCCGTGTCCGGCGTTTCCTGAAATTCGATCCGCTGCAGGGTGTTCTGGCGGTGACCGCGGAACCGAAGATCGACGGTCTGTCCCTGTCGCTGCGCTATGAAAACGGCGCGCTGGTGCATGCCGCCACCCGCGGTGACGGCACCACGGGTGAAAACGTCACCGCCAATGCCCGCACCATCAAGGACATTCCGGTGAAGCTCAATGGAGCGGTGCCGGAGGTCGTGGAAGTGCGCGGTGAAGTCTATATGGCGCACAAGGACTTCCAGGCTCTGAACGAGCGCATGGCCGCCAATGGCGGCAAGGTTTTCGCCAATCCGCGCAATGCCGCCGCCGGGTCCCTGCGCCAGTTGAAATCGGAAATCACCGCCTCCCGGCCCTTGCGGTTCTTCGCCTATGCCTGGGGCGAGATGAGCGCATTGCCGGAAGACACCCAGTTCGGCATGGTCAAGCGGCTGGAGGCCTGGGGGTTCCAGGTCAATCCGCTGATGAAGCGCTGCGACAGCGTCGAGGAGCTGCTCGGGATCTATCACGGCATCGAGGAAAGCCGGGCCCGGCTCGACTACGACATTGACGGCGTCGTCTACAAGGTCGACCGGCTCGACCTGCAGGAACGGCTGGGTTTTGTTTCCCGCTCGCCCCGCTGGGCGATCGCGCACAAGTTCCCGGCCGAACAGGCCTACACCATCCTCAACGACATCGAGATCCAGGTCGGCCGCACCGGCGCGCTGACGCCGGTCGCCAAGCTCGAACCGATTACAGTGGGCGGCGTGGTCGTCTCCAACGCGACCCTGCACAACGAGGACTATATCAAGGGCATCGGCCAGGACGGCGAGCCGATCCGCGGCGGCAAGGATCTGAGGGTCGGCGACACGGTTAAGATCCAGCGCGCCGGCGACGTCATTCCGCAGATCGTCGATATCGATCTGGACAAGCGCCCGGAGGGGGCGGAGCCTTTCGAATTCCCGACCGTCTGCCCGGCCTGCGGCAGCCACGCGGTGCGCGAGGAAAACGAAAAGACCGGCCGCAGGGATGCGGTGCGCCGTTGCACCGGTGGCCTGATCTGCCCGGCCCAGGCGACCGAGAAGCTGAAACACTTCGTTTCCCGCAATGCCTTCGACATCGAGGGCTTCGGCGACAAGCAGGTCGATGCGTTCTACCAGGACGGCCTGGTGATGGCCCCGGCGGACATCTTCACGCTGGAGGAGCGCGACAAGCGCTCCCTGACCAAGCTGCGCAACCGCGAGGGCTGGGGGGCGGTTTCGGCGAAGAACCTGTTCGAGGCGATCAACGCCCGCCGCGACATCGACCTGCACCGCTTCATCTTCGCGCTCGGCATCCGCCATGTCGGCGAGGGCAACGCCAAGCTTCTGGCGCGCGCCTATGGGTCCTGGGACGCCTTCTACAAGGCCATGCAGGCCGCCCAGGACGAGGCCGGCGAGGCCTTTGCGGAGCTCAACGACATTGACGGCATTGGCCATATCGTCGCCGAGGCGCTGGTGGAATTCTTCGCCGAACAGCATAACCGTGATCAGCTCGACGCGTTGCTTGCCGAAGTCCGTCCGAAGGACCCGGAAAAGATCGACGCCTCCGGGTCGCCGGTCGCTGGCAAGACCGTTGTGTTTACCGGTTCACTTGAACGCATGACGCGGGACGAGGCCAAGGCCATGGCCGAACGCTTCGGCGCCAAGACCTCAGGATCCGTGTCGAAAAAGACCGATCTCGTGGTCGCCGGTCCGGGTGCCGGCTCCAAATTGAAGAAGGCCCAGGAACTGGAAATCGAGGTGATTTCCGAGGACGACTGGTTCGAGCTTGTCGGGGCGTGAGCTCCTTACGGGGATATCGCCCTTGACTGCATGTCGTTGCGAGGTGTCGAAGCTGGAGGTCAAGATTGACGGATGTTCTCATTTGTGGAGCCGGCCCGACAGGTCTTGCCCTCGGCATTGAACTTGCCCGCCGCGGCATCCGGATCCGCGTTGTCGACCGGGATCCGCTTCCGCCGGCAAACCCGCGCGCCTTTGTTCTGAAACCCTCCACCCTTGTCGCTGCCGAACGGATGGGCCTTCTTGAACAGCTTCTTGACGAAGGCATTCCGGTCGAAGCGATGTCCTACTCCTTCGAAGGCCGGATCCTGGCAACCGCCATGTCGCCAAGCGAGCGCTGGCCGTGGCACATGAATCTGGGTGAAGACCGGCTGGTGCCGCTTCTGACGGCCAGGCTGGAAGCGCTCGGAGCCGTTGTGGAACGGGGCCTTGATCTGACAGGCTTCGTTCAATCGGAAAACGGGGTTTGCGCTACGCTCAAGAACCGGGCAGGGCGCGAGGAGAATGTTGAAACCGGTTGGTTGATCGCCTGCGACGGTGTCCACAGTTCGCTGCGGCGGGATGCGGGTATCGGTTTTGAGGGGCACGAGCGCTCACTGTACTGGCACGTCCTGGACGTCCAGATCGAGGGATGGCCCTACAGGGACACGCAGGGGATATTGTATTTCGAATCTCTTCTTGTTGCGGTGTATAGAACCAGGGAAGTCTTCCGGATCTATTCGTTGTCCGCCGGGCCGAGTTCGGACAGCTGGGGCAGGATCAGGGACTTCTTCCGTGAGCATCTGCCATCCGTGCACCTGGGGCCCGCCCTGAACGACACTGCGTTCCACAGCGTGGCGAAACTGGCGCAGAGGTTCCGCCAGGGACGGCTGTTCCTTGCGGGAGACGCCGCCCATGCCATGTCACCAAGCGGCGGCCTTGGAATGAACAGCGGTATCCAGGACGCACTCAATCTGGGCTGGAAACTGGCCGCGGCGGTCAAGGGCGAGGCCGGCGACGAGCTGCTCGACACCTATGAGAGCGAGCGACGCCCCGCCGCGGAGGCGGCAATCGCTCTCAGCCAGCAAAATGACGATCTTTTCTCCATTGCGGACCCGGCTGAACGGTCCCGGGCATTCCGCAGGTTTGCCGTGACGCTCACACATTATCTTGCAAATGGCGGCACGGGGTACGAGGCCGTTCTGGGAACTTATGGCGAGAGCCCGGCGGTCGCCGGTCCCAGGCCCGAGTTCGGGCCGGGCCCGGGCGAACTGTTGCCCACGGATGTCCGGGTGTCCGGCGTGGATGGTCAGAACGGATACCTGACAGGCCATCTTGGTTCGGTCGGGCAGACCATCCTACTGTTCATCGGCGATGGCGGCGTGGAAGCGGAACGGCTTGTCAGGTCGGCGATCGAGCTTTGCCGATCATCCGGGGAGCGCCTTTCGCTCCGCGTCGTTGCCAGGAGCATCGAAGGTGCCGCAGCCAGGACCGTCCTCGGCCATGAGCCTGCTGTCCTCCTGACGGATCTGGAGTTGAAAGCCCATAATCGCCTTGGCATCATCGAGCGCTGTGCGATGTGGATTCGGCCTGACGGGCGGATCGGAACACGGCAGGATGATGTCGGGGATGTTGCCGGATTGCAGGCTGTTCTTGAGACCGCTCTGTCCGGGGCTGTCACCGGTATGGTGCCGTAAAGGCCGGAAAACGGGTTTTTTGTCCCCACCAAATCCCCTGATCCCGCCTCGCCAGCGCCGCTTTGTTGCTATATTGTTCTTTTCCAAGAGCGCTCAAGATACACCGGACCAGTAAACCATGACCGACCCGGACGGGTACGACGATCCATTTGACGATCCCTTTCAGCCTGTCGGGACACGGGCCGAGCCCGCGCCAGTGCCCGAGCGCCCGCAGGGGGGGATTGCCGCGCGGGCCATGGCGGCGCGGCGGGCGCCGGATTATCTGACCGGTCTCAACCCTGAACAGCGGCTGGCCGTGAAAACCACGGAAGGTCCCGTCCTGGTGCTGGCCGGTGCGGGAACCGGCAAGACCCGGGTGCTGACCACACGCATCGCCCACATCCTTGCGACCGGGCTGGCACGGCCGTCGGAAATTCTGTCGGTGACCTTCACCAACAAGGCCGCGCGCGAGATGAAGGAGCGTATTGCCGCTTTTGTCGGCGGCAATGTCGAGGGCATGGCCTGGCTCGGCACGTTCCACTCGATCTGCGTCAAGATCCTCCGGAAACACGCCGAGCTGGTCGGCCTGAAATCCTCGTTCTCGATCCTCGACACCGACGACCAGATCCGGCTGATCAAGCAGATTATCCAGGCCGAGGGGCTGGACGACAAGCGCTGGACGGCAAAGGCCTTCGCCGGCATGCTCGACAGCTGGAAGAACCGGGCGTGGACGCCGAAGGACGTTCCGGAAGGCGAGGCGCGGGCCTTCGCCAACGGCAAGGGCCGCAGGCTCTACGAGGAATACCAGGAGCGCCTGTCGATCCTGAACGCGGCTGACTTCGGCGACCTGCTCCTGCATGTCATCACGCTGTTCAAGACCCACCCGGATGTGCTGAAGGACTATCAGCGCCGCTTCCGCTACATGCTGGTCGACGAATACCAGGACACCAACATCGCCCAGTATCTGTGGCTGCGGCTGCTCGCCCAGGGCAATCCGAATGTCTGCTGTGTCGGCGATGACGACCAGTCGATCTACGGCTGGCGCGGGGCGGAGGTCGACAACATCCTGCGCTTCGAGCACGACTTCAAGGGCGCGGAAGTAATCCGGCTGGAACGGAACTACCGCTCGACCAGCCACATTCTGGCCGCCGCTTCCCACCTGATCGCCTTCAATGAGGGCCGGCTCGGCAAGACGCTGTTCACCGATTTCGACGAACCGGATCACGACCTGGTTTCGGTCGCCTCGGTCTGGGACTCGGAAGAGGAAGCCCGCACCATTGGCGACGAGATCGAGGCGCTGCAGTCCAAGGGCCACGCGCTCAACGAGATCGCGGTGCTGGTACGCGCTTCCTTCCAGATGCGCGAGTTCGAAGACCGTTTCGTCACGCTCGGCCTGAACTACCGCGTCATCGGCGGTCCGCGCTTCTATGAGCGCATGGAGATCCGCGATGCCATGGCCTATTTCCGCTGTGTCGCGCAACCGGCCGACGATCTGGCGTTCGAGCGCATCGTCAACACGCCCAAGCGCGGTCTTGGTGATGCCACGCTGAAACTGGTGCATGGCCTTGCCCGCGCCGAGCGTATTCCGCTGATGCAGGCGGCCGCGCAACTGATCGATACCGAAGAGCTCAAGCCCAAACCGCGCAATGCGCTCAAGACCGTGCTCGACAATTTCGAGCGCTGGCGCCGTCAGCTCGACCAGATCAAGCACACCGAACTTGCCGAAATCATCCTGGATGAAAGCGGCTACACGGAAATGTGGCGCCTGGACCGGTCGGCGGA
The DNA here is from genome assembly GCF_027359675.1 of Roseibium sp. Sym1. Lineage (NCBI taxonomy): Bacteria > Pseudomonadati > Pseudomonadota > Alphaproteobacteria > Hyphomicrobiales > Stappiaceae > Roseibium > Roseibium sp. Sym1. The sequence continues at coordinate 3,762,189 of NZ_CP114786.1, forward strand.
AGCGCCGGGCCGGCTCGACAACCTGAAGGAACTGATCCGCTCCATGGAGGAGTTCGAGTCCCTTGCCGGGTTCCTGGAGCATATTTCGCTGGTCATGGACCGGGACAGCGCCGATGCCAGCGATGCGGTCTCGATCATGACGCTGCATTCCGCCAAGGGCCTGGAATTCGACACGGTGTTCCTGCCTGGCTGGGAAGAGGGGCTCTTTCCCCATCAGCGTGCCCTGGACGAGAGCGGCCGGGCCGGCCTCGAAGAGGAACGCAGGCTGGCCTATGTCGGCATCACCCGTGCCAAGAAGCGCGCCAAGCTCTATTTCGCCTCCAACCGGCGCATTCACGGGCTCTGGCAATCGACCGTGCCGTCACGTTTCCTGGACGAATTGCCGCCCGATCATGTCGAGATCGCCGAGCCGTCCTCCAATTACGGCGGCTATGCCGGTGGCGGCTATGGCCCCTCGCGTTTCGACAGCCACGATCCCTTCGAAGGCGGCAGCTATTCGACACCGGGCTGGAAGCGGGCACAGCGCAACCGCAAGTCCTCGGACGGCTTTTCGGACGGCGGCGGACGCGGCTACCAGTCCGCGCGCCAGAAACGCCAGGGCCCGCTGACCATTGAGGGCGAGCTGGTGGCCAAGTCGGTCAGTGACACCCCGTCGGACTATTCCCTTGGCGAACGGGTCTTCCACATCAAGTTCGGCTATGGCGCGATCAAGTCGATCGAGGGCAACAAGCTGACCATCGATTTTGAGAAGGCCGGGGTGAAAAAGGTCATCGACAGCTTCGTCGAGCGGCATTGAACCGATGAATTGACAGGAACCGGCCACCCGAAGGTGGCCGACTAAAGATCCACGCCACTGGGCTGGATCAGCATGTTGCGTTCCTTCAGATAGGGGTGGATTTCGACAGCTTCGCGCAGGGCCTTTTGCCCGAGTTTCACGCGGCCAAGGGTCATGAAGATCATGGCCTTGCCGGAGAGGGCGCCGAAATGGCGCGGTTCAAGTTCCAGCGCCCGCTCGATGTCTTCCAGGCTGGCTTCGTAATTGCCCTGGAGAAACAGCACGTAGGCACGCTGGTTCCAGCCTTCGGAATAGTCCGGCGCTTCCGCAATGACCTCGTCGAGCAAGTCCCTTGCACCCTGGAAGTCATAGACGTTTCGCCGTTCCATAGCCTGCTCGAGCTTGGCCTGAATTTCGGGTGTCGGTGCGGATTCCAGCCAGGATTTCCAGATCTCGTTCTCGATTTTTTCTGCTTCAAGCTCGTTCGGGGCGTTTTTCAGGGCCTCGAACAGGGGCTCCCTGTCGGGAGCGGATGAAACAGGCGACATCAGGACAGCAAGACCGAACAAGGCAAGCACGGCCGGGCGCAAGCTCCTGCAAAGCCGGGCAAGGGGTGGGAGGGGCGACATGGCACTGTTCCTTTCTGCTGGATGTAGAAATGGGGCGCGGCGCCGATTTGCCCAGCCTTTTGACCTCAAGACGCTGGTTTGCTGACCGTCTTGCCGTTATACCGCACGCTTTGAAGCCAACAAGCGAAAGCAATTGCGGTCATGAATACCATCCGGGTGCGGATCACAGCCGAAGAACTGGAAGCCAAACGGATTTCCGAAATCCTGGAGCGCGCCTTCGAGGATGACGGCAATCCGGTAACCATCTACGAGGCGTCGCCGGACGGTCGAATCTGGTCGGCCGAGATTCTGCTGTTCGGCATGAAACCGGACGAAGCGGCCACCCTTGTGCGCGACCGGGTGGGGGCCGACGCTTTCGCAGCCCCTTTGGAAGCCGAGGAGCTGCCGGATATCAACTGGGTGGAAAAGAGCCTGGAAGGCCTGAAACCGGTCCGGGCCGGCCGGTTCATCGTTCATGGCGGCCATGACCGGGACAAGGTCGTCCCGGGTGCCATCGGCCTGGAAATCGAGGCGGCGCTGGCCTTCGGCACAGGGCATCACGGCACCACAGCAGGCTGCCTGGAGGAAATCGACCGGCTGTTGTCCCTGCGCGAATATGACAGGATCCTGGATCTGGGGACGGGCACGGGTGTTCTGGCCATCGCGGCTGCCTTGAAGGGCCGCCAGAGCGTGCTGGCGACCGACATCGATCCGGTCGCGACACAGACGGCGTTGGAAAACGCCCGGCTCAACGGCGCGTCCCACCTGGTGAAGGGATTTACCGCAAACGGCATGGAAGACCGGCGGTTCCGGGTCTACGGGCCGTTCGACCTGGTGATCGCCAACATCCTGGCGCGGCCGCTCATGAGGATGTCCAGGTCCATCGGAGAACACATGACGCGAACGGCGACGCTCGTCCTGTCCGGCCTCAGGGTCGAGGACGGTCCGCGAATCCTGTTCGCCTATCGCTGCCAGGGATTTGTTTTGGACCGGCGCCGTGAAAAGGACGGCTGGCTGACGCTGACGCTGGTGCGCGGCCGCAAGGCGGCGTGAGAAGGGCGTGAAAAAGTCCTCGGTCGGTCATTCCGGACAAGTGCAGCGACGCTGCAGACACCCGGAATGACGGAGCGAGTTGGCAACAAACGAAAAGGCCCGCCGCTTGAAGCGGCGGGCCTTTTCCAGTGCACAGTGTTTTCGTCGTAAAACGTCCTGAGCCCCTTAGAAACCGCGGGTCGTGGAGCCTTCGCGTTCCAACTGGTCGCGGTCATAGCCGTGCGCCGCCAGGGTGGCATCGTCCAGAGACAGCAGGTAGCCGTTGACATAACGGCGGGCCTGGGCCGAACGGGCTTCAATCATGCGGTCGAATGCACGGCGCATGAAAGTGCTGCCGGCGCGGGTCGAAGTGGTCGTTTTCAGGGTCATCGTGATCTATCCCATTTGAAGTTTAAGAGCTTCCCTAGGGAGAAACGTCTTTGTTCTTGTGTGCTCCTTATATGCGCCTTCCCGCCCTTCTCCGGTAGGCCTCCAGACGCATGACAGCCTTGCACTCTTCGCATATGCGAAATGACTTGTTGCGCTGCGATATCCGGAATGCCTGTTTTCGTTGAAGAGGTTGATCCGGAATAATTATCCGTCTTGATCCCGGCTTGCGGCCAAATTACCGTGCAGCGCATGTTCCAGACTTTCGACGATCTCAGCGATCCTTCCTGCGGAGCGCCGCATGCAGCGCTTCTCAGGACCGAACTGGCCCGCCGCGGCCTTGACGGCTTTCTCGTGCCGCGTGCCGACGCCCACCAGGGCGAATACGTGCCGCCGCATGACTGCCGGCTGCAATGGCTCACCGGGTTTACCGGATCGGCCGGCATGGCGGCGGTGCTCGGCAACGCTGCGGCGATCTTCGTGGACGGGCGTTACACCATCCAGGTGCGCGAGCAGGTCGACCTGGACGTGTTCCCGGCGCGCCATCTGATCAATGAACCGGTCACGGACTGGCTGGCCGAACATCTCGAACCGGGCCAGAAACTCGGCATCGATGCCATGTTGCACACCGTGCGAGAGGTTCGCCGCCTTCGAGAGGTCTGCCGGGACGCAGGCGCAGAGCTGGTGACGCTTGGCGACAATCCCGTCGACGATGTCTGGGACGATCGTCCGGAGCCTCCGCTCGGAGACGTCTCGCTCTATCCCGTTACTCTTGCCGGCCGCGATGCGCAGGACAAGATCGCCGAGATCCAGGCCGCACTTGGCGACAAGAAAGCCGATGCCTGTGTGCTGACGCAGCCCGACTCCATCGCCTGGTTGTTCAATATCCGCGGTTCCGACGTCAACCACACGCCGTTGCCGCTTTCCTTTGCGACGGTGCCCCGCGAGGGCAAGCCGGCGCTCTATATCGATGGCCGCAAGCTTTCCAATTCCGTACGCGACGCCCTGTCGGACCTGGCCGACCTGGGTGAATCCGACGGTTTCATGCCTGGGCTGAAGGCGTTCGGGGAGGCCGGCGCACGAGTCCTGATCGATCCTGCGCTCGCCGGGATCGGCATCGCCGACGCGATCACCGGTGCCGGGGGAACCCTGGTCGAAGCCCAGGACCCCGTGCTTCTGCCCAAGGCGATCAAGAACGAGATCGAGCTCAAGGGCGCGCGTGAGGCCCATATTCGCGACGCGGCGGCTTATGTGAACTTCCTGTGCTGGTTTGACGAGGTTGCCCCGAAGGGGGATCTGGACGAGATCGGCGCCGCGGAAAAACTGGAGGAGTTCCGGAGGCAGACCGGCGTCCTGAAGGACATCTCCTTTGACACGATTTCAGGAGCGGGCCCGAACGGTGCGATCTGCCACTACCGGGTCAGCCGGACCAGCAACCTGAAGATCCCGGTCGGCAAGCCGTTCCTGATCGACAGCGGCGCGCAATATGAGGATGGGACCACGGATATCACGCGCACCATCGCGGTCGGCGAGGTGAGCGCGGAGATGAAACGGCACTTCACGTTGGTGCTGAAAGGGCATATCGCGATCTCGATCGCGAAATTTCCCGCCGGAACGACCGGTGCGCAACTCGACACGCTTGCCCGGATCGATCTCTGGAAGGCCGGGCTCGACTTCGACCACGGTACCGGGCATGGCGTCGGGGCATATCTGAGCGTCCACGAAGGTCCGCAGCGCATCGCCAAGACAGGCACGGTGCCGCTGAAACCCGGCATGATCCTGTCCAATGAGCCCGGTTACTATCCGGCCGGCGAATACGGCATTCGCCTTGAGAACCTGGAAATCGTGACCGAAGCGCGCGACATTCCGGGCGGCGAGCGGCCGATGCTCGGCTTCGAGACGATCACGCTCGTACCGATGGACCTGCGTCTTGTCGAGCCTGCGCTCCTGACGGGGCCGGAACGGGACTGGCTGAACCGGTATCATGAGCGCGTGCGGGCGGAAATCGGTCCGCTGGTCGGCGCAAGGGAACGGATCTGGCTGGAACAGGCGACAAAAGAGATTTAGAAGAAAGCGCAGAGCCTTTGGTTGCCGGTTCCCCGGTGGACATGGGTCTCGTAACGAATTGCTTCGAGGTTTGAATGCGCACGGTTGATGTTCTCAAGATGCCATTATACGCGGCGGAACTGGCCAGCGGAGCCAAGTCCTTTCGCAACAATCCTCTGATCGGCAGCCGACGGCTGAATGAAGCGGGACTGCATGTCAAACGCATCAAGCTGGCAGAAAAACTCGCGGATAGCCGGCGCAAGCGCCTGGAACATCTTGTCAGCGAGGAAGACCGGCTTGCGTATCAGCGCGACGGTTTCATCGCCTCGCCCGGCCTGTTGACGGAAACGGACCTGGAAGGCGTTCGCCGGGAAATCGAAACAACGCGTTTCCACGCCTGGGACATGCGGCAGGGCAATGCGGTGACGCGCTTCATTCCCCTTCCGCCTTCCGTCTTGCAAGACCTCCCTTTCCTGAGAGCCGCCGTCTGGCACCAGCAGATCCAGAACGGTTTGCGCTATGTCGGGTCCTCTAACGGCGACCCGCTGATGTATCTGCACATCGTGATGACCAATCCGGACGGAAAGCAGAAGGCGGACCCGCAAACGGCCTTTCACTCCGATACGTTCCACCCGACGGCCAAGTGCTGGCTGTTTCTCTATGACATCGACGATGCCTCGGGGCCGTTCAGCTACATTCCCGGTTCGCACAAGCTGACACGGGAAAGGCTGGACTGGGAACGCGAGCAGAGCCTGGCGGCTTCGACGGCGAAAAACAGCCATCACGCGGGCGGTTCGTTCCGGCTTCCGGCCAGTGAACTGGGCCGGCTGAATTATCCGGAACCCGTCCGGTTCGCGGTGCCGGGAAACACCCTGGTTGTCGCTGACACCCACGGGTTTCACGCCCGGGCCACGAGCACGCAACCGTCCGTCAGGGTGGGGCTCTACGGGTCGCTTCGCAGAAATCCCTTCCTGCCCTGGACCGGCCTTGACCCGTTCAACCTGCCGGGGCTGAAAGGACGGCAGGCCCGGATACACATGGCGCAAAAAGATCTTGAAAAACGACTGAAAGGCCGGACGTCGCACAAGTATGCCGGCAAGATCCCCGCAACCGAACCGTCAAGGTTCTGACGGGGGAGCCGGGACCGGACAGCCTAGAGCATGTCGCGTTTATTTGGGTTCATTTGACCGAGACAATTTTGGTCACCGGCGAGGCGGTTTGCGCGCCGTGGTGCCGCCCACCACAAGGGCAAGCCAACGACGCAGGTGGCCAAAATTGTCCGGCCCATTCTAGGGCCAACGCCAAGAGTTTCGCACCTATCCGGGTGGCGCGAAACGGCCCATCGTCAGCGTTGCGCCGCTTGCCTGATGCATTGCATCGCGCTGCGCGACGCACCTTGCCGAGTGAACCGTTTTGCGCCATCAAATGAACCCAAATAATCGCGACATGCTCTAGTGATGTTCTTCCTTGGTCGCGTTGATCAGGGCGGCATTGAAGTACCGCAGCCCGCGGACGTGGCGGGCTATCCCGATGATCCGGCTTGCGTCGCCCTTGGCGACCACGGGAAGGGCCGCCCTGCCGCAACTGTCAAAGCTTTTCAGCGCGCTTTCCAGCGTGTCCGTGTCATGCAGATAGGGGCCGTCCTCGCCCGGATTGAAAGCACGGTCTTCCTCGGCGTCCGGCGGCGGATCCATGAAGTCGCGCACTTTCACGGTTTCGCTCAGGAACTGGTGAACCCCTTCATTGACGAAACAGCCCCGCATGCCGAGCTGCCAGTGGAAATATGATTTTCCGTGGACCGCCTGCGTGAGGCCCGTCGCAATCGACACGGCCAGGAGAAGGGCGATGGACAGGGCATAGCCACCGGTCAGCTCGAACACGATCACGGTTGTCGAAAACGGCGCGCCCAGGACGGCGGCCGCAACGGCGCCCATGCCCAGGATGGCGTAGAGGCCGTGGCTGGAAGCCATTTCCGGAAAGACGGATGCGGCGATCAGTCCGAACGCGCCTCCCGTCATGGCGCCGATGTAGAGCGACGGGGAAAAGATGCCGCCGCCGAAACGCGAGGCGAGCGTGATCGCGGTGGCCGCCGTCTTGACGACGAGAAGCGTCAGCAGGGTAGTGATCGGCAGGGAATGTTTCAGGGCAAGGTCCGTTGCCTCATAGCCCACGCCCAGAATGCCGGGAAAGAAGATACCAAGCGCTCCGACCGCCAGGCCGCCGATCACCGGCCTCAGCCAGAGCGGCATGGTGATGTTGCGGGCGGTCCAGTCCGTGCCGATCAGGGCAAACTGAAACAGGATGGCAACCGCCGCGCAGGTCAGTCCCAGCAAGGCAAAGGCTGGGATCTCCAGATAGGATGTGATCTCGTATTGCGGGATCTCGAAGGCGGCGACATCGCCGAACCAGAGCCGCGAGAGAAGTGTTCCCATCACCGAGGCCAGAACGATCGGCACGAAGGCCGAGACGGCATAGTGGCCGAGGATCACTTCATGGGCGAACAGCACACCCGCGATGGGGGCGTTGAACGAGGCCGAGACGCCACTGGCGACCGCACAGCCAAGCAGGATGCGCCGGGCGGAATCGGGCAGGTGGAAATAGCTGCAGACCGCGGTTCCGAGCGTCGCGCCGAGATGCACGACGGGCCCTTCGCGACCGGCGCTCGCGCCGCTTCCGAGCGACAGGGTGGTCACGAGGGCCGACCAAAGGCCGGACTTCAGCGGCAGGCCGCGCCCGCCATAGGCCCTTGCCTCGATGACGTCGGCGACACCGCCGGCGCGCTGCTGGGGGTGGAACTTGTGCAGGATCCAGCCGACCAGCAGTCCGCCGACAGCCGGCGCCAGCAGAATCACCCACCAGGGCTGTTCGGCGGCCGCCTGCCAGGTGCGTTCCGTCGTCGTTTGCAGCCAGGGCCACTGGACAAGGCCGATCGCCGTGCGGAAAGCAATGGCGGCCAGGGCAACCAGCGCCCCGACAAAGATGGACAGCCCCCAGACGACATGCAGCCGGCTCGAGCGGTATTGGCGCACATTCGGTGTGATCCAGCTGACGAGGATGGAGGGAAGCTGTGCGGCTGTTTGCAGTATCTTGCGCATCGGTCACGTGCGGTGTGCGGTTTGCTGTGGAAGCCATTGTGCCCGAGTCGGTTCGAAAGAACAGGCCGGCGATCGGGCAAGCCGGCCTGTTCACATGGTTTTGCGCCGGTTTGACCGCGCAATCAGCCCTTTTTCCGGATTTCGATATGCCGGCCAGCGCGTTCCGGACGGGGCAGGCCTGCATGGGCTTTCCCGAGCGCTGTCAGGTTCGCCAGGATGTCTTCGGGCCAGGGCGCCACCTTGCGGGCGTTCATGTCGACGTGAAGGCTCATCTGCTCTGAGGTCGCCGACAGCCACCGCTCTTCCGCGTGGCGCAGTTCCTGGTAGAAATGGGCCCGTTTGCCGTCGAAATCGATGAGTTGCAGCGTCGCGATCACCGGCATGCCTTCGCTCAGTTCACGCACGTAGCAGACATGGACCTCGGCGCTGAAATACGAGGCCCCACGGGTTTTGACATAGTCCGGACCGAGTCCCAGACGGTTGAAAACCTCATCGACAGCCGTGTCGAAGAGCACATTGTAGTAGGCCATGTTCAGGTGGCCGTTATAGTCAATCCAGTCCGACCTGACCGTCATCAGGCTGCTTTCGACGGGTTCCGGCTTCCAGGTCTCTGTCATACATTTCCTCCGGGTGGTATCAGAACGTTGAGCGTCGGTGCCCGGTTTGGCTTTGACCTTTCGGGCTCGCGCTAACATATTCAGATTTTGACCGCACAGCCAAAGCCGTGCGCTCTGGAGGACAGAAAATGCCGGAATTGGCGACGACGACGGACAACACCCAAACCGTTGATGGAAAAAGCGGGATTGCCGCCGTTATCTCCCAGCTGAAGGACAGGTTCGCCAACCGCTGCTCCACGTCCGCGGCGCTGCGCGAACAGCACGGGCACACCACCACCTGGCTGAAGAACCAGCCGCCCGAAGCGGTCGTTTTTGCCGAATCGACCGAGGATGTGGCGGATGCCGTGAAGATCTGCGCGCATGCCGGGGTGCCTGTCATCGCCTTCGGTGCCGGCTCCTCCCTGGAAGGCCATGTCAACGCGCCGTTCGGGGGCGTGTCGATTGACCTGTCTCGGATGAATGCGGTTCTTGAGGTGAATGCGGCCGACCTCGATTGCCGGGTTCAGGCCGGCGTCACGCGCAAGCAGTTGAACAGTTACATCCGCGACACGGGCCTGTTCTTTCCCATCGATCCCGGCGCCGACGCGTCGCTGGGCGGCATGGCCGCGACCCGAGCCTCCGGCACCAACGCGGTGCGCTACGGCACCATGAAGGACGCGGTGCTCGGACTGACCGTGGTGACCGCGGACGGACGCATCATCAAGACAGGAGGGCGCGCGAAAAAGTCGTCGGCCGGCTACGACCTCACCCGCCTCTTTGTCGGGTCCGAGGGGACACTCGGCGTGATCACGGAACTCACCCTGCGCCTGCATGGCCAGCCGGAAGCGATCTCCGGCGGGATCTGCCCGTTCCCGGATGTCGCCTCGGCCTGCAACGCGGTCAGCACCACCATCCAGATGGGGCTGCCGGTGGCCCGTATCGAGCTTCTCGACGAGGTTCAGATCCGCGGTTGCAACATCTATTCGAAGCTCGGCCTGGCGGAGACGCCGACCCTGTTTCTCGAGTTCCATGGTTCCGAAGCCAGTGTGCGCGAGCAGTCGGAGATGTTTTCCTCGATTGCCGAGGAGTTCGGCGGCGGTCCGTTCGAATGGGCAACGGCCGCGGAGGACCGGACCCGTCTTTGGACGGCGCGTCACGACGCCTACTGGGCCGGCAAGGCACTCAAACCGGACGCCGATATCATGGTCACGGATGTGTGCGTACCGATCTCGCGCCTGGCGGATTGTGTTGCCGAAACCGCCGAGGATATTCGCGCGGAGGGGTTCCTGGCTCCCATCGTCGGACATGTCGGCGACGGCAATTTTCACGTCCAGGTCCTGGTGAATCTGGACGATCCGGAGGAAAAGCACCGGACCGAGAAATTTGTCGAACGCCTGTCGCTCCGGGCCATCGACATGGGCGGCACCTGCACAGGCGAACATGGCGTCGGGCAGGGAAAACAGAAATACATGGCGCGTGAACACGGCGAGGCACTGGAGGTCATGCGGGCGGTCAAGCAGGCCCTGGATCCCCACAATATTATGAATCCCGGCAAGATCCTGCCGCAGTCGTGATATTGTATCGAATCAGACCGGCAAGCTCGATCCGGCTGACCTCCGGTCGAGTTGCGACAGGTTGCCTGCCGGAAACAATTCCGTATTTGCAGTGCAGCAGTCATCAGGTACAGCTATCCGGTCTGATTTCCGGTGACTTTGGAGAACAAGGAGACAAGGCCTGAACTCCGTCTACATCACTTTGGGAATAACCGTGATCCTGGTGCTGGTGGCAGCACTGGTGGGGCCGTATTTTATCGACTGGACGAATTACCGCTCCACTTTCGAGACCTACGCGGAGCGTGCGCTCGGACATCGGGTGACCGTTCTGGGAGAGGCCGATCTGCGGTTGCTGCCGGCGCCCTCGATCAGTTTTTCCGATGTTCGTGTCGGGGAAGCGGAGGACCCGCTTCTGGTGGTCTCCAAATTCGACATGCGCATAGAGCTTCCGCCGCTCCTGAAAGGCGAGATCCGGGTCCTCGAAATGGAACTGGATCGTCCGCACCTGTCGCTTGCGCTGGACGAGGACGGCCGGCTGGACTGGCTGACAGCGATGACGTCGGATGGCGCCCTGGCCAAGCTCGCGCCGCAGGACCTTGCCTTTGAAAAGGTGTCGATCCGTGACGGCGCCCTGACGATCGTGGATGCCAGGTCGGGTGAAACCCACCGGATCGACAACGGCAATCTGTCGGTTTCCGCCCGCACGCTGGCCGGGCCGTTCAAGGCATCGGGCAGCCTGACGCTGAATGACGCGCCCTACATGGTGAGCCTTGCGACGGGGCAGGCGCGGGACGAGACCGGCATACGTATCAAGGGTGAAGTCACACCGACCGACATGCCGGTCAATTTCACATTTGACGGCGTGCTGCAGGAAGTCGACGCGGCGCCGGCTTTCGAAGGCGACTTTGGCATTGCCTCCGTCGCCCTGGAGGAGGATGCAGAGAACATCTGGCTGGCGGAAGGCACGTTTGCCGCCGACATCGCCGAAGTGTCCGTCCCGGAGTTCGAGTTCCGCTATGGTCCGGAGGACCGGCGCCTGAGCATGAGCGGCAATGCCGACCTCGTCTATGCGGGCGACAAGCGGTTTGTGGTCCGGGCCAAGTCAAAGCAGATCGATCTCGACAGGCTGCTAGGCGGCGGTCCCCAGGCGCCGGTCGACATTGAATCCGCCGGTGCGCAACTGATCGCGGCCCTGCGCGCCGTACCGCTGCCGTCCATCGACGGCGCGATATCGATGGATGTGCCGGCGCTGGTAGCCGGGGGCGGCATCATCCAGAATGTGCGGCTTGACCTGGAAACCATGCTGGGCGGCTGGCGTATCGCCCGGCTGGCGGGGCGTCTGCCCGGGCGCACCACCGTCGCGACCCAGGGCGATCTCGGACTGAAGCCGGCCATGACCTATCGCGGCGCCGTTTCGGTCAGTTCCGACCAGCCGGGCTCGCTCCTGGGCTGGTGGCGCCAGAAGGATATCGGCGTCAGCACCATGGAACCGGTGTCCGTGGAAGGCCGGCTGAACCTCGTGCCGGAAGGGGCGGCGCTGGACAATCTGCGTGTCACGCTTGCCGGCGCCGAGGCGCGCGGCGGCATGGCCTATCGCAAGCCGCGCAACGGCAATTCGGTGTTTTCGCTCAGCCTTGACGCGGACCGTCTTGATCTCGACCAGGTCGAGGGACTTGCCGCCCTGATCCGGCCCGAGCGCAATGCCGCGGGCAACACGCAGGATCCGACCGGGCTGGATGTATCCGTCCGCCTGCGCGCACGGGAAGTCGTCGCGCGCGGCGTCGAGGGCGAGGGGCTGACGCTGGAGGCGGAATATTCCGATGGCGGCGTGCGCATCGACCGCCTGTTCGCCGATGACCTGGCCGGTGCCCGGCTGGATGTTTCCGGTGACATCCGCAACCTGTTCTCGGCACCCGAAGGGGCCGTTGCCGGGACGCTTGACGCCAGGGACCTGTCAGGGCTTGTGGCGCTGACCGGCAGTCTCTTTCCGGAAACGGTGTTCGCCGAGCGGCTGGAAAAGGCCGCGGCCAGCCTTGTTCCCGCGAAATTCGATGCGGAGCTGAAGGCGGCCGCCGCCGCTGATGCAACGGACATGTCCCTGCGCCTTGACGGCACGGCGGGCGGGGCGGAAACCGCGCTGCAGGCGGCCCTGAAGGGGCGTGTCGATGATTGGCATGCCGCCGATATCGACCTGTCGCTCGCCCTCAAAGGCCCCGATGGCGGCAAGATGCTGCAGCAGCTTGGCCTTGACGTGATCCCGGTGGAGACGGCGGGAACGGGACAGTTGTCGCTCTCCGCATCCGGCAGGCCCGAAGAGGGGCTGTCCGTCGAACTGGCCGCGGCCGTGGGGGACACGCGGCTTGACGGCTCCGGTTCCCTGACACTTGCCGAGGACGCAGAGCCTGAATACCGCCTGGCGCTCAAGGCACAAACCGGAGATCTCGCACCGCTGGCGCTGATGGCCGGGCGGGTCATGCCCGTCATGACCGGCACGATCCCCGCAGAGCTTTCCGTCGATCTGGAAGGGGTCGGCAGTGCGCTCGCCATTTCCAGAGCCGAAGGCGAGGTTGGTGAAACCCGCTTCAAGGCCCGCCTGGAAGGGGACCTGGAGCCAGCACCCGGAGAACGCAACCGCCGCTTTTCCGGTGAACTTTCCGTCAATCAGGCCGATTTGCGCGGCCTGACCGAACTTGTGCTTGGCCCAGACCAGTGGTTCGGGGCGGGGGACGGTTCCAGCATCTGGCCGGTTGCGCCGTTTGGAGCGCCGCTTATGGACGGCGTCGATGTCACGCTGGCCTTCGAGGCCGACCGGTTGCGCCTTGACGAGGAAACCGAAGTGACCGGGCCGCGCGCCGAGCTGCGCCTGTCACCCACCCTGTTGCGTCTGGACGGGCTTTCAGGCGCGTTTGCCGGTGGCAGCCTGGAAGGCAGTCTGTCGATCCGCCGCACGGAGGCGGAGGCGGCGGCTTCGGGACGGGTCAAGCTCGACGGCGCCGATCTGCGCCAGGTCGCCTGGCGGCCGAGCGGCCGGGCGGTCGCTTCCGGCACGCTCGACCTGTTCCTGGAATTCGAAGGTGCCGGCCGGTCGATCTCCGCCATCGTGACCGGGCTCACCGGCGGTGGCACGTTCGTCATGGAAAACGGCGAGTTCCGGGGCCTCAATCCGCAGGCCTTCCCGCTGGTGACCCGGGCCGTGGACGCGGGACTGGAACTGGCCGATGACAAGATCCGCGAAGTCTTTGTCAGTCACATGGCCGCGGGCAGCCTGCCGTTCCAGCGTGTCGACGGCACGCTGACCATGGTCGGCGGACGCCTCAGTGCCCGCAATGTGGTGGTCGATTCCGAGCGTGCCGAAATCTTCGGGTCGGCCGAGGTGGATCTCGGCACATATGATCTGGATGCGGACTTCTCGCTGAAGGTCGATCCCGGCGAGGACGCGGTCACCGGGGCGGAACCCCAGGTCGGGCTGCTGTTCCAGGGGCCGGTCGACGTGCCCGCCCGTCGGGTAGACATCGCGCCGTTCACCGCCTACCTGACCCTGCGCGCCTTCGAACAGGAGGTTGAGCGGGTGGAAAAGCTGCAGGCGGAAATCCTGGAGCGGGACCGCCTGATGCGCGAACTGAAACGGCAGAGGGAAGCGGAAGCCCGCCGCGTGCGCCTGGCCGAAGAGGCGGCGCGCAAGGCCGAGGAAGAGCGCCTGCGTCTCGAGGAAGAACAGTCCGGCAATGCCGATCCCGCTCAGGAGGAGCAGGAGAATTCGGCTTTGCCGCAAGAAAGCGCACCGGCGGCTGATACAGCGGCGGTCACCACCGAGGTGCCGGCCAAACCGGAGCCTAGCCAACAGGGCAGCGTGGTACCTGCCGAACCGGCCGAACCGTTTGCGGATCGCATCCGGGCGCTTCTGGAAACACCCGGCGCGGATGCCATATCAGCCCCGGCGGCGGCGCCGGCCGCCAAACCGGCCAACAGCCTGCCCCCGCTCGAGCCGCCCGTTTCCATCGGTGACCTGATCACCCAGGATGTCGGCGGACCGCTGGTGCTGCCCGGGGCACAGTAGGCTCCGGTTCAGTTCATTGCTGATGTTTTTACCCGCTTCAACGCCCAGACCCTGACCGCCGACGACAACGGATCGTCCGGATCGCGGTTGTCGTCGATTTCGGCGATCAGCCCCGCCAGGGACCGCCTCTCCGAGGCAACAAACCCGTCAACGACGTCCCAGAATTCGGGTTCGAGGGCAAGGCTTGTGCGGTGGCCGTGCAGGGAGAGGGAGCGTTTGATCAGCGCCATCAGACTTCAGCTGCCGGTGTCGTTGCCGGACGGATCATCCTGGCCCAGCTTGTGACCGTCGACGTGGTGTTCAAGGTCCTCCCGCCGCTTGCGGGCGGCCTCACGTTCGGCCTTGGTTCGGCCGAACTTGCGGCGGTTGTCTTCCGCGGCCTTGTCCTTGTCCTGACGTTGCTTGTGTTTGCGCGCCATGCGCAGATTGATGATCTCCGCGCTCATGGGTCTCTCCCGAAAAGTGCCTTCGGATCAGGTCTTCTTGCGGAACGCGTCCAGCGAAACCACTTCGCCGCCGCCCTCGCCGGCAGGTGTCTTGGTGGTTACGTCGTCCGTGTTGTCGGGGGCCGCGCTGGCCGCTTCCTTGCTGTCGTCCTGGTCGCCGGCCTTGGACTGGCTGTCCGCATGCTCCTGCTCGGCCTTGGCGAGCTCTTCCACGGCTTCCAGGAGCTCCTCGGGAAGTTCCTCGGCCGTCTTGCCCGGATCGAACTCCAGGGCAAACTGGACGGAAGGATCGAAGAAGCCCTTGATGGCCGAGAAGGGGACCAGCAGCTTTTCCGGAACGCCGCCGAAGGACAGGCCGACCTCGAAGGCGTGCTCACCGATGGCAAGGTCCCAGAACTGGTGTTGCAGCACGATGGTCATTTCCTGCGGGTAGCGCTCTTTCAGGCGCTGGGAAATGCGCACCCCGGGGGCATTGGTGTCGAAGGCGATATAAAAGTGATGGTCCCCGGGCAGCCCGGTGCGTCCGACTTCGGCAAGGATTTTCTTGACCGCGCCACGCAGCGCGTCCTGGATCAGAATGTCGTATCGCAGAAGGTCTTCAGACATCAGTATTGATCGAATCTCGCTGGGAATGTTGTCTCTCTGCAGCACATTGACGGGACGGGATCAAAAAGAAAAGGCTCTTTTCCCGGTGAACCCAGATTAATGTGCCGCTTCGCTCCGGATTTGCTGTGTGCCTACCGGAACAAACTAGGACACTTGAAAAAAGTGGAAAGATCAGTGGAGGCTTCTGTTGCCAGGTGCCTCCGAACCCCGCCCGATGGTGCTACCCAACAGGACTTAGTGGACTACCGGCGCAGCATTACGCTGCGACAGCGTTGTCCATAGCATAGTTGTCATTTGCAACTATTAGAACAGCCCGATAACGGTGGTACAATGCCGAGCAAAAGCACAGTCTTTACGCCCTCGTCGATCCTATTTCGCCCCCGCCGAAACCCATGAGGTTCCAAAAGCTTAAGCCTCATGGGCTTGGGTGGAGGCGCCGGGTACCGCCCCCGGGTCCGATAGGTTTATTGCACTGACAGTTTATTGCCATAGCTGGCGAACCAGCACGCCTGATATAGGGGTTCTGCGTTTGAATTGAAAGGGGCTTTCGCTTTTCGCTCCTGTTTGCCGGCTCACGGCGGATTGATCCACAAAGGCGGACGCAAGCTGGGGAAAGTCGGCGCCAAGGGCTGTGTTTTTACGAAAATCTGCCACATTAACCCCAACAGCAGAAACCCGGCGAGCAGAGGCCTCTCACGTGCAGCAGTATCTCGATCTCCTGTCGAAAATCCTGGAGGAGGGCGTCGACCGGGGCGACCGCACCGGCACGGGCACGCGCTCCATTTTCGGCCATCAGATGCGCTTCGACCTGTCGGCAGGCTTTCCGGTGGTCACGACCAAGAAGCTGCACCTGAGATCGATCATTCACGAGCTGCTCTGGTTCCTCGCCGGTGACACCAACATCCGTTACCTGAAGGAGCACGGCGTCAGGATCTGGGACGACTGGGCCGACGAGAACGGCGAACTCGGTCCGGTCTACGGCTACCAGTGGCGCTCCTGGCCGGCGCCGGATGGCCGCTCCATTGATCAGATCGCCAATCTGCTCACCATGATCCGCACCAATCCGGAAAGTCGCCGGCTGATCGTCTCGGCCTGGAACCCGGCGCTGGTCGACGAAATGGCCCTGCCACCCTGCCATTCCCTGTTCCAGTTCTATGTCGCCGACGGCAGGCTCTCCTGCCAGCTCTACCAGCGCTCGGCGGATGTGTTCCTGGGCGTGCCCTTCAACATCGCCTCCTATGCGTTGCTGACCATGATGGTCGCCCAGGTCACCGGCCTGAAACCGGGAGACTTCGTGCACACATTCGGCGACGCCCACCTCTATTCCAACCATTTTGACCAGGCGCGCGAGCAGCTGACCCGCACACCGCGCGCTTTGCCGGAAATGAAGATCAATCCGGATGTGACGGATCTGTTCGCGTTCAAATTCGAGGATTTCGAGCTCACCGGTTACGACCCGCACCCGCACATCGCGGCGCCGATCGCGGTGTGATCCCGGAGATTGCCTAAGCCACCTCGAACCAGGTCGTCATGCCCGAGGCCGCATGGCCCAGCATGTGGCAATGGAGCAGCCACTTGCCGGGATTGTCGGCGACGAAGGCGATCTTGACCGTTTCCTCCGGCACCGTGGTGAAGGTGTCCCGCCAGTCCGGATGCTCCAGGTTTTTGCCGTTGCGTTCCAGCACACGGAAATGATGTCCGTGCAGATGCATGGCATGGGCAAAGGCGGTGTCGTTGCGGCTTTCGATGAGGATGGTGTCGCCGCGGCTGGCCTTGAACATCGGCTCGTCGCCCATGCCGGCCTTGCCGTTAAGGACCCAGAACAGGCCGTCCTGCATCATCTGGTTGAGTTCTTCCCGCGTGCGGCCGTCCATCATCGAACGCATGCCCCCCATGGCTCCGCCCGCCATCAGCAGCGGGATCTCCCAGGCGGCCTCCAGGTCAGGTTCCGGCAGCCTGTTGATCGCGGGCTGTTTCAGTGGAAGGTCGTCTCCCTTGCCGTCGCCGACCTTGAAGGTGGCGAAGGTGAACGGCTTGCCGGTCATGGTCTCGAAGGGAATGTCCCCTGTTTCCCCGGGTCGCATGACAAGATCCATCCGCTGCGCCGGGGCAAGCTGCAGCGTGCCGTCCATGTCGCGCGGGGTCTCGAAGGGTTGGCCGTCCAGGGCGATCACCTTGGCACCGAAGCGGGACGGGGCCAGATCCAGCACCCGGGACGCGGACGAATTGATCAGGCGGATGCGGTGCCAGCGCCCCTGCTGCAGCGGGATCTCCGGCATGGAGACGCCGTTGATCGTCAGCCAGTTGCCCAGCCGTCCGGCATGGGAGAAGTCATGCATGGCACCGAAGCTGGCGGTTTCCAGGGTACCGTCTTCATCCAGGCGCCAGTCGCTCAGCATCAGCGTGATGTCGCGTTCCAGATCGAACAGCTGTTCGTCTTCCTCGACGATCAGCGGGCCGGCAAGGCCGCGTGGCACCTGGTTCCAGCTCATCGTGTGGGCGTGGTACCAGTAGGTGCCGGCGTCGGGCGCGATGAAATCGTAGTCGAAACTTTCCCCGGGCTCCACCGGCGCCTGGGTCAGGCCGGCGACGCCGTCCATGGCATTGTCGATGCGGATGCCGTGCCAGTGCACGGAGGTCGGTTCGTCCAGTTGGTTGCGGAACCGGACCCGAACGCGCTCACCGCGTTTCACCCGGATTTCCGGACCCGGCAGCTTGCCGTTGTAGAGCCACAGGTCGGAGAGGCCGCCGTCCTCGCCATAGAGCCGGGCCTGGCCCTTTTGCGCGGTCAGCTCCAGGACACCGTCCGTGGTTTTTGCCAGGGAAAACTTCGGCAGCAATGTTGCGGCACATCCGGCCAAGGACGTTTTCAGAAACGATCTGCGATTCACCATTGAACTCCCGGAGTGCCTTTGCCGCCGCCTTCAGGACTCATGATGGTTCCAGTTGGGGGAAGGTCAAGATGGAAACTGCTTGCAATTGGTCAAAAAACATTCGCAATTCGGCGCGAGACTGCGCACTCTACTTCCGGATTTGACTTCAGGAATTTCAGGCAATGGTTTCATCTGGCGGGCTTTCCCTTTCACCGCATGCGCTCGCCGCCGAGCGGCGCGGCTTTGACACGTCGATCGGCCGCAGGCTCTGCGCAGGCGCCGAGGCCGGTCTGTTGCCGCACCTGCATGTGGTGCTGGCGGAGAGGGGCGGCGAGACGGTCCTGGAAAGTTACGGCAGCGGCCCGGATGAGAACTGGGGCCGGTCCATCGGTGACGTGTCCTTCGCCGCGGACACGCTGCACGACCTGCGCTCGGTATCGAAAAGCATCGTCAGCCTGCTTTACGGGATTGCCCTGGAACGGGGCGAGGTGCCGCGTCTCGACACGCCGATCCTCGACCTGTTTCCGGACTATCCGGATCTCGCCGCCGATCCGCAAAGACAGCAATTGACGATCGAACACGCGCTGACCATGACGCTCGGCATGGAGTGGGACGAAACCCGTCCCTATACCGATCCGGAAAACAGCGAGATTGCCATGGAAATGGCACCGGACCGCTACCGCTATATCCTGGAGCGCCCCTTTGTGGCCGAGCCGGGCGCGCGCTGGATCTACAGCGGCGGCGCGACAGCGCTGGTCGGCGAGATCCTGCAGCGCGGCACGGGCAGAAAACTGCCGGATTTCGCACGCGAGAGGTTGTTTTCACCGCTCGGCATCGAAACCTTCGAATGGGCCGCCGGTCCGGACGGAACCCATTCCCCGGCTTCCGGCCTGCGCTTGAGCGCGCCGGATCTGCTGAAGATCGGTCGTCTGGTACTGGGCAACGGGCTCTGGCAGGACCACCGGATCGTTCCCGAAGCCTGGCTGACGGCCTCCCTGAGGCCGGTGATCGCGACGGGGGAGGGGCCGGATTACGGCTATTTCTGGTTCTGCGGTCAGGCGCCGGTCCCGGCGCTCGGCGGGCCGGTGCCCTGGTTCGCCGGTTTCGGCAATGGCGGCCAGCGGCTGTTCCTGTGCCCGAAGGCGGACGTGGCCGCCGTCATCTTTTCCGGCAACTACAACAACTGGAACGCCTGGATCCCGCCGACCAGGGTGTGGAGCGAGATCATCCTGGCGAACCTGGTCAGGGTGTGACTGAATCTGCCACAAACTCCGTCGTCATCCTGAGGAGCGCGCTAGCGCGCGTCTCGAAGGAGTGGCCTCAGGCACCAGAGCAAGCAGCTCGTCCTTCGAGACGCCGCTAACGCGGCTCCTCAGGATGACGCTGAAGGAGGGGCCGGCTCAAAAAAGATATGCCTTTGCGGCAAACCTGCAGAACGGCCTCTCCACACACTCCGCCGTCATCCTGAGGAGGACCGACAGGTCCGTCTCGAAGGAGCGGCTTCAGGCGCCTGCCTGGCAACAGAGCAAGCGGTCGTCCTTCGAGACGCCGCTAACGCAGCTCCTCAGCATGACGCTGAATTGGGTGCAGACGCTGCAGGATGCCTTAGTCCGGCCAAACCTACCGCGCCACCAGCAACGCCCGATACCAGAGCGCGCTGGCCTTGGGGGTGCGCACCTGGCTGTCATAGTCGACATGGACGATGCCGAAGCGCATCCGGTAACCTTCGGCCCATTCGAAATTGTCCATCAGGCTCCACAGGAAATAGCCGCGGACCGGCACGCCGGCCTCGCGGGCGTCGGCAATCGCGCCGAAATGCGCGGCGAGATAGTCGATCCGGCCCTTGTCGTCGATGACGCCGTCAACGGGCTCGTCATTGTAGCAGGCACCGTTCTCGGTGATGTAGCAGTCGGGCAGGGAATAGCGCGCGTGGAGGTCCTTGAGGAGATCGGAAAGGCCTGGCGAAAAGACCTCCCAGCCGATATCCGTCACGGGAACAGCTTCATTCGGCGGCACCGCCACGGCTTGCGGATAGTCCGCCTCCAGGTCGCTGTCCTCGCGCACCCGCCAGGGGGTGTAGTAATTCAGGCCCCACCAGTCCAGCGGCTGGCTGATCGTGTCCAGGTCTCCTTCGCGAATGTCCATCGAGGTGCCGAAGGCCGTCAGGAAGTCCGCCGGATAGGCACCTTCGAAGAGCGGCTCGAAGAAAACCCCGTTGTGGAACGTGAAGGCCCGCTGCGCGGCGGCCTTGTCTTCCGGCCGGTCGGTGGCCGGATAGATGGAATAGGCATTGAGCACGATGCCCATCGGCAGGTCGGCGCGTTCAGAGCGGGCGGCCTGAACACCGAGGCCGTGGGCGAGATTCAGCGTATGAACGGCGGCGGCAAATGCCTCCGGGCTCTTTTCGCCGGGCGCATGGATGCCGTAGAGATGGCTGAGGTGGCAAATGCACCAGGGTTCGTTGATGGTCGCCAGCGCGTCCATGCGGTCGCCGAGCCGCCGGACCACGATTGCGGCATAGTCGGCAAAGGCCTCCGCCGTGCTGCGCGCCGTCCAGCCGCCGTCACCCGCCAGCATCAGGGGCAGGTCCCAGTGGTACAGCGTCGGGTAGACCTTGAGGCCGCGGGCGACCATGCCGTCGATCAGGCGGTCGTAGAAGTCGAGCCCCTTTTCGTTCACCTGGCCACGGCCGTCCGGCAGGATGCGCGGCCAGGCAATCGAGAAGCGGTAGGCGTCGACGCCCAGTGACCGGATCAGGTCGAGATCGTCTTCCCAGCGATGATAATGGTCGCAGGCGACGTCACCCGTGTGGCCCTTGTAGACCCGGCCCGGCATCTTCGAAAACGCGTCCCAGATACTCGGTTTGCGGCCGTCCTCGGCCACAGCGCCCTCGATCTGGTAGGCGGCGGTCGCCACGCCAAACTGGAAATCATCGGGGAAGCGCTTTGCAAGGTCTTTTGGGGACACCATCGAATCTCGTCTCATGGTCGTGGGAGCATGCCGAGGTGATAGGTTTCAAAGCGCTTTGGATCAAGCTTTTTCCTGCAGGCTCAGAAAGTATTTCCAGAAGGGCAGGCTCGGCGCCCAGCTTTCCACCAGTGTCGCGACAGCCCCGTCGCCGAGAACCGCCTTGGTGTCCGGAAGCGACTTCCAGACGGCCAGGCCCTTGTGCCTGGCCAGCTCCGCGTGAGGATGATCCTTTGGGAAACCGCGCGGGATCCTGGCAAGATCCGGTTCGGAAATCTCGAAACCCTGCCTTTCCAGGTCCGTTAGCAAACCCGCGATCGTTTCGCCGTCGCCTGTCTCGAGGGCGTGCAGGTAAGCGCCAAGAACCGCTTTGGAGAAGGCCATGCAGCCGGTCCCGAAACGCAGGTGATCGCGTTCGACGGACAGGAAGAATCCGGGTGGCTGCGCTTCCTTGCCTGCGAAGGTGGCACCGCTCGGCCAGAAGGCCATGCGGATGTGGGTGTTGTAGGGCGTCTTGTCCTTAGAGAACCGGAGGTCCCGGTTGATGCGAAACTGCTTGGAGGCAAGGGCGTGTCCGGTGACCTCTTCAAGCGCATGCAGAAGCGCGGGCCGGAACGCGTCGGCCGGTTTCTTGACAAACCGCTGGTAGTCCGCCTTGTGGGCTTCGAACCAGTCCCTGGAATTGTTGGCGGCGAGGTCTTCCAGGAAGCGGAAGGTCTCCGACTGAAATCCGGCGGATGTCATCGGGCGGCCTTTCCGGTTCTTGTCTTTTTCGGCTTCGCGGCCTTGGGCGGCAGGGCGCAGACGTAGGTCCGGGCCATCTCGACCCAGTCCTTCAGATCCTCGTCCGTCTCGATGCCGTCCGGCTCGATCCGGATGAAGCCGGGCATCGGCCGACCGGTCGGCCGGCATTGCGAGGCGTGCGGTTTCGACAGGGCCGCGGCTTCCTGGTCCTTGCCGACGCGGGCCATGAGACCGCGTTTCGACACGCAGACCAGCATGTTGCCGTTGACCATGAAACAGGTGCCGCCGAACATGCGTTTCTGCTCGACATTGCCATCGGGAATGAACGAACGGGTGCGTTCGATCAGAACGGTGTCCATCAAGTCCGACATGGGTTGCAATACTCCCTTCAGTTCGTGATCACCTTTCCAGGACGTTCCAGACCGGCAAAAACCGACAGCAGGGCCAAAAGAAAATCGCATGCACTGCCATCGCGCTTCAAATTCATGCTAGGAGGCCCGTTGAGGAAAGAAAACCGGATTCGGAGGACTGCTTGCCCGAACTCGTCTTGATCGCCGCCGTGGCACGCAACGGGATCATCGGCGCGGACAATGACATGCCCTGGAGGCTGTCGTCCGACCTGAAACATTTCAAGAGCCTCACGCTCGGCAGACCCGTGATCATGGGACGCAAGACGTTCCTGTCCTTCGGCGGCAAGCCGCTTCCCGGACGGCCGCATATCGTGATCTCGCGCGATCCCGGCTACGCACCGGAGGGAGCCGAGCGTGCGCTGTCCTTCGACGCGGCTCTTGAGCGCGGAGCGGCTCTTGCGGCAGATCTCGGCGTCGGCGAAATCATGTGCATCGGCGGTGGCCAGATCTACGCCCAGGCCATGCCCCGGGCCGACCGGCTTGAAATTACCGAGGTCGATGCGGCGCCATCGGGCGACACGCGGTTTCCCGAAATCAGCCCGCAGGTCTGGCAGGAAACGTCCCGGGTGCCGGGCGCGCGCACGGAGCGCGACAGCGCGGATTTCACCTTTGTCAGCTATCGCCGCAAGGCGGATGGGACGTGACCCGGACGCGATGACCATTCCAGATGCAATGACTGCCCAATGGGCGGCCTTCGACCAACTCAGCCTTCAGCAGCTCTATGGCCTGCTGAAACTGCGGCAGGATGTTTTCATCCTGGAGCAGGCATCGTTTTATGCCGATATCGATGGCAAGGATCCGCAGGCGCTGCATTACCTGATCCAGGACCCGGCGACGCAAGCCGTAACGGGGGCCATCCGAATCTTTGTCGAGCCGGAGGTGAGCACCGCGCGGATCGGACGTGTTGTGATCGCGCCCGAAGCCCGTGGCTCGGGTCTCGGCCGGGCCATGATGCAGGCGGGCATAGACAAGGCCCGTGAAATGGCCCCGGGTTGCAGGATCCATGTTCGTGCACAGGCCTACCTTGAAGACTTCTACTGCTCGCTCGGATTCGAGACCGTTTCCGAAGCCTTTGTGGAGGACGGAATTCCGCATATCGACATGATCCGGCCCTGATATTCGGGCAGGCTCTTTGGCAGAGTGCGGCCAAATGTGCGCCGGGGCTTGACAGTGACCGTTTCAGGACCCACCTCCGGCGCGGGAAATCATATGGGTTTTAGGAGGTTCCGGCGCCGGTCTATCCGTTGAAAGCGGTCGGTAACCTCCCTATAACCAACCATGAGTCAGAACGGGCGAATGCCCATGTCCGGCGGGTTCCGCCGGATCTCGAAGAAGGAATTTTTGATGCCTTGGAGCAATCAGTCAGGCGGCGGTGGCCCCTGGAAGGGTGGCGGAAACGGCGGCGGTCCCTGGGGCGGCGGCGGAAACAACAACGGTCCCTGGGGCGGAGGCGGTCCGAACAGGGGCGGCAACAACCCGCCGGACCTGGAAGAGCTCCTCAAACGCACGCAGGACCGCATGCGCACCGTTCTCCCGGGCGGTGGCGGCGGCGGTCTCGGCACCATCGGTGTCCTGATTGTCTTTGGTGTCGTCGTGATCGGTTGGCTGGCGACCGGTTTCTATGTCGTCGACGAAGGTGAGGTCGGTGTCGAGCTCGTGCTCGGTGAAGTGACCGATCAGACGCCTCCGGGCCTCAACTACAACTGGCCCTACCCGGTCGGTGAAGTCTACAAGCCCAAGGTCGAACAGCAGCGTGAAACCACGGTCGGGGTCGATGAAACCGTCAGCGGCTCCGGCGTCGTGCGTGCGCGCGACGTGCCGGAAGAAAGCCTGATGCTGACGGGTGACGAGAACATCGTCGATGTCGGCTTCAAGGTCCTGTGGCGTATCAAGAACACCCGCGAAGGCATCAGCGACTACCTGTTCAACATCCAGGATCCGGAAGGCACCGTGAAGGCTGTCGCCGAGAGCGCGATGCGCGAAGTCGTCGGCAGTTCCAACATCGACGCCATCCTGACGGAAAACCGCGTGGCCATCCAGAACGACGTCGTCACCCTGATGCAGGCGACGCTGGACACCTACCGTGCGGGCGTCGAGGTCGCCGAAGTGCAGATGCAGCGCGTTGACCCGCCCTCCCAGGTCATCGACGCGTTCCGTGACGTCCAGGCGGCCCGTGCCGATCAGGAACGTATTCGAAACGAGGCGGAAGCCTATGCCAACCGGATCGTTCCGGAAGCGCGCGGTGAAGCGGCTCGCGTTCTTGAAGCAGCCAACGCCTACAAGGAGCAGACGATCGCGGAGGCGACCGGTCAGTCCCAGCGTTTCACCAAGATCTACGAACAGTACAAGAATGCTCCGGACGTGACCCGTGAGCGCCTTTACCTGGAGACCCTGGAAAAGGTTCTTGGCTCCAACAACAAGATCATCATTGACAGCGAGTCCTCCGGATCTGGCGTGCTGCCGTTCCTGCCGCTCAATGACCTGAACCCGCGCGGCGGCGCCGCCGCGACGGCACGGACCGGAGGAAATTGATCATGCGTAGCGGAATTCTCGCAATCATCCTGATCGTCGTGGCCGTGCTTGGCTACATGTCGATCTACATCGTCAATCCGACCCAGCAGGCCCTGGTCCTGCGGCTCGGCCGGATCGTCGAGGAGCCGAAGACCACACCCGGTTTTTATCTCAAGTACCCGTTCGTGGAGAACGTGGTCTACATGGACAAGCGTGTCCTCAACCTGAACATGCCGCCTCTGGAGCCGATCTCCTCGGACAAGAAACGGCTCGTTGTGGACGCGTTCGCAAGGTACAGGATCTCCAACCCGGTGCTCTTCTACCAGCGCGTCTCGAACGTCCAGACCGCCAACCGGCGCCTGTCGACGTTGCTGCAGTCGTCGCTGCGTTCGGAACTCGGCCGGACCAGTTTCGTGGCGCTTGTGCGTGACGACCGCTCCGGTGTTATGGAGGCGATCCGCCGTGACGTCAGCGCCAATGCGGAAGAACTCGGCATCGAGGTGATCGATGTGAAGATCCGCCGCGCCGACCTGCCGGATGCCAACTCCCAGGCGATTTACGCCCGGATGCAGACGGAACGTCAGCGGGAAGCGACCGAAATCCGCGCACAGGGTGAGGAAGTCGCCCGCCGGATCCGTTCGCGTGCAGACCGTGACGCCACGGTCCTTGTCGCGGAAGCAAGGCGGGATTCTGAAATCACCCGTGGTGACGGCGATGCCGAGCGGAACAAGATCTTCGCGGAGGCTTTCGGAGCCGATCCGGAGTTCTTCGCTTTCTACCGGTCCATGCAGGCCTATGAAGCCGGGCTCCAGGCAGGAGATACAAGCCTCGTCCTGTCACCGGATTCCAGCTTCTTCCGGTTCTTCAAGGATCCGTCAGGCGTGCTCCCGCCGGCTGCCGACGGCAATGGCAGCCAGGGTGTCTCCGACCGGTCGCCGTCGCTCGCCGCTCAATGAGCGAACTGGTAACGGCGCTGGGTCTGGTGCTCGTGCTTGAGGGTGTGCTCTACGCACTTGTGCCCGGTGGCATGAAGGCCATCATGCGCAGCGTGATGGACACATCGGACCAGACCTTGCGGGTGACCGGCCTGCTTGCCGCGGTGATCGGCGTATTTCTTGTGTGGATCATTCGCGGATAACGAAAAGTTTTCGGGCGGGAGGCGCAAAAACGTCCCGCCCGTTCTATATTCTGGTTCAGGACCAGTAAGTAATAACCCATCGGCTGCCGGCCGTGGAACACATTGGCTGGCGGTCCACCCGGCCGGGATGAGGAGAAAGCCCTATGGCTCCAGATTTTGTTCGCCGTCGGATGACCCGGGTCGCAGCTGCTGCGGCGGGTATCCTGCTTGGCGGAATGGTTGTGTTTCAGCCTGTCGACGTGGCCCATGCACAAGGCCCGGTGTCCGTCGCCGACCTGGCGGAGGAACTCGGCGATGCCGTGGTGAACATTTCCACGGCCCAGACCGTTCAGGGGCGGCGGTCGGTTCCGATGCCGGAAGTGCCGGACGGCTCGCCGTTCCAGGAGTTCTTCGAGGAGTTCTTCAATCGCCAGAACCGGGACAACGATCAGCCGCGGCGGGTTCAGTCGCTCGGCTCCGGCTTTGTCGTGGACGGCAAGGAAGGCATCATCATCACCAACAACCACGTCATCGAAGGTGCGGACGAGATCACCGCGAACTTCAATGACGGCACCAAGCTCCGGGCGGAAATCATCGGCACCGATGAAAAGACCGACCTGGCGGTCCTGAAAGTCGAGCCGGAGACACCGCTCAAGGACGTCAATTTCGGCGACAGCGACGCGATCCGCGTCGGGGACTGGGTGATGGCCATCGGCAACCCGTTCGGCCTTGGCGGCACGGTGACGGTCGGCATCGTGTCGGCGCGCAACCGCGACATCAATTCCGGACCCTATGACAACTTCATCCAGACGGACGCGTCCATCAACCGGGGCAATTCCGGTGGCCCGCTGTTTGACATGCAAGGCAACGTGGTCGGCATCAACACGGCGATCATCTCGCCGTCCGGCGGCTCGATCGGCATCGGTTTCGCGATCCCGGCCAAGACGGCGATGAACGTGATCGAGCAGCTGCGCGAGTATGGCGAAACCCGCCGTGGCTGGCTCGGCGTGCGCATCCAGGAAGTCACCGACGAAATCGCCCTCAGCCTGGACATGGATGAGGCCATGGGCGCGCTGGTCGCCGGCGTGACCGAGGATGGTCCTGCGGCGAAGGCGGAGATCGAGCCGGGTGACGTGATCATCAAGTTCGACGGCAACGAGGTCGAAACCATGCGGGAACTGCCGCGCATGGTCGCCGAAACCGACATCGGCAAGGAAGTCGAAGTCGTCGTCCTGCGCAAGGGCGAGGAAGTCAACATCACCGTGACCCTCGAGCGCCTGTTGGAAAACGAGGTGACCGAAGCCAGTGAAACCACGGAAGGCGAGCCCGAAGACAAACCTGCGGAGAAGAGCGAAGTTCTCGGCATGATGCTCGCGGAACTCGACGACAGCCTGCGAGAACAGTTCTCCATCGACGAGGACGTGACCGGTGTGGTCGTCACGGAAGTCACGCCCGGCTCATCCGCCGAGGAAAAGCGGGTCATGGCGGGCGATGTCATCAAGGAAGTCGCCCAGGAACCCGTGGAGACGCCGGCCGATGTCGAGGCGCAGATCGAGAAGCTGAAAAAAGACAACCGCCGTTCGGCGCTGCTGCTTCTGTCCAACCCGACCGGCGATGTCCGCTTCGTACCGGTCCGGATCGAGGACGAGTAAGCCGCCCAGCTGGCAGAATGACATGAGAAAGGCGCCGGTAACGGCGCCTTTCTTGTAACAAATCCCCACCTTCAACCGTCATCCTTCGAGACGGACCTGACGGTCCTCCTCAGGTTGATGCCCCTGTTTTGTGCCGCCATCGCCCGGGGTTGGGGAGGCAGCTCGGCGGCTGTTTTGTCTCCGAGCCGTTATGCGGTGCGGTCCGACCCGACCCTTCGTTTCGTTCAGGGTCAGCTCAGAACGAAGTCGCTTTCCGCATAGCCCTGCAGGTAAAGCAGCGCCGTGAGGTCGCCGTGGTCGACCCGGATGTCGGCGGCTTCCGCGACAGCGGGCTTGGCGCGGTAGGCGACACCGGTGCCGGCGCGTTCGATCATGGAAAGGTCATTGGCGCCGTCGCCGACGGCCAGGGTTTCCTCGAAGGCAAGACCTTTCTCGGCAACGAGATACTCCAGGCGGGCCCGTTTGGCTTCCCGGCCCAATATGGGCTGTCCGACCTTGCCGGTCAGCTTGCCATCCGCCTCAAGCAGCGTGTTGGCCTGGTTCTCGTCGAAGCCGATCATGTTGGCGACGGCCTTGGTGAAATGGGTAAACCCTCCGGAGACCAGGGCACAATAGGCGCCGTTCGCCTTCATCGTCTGCACCAGCGTGCGTCCACCCGGCATCAGCTGGATGCGGTTGCTCAGAACCGTGTCGATGGCCGAAACGGGAAGGCCCGCCAAAAGGCCGACGCGCTCTAGCAGGGCCGGTTCGAATTCGATCTCTCCGCGCATCGCCCGTTCGGTGATCGCGGCGATCCGGTCCTTCAGGCCGAGTTCGGCGGCGAGTTCGTCGATGCATTCCTGGCGGATCATGGTGGAATCCATGTCCGCGATCAGCAGGCGCTTGCGGCGGCCGGCTTCCGGTTGCACAAAGACATCCACGCGGGCATTTCCGACGATTTCGCGCAGAATATTGTCGGCGGTGCTTGCGTCGCACCCGTCAAAGCGGATATCCGCGGCGACACCGGACATCAGTACGGTCGCCGTGCCGGATACGCCGAGCGCGTCCGATGCCCGGCCGATCAACTCCGCGTCGACCGCGGGCGCAGTAGGAGTGGACACCAGAGTGGCAACAAGCGACATGGACGGTTCCTTGGATAAAGACGGGATCATGGCTTCGGGCAATCGCGCCATCCTGATAGCCGGGCCAACCGCCAGCGGCAAGTCCGCCCTGGCGCTGGACCTGGCAAAAACGATGAACGGCGTCATCATCAATGCCGATTCCATGCAGCTTTACAAGGATCTCAGGCTGGTGAGCGCGCGTCCGGGCAGCGACGAGGAGGCACAAGTTCCCCACCGGCTCTACGGCATCCTGCCGGCGTCGACTGCCTCCTCGACCGGCGCCTGGCTGCGCCTGGCCGAACGCGAGCTCGACATGGCCCGGGACAACGGCCGGCTGCCGATCCTTGTCGGCGGAACCGGGCTCTATTTCAAGGGACTGACGGAAGGGTTCGCAGAGTTGCCGGACATTCCCGTGGAGGTGCGCGCCAAGGCCAGGGAAATGGCCGACCGGCAGGATCTCGACGGGCTCAGACAGGCGATTTTTGATCTCGGGGATCCGCAGGCGGCCCGAGATCTTGCCGACCCGCAACGCCTGGCCCGTGCCCTGGAGGTGCTGATGGCCACCGGCAGGCCGCTTGCCCGCTGGCAGCAGGAGCACCAGTCGTCGCCTCTGCTGGCGCCGGACCGGTGCCTGAAAATCGTCCTGGCGCCACCGCGGCCCTGGCTGCACGAGCGGATCGCGCAGCGCGCGAAATTGATGCTGGCGGATGAAGGCATCGCGGAGGTCCGCGCCTTGCTCGCACTGGGACTTTCAGACAAACTTCCGGCCATGCGGGCCATCGGCGTACCGGAAATCGCCGCGTTTCTGGCGGAAACGGCCGATTATGCAGAAACGCTCCACAGGCTGACTGTTGCAACGCGGCAATACGCAAAGCGTCAGGAGACCTGGTTTCGCAACCAGATGAGTGACTGGCAACGGGTTGATCCGTCGGACAAAATCAATCTGGAAAAGTTTCTGAAGATTTGCTGACCGGAAGGCATCAACCTCTGGGGTGTGCGGTGCAGCGCCGGGTATCTCATTAACTCGTTGGAAATACGAATTTATTTTTTCGGAATTTGTACCTATACTTTGGTCTGCCATCGGGTTGGCACAATTCAGGGTTACATGGATCCCGGCTACAGCAATTGTCGATTCAGCATAGAACCGGCAAACAGGAATTCTAAAACGGGAGGACACGGTGCAGACGATTTACCTCGAATGCGGCGCAGTGCGGCTTGTCCCTTTTTCGCCCAGCGATATCAATCTCGTGAAGGGCCTTCATTCCGACCCGTTTGGAAACCAGTGTTCCGAATACTCCACCAATTGCACGGTGGTCGATGCAGCCGAGCTGGTGCGCTCCGCGCTCAAGCACCAGAACGATCATGGCTTTGCGAAATGGAAAGCCGTGTCGCCGGAAGGCGATTTTCTTGGCTGGGCGGGATTCACGCCGCTTGCGGAAACCTCCGAGATCAGCGTCAATTACTGCCTGCGCAATGATGTCCTGGACAACGATCCGGATCTGCCGAAGCGGCTTTTCCTTGCGCTTTCGGACTGGTTCTTCGAAAACACCTATTTCTCGCACCTTGTTGCGGTGGTGCGCACCGACAATCGCACCATGCGGGATGTCGTTCTGGAAGCCGGCTTCTATCATCGTGAAAGCAAGGTGATCGAGGGCATGCAGGCAGACGTGTTCCAGCAGCTCAGCCCCTCCATGCAGTCCTATTTGATGAGCGCCTAGCCGGCGCCCCGGGAACCAAAATCGATCGGGCAATGATAGGGGGTCGTGATCAGCCACGGCCCTCTTTTTTTTGAAAGACATCTGTTGCGATCAAGCCCGTGTTGGAGACCGAGCTGTTCTGTCCATGCGGCGTCACCGGCTATCTGATCTGTGTCAGCTGCCGCGGGCTGCCTTTCCCGGCAGCGCTGCTTTTTTCAGGACTCCGGCAAACCGGTCGGGTCAAGCCGGTTCCGCAGAGAAGTGCCTATCTGCTCAGCCATGTCCGGCAGCAGCATCGCCCAATGTCCGGAATGGGGCGCGCGAATTACCTCCAGGCTTGGATACCAGAGGCTCCTGCCGTCTTCGGCGTACCAGTACCAGGGCGGCACATGTGCGATGAGTGCCAGTCCCGGAGTGCCGGCCGCACCGGCTGCATGCAGCACCATGCCATCGGGGGCGATGACAAGATCCAGGACGCTCAGAAGCGCTGCGAGGTCTTCAAGCTGGCGGATATGCCGGCCGGCGTCGATGATCCCGTTTCTGCCGCTCAACTGGGTCCTGCTGTGGTCCCAGACCGTGCTGACCAGGGTGCCGGGCAGCATCGGCAGCGCCGACAGAAGCGGTTCCAGCGTCAGGCCCGGTGCGGTCTCGTTCCAGGCAAGGCCGATCCAGGGGCGGGGAAATTCGGCAAGGGCATCCAGCCAGCGTTCGCGCAGGTCTTCTCGCACCGGCAGATAGGGAACCTTGCCGGTGAGCCCGCCTCTCACCTGCGCCGGCAGGCCGAGAAGCTGCGACACGGGAAAGCCGCCCGAAATCTCCGGCAGGGTCTCGGTCGAGCCGGGAGCGTCATTGGGCAAATAGGTGTCATACCCGAACAGGCGGGGCAGCCCAGAGATTGCGGAGGAGCCTGCAACGGGTGTCGACAGACCCCGTCCCGTTGCGCCGAGAAAACGGGCCAGGACCATGAATTCAAGATTGCCGAGGTCCGGGTCGATCACCATGGCAGCCGTTTCAAGCGTTCTGTTCAGGTCGCCGTCGCCGGGGTGGAGGGACGGGCCGGCCAGATCCGGAACCTTGTCGATCTGACCGGTGGAGAGGTAGGCGTCCCTCAGGACACCGAAGAGCCGGGCCTTTTCTGGAGGCTTGAGCTGCGCCGTTTCCGCCAGGAGCGGTTCCAGTAGCTGCAAGGTCTTGTCCGGTTCTCCGGCAAGAGCATAGGCGGTGCCCAGGGTCAGGATCGCGTCGGTCCGGTCTTTCGCGGATTTGGCGACCGGCGCAAATGCGCGCAGCGCGTCCGTGGCCTCGCCGCGGTTGGCCTTGACCTTGATGTAACAGAGCCAGGCGGGCATGAGGTCGGGGAAGAGGGTCCGGGCCCGCTCCGCATATCTCAGGGCTTCCGTGAGCTGTCCGGTGGCGGCGGCGTTGTTCGCCAGGGCGATCAGGTGATCCGGATTGGCAGGAAACTGCAGATGCGCGGTTTCCAGGAAAGGCGCCGCCTTGCCATGGTCGCCGAGTGCGGTGAGGATCCGGCCTGCCAGGGCATTGAGGGCGGCATTGTCCGGTGCCAGGTCGAGCCCTTCCTGCACGTTCACCAGTGCCGGGCCAAGCAGCCCGTGGGCAAAATAGAGACGGGCGATGCCGAGCAGCAGATCCGGGTCGCTCTTGCGGGCGCGAATCCCGTTCAGGAGGTCCTCGACCTCGGCAAGCTCCCCGGTCGCGGCCAGGAACTCGGCCTTGAGCAGGGCGGCCTGAACATGAAGCGGGTCAAGCGCCAGCGCACGCTCCGTGAGCTGTTCCGCCTGGCGGCTGTCGTCGTTCAACAGGGCGATCCTGGCGGCCAGCGTCAGAAAGCCGGGATCCCGCTCGCTGCTGGCTGTCGCATTGGCCATAAGCGCCTGCGCGGCCTCCATGTCGCCATGGGCAAGCCGGGATTCGATCAGTCCGCAGAGCGCCTCCGGATGGCCCGGAGACAGGTCCAGAATGCTTTCGTAAAGCAGCGCCGCATTGTCGTGCCGGCCAGCTGCGGCATGGTCATGGGCTGCCTTCAGCCTGTCATCCACCAGGAGCATTCAACAGTGCCTAACCAACGCTGACGCGCTTGCCGTCGAGGCGAACGTCCTCTTCCGCCGTGATCATCGAGATTTCGCTGTTCTGGGTGGCGATGCTGTCGATGTTCTGAACCAGGATGCCGGCCTTCAGCGTCTCGGTCTCCTTGATGGCGCTGCTCCGGCTCTGTGCCGTGGTGGTGATCGTGCGCGCGTTCAGCATCTTGTCGACATAGGTTTCTAGCGACCGGCTGAAATTGCTCACCAGCTTCTTGCCGGTCTGCATCAGGCTGTCGGTCAGGATCGTCATCCGGCGGGCGCTGACCTGGACATCAGGCGCGGACAGCGCCAGGCGGCCGTCCGTCTTCAATGCCACATCCTTGGCTCCGGTCACGCCGATCTCGGCCGTTACGTCCGCGTTCCTGGTCAGGACCGACAGCATGAAGGACTGGTCCGGGCCGCGAAAGACAAGAACGGTGTCGCCGATCACCGGTGCGAGCAGGCAACTGGTCGCCTGAACCGCGTGGATCTGGTCCCCGTCCGCCAGCGTCACCATGGCTTCCTGCTCCGTCACCAAGGCCTTGACGGTTCCGGTGTCGAGGCCGTTTGCCGCCGGCGCAGGGTTGGAAGTCGTGTTGACCAGGGCCTCTGTGTTTGTGTCTTTCTTCACCATCATGCTCGGCTTACCGTTTCGCGTTGCTGCGTTATCATATCAGATCCGGGCTGCCACGGCCTTCAGGTAAGGCTTAAAAGGCGGACCTGCGAGGGAACCAGGGTGGTGCCGACGGAATTCGGGGACAGGCCGTTCTGGGCCGTCGGGTTCACGAGGGCGCGGGTCGCCGGCATGCACTGGAAGAAGAGCTTGAACGATCCAATGATGTTGCGGCTGTTGGAGCAGACCATGGCGGAGACGACGCCGGGGCCGGGGCCGCTGACCGTCACGGGGGCGACGCTGGTCATGTTGTGCACGGGCGTGCACTGGGCATAGGTGCGGAAACAGGTCGGGATTTCGGTGGACCGGTAGCCCATGGAGAACAGCGGAACCGGCACGGGGCCGGCCGGTGTCGTTTGCAGGTAGATGTCGGGAACCGAAAAATCCAGACCGGGCAACGGACCCTGTGAATTGACAAAGCACATCAGGCTGCCCCCTTGTTGATCGGCAAATCGCTGTGGAGGGCGATCTTGTCCGGATTGTACAGTTCCGCTTTCAGGCGTTCAGTGTCGGTCTCGATCCGGCTGCCGGCTGTGCCGAGCATCACAGTTTTCTCGATTTTGGCGCCGTGGAACTTGGTATTGAAGAAGTGGCTTGCGCCGAGATTGGCCCCGGACAGGTCCGCGTGGGAAAACTCCGTCTGGCGCAGATCGCAGCGGTCCAGCAGGACGGCCCGGCAATCGGCTTCCAGGAACACGGCCGAAAACAGCTGGGAGCTGGTGAAGCGGGCGCCCGACAGGCCTGCACCGGCGAAGTTGGCCATGGTGAACTGGCCGCCCGAAAGGTCGACCCCGTCCAGCCGGCACTTGGTGAAGCAGGTGGTGTTTGCCGTCACGCCCGTGAGGCTGGCGCCCTCGAAATCACATTCGGCAAAGACGGAAGCGGTCAGGTTGGCGCCGTCCATGAGGGTGCCCTTGAAGCTGCCCTGGTAGAAGGTGCAATGCTGCCAGGACTGGCCGGCAAGGTCGAGGCCCGACAGGTTTGCATCCGCAAACAGCGCGATGTCGATTTGGGCACCGGTGATGTCGACGGGGCGCAGGTCGGCTTCGGTGAGCATGAAATTCGACAGGACCGCATCCGCGAATGTCGCGTTCCTGATATCGGGGGCGAGCAGGGCGGCGCGGTCGAATGTCGTGCCGGAGAAATCGGCATTGGCGAGCTTCGGCTGCGCCACGGACAAATCGCTGAACGTGCTGCCTGCAAAGCTGCTGTTGCTGGCATCGCCGCCGACGATCTGCAGCCGCTCGACCTTTGTCTCGCGCATCTCGGTGCCGCTCATGTCGCAGCGGATAATCTGGGTGTTTTTCAGGTTCGACCCGTTGAACCTGGCCTGCGTCAGCTTGCAGGAAACGAACTGGGCGTTACCGAGATCCGTTCCGGAAAAATCGCAGCCGGAGAGATCGCATTCGATGAAGCGGATCCCGGACAGGTCCTCTCCGGCAAAGGAGTGTCCGGTGGCGATCCGCAGTATGACCGGCTGTTCGTGGTCCCGGAACGCCAGAACGTCTTCCCGGCTCACCGGTTTCCTGTCTGCCTTAAGCATGGGTGGGTTGCTCCAGCAGTGTCAGGCCGAGATTGGCGCCGGAAAAGTCGCAGGCAGCCAGTTTGGCATCCATAAGATCGGCGGCATAAAGATTGGCGGCACGCATGGAACAATGACGCAGGTCGACGCCGGTCATGGCCGCCATGAACAGGTTGGCGCCAAAGAAATCGCTGCCCGTGAAATTCGAGCGTCCGAACAGGGAATTCTTGAACGAGGCGAGCCTGAAGTCATTGGCCTCCAGGTCGCAGGTATTGAAGAAACAGGTTTTTCCCTTGGCCCGCAGAAAGCAGCTTTCCGCCATCTTCGCCATGTTGAAGGAGCTATCCGTGGCCTCAAGCGCATCGAACCTGGATCCGGTCAGGTCGCATGCGCCCATGAAGCCGACAGAGTTCCATATGCCGTTCCGGCAATCCGCCCCGGGCGCGTTCACTTCGATGAAAGCGACACGTTCCAGATCGCTTGACGAGAATTCCATGCCCGCCATGGACAGCATCACGAACATGTTTCGCTGAAGTTTCGATGCGGTCGCGGCAAATCCGTCCGCGCGTCCGGAGAGAAAC
Source organism: Roseibium sp. Sym1 (assembly GCF_027359675.1). Lineage (NCBI taxonomy): Bacteria > Pseudomonadati > Pseudomonadota > Alphaproteobacteria > Hyphomicrobiales > Stappiaceae > Roseibium > Roseibium sp. Sym1. Next base: position 3,797,321 of record NZ_CP114786.1, read on the forward strand.
TGGCAATCGGTTACGCGGCTTTGCTTGAGGCGAAGTCCGACCAGTGTCGTCTCGATGAAACGCACCTGCTCCAGCGTGACCTGGCTGCCGGCCGACTGCGAGAAGTCGGACTGAAAAATGTGCAGATCGCGCAGGAGTGCCTTGTCGAGGCGCAGTTCCCTGGCGCTGACCTTGCTGAGATTGGCGTGGGTGAGATCGGCGCCGGAAAAATCGGCCTTGTCGAGGGTCGCTCCGGTGAAGACGGCGCCCGTCAGGTTGCAGCCGGCAAAGCGGGCGCCGGTCAGGTCGGCCTGTTCGAAAAAGGTCTCGGAGAGATCCCGGCCGCTGAAATCGGCGCCGCGCAGATCGGCGCCGGCCAGGTCGGCCCCCTTGAAATCATGCCGCTCCCTGAGCTTCTCCGTCACGAGCGTACCAAGGCGCAGCGCGACGCCGTCCGGCAGCGGCTCGATCGGGAACAGCGCTGTCGGCGCGTGCTGGCGCGCCATCACCATGCTGTCGTCGACGGTTGCCTGGGCTTCCTCAAGCCGGTCCATCACCATGTCGATGGAGGTCGGGGCGGCCTCGGACGGCGGACGGGGCGCCGGCGGCTGGTTCCCTTCCGTCTCGGCGCTGTCGACATGCGCCATCAGCTCGTCCAGCATGTCGCCGAACGTGTCCTTCCGGACAATCGGCGAACCGGATTGAGCGGCTTCCTTTTCCAGGCGCTCGGTCAGCATCGTTTTCGGCGGAGTGTCCTCGCTGCCGAGAGCCTCGGCTGGGGTATCTTCGGTATCTTCCGGCACGGCATGGGCAAGGCCCGAAAGATCCATCTCTTCGACGGCCTTGCGAAATTCGGCCAGAAGGCTGCCTTCCGGCTGCCGCAGCGCCCGGGCAACGGCCTTTCGGTAGGCGGTTTCGACGGCTTCTTCGTCCGCGCCGAAAAGCTCATCGAGGCGGCCGAGGGCCGCAGAACCGTCGCCTTCATCCGCAGCGGCCGGCAGACCGGTCTTTTGCTCCTCGACCACCGCCAGATCGGTCCTGATCTGCTCCAGACCCCGGGCCAGTTCGGGGTCGAGCTCGATATCGGGATACCGGGCCATCAGCTCGTCGTCTGCAATCGGTGTCTTCATGTTCGGCTGCAGACGATCCGGCGGTGTCACGGCAAGCACCGCCCTGCGCTGCAGCTCGGCCTTGACCATTTCCCGGTCCCGCTTTTCCAGCAGCGCATCTTCCACCGCCTGGATGTCGTCGAGCAGCATGGCGATATCGAGGTCGCCATTCTCCAGCTCTTCCTGGGTCGGCTGGGGAACAAGCGGAAGGTCGTCGAGGATGCTGGTGTCCCGATCCGGCAGCAGATCGGGGGGAATGCCCTCGTCTTCCAGCATCTTGCGGGTGGCCCAGGTCTGATTGTCCTGGAATTTCTGGCGATCCGCGGCCGCCTTGTCCAGTTTGGCCTGCCGCCTGGCGCTCAGGATCGCGGCGTCGACCATCGGCATCAGCTGGTAATCGGCAAGCGCATATTTGTATGCGTCGTCCTTGGACGTGCGCTTTTGAAAGACATCCGCGTAGTAGACGCCGTCCCGGCGGGGAGCGTCGGTCTCCTCGAACGCCAGCATCAGTGTTTCGATGTCCTCGGCGAAACGGTTGCTGCCGCGGATCAGGCCGCGGAAGGTGAGCACCGCCTTCTCGACATTCGGGAACAGGGTGACCGTGTCGCAGCGCATGTCGGTTTCCACGAGGTCGATGTTCCGCGCCAACTTGTAAAAGCAACGGGCGACGAGGCGCGGGAGCACGCCACCGACCGATGCCGCGCCGCGCGACATGCCGGTGATCATAAAGCTTTCGCCGCCTTCAAAGAACGTGTCGAAACGCTGCTCCAGCGGTGCGTCGCAGTGATAAAGCGGATTGAAGTCCTCAGGCTTGAGCGGAGAGACGTTGTCGATCCAATGCTGGTCATAGGTGCCCAGATATCTCAGGCGGGCCGGGTCGTCGGCCGGGATCGGCCCGAAATGGGCCGGGCGCGGCTGATCGTCGAGCGATTTGATGAGCCGCGCGGGATCCTCCACATTCGGCAGCGGCGCGTCATAGCCGGCGTCGACCAGTTGCCGCGCGCCAAAGCCCTTGCCGCGCGGGTTTTGCGGAAAGGACTGTCCGCCAAAGGCCTGGCAGTCGCCGATCGGCATCTTCAGGAACGGCACCGGCCGGCTCATCTTCACGCCCTGATCGGTCATTTGCCAGAAGCGGTCGCCGAAGACGGCCAGGCGCTTGTGAAACGATCCGAACCGGGCGGATACTTCAATGCCCTCGACGGGAGTGTCTCCAGGCGAGAGCGCGCAGCCGGCGATGATCAGCTCCGCTTTCGGTTTCAGCTGTCCCTTGTCGAAAATGGCCCCATTTGGCATTTGTTCGACCACCATCGGCCAAAGCGCCTGTTCCGTGAGGAAGCGCTTCGGGTCTGAAAAATCAAACAGGGCATGGGCGGAGACGGTGGTCAGCGCACCATTCCGGGAGGGCTCCGTCTGGTGAGCCACCGAGATCCGCGATGGTTTTATGATTGCTGGCAAGTTGCTCTCTCACCGTGTGTTGTCTTTGGGCCGGATGCCGGCTGTTAGCGCTTTGTCATCCGGCCATGAAGTCGGTACCCCTGGGGCGGAACCGGGTCAGACGTAGCAGGTGAGGTTGCCGAGTTTGACATCACAGCCGGAACTTTTCAGATCGGCCTGGACGGTCTCGACCTGAAGGTTGCTGCACATGCCCTTCATCTGGCTGTTTTCGACTTTCAAGCTCTCCAGGCCAACCATGATCTGGTTCCATTCGGCCGTGCAGTCGGTGGATCCGAATTTTGCCGTCACCTTTTTCATGACGATGGCCTTGAGATCTATCTGGGTGCCTTTCCAGTTCAGGCACACCCAGTCGGAAAAGAAGTTGAACTTGTCGAACTGCATGCGCACGCCATAAACGGATTCCATGATGCCGCCGTAGTAGGAGGTCATGTTGAAGCCATAGATGCTGTTGAAGTCCCAGCCGTATTTGTGGCTCTCGTAGGAGTCCTTGTATTTGATCAGGTGCCACTTGTCGTAGGTGTGCTCGGACTTGTCCTTGATCTTGCGCTCTTCCTTCTGGCAGGTGACCTTCAGCTTGCTGGCGCTGGTGATGGTCATGTCGCCTTTTTCGGTGCTCAGATCGTATTTTTTCTCGGCCGTGGTCTTCAGGTCGCCATCGACATCAAGCGTGTGATCGCCGTTGGTCTTCTGGTGATAGTCGCCCGATTCCAGGTACATTTTCTCCGCCGCCCTGACCAGGATGCGGCCGTCGCAGGACATCATGATGCCTTCGGAGCCGCCCGCGGCATTGGTGTAGACGGAACTGTCGTCGCCTTCATCGGAAATATGCTGCGCAGGAAACAGGTCGTCCTGGTGGCCGTGATCGAAAACCCTGTGTTCCACGTCGGAATATTCTCCGAGGCGCAGAAAGGCCCCGACATTGTCGGTCGTCGCGGACGGGCTGCCGGACGGGACCAGGTAAAAAACGGTCCGTCTTGCAGCAGGCGCGTTGTGACGGTGAGAATGCGGGGGCATGGTTGTTCTCCACGTTCGGGTTTGGTTGAGCCTGCTGGTGGAGGGCAGGCTCTTTACGGGACGTCCGGTTCGCTTCCGACGCGCCAATCAGGCGGGGGTCATGTCGTCCGATTCCGCCAAAGCATGGGCATCCTGCGGCCCGGACGTAAAAACACCTGATGGCGTCCAATCTGCCACCCGGTGGCCGGGTGGTACATATATCCTTCGTTTAGGCAGTCGTATCGGCATATGACGGCGGCTCGAGAACTTGCCACCAACTGGTAACAATTCACTTGCTCATCGCCGGAGTTTTTTTCAAGAGGAAGAAAACTTCAGAAATAGAAATTAACTGTTAATTCTTGTTCATGTCTTTGGGGCTGATTGTACTTTTCCTTTTCACAAGCCAACTTGCCTCTTTACCTGAGATGTAAGGCGGCAAATTTCTCTATTTGCGAAATCTTGAATTCAGAGCCGAAAACAGAAAACCCCCGGAACGGATCCAGCGATGAGGTCTGTTCCAGGGGTCTGCCGTGCAAGACGGGAAGGGCGGCGTATTACACTGCCTGCAGGGCGCCCGGGTTGCCGGTCTGCTGGCGCAGGGCCAGCTTGTTCATGGCGGAAACGTAAGCGCGGGCCGAAGCGACCAGAGTGTCCGTGTCGGCACCCTTGCCGTTGGCGATGCGGCCGTCGGCCTCCAGGCGGACGGAAACCTCCGCCTGCGCGTCGGTGCCCTCGGTGACCGCATGTACCTGGTAGAGCGACAGGGTCGCCTCATGCGGCACGATGTCCTTGATGGCGTTGAAGGTGGCATCGACCGGACCGTCGCCGGTGGCTTCCTTGGTGATGTGCTGGCCGTTCACATCCATGGTCAGGATGGCCTTCTGCGGGCCGCCGGTGCCGGCAATGACGGTGAGCGCGATCACCTTGGTGCTTTCGCCCAGGATGTTGATCTCGTCCTCGACCAGCGCCTCGATGTCCTCGTCATAGACATGCTTCTTGCGGTCGGCCAGGTCCTTGAAACGGCGGAAGGCGTCCTGCAGGGCGTTGTCGCCCAGCTCGAAGCCCAGTTCCTTGAGCTTGTCGCGGAAGGCGTGACGGCCGGAATGCTTGCCCATGACCAGCGATGTGGCTTTCACGCCGACATCTTCCGGACGCATGATCTCGTAGGTCTCGGCGTTCTTCAGCATGCCGTCCTGGTGGATGCCGCTCTCGTGGGCAAAGGCGTTCTTGCCGACGATCGCCTTGTTGTACTGGACGGCGAAGCCGGAGGCACCGGCCACCATCTTGGAAGCGCGCACCATGAAGCTCGGATCGATCTGGGTGGCGTAGGGCAGGATGTCGCCGCGGGTGCGGATCGCCATGACGATCTCTTCCAGGGCCGCGTTGCCGGCGCGTTCCCCGAGGCCGTTGATGGTGCACTCGATCTGGCGTGCGCCGCCGGCGACACCGGCCAGCGAGTTGGCGACCGCCAGGCCCAGGTCGTCGTGGCAGTGTACGGAGAAGATGGCCTTGTCGCTGTCCGGCACGCGCTCGCGGATCTGTTCGAACATGGTCTTGTATTCGTCCGGGGTCGCGTAGCCGACCGTGTCCGGCAGGTTGATGGTGGTGGCACCGCACTTGATGGCGGCCTCCACGCAGCGGCACAGGTAGTCGATCGGCGTGCGGGTGGCGTCCATGGCGGACCATTCGACATCGTCGATCAGGTTGCGTGAACGGGTCACCGTGTCGGTGATGATGTCCAGGACCTGTTCCTCGGTCTTGTTCATCTGGAATTTCAGATGGATCGGCGAGGTCGACACGAAGGTGTGGATACGGCCTTTCCCGGCGTGTTTCACCGCTTCGCCGCACCGGTCGATATCCGCATGGATGGCGCGGGCCAGACCGGCAATGACCGAGTTCTTCGACCGGCGGGCGATTTCGCTGACGGCTTCGAAGTCGCCGTTGGAGGCGATCGGAAAGCCGGCTTCGATGATGTCGACACCCATGTCGTCGAGGATTTCTGCAATCTGCAGCTTTTCTTCCAGCGTCATGGAGGCGCCGGGCGACTGCTCGCCGTCGCGCAAGGTGGTGTCGAAGATCCGGATCTGGTCCTTCTCGGGCGTGGTCGTCATGATGTTTCGTCCCTGGCTTGGATCGGCGCCGTGAAACGGTTTGGGCTTGAGAGGCGCGATCCGATTGTCGTGATGCGGTTATTGAAAACTCTCCCCTAAGTGCCCGTTCCGTAGAAAATCACGCGGAACAGCCGACGCTCAGGGGCATCTAAGAAGGAGGAGATCGCCAAGTAGGATGAGGCCGCCGCGCTGGGTCAGCGCGGTCGCAGAAGAACCGGAAATGTCGCGTGCCGCGATCATGGTTTCGACTTGGGCCTTTGGTCGTCTTCAATTCTGTCTACCGTCAAGGGTGGCGCAAAAGCGTGACCCGACGGTTAACGGGTTCTGTTCATAAGTCAGGTTGAAGAATGATGCAACCGGCTTTTGCGGAGCTTGCAGATGTGGCGAAAACTCCACTCAAGCTCCTGGACAATGAAGTGCGGCCGAAAAGATGGTGGAGGGCTCACCCCTCCACCCCATACCTGTCTCGTCTGCGAAGCCAGGCCATCGGCCAGGGCAGGCCGTCTTCGTGACGTCCCATGGCGGTGAGATCGAGGAGGTTGTAGGCCATGTTGAGCATGTCGAGGCCGCGCCCGTAGGTGGAGTAGGTATGGGCGATGCGTCCGTCGTCGAGCTTCAGGAACGCGCTGACACCCGGCATTTCCTCGCCGAAGACCCTGCCCGTGAAATTGTAGCCTTCGCCCGCCGGATCCTGCTTGTCCGGGAAGGTCACGCCGAAATCCTCGCCGAAACCATTGCCGGCCGTGGACACCCAGTCAAAGCTCCAGCCCATGCGATTCTTGTAGGCCACAAGCCTTTGAAGAGGCGCGTTGGAGATTGAGACCAGGGCCGTATCGCGCGCGGCCAGATGCACGTCGAGCCCATCGTAATTGTCCGCCCAGAAGGAACAGCTCGGGCAGCCTTCCTCCCAGGTTTCGCCGAACATGAAATGGTAGACGAGCAGCTGCCTGTGCGGGCCGAACAGGTCGGCGAGGGTCTTTTGGCCGTCCGGTGCGTCGAAGACATAGTCCTTGTCGACGATGATCATCGGCAGGTCCCTGCGTGCGGCCGCAAGGGCGTCCCGCTCGCGGGTGAAGGCCTTCTCCTTTGCCAGAAACGCCTTGCGTGCCTCCAGCCAGTCCTCGCGGCTGACAATCTTCGGATTGGTCATGGTAATCTCCCTGCTTTCGGTTTGAACCGGTGTCACCCCGGACAAGCGAAGCGCAGATCCGGGGCCCACTCGCATTTCAGCTTGTCGAGGCCGAAACCTTTTTCTGAAGGCCGCGCCTCACACGTCTCTCCTCTTCCTTGAGGCCAGGCACTCACATTTGACCGGCGCCTTGTCTGCCGTCGTCAAAGTCACCTCTCCCACTGGGAGAGGTCGGACCGAAGGTCCGGGTGAGGGGGCAGACCTCGCCGCATTACTCGGGCGTTTGTTCCCTCACCCCAACCCTCTCCCACCGGGAGAGGGGGCAGGCTTTGCCACAAGGCGATTGCTCTTCCGGACAGAGGAGGGCGCAAGTGCCTAGCCCGCGTCCCAAAGGAGATCTGCCGCACTTCACTCGGCCACCAGATCCGCCAGCCGGCCGAAGCAGCCGTTCCAGCCGCCGCCGACGCCGCGGCGGGCATCCTCGGTCCTGATGGCCTCGTGGCGAAGCTTGACCTCCGTCGCCTTGCCGGCCTCCGCAAAGGTGACGGTGACCTTCGAGCTGTCGGTGGATTCGCGCGTACCGTCGGCGAATTCCTGCACGTGACGCCACGAGAATTCCAGCCGGTTCGGAGCCTCGATCGCAAGGTACTCGCCTTCGAAATGGATCTGCTTGTCTTCCGTTTTCTCGATGACGAAACACCAGCGGCCGCCGACCTTCAGGTCGATATCCGCCGAGACCAGGCTGCCCCCCTTCGGCACGAACCAGCAGCGGACCTGGTCCGGCTCCGTGAAGGCCCGGAAAACACGGGCGGGGGAGGCCCGGAACAGGCCCTCGACCATGACCGGTTCCATGCCGGGCTCGGACTTCAGAAACTCTCGGGAAGGCTGTTGAACGGTCATGTGTCTTTGTCCTCATTGGCAAGATGTCGGGCGAGAGCGTCGAACCTGTCGATCCAGAAGCTCTCGTATTTGCCGAGCCAGTCGACGGCTTCCTTGATCGGTGCGCCGCGCAGGCGGCAGTGGCGTGTGCGGCCGCGTTTCTCGATGTCGACCAGGCCGGCATCCGACAGCACCCGCAGGTGCTTGGAAACCGCGGTCAGCGACATGTCGAACGGTTCCGCCAGCTCCGACAGCGGCGTTTCGCCGTCGGCAAGGCGGGCGACAATCGCGCGGCGGGTGCCGTCGCTGAGGGCCGCAAAGGTGGCATCGAGTTGGGGCATGTCCTGCACAGTCATATAAAGTGAACCTTTTGGTTGACTATCATCTGAAGCTATTATAGTCAACTGATTGGTTGAGTAAAAGTGTGGCGCGCGACACGGCTCGGCTTTTCCCCGGATCCGGCCGGCCCGGGCCCAATCGAATGACAGGAGAGACAGACATGAAACTCTTTACGACGGATCTTTCACCCAATTGCCGCCGCGTGGAGGCAACGCTTCATCACCTGGGCCTTTACGACGAGGTTGATGTCATCCGGCTGAACCTGGCGACCGGCGAACACCAGCGGGACGACCTGCGGGCCGCAAACCCGAACGGCAAGGTGCCGACGGTGGTCGTCGGCGACATGAGCCTGTGGGAATCCAATCCGACGATGATCTACCTGGCCGACAAGGCCGGTGCCGAAGACTTCTGCCCGTCGGACGCCAAGACAAGGTTCGAGATCCTGCGCTGGATGTCCTGGGAACTGCAGCACTACAACCGGGCTCTGGGCGACATTCTCTGGGAAACGATCGCCAAGGCGAAGTTTGGAATGGGAGCGCCGGACCAGGAGATCATCGCAAAGCAGATGGACAATTTCCACCGCTTCGCCGCCGTTCTGGATGCGCAGCTCGAGGGAAGGGACTACATTCTGGGCGACACGGTGACCGTGGTCGATTTCGCAGTCGGTGGCCCGTCGGCTCTTGCCCTGCACCCGGCCTCGCAGGTGCCGCTGGACGCCTATCCGAACGTGAAGGCCTGGTATCTGCGCCTGGAGGCGCTGCCCGCCTGGGCGGCAACGGCGCCCAAGATCTTGTCCGAAGCGGCCTGAGACCTTCGGCACGCAAGCCGGCGGCCCCGATGACGGGCCGCCGTCTTGCCGATATGTCAGAGAAACAGTTCGCCGCGTGCGACCAGCGTTGCCTGGCCGCCGATGCGAACAGCATGCATTCCGCCGTTCTCGATGTCGATTTCCAGGTCGATCAGGGACGGCCGGCCCATCTCGAAGCCCTGCTCGATGCGGATGTGGTGGGTGCCGTTGGGCAGGTCGTCGTAATAATCGACAACACCTGCAAAGGCGGCCGCGGCGGACCCGGTGGCCGGGTCTTCGGGAATGCCCATGTCGGGGGCGAACAGGCGCGCGTGAAAGGCGCTGTCATGGGAGCGGGTTTCCCGGCAATAGACATAGGCGTCCGAGTGCCCGTTCTTGCCGAAACCGGCCTTCCACATGGACTGGACAGGCTTGGCGCGGGCAAGGGCATCGAGATCGCGCACCGGGACGAACGTAAAGGGCGGACCGACACGAAAGGTCGACGGGGCATGGTTCTCGAAGCCGATGTCGGAAGGTTCCAGGTTGAGCGCGGCGGCGATCAGCTCGGCATTGTGTGTCGGGCCTGCGGGTTCCGGGAGGCTGGGAACGTCGAATTCGGCGAAGGCGGCCGCGTTTTCCCTGAGGATCACGGCGCAGCGCACGGTGCCGATCTTCTGTTTCAGGACGACCACGGCATCCTGCTCTCCGGAGATGTCGCCGAACCGCTCCTTGGCCATCAGGATCGCGGTTCCGACCGTCGGGTGGCCGGCAAAGGGCAGCTCCATCTTGGGCGTGAAGATCCGCATGTTGGCGGAATGTCCGGGGTTTTCCGGGGGAAACACAAAGACCGTTTCGGAGAGATTGAACTCGCCGGCGATTTTCAGCATCTGCGCGTCGCTGAGGCCTTCTGAGTCCAGAACCACCGCCAGGGGGTTCCCGGCCAGGCTGGTGTTGGTGAAGACATCCAGGATCGCGTAGCGGCGGCTCATATTTTGTTTCTCCCTGGATCGGCCTGCGTTCGAAACGTGGTGCTCGAACACAGAAAACCGATCGGTCGCAAGCTGTTAGAGCATCCGTCGCGTTTGGACCAACCGCATATGCTCTCACGAATTACCCATATACCCGTGCGGGGTGAGCGGACTTTTGCATGTTAGGACACGTCCTGCCAGTGCTTAGTGCGCGAACATGGTGAACAAATCCTTGTTGTCTTGGGGACGGACAATCGGCTCCATCAGGACAACAGATAGCGGCCGACAGCCCGTGCATAAGGAACAACGGCCGGGTCCTCGAGGTCCGCGCGGGTTCTCATGATCCTGACATCGGCCAGTTCCTGTTCCGGCGATGCTGTCGAGTGGCGCATGATGGCGTCCCGAAGATCCTCGGCGGACCGGTCGAGTTCCATGACCAGGCCGACGGAAATGCGCGGGCCGTCAAAAGCGACCAGCAGATCCCTCGCCTCGACGTCGTCGCGGGTCAGGCCCGTCTCCTCTTCCAGTTCCCTGTAAATCGCCCCGACAACATCCACCTTGCCGTCGGCCTGCAGGTCGGTCGGGTCGAGATTGCCGCCCGGCGGGTAGATCATCCCGCCCGTGGCCGTGCGGTCGGACATGACACCGTAAAGCAGCGCGCCGTCGGCGGCGCGCAGGATCGCGGAGCCGAACAGGTTGAATGCGGAGCTGTCGGGGGCGCCCCAGTCGCGCCAGGCGAGATAGGCGGCGAAGGAACATTCCGTGCAGGTGCCGTTGAAAACGCCGTCTTCAAACCTGTAGCCGGTCAGTTTCAGCGTTCGCCCGTTCCACAGAAGCGCGATCCGTTTCCTGGCTTCCTCGAAATGGTCGAGGATCTCCCGTTCATGAGCAGCCTCGAAGGACCAGGGCGTTTTCGAGATCCTGATATTCAGGGCGCTGACCTTGTGCACGCCGGGAGACAGCGGCCTTTCCATCAAAGGGATGTCCTTGCCAGGGGACATCTCGCTGGGCCGGGTCGCGATCGTCCGGAAACCGCGCCTTTCGTAAAAGGGCGCGGCATGGGCATCGGATTCAAGATACAGCCGGGTGAGGCCTTCCTGCCGGGCCCGGTCTTCGGCGCGGGTCAGCAGCAACGCGCCGATGCCCTGGCCGTGGAGCTCGGGCTGCACGAACAGGAAGTCGATCAGCAGGGTGGTGGCGTCCTGTCTGGTGACGCCGGAAAAGGCCACCGGGGTCCCGCCGCGCTCGGCGACGGTCATGGTCAGCGAGCGGATCGTCGCTTCGGAAATCTGCCAGTGTTTGCGAAACTCCGCCATCAGGTGATCCGGATAGCCCCAGGACGCCTTGGCCCGGTGGAGGATCTCGGTAAGGGCAGGCGCGTCGGAAACAACGGCTGGACGGAGTTTGAGCGGCATGGGCGGTCCGGACGGTTGGCGTTCCGGACAGCCCTAGCCAGACTTTGTGAAAGTTACAAGGCAGGCAGTGCTGCTATCGAATGAACGTGCCGTTCTGCAATTCGCTCACCGCCTGGATCAGTTCCTGGCGCGTGTTCATGACGATCGGGCCGTGCCAGGCGACGGGTTCCTTGATGGGGGCGCCGGAAACCAGCAGGAAGCGGATGCCCTCGTCACCCGCCTGGACGACGATCTCGTCGCCGGAACCGAAGATCACCAGGGAGCGGTTGCCGGTTTCGTCGCGGATTTTCAGTTCCTCGCCGCCGAACTCCTTTTCCGTCAGCACGCCGAACGGGTCGGACGCGCCCTCGAAGCTGCCCGAGCCTTCGAAGACATAGGCGAAGGTCTGCTTGTAGGTGTCGACCTTGAAACGTTTTTTCTTCCCCGCGGGAACAAGGATGTCGAGATATTGCGGATCGGCCGCGATGCCGTCGACCGGGCCGTTCTTGCCCCAGAAGCTGCCGCAGATGATCCGGGCGGAGGTGCCGTCGTCGTCCACGACCACCGGGATGTCCTTCGAGGTGACGTCCTGGTAGCGCGGTTCGGTCATCTTGAGCGAGGAGGGCAGGTTGGCCCAGAGCTGGAAGCCGTGCATGCGGCCGCTGTCGTCGCCCTTGGGCATTTCCTGGTGCATGATGCCCCGGCCCGCGGTCATCCACTGGACGTCGCCTGCGGAGAGATTGCCGGTGTTGCCCAGGCTGTCGCCATGCTCGACCGTTCCCGCCAGCACATAGGTGATGGTTTCGATGCCGCGATGCGGATGCCAGGGGAAGCCTTTCAGATAGTCCTCCGGCCGCTCGTTGCGGAAATCGTCGAGCAGCAGGAACGGATCCAGCATCTCCGGGTCCTGGAAGCCGAAGACACGCTCGAGCCGGACACCGGCCCCTTCCAGGGTTGGCTGTGTCGAGCCGATATGGGTGACGGGACGAATGGACATGGTGTTTCCTTTGCGGGACTGGCTTTACCGCAAAGATAGAGGTTCTTTTCGCGAAACCCAGCCGCAGGCCGGAAAACGCTCTGTTTCCCGGTCCGAAACAATGTTTTTTTGCCACACGGGCATTGCTGAACCGATTTAGACCGGCCTGCCTTGCAACTTGCGGCGGCTCTGCCCACATGCGAGTGTGCTCGCCCGTTTGCCCGTCTGGTCAAAACCCCTTTTCAAAACCGGTTGGATCTGATGTCTCCGATATTGTCCGTACGCGACCTGGAAAAGACCTATGACGGTGGCTTTCAGGCACTCAAATCCGTGTCGCTGGACATCCACCAGGGCGAGGTGTTCGCACTGCTGGGACCGAACGGGGCCGGCAAGACCACCTTGATCAGCACGATCTGCGGACTGGTGACACCGACATCCGGCAGCATCTTTGTCGGCGGGCACGATGCGCTGAAGGACTATCGCGCAGCGCGTCAGCTGATCGGGCTGGTGCCGCAGGAAATGCCGACGGCGCCATTCGAGATGGTCGGCGACACGGTCGCTTTCAGCCGCGGCCTGTTCGGCCTCCCGCCCAACCGGGAGCTGGTCGAAGGTATCCTCAAGGACCTGACGCTCTGGGAAAAGCGCGACAATCCGATCATGGCGCTGTCCGGTGGCATGAAACGGCGGCTGCTGGTTGCCAAGGCGCTGGCGCATGAGCCGCAGATCCTGTTCCTGGACGAGCCCACCGCCGGTGTCGACGTCGAGCTGCGCCACGACATGTGGCGCATCGTCGACGAGCTGAGGCAGAAGGGCGTCACCATTATCCTGACCACCCACTATATCGAGGAGGCCGAGGAAATGGCCGACCGGGTGGGGGTGATCAACAAGGGCGAGATCATTCTCGTGGAGGACAAGGCGGAACTGATGCGCAAGCTCGGCCGCAAGTTGCTGAGGCTGCATCTGAGTGAACCGCTGGCCGCGGTGCCGGCTGCACTTTCCGGCTATGACCTCAGCCTGGAGGACACGGGCTCAAGCCTGGTCTACACCTATGACAGCCAGGCGGAGCGGACCGGGATAACGTCGCTGTTGACGGACCTTTCCAAGGCCGGGGTGCGCTTCCAGGACCTCCAGACCGACCAGTCCTCGCTCGAGGACATTTTCGTCGATCTCGTCAGGCAGGGATAGCACGATGACACGGCCCCTTGCCTATACCATCCGCAGGGCGGAGCTGAGCGACAGGGATGCGCTCACGGACCTGTGCATGCGCTCCAAGCAGTCCAACGGCTATGACGATGCCTTCATGGCGATGTGTACCGGGGAACTGAGGGTTCGCGACAGCTGGATCCTCGACGATGATTTCTGGCTGGCGGAGACGGAAGAGGGCGCGCTTGTCGGCTGCATCCGGCTTTCAACCGGGACCGATGGCGTCACCGGCGAACTGGAAACCTGTTTCGTCGATCCGGACCGGCAGGGTCAACGGATCGGCCAGAGGCTGTTCGATGCGCTGCACGGCCGCGCCAGGGACCTCGGGCTGACCCGGATCGGGCTGGATGCCGATCCGTTCGCCGAGCCGTTCTACGCCCGCATGGGATTTGAGACAGTGGGCCGGACACCGTCCGGTTCGATCCCGGGGCGCACCTTGCCCCGGATGCAGATGGCACTTTGAGACGGGGCTACGGGGCAGATGAATTTCGAGGCAGTCAAGTCGATCTATGTTGCGGAGATGGCCCGCACCCGGCGCACGATCATGCAGAGCGTGATTTCGCCGGTCATCTCCACGGTGCTCTATTTCGTCGTCTTCGGCGCGGCCATCGGCTCCCGCATTTCGGAAGTTGACGGTGTCAGCTATGGCGCCTTCATCGTGCCGGGACTGATCATGCTGTCGCTGATGACCCAGAGCCTGTCCAACGCGTCCTTCGGCATCTATTTCCCGCGCTTCACCGGCACGATCTTCGAGGTGCTGTCCGCGCCGGTGTCCTTCCTGGAGATCACCATTGCCTATGTCGGCGCGGCGGCAACCAAGTCTGTCATCGTCGGCGTCATCATCCTGATCACGGCGAACTTCTTCGTGCCGCTGGAAATCCAGCATCCGTTCTGGATGGTGGCGTTCTTCATGCTGACGGCGATCACGTTCGCGCTGCTCGGTTTCATCATCGGGATCTGGGCGGACAATTTCGAAAAACTGCAATTCGTGCCGCTCCTGATCGTCACGCCTCTGGCTTTTCTCGGCGGCAGCTTTTATTCCATCAACATGCTGCCGGAATTCTGGCAGAAGGTCACGCTGGTCAACCCGGTCGTCTATCTGATTTCCGGGTTCCGCTGGAGCTTTTACGGCCAGGCCGATGTCAGCCTGTGGCTGTCGTTGCTGGCAACCACGATTTTCCTCGGCGCGTCACTGGCCGTGGTGCACTGGATATTCAAGACCGGTTACCGCCTGAAACCGTGAGGCGCGCCGGACGCGGGATGGGATTGGAATGCGCTGGATTTCCACTTTGAAACGCGGCTCCGTCCTGCTTCTGGCCGTTGCATTGGCGGCTTGCCAGACGGCGCAGGGACCGGCCACAACGGCGGCTTCGGCCTCCGCAACGCCAGCGGTTCAAAGTGCCTCCCTGCCGGTCATCAGCTATGCCCCGGCCACGGCGGTCGAGCGCGGCTTTTCGGCGCTTGTCCTGAATGCCGCGACAGGCGAGGAACTCTACGCCGTCGACGCCGACGCGCCGCGCTATCCCGCGTCGCTGTCGAAGATGATGACGCTCTACCTCCTGTTCGAAGCCGTTTCCGAGGGACGCTATTCCCTGTCCTCGCCGCTGACCGTGTCGGCAAAGGCGGCCGCCGAGCCGCCGGCCAAGATCGGTCTGAAGGCAGGCTCCACCATTACCGTGGAACAGGCCGCCCGTGCGCTGGCCGTGAAGTCGGCCAATGATGTTGCGCTCGCGATTGCCGAAAACCTTGCCGGTAGCGAGGCGGCCTTCGCCCGCCAGATGACGGAGCAGGCGCGGGCGCTGGGCCTGTCGCGGACCCGGTTCGTCAACGCCACCGGGCTGCCCGATCCGTCCCAGGTGACCTCGGCGCGCGACATGGCCAAGCTCGGTCTCGCGCTGAAGCGGCGGTTTCCGCAATATGGCAGCTATTACCGGGCGAAGTCGTTTTCCTATAACGGCCGCTCCTTCCGGGCGACCAACAACCTGATCGGCAAGGTCGCCGGCGTCGACGGTCTGAAGACCGGCTATATCCGCATGTCCGGCTACAATCTCGTGGCCACGGCCAATCGCGGCGGCAAGCGCCTGGTCGTGGTCGTCATGGGCGGGCAGAGCGAAGCCGCACGCGACAGGGAAGTCACGCGGCTGATCGAGGCCTATTCCTGATCGGGCCGCCGGAGCGCCGGCCGGGCCGATGGTCCGTCAGGCCGCGTCCGCTATGGTGACACGGTTGCGGCCGGCCTTCTTGGACTGGTAGAGCCCCTTGTCGACCGTCTTCAGAAGATCCGCCGAGGCGAGATCCTTGCCGTCGCCATGATAGACGCCGGCAGAGGCGGTCAGGCGGAAATCCTCCGGGGCGAAGTCGAAACGCAGACTTGAAATGTGCTCGCGCAGGCGATCGGCCACCTTGCAGGCGACGTTTCGGGAGACGCAGGGCAGGAGAACGGCGAATTCCTCGCCGCCAAGCCGCGCAAAACAGTCGTCCTGCCGCAGATGGGCCCTTATTTCCGAGCAGATCCTGACAAGGGCCTCGTCGCCGGCGACATGACCGAAGCGGTCGTTGACCTGCTTGAAATGGTCCAGGTCGAAATGGATCAAACCGAAATCCTCCCGGTTCGTGCCGTCGAGAATGCTTTCCAGGCGTGCCTGGAACTCCCGCCGGTTGAAGGCGCCGGTCAACGGGTCGCGCCGGGCGGCTTCCTCGTTGCGGCGGGCGACGAGCTCGAAGGAGAGCGCCAGGGTGAACGCTCCGGTCAGCGTGACGAAGACCAGCGCGCACATCAGGTGAATGTCGAGGATCATGTCGGCGATCATGCCCGGACCCTGCGGTCCGCCGGAGACAAGGCCGTGTACGGTTCTCAGGACGCCTTCGGTGCCGAGGAAGAAAAACGCGAGGATCAGTCCGACCGGCGACAGCAAGCCGCGAAACGGCCCGGACGCATAAGCGCTGATGGTTGCGATCGACACGATCGTGAAGATGACGTTCGAGGCGATGTAGGCGAGCGCGTAGTTGGACAGCATGAACGCCGCAGCCGCGAGCACCAGATAGGCGGCAGACGGCGCCAGGAGGCTGGAGAGGCTGCAAGGCAGTTGCGCGATCTGGCGCGCAGCGCGCAGGTGAAATCCAAAGCCGAGCAGCAGCAGGGAGTTGGGGAGCAGATAAGCGGCCAGGACCGGCACATGTGCGTCCAGCGCGAAACACAGCAGGGCGGCGGCCAGCAAGGCGTTGGCAGCGGCCCAGCTCTGCCAGTGGCCGCGCGGAGAAACCTGGAAGGAGATCGCCAGGAAGGTGATGGCAAAGATCGACAGGAGCAGCACATTTGCAAAAAAGAGCGTCGATGGATCCATCAGGGCAATCTCCGGGCCGTTGCCCACAACTCTGAAAAACGTCGTATCACCTTACGGAAGCAGGTCTTGCTATCCGGTTAGTTCGGGAAAAAAAACTTTCACTAAAATGGGAGGTTTGTCAGCAAACTTTTGTTTACCACCTTTGCGAATTGCGGCGAGGGCGCGAAATCGGCCCGATTGGCGGCAGATGTCCCCAGTTTGATGTGGATTACGTCCGCCGTGAGCGGAGGCAGGGCTGGCTGGGAATAGGAACAAACCGGTGCGATGACATGACTGGTCCCGCTGTAAGGCTGAACAAGCTGATGGGCGGCATGCCGATGGCAACTGACCTCGTCAAGAGAAGTGTGTTGTGTAGCAGTTAGGCGGTGAGGAAGGGCAGGTGCCGGTCGTGGACGAAGCACAGGTGGGCGGCGTGCATAGGGTACCGGCCACAGCCCGGCTGAGCTCGTGGCTGTGCGAGGGGATTTGGAATGCAACGGCAAGGCAGCAGATGGCAAAGCTCGACAACGGAAGCACATTTGCAAAATAAAGTCTCGACGGATCTATCAGGGCAGTCTCCCGAAAAGACATCCTGTCTCGAAAATGACGCTGTGAAGTAATGGAAAAAATCGTTGCAATCCCGGCATCTGCTTTCAAGAAAATTTTGTCCAACGAGGAAGATGCTGATCAGATCTCATTCATTTTCAAGAATATTTTTTGTGTCGCGGTTGTAAATGTGCTTGGAATCTGCCGCAAGTGCTGGTGTATTGCAGCCGCCGGGTGCTCGCTGAGATTGGTAGGCAGTTGGGCGGTGAAACTTGTCCAAATGGACTGGGTATTCAGGCGTTGACATACATTTATCGATTTTCCATTTGCCTCGCAATACTGGCAGCAATCCTGGTCGCAAGTGTTGCCGGCAGTCCGGTTGTTCTTGGGGTCTTGGCCGACGCAGGGAGCTCTTACGCGGCTTATCGACTGGCGCAACATTTCAACAATCAAGCGGACGTGAAGGACTACAATCCTGCTTCAGCGCTTCATTGGTATGAAGTAGCCGCAGAGTCGGGAAACCTAGACGCGCTCTATGAAATAGGTATGTTGCATTTTTCGGCGGCAGTAAAAAATCACTCCTACAAAAAAGCTTATGACAGTTTTCGTCAGGGAGCTGAGGCAGGTCATGTAGGGGCGGCGCATAATTTAGCAATTTTCTATGAATTTGGCCTTGGCGTTGAACAGGATCTTTTTGCCGCGGAGCGCTGGTTTCAAAAAACGATTGCTCTGGGGAACCGGGAAACCGAACACAATCTGGTGTTGTTGTATGTCAACCATCCCAAGGACTTCCAAGCGGATAAGGTCGAAAAAGCATTCATGGAACTCAGGAAGCAAGCCGATGCGGGCGACCCAAGCGCAGTAATGACGCTTGCACTGGCATTGATCGAAGGTGAATGGATCGAACAAAACGAAGAAAAAGGTTTGGCACTTTTGCATAAAGCAACGGAAACCATTCCGGATTTCGCCTTCTTGATGATTGGAGACTATTACCTAAACAGGAACAATGGCGCTCCCGACTATGCCAAGGCGATGAAATATTTTGAGAAGTCTGTTGAGAGCGGAGGTGTCGTCGCCAACTATGAACTGGGCAAAATGTTCGAACATGGACTTGGCGTGGAAAGGAATTACTTCAAAGCCGCTAGGCTGTACAAGGCATCAATAGAGGGCAAGTACTTTCCCGGCTTGATTTCACTCGGGCTGCTGTATTGCGATGGCAACGGCGTAGAACGTGACTATCACGAAGCAAACCGTCTGTTTCGTAGGGCCAAAGAGCTCGATCTACCGGGAGGTGCTGCTAGTGTCGGATGGATGCTGATTAACGGTTTCGGTGTCCCTGAGAACAAAGAAGCCGGGCTTCGCATGATCAAGGAAGCCGCCGACAATGAGGATTACTTCGGCACCTATTATTTCGCAAAGCTGCTGGAAGAAGGTGTGCTGGTTCCGCAGGACCACGAGCAAGCCGTAGAGCTCTATATCGTGTCCGCAGAGAAGGAAAACCAGCACGCAATCGCGGCGCTCAAAAGGTTGGGCATTCAACAGTGACCGTCTTAGCTGCCGAACAAATAGGCCGGGCATCGTTGCCCGGCCTTTTCGTCTGGTCGATGGGGCTTTTGGCTTAGTTCTTGGTCTTGTCGACGAGGGCGTTGGACTTGATCCACGGCATCATGCCGCGCAGCTTTTCGCCGACTTCCTCGATCTGGTGAGCGTCGTTGAGACGGCGGGTGGCCTTGAACTTGGCGGCGCCGGCCCGGTATTCCTGCATCCAGTCGGAGGTGAACTTGCCGGTCTGGATGTCGGTCAGGACGCGCTTCATCTCCGCCTTGGTCTCGTCGGTGACGATGCGCGGGCCGGTGACGTATTCACCCCATTCCGCGGTGTTGGAGATGGAGTAGTTCATGTTGGCGATGCCGCCTTCGTAGATCAGGTCGACGATCAGCTTCACTTCGTGCAGGCACTCGAAATAGGCCATTTCCGGGGCATAGCCGGCTTCGACCAGGGTTTCGAACCCGGCGCGGATCAGTTCGACCAGACCGCCGCACAGAACGGCCTGTTCGCCGAAGAGGTCGGTTTCGCACTCTTCCTGGAAAGTGGTCTCGATGATACCCGAGCGACCGCCGCCGACGCCGCAGGCGTAGCTGAGGCCGAGGTCGAGCGCGTTGCCGGAGGCGTCCTGGTGGACGGCGACCAGGCACGGCACGCCGCCGCCCTTCTGGTATTCACCGCGCACGGTGTGGCCCGGACCCTTCGGCGCGACCATGAGGACGTCGACGGATGCCTTCGGCTCGATCAGGCCGAAATGGACGTTGAGGCCGTGGGCGAAGGCGATGGCGGCGCCGTCGCGGATGTTGGCGGCGATGTGGTCCTTGTAGATGTCGGCCTGGAGCTCGTCCGGGGTGGCCATCATCATCAGGTCTGCCCAGGCTGCGGCTTCGGCCACGGTCATGACCTTGAAACCGTCGGCTTCGGCCTTCAGCGCGGTGGTGGACCCTTCGCGCAGGGCAACGGCGATCTCGGTGCAGCCGCTGTCCTTCAGGTTCATGGCATGGGCGCGGCCCTGGGAGCCGTAGCCGATGACGGCGACTTTCTTGGATTTGATCAGGTTGAGATCAGCATCACGATCGTAATAAACGCGCATGGGGTATCCTTTCTCCCGTCTGCAGTCTGTCTTTTCAAGGGCCGGCCCTGCGGCCGGTCGTTGTTGTTTGAGGTGTTCCCCGGTGGATCCGGCGGCGGGACCTACGCCCCGAACAGCCGGTAAAAGCGGTCGACGGCCGTTTCAGCCTGGGATTTGAGATCCTTCTCGGCCGGACTGGCGGCCTCGCCGAGAAGCAGGCGGATGTGAACGTCCCGGATGGCCAGGCCGTAAAGCACCTGGTAGGCGTCTTCCGAGTCGTCGAACTTGAGAAGCCCGTGGCGGCGGCCGCTGTCGAGCATGGCGCGGGCGCGGGCGGAAATCATGTGCTTGCCGCGCACCAGCAGGAGCTGGCCGAGACGGTTGGAATTGGTGTTGCTCTGGCCGATGGAGAGCCGGTTCAGTGCCAGGGACGTTTCCGAGAACAACACTCCGAGCAGCGCTTCGACAAAGGCACTGACATGGGCGCGGAAGGTCTCCGCATCTGCGGTCGCGCCTGCTTCGGAGGGGAACTGGACCTGGCTCGCCTGGAAGGCGACGACCGCGGCGAGCAACCCGTCCCGGTCGCCGAACCACTTGTAGAGGCTTTCCTTGGAGCAGCTCGCCGTGCGGGCGAGGCCGGCCGTCGTCAGCGCCTTCTCGCCACCTTCCACCAGCAGCGTCAGCGCATGTTGCAAAACCACCTGCTGGCGCGGCGAGAACTCGGGCGCGGCGTCCGGGCGGGAAGTTGCAATGTCGAAAGCGGCTGCGGGCATGTCGGTCTGATCGGTCGGTTGTGGAGCGGATATTGTTGGTGAACCGTACGGTACGGTTCGGGTTATGGCAAAGCTGAAGCGGCAGGTCAAGAGGGATTTTCAGGTCATTTTGAAATCGGGCGTCATGCGGGGAGAGCCGCAGATTTCATATGAGCCCTGACGTTTGCGTTAAGTATCGACAGGGTTTGCCCTTGATCGGGGTTGGACCTTCAGAATATCGTTCTGTGTCCATTTTCAATCAAAATAATAACCGCAAGAGTTCGTTGGGTGGCTTAACATGTTCAGATGGAAAAGGTTTGCATTCCTGCCGTTGCTCCTGGCGCTTGTTGTTGCCGGTGTTCCCCGTGCGGAAGCCGCGCAGCAGGTGACGGCCAAGATCGACCTGTCCGAGCAGCGGCTCTATCTTTATGTTGACGGCCGCCTGCGCGGCAAATGGCCGGTGTCGACAGCCCGCAAGGGCTATCGCACGCCGACGGGAAGCTGGCGTCCGACGCGGCTGGAGCGCGACTGGCATTCGCGCAAGTACAACTGGGCACCGATGCCCTATTCGGTGTTCTTCTACGGCGGCTACGCCATCCACGGCACCACCGACCTCAAGAACCTCGGCCGCCCGGCCTCGCACGGCTGCATCCGACTGCATCCGAAAAACGCCGCGCGGCTGTTCAACCTTGTCCGCCAGGTCGGCCGCGGCAACGCACGGGTGGTGGTCACGCGGTGAGTGATTTGCCATCTTGCTAAGTCTTTTGGAGGCTACGTCAGTCGAATTTTGAAACATTAATTTGTGTATTTTTGATGCCGTGATTTAGAGTTGAACTGTCAAGTTATTCGTTTGATTTAGGGCCTTTTCAGATGCTCAAGCTCGATTGTTCCTCGCCGGAGATGGCGTCCAAAAAAGCCGTGGAGGCCCTGGCGAAGACGGCCGTCAAGATCATCAAGGGCGACATGATCGGCACGGCCTTCGGGTTTTACGATGCATATAAAGCCTATGCGCCAAAAGACCCGAGCCGGGAACAGATGGCCTTTATGTTTTGGCGGGCCGTCTTTTTCCTGAGTATCACCGATGCGCTGACCCGCAACCGGCTGGCACGGATGGCGCCGCCCGATCAGATCGAAAGTCACGCCACCTGGCTTCTGCAAACGGTGTTTAGCCCAGACAATCCAGAAACGTTCGACCTCTCACACTTGACAGAGCCAACCACCTGGGCGCTCTACCAAGAATACCTGCGGCCTCGCTTTCCCGCCATTGTCTTCGCCCTGGAACCCGCTTCGGGTTTCTCGGAAGACGATCTAAAACACCAGCTGGACCTCAGTCTCCGGGCTAGCCTTTACAAGGTCTGGTCAGACGAACGGTTCAGCGCGTTTCAGGACTATATCTCGACGCTGAAAACCGACCCGGTCTTTGACGGTCTGATGCGGCGGCGGAAATGGCGGCGGCATTACGACTGGATCGAACAGAAACTCAGCGGCAAGGCCCTCTTCGGCCAGCCAGAGGACAGCGGCATAACGGTGCGCAGCGTCTATACGCCTTTGCGCTGCGCCTGGGAGGAGATTGAAGACATCCCGGGCGCGACGGAAGAGGACCCGCGCCGAAGCGACAGGCCTGGCAGGCGGCGCAAACGCATCGTTCACGTCGATTGGCTGGAAGACGCTTTGAAAACCTGGCTGGAGAGGACCGCAGGCACCGACAGTGACGACACGCTTCGGGTTCTGTCGGGCGGACCGGGCAGTGGCAAATCCACGGTCGCGCGAATTTTTGCGACAGATGTTGCCCATGAAGAAAGGGTCAATGTCTGTTTCATAGAACTACAGCATCTCAATCTTTCCGGTGATTTGCGTTCCAGCCTAGTGTCGGAAATGACGCATGCACGCGAAGGCGTTGGACTTGGAGAAGACCCTATCAAGTGGCAAGATCAATTTGACGAACGACCGATCCTTTTTGTGTTTGATGGATTGGACGAATTGGTTAATCACGCCAAACTCGACGAAGACATTAGCCGCGACTTCTTTCAGAAGGTGCGAAACTTCCTTCGAGACGTCAACCGGGGTAAAGCCCGCGCATGCGCTTTAGTGACCGGGCGACCAGGGGCTGTATCAATAGCGTTAAACAACGCTCATTTGAACTCCAGGGTACTGCTGGAAATGATGCCGTTATGCTCCTTGCGAGATCTCCAATATCTAAAATCAATGGGTATGGCCGATGAGTTGGAGATAATTGATCGACTCGATTTGGTAGATCGAGATCAGCGATCAGAGTTTTGGTGCATTTGGTGCAAAGGCACAAAGCAGGAAAAAGCTGCTTTGCCTGGTGCGCTTGAAGTTAAACAACTAAACGCATTTACAGCCGAGCCATTACTTTTTTTCCTGTTGATCTTGTCCGGATATGCCACAGAACCAGACCAAGCCGCAGAAAACAAGAATGTAATATATCGTAAGATTTTTGAAGATGTTCATTCACGTGACGCAGAAAAACGGGCTTCACGCGGAGATGAGCAAATAACTCAAGATCAGTTTTTCGTCTTGATGGAATGTCTTGCTTTGGCCATCTGGCATGGAGGAGGGCGAACCGGGTCAGACGAAAAATTCGAAGCGATAAGAGATTGGCATGCGGGCCGCGAAAAGAAACAGCTAGCCAGTCTTGAAGGCGCGTCACTTAAAAACGTAGCTCTACAATTCTATACACGCAAGGAGACAATTGGGAGCGACGCCGGATTTGAGTTCATTCATAAAAGCTTCGGAGAATATTTGACAGCCTGTGCTCTTGTTCGAGTTGCTGCAGTTTTGGCAGTTTCAGAAGACCCTAATGAAGAATTAGCTGCAAAATGGTTGAAGAGAACGGGAGTTGCGCAAATTAGTCGTGAAATAATTGAGTTTTTGAGAGATGAAGTGAGACTATTGGAATTAGAAACGGTAGCAGGGATAGGGGATTCTCTTACTGATTTGTTGAATTGGGTGGTTAGGAATGGGTTGCCAGCGCATGCTGACGGTATTGAAGGAACGTGGAGGGATGCTGAAGCGCGTCAGCGTAATGCATCAGGTTCTTTGCTTGCAGTTTTGAATGCAATTTGTCATTTTCAAAAAACATATGATCAGAATTTTGTTTTAAAAATCGAGTGGGTTGAAGAATTATCGGCGCGAAGATTCCTAGATATGTTGCATGTTACAAATGGCTCTCTTCATCCGCACAGAATGCTACTTTCAGGGATTGATTTCACTAGACCAGGAGACGAGCTGGAACAATCTGATTTAACGTCATTGCAGTTGAGCTATTCTGATTTACGTGGGTCTAATCTTAATGGTGCGCTGATGTTCTTTTCTACAATTATAGGTGCGGATCTTCGGTTCGCAAAATTGAATGAGACAATTCTAGAAGGTGCAAACCTATTTGAGGTTGATTTAGAATATTGCGAGCTGAAACACGCTATTATTGAAGATGCAGATTTGTCTTCATCTTTTTTAGGTTTTTCTAACTTTGGGAATGCGACGCTTAAAAATGCTAACGTTAGCCATACGCAGTGTATCTGCACTGACTTTGAAGATGCAAATCTCGGTAACGCCAATTTCGAATATGCAGATCTTCAACAAGCTTATTTTAGAAATGCGGATCTGAAAGGAACCAATTTTCGATTGGCTTCACTAGTTGCTGCTGACCTATCTGATACAGAAAACCTAACACAGCAACAGATTGAGTTGGCGTTCGGTGATGCCGAAACCATACTTCCTGACAATTTGAAGAGGCCCTCACATTGGTCACCGGCCGCACTTGATGAGGATGAGGCATTAAATATTTGGAATGCGTGGAAGGAACAGCGTAGGGCCGAATTGAATGGTGAAAACGCAGACTGATCAACCTCCGCTCCCAGCCGCCTCCTTCAGCCAATTCACCACCACCTCGGCCGTTGCCCGGTTGCGGCTCTTGTGCGACAGGACCGCGTGATAGGCGTTGTTCGGCGTCAGCGGCGGCAGGCCGGCCGGGATCAGCAGGCCCTTGTCGACCTGGTCGCCGGTGATCGAACGCCAGCCGAGCATGACGCCGTGACCGGAAAGGGCCGCCTGGCTGGCCTGGACGTAGTTGGAGAACCTGAGGCCCTTGGCCGATCCGGCCGCCTTCTGGCCGGTGCGGGTCAGATACTCCGGCCAGGAAATCCAGCGCCTGTCATTGGTCTCCACGTGGATCAGGAAGGCGGAGCCAAGGCTGCCGCCGGTCTCCATCAGACGGCGGACGTAAGAGGGCGCGCAGACCGGCTCGACATGCTCCTGAAACAGCAGCTCGACCGTGCCGTCATCCCAGCGGCCGTCGCCGTAGCGCATGGCGATGTCCGTGCCCGGACCGAGGCGGGGGACTTCCTGCTGGGTGGTCTGCACATTCACCGCGACATCGGGATGGTCGAGATAGAACGCCTCGAGACGAGGCATCAGCCAGTAGGTGGCAAAGCCGATGGTGCAGGCAAGGGTTACCGAGGCACCGCCGGGATCTGTCAGTGCGCGGATGTCGTCAAGGGCACCCGTCAGCCGCTCGCGGTTCTCGGTCACCGCCTTCAGAAGAATGTGACCGGCCTCGGTCAGACCGGCGGGCCGGGTGCTGCGATCGACCAGAGCGGCGCCGACATGGTCTTCCAGCTGCTTCAAGGCCTGGCTGACCGCGGACAGCGACACGTTGAGCTCGGCGGCCGCCGCCTTGGCGCTGCCGGCGCGCTGCACGGTTTCGAAGACGCTCAGAAGCCGAAGGGGCGGCAGGCGGTGCATGTTGATCTCACAAGTTAATCAAACGCTTAAGTTAACTTCTGTTTTTATCGCCTTTTCAAATCAGGGACACAAGCGCAATTTTGCCGTAAGAACATGAATTGCAACCGCTTCCGCTTTCCCTGGAACTCGATTTCGTTGCGAAAGCAGGCTTAACTTAAAGGCAAGACCATGCTTGGAACCGGTGAAACGGGCGTGCTGCTTCAGGAAAACGGCCTCGACGTGCCGCTCGGCGACGGCCGGACGGCCTATTTCAACTACTACTGGCTGCGCGACAATTGCCCGAGTTCGTTCGACCCGGAAACCCGCGAACGGGTGTTTGACGTCTTCGGCATGAACGCGGCGCCGAAAGCCGCCAGCGCGGTCATCTCCAACGGGGCGCTGGAGATTGCCTGGACCGGCAGCAACCACGTCACCCGCATGCCGCTGGACCGGCTGGTGCAATTCTCCAGCGGTCAGAAGCGGGCGGATGTCGCCAACCTGCCGCGTGTGCCCTGGCATGCCGATCATTACGGCAAGATCGCGCGTTTCGCCCATGACGACCTGATGGCCGACAAGACGAACGTGCGCGACTGGGCCAGGGCCATGCTGACCGACGGGATTGCACTTTTGACCGGCCTGCCGGACACGGACGCGGCCCTGCTTGATACGGCCGGCCTGATCGGCCATGTGCGGCCGAGCTATTTCGGCCAGGTGTTCGAGGTCAAGACCCATATCAAGCCGACCAATCTCGCCTTCACCTCCAAGGCGCTGCCGTTGCACACGGACCTGCCGGACGAGGACCTGGCACCCGGCGTCCAGTTCCTGCATTGCCGGGCGAATTCGGTGGAAGGCGGCAACTCGATCTTTGCCGACGGGCTGGCGGTTGCCCAGGATTTCCGGGCGCTGTACCCGGAGGACTTCGAGCTGCTGGTCGACATCGACGTACCCTATTACTGCGAGCACGACACGTTCGACATGCGCGCCCGCCAGCGGGTGATCGAACTGGACGAGCACGGCGCCATCTCCGGCGTCACCATCAGCCAGCACCATGCCGACATTTTCGACATGCCGCAGAAAGATCTCGACCGCTATTATCCGGCCTTCTGCCGGTTCGGCAGGATGATGCGCGACGACAGGTACCTGATGCGGTTCCGGTTGAACGCGGGCGAGTGTATCGTCTTCGACAATCACCGCATCGTGCACGGCCGCGCCGCCTATTCGGCCACCAGCGGCAACCGGCACCTGCGCGGCTGCTACACGGACCGGGGCGAATTGCGCTCCACATACCGGATCCTGTCGGGGGAAGGGCGGTTCAAATGAGCGTTGTTACGGAGGTTGCCTTCGGCAATACGGAACGGCAGAGCGAGCAGGCACTGCGCGAGGATCTCGCGGCCGCGTTCCGGATCGCGGTCAGGCTCGGCTGGCACGAATCCGTCGGCAATCATTTTTCCGCCGCGGTCTCGGAGGATGGCGCCAGCTTCCTGATGAACCCGAAATGGCGGCACTTCTCCGAAATCCGCGCCAGCGACCTTCTTCTGCTCGACGCCAATGACGAGGAGGTGATGGAGCAGGAAAACGCGCCGGACCCGTCCGCCTGGTGCATTCACGGCACGGTGCACCGGACCAATCCGAAGGCGCGCGTGCTGTTCCACGTCCATCCGCCGCATGCCACCGCGCTGGCCTGCCTCGCAGACCCGTCGATGAAGCCGGTCGATCTCAACACGGCGCGGTTCTTCGGCAAGGTCGCCGTCGATCTCGGCTTCGGCGGCATGGCCGACGAGGCGGAGGAGGGGCGGCGTATTGCCGAGACCCTTGGTGACAGGCCGGTGCTGATGATGGGCAATCACGGCGTCTCCATTGCCGCCGAAACCGTGCCGGAGGCCTTCGAACATCTCTATTTCTTCGAGCGGGCGGCGGAGACCCTCCTGAGGGCCTATGGCTCCGGCCGGCCTTTGGCGGTCATGTCGGACAACCTTGCCGCCAAGACCGCCGCCGAGTGGGAGCCCTACAAGGGCATGGGCTTTGCCCATTTCGACCACTGGAAGCGGCAGCTGGACCGGAGCGAGCCGGATTACAGGGACTGAAGGACTGGCGTCCCTTCGTCTGCATCCCTTCCGGTGTCAGTCCGGGCGAGCGCAGTGCAAGCTGTGCGCTGATCCGGAATCCGGCGGATGCGAGTTCGCAATCACGACAAAGGCAGCTCTCTGCTGCTATTGCAGGAAAAATAGAAAAACCTGACCGCGCACACCGCTGTCATCTCCGCGAAAGCGGAGACCCAGGATGTCTCATCGGCAACCTTTTTTGCGTAAAAGCCGCCGCCCGGGAGTCCTGGGACCCGGCTTTCTGTACATTTCGCGTTGATGGCAGGGGGAGAGGGCGATGGCGCTAACACAAATTCAGTGTCACCCCGGGCGAGCAACGCGAGACCCGGGGCCCACTCGTTTCCAGAGAGAACAGCATGTGGCGACCAGGATTTTCCGACCATCATCGGCTTTGACAAGGTGATTTGCGAGTAGGCCCCGGATCTGCGCTGCGCTTGTCCGGGGTGACACCGAGGGTATTGCACGTCCGAGATCCCGAAAGTCACGCTGGAGCTTGGGAAACTGGCAATTAACGCCTGTAGTACCCGCCTAATACCCGCTCGGATCCGTTGCCTGCTAGCGTTCCTCTATCGCTTTTTGCCAAGCTGGAGGACAGAGCATGAGTGCGAAAAAGATCCTGATGATCACCGGTGACTTCACCGAGGACTACGAGACCATGGTGCCGTTCCAGGCGCTGCTGGCCATGGGCCATGCGGTCGACGCGGTCTGCCCGGGCAAGAAGGCCGGTGAGACGGTCGCCACCTGCATCCACGATTTCGAGGGCGACCAGACCTATTCCGAAAAACGCGGCCACAATTTCACGCTGAACGCGAGTTTCGCCGAGGTCGATGTCGCCGCCTATGACGCGCTGGTCATCCCGGGCGGGCGCGCGCCGGAATATCTGCGCCTCGATGCCGGGGTTCTGGCCGCGGTCGAGCACTTCATGGCCGAAGGCAAGCCGGTC
This sequence comes from Roseibium sp. Sym1, assembly GCF_027359675.1. Taxonomy (NCBI): domain Bacteria; kingdom Pseudomonadati; phylum Pseudomonadota; class Alphaproteobacteria; order Hyphomicrobiales; family Stappiaceae; genus Roseibium; species Roseibium sp. Sym1. The sequence continues at coordinate 3,825,669 of NZ_CP114786.1, forward strand.
GCCGCGATCTGCCACGGTGCGCAGATCCTGACCGCGGCCAAGGTCATCGACGGCCGCACCGTCTCGGCCTATCCGGCCTGCCGCCCGGAAGTGGAACTTGCCGGTGCGACCTATGCCGACATCGCCATCGACGGTGCCGTCACCGACGGCAATCTGGTCACCGCCCCGGCCTGGCCGGCCCATCCGGCCTGGCTCGCCCAGTTCAATGCGGTGCTGACTGGCGAGGCCGCCGGGTCGCTGGCGGCGTAAGGCAGGGCAAGCAGCACCTGCTGCAACCACAGCCTCATCCTTCGAGGCAGCGCCGACGCGCTTCCTCGGGATGAGGCGGAGTTTGTAGTGAAGGCGGTGCCACTGGTGCTTCTCCTCCCCCTTGTGGGGAGGGGATCGGGGTGGGGGTCTTTACCGCTTCTGCCAAGGTTACGGCTTCGCCGTTTACGAATACCCTAACCCTTCCCCACAAGGGGGAAGAGGATTAGGTTGAATGCGTGTCGAAGGCATACGTGCCCGTCGCCATGAAAAGCGTGTGAAAAGACAGAAATACGGAAAGCCCGGAGGATACGACATGTGCAAATTGTTCATCGATGCGGATCCGGCGCTTTGGGAAAGCACGACGAAGTCCCTGCGGATCGACGGCATGGTCACTTCCGTGCGCCTGGAGACCTTTTTCTGGAAGGTGCTCGACGAAATCGCCGGGCGCGACGGCATGAATGTGGTCCAGCTGATCACCAGGCTGCATCACGAGAGCATCGATGCTGGCCATGATCTCGGCAACTTCACCAGTTTCCTGCGTGTGTGCTGCGGCCGGTACCTGGCGCTGCAGCTTTCAGGTGACGTGCCCTCCGACACCCGCCTGCCGATCGCGGGCCTCGATGCCGACGGCATCCTGGAGGCCGAGAGCGGGCGGGTGCATTAAGGCGCCGGGACTGCGGCGGAAGGTGTCGAAAACATCAATATTGATATGCATGTCTGCTTTCGGGAAAAAGCTCCTGAAACTCTCAGAGTAATCGCAGACGCGATCGAAGCTGACGAGTTCTCGGCTATGCTGTCCAAGCTATTCTTTGGCCGTGAGGGCTGAAAATCGAAATGGTTCTGCACGGCTCGTAAGGTGCTGACATGAGAAAAGTACTGATTGCAATCGTATCGCTCTCCTTAGGATTTGCCGGCTTATGGCTCTTGTATATGCAGCTGATTGTGTGGGGTTATATACACGGACTGGCGCTCATGGCTGTTGGCCTTTTGCTTGCGATTGGCTTCGGTTGGTTTTGGATTGATGTCTTGCGTCCAGTATTGACTGGACGAGAAGAATAAAATTTGAGGGACCTGAACGATGGCAATTTCTGACTACTTCGCACTTGCTGCGATCTGGCTAGGCTTTGCAGGTGTAGTCGGTCTTTTTCGATTTGGAATGCCTTTTCATGTCCCCAAAAAAGGCAAGAGTAGCCTACTGCTAGAAAATGGAAGCAAAAAGAGTGAGCAAAAGGAAACGCTATACGGCTTCCTCGGTTGGCTTTCCCTTGGTGCGCTCTTCTTTTCAGCGTTTCTGCAATCAGTTTCATTATTGATGTGAGTTACAAAGGGAACAATGATCTAGACCGCGCCAAAAGCCAGCTTCTGTTTGAGATGCACGCAAGACTTTGCGCAACTAGATCATGCTTTCAAAGGACGTGCTCGACTCTTGCCCTTCGGGCCCTTCAAATGGCTAAACTGTCAGGTGATTTACTAATGCTGGACAATTGGCATTCGCTGCGCTTGACAGGGATGACAGCGGACTGTTGCTCAGATGAAGGTAGCGGCGCTCAACGTCACGCGATCACCGTCTCCTGCAGCGCCTTGCGCATGTCGTCGGCGACGATGACCGGTCTGGTATCCGTCGGCACCACGAACAGTCCGAGTTTTTGCGTCACCCGGCCCAGCCTGACCGACGCGGTCATGAAGACCAGCAGGGGCGCCGCGACCAGCGGCAGGGCGACCGGCAACAGCCAGTAGAACAGCTCCGGCACGTATTCGTGGCAAAAGGCTATGGCGCCTGCGCCTGTCAGCACCATCCACCATGTGGCGGAAAGCGAGGCGCTGACCGGCAGGGATCCGTCGTCGCGGTCCGCCGCCGGCCAGCCGCTGTCGGCGCCTGTCAGGACCTGGAACACCGAGCGGCAATGAAACATCATGTGGATCGGCGCGAGGATCGAGGTCAGCAGGATCTCGAGCACGAAGCTGCAGAACAGGCGGACGGGACCGCCGAAGCCTTGGGCGCTGCCGCCTGACAGCGCCCTGACCGTCAACAGCAGCTTGGGCAGGATCAGGAGGGCAACAAGGCCGAACAGCAGCGCCAGCGCCGTCGCGGTTTCCGGGTGCGGAAAGACCGGGAACAGCGACCGGCCGTCGAAATAGACGGGCGGCGAGGCCACCAGCGGCGCGGCGAGGCTCGCCAGCAGGAAGATGAGCCAGATCGGCGAGGCCAGGTAGGCGAAGATTCCCTGCAGGATGGAAATCCGGCTCCAGAAGCGGAACCGGGGCGCGGCCAGGATACGGCTGTGCTGCAGGTTGCCCTGGCACCAGCGCCGGTCGCGCTTGGCATAGTCGACCATGTTGGCCGGGGCTTCCTCGTAGGAACCGGTCAGGTCCGGGTCGAGCCTGACCGTCCAGCCGTCGCGCGCCAGAAGCGCGGCCTCGACGGTGTCGTGGCTGAGGATATGCCCTCCGAAGGGCGGTTTTCCGTTAAGGGGCGCCATGCCGCAGGCGGCGGCGAAGGCCCGCGTGCGGATCAGGGCATTGTGTCCCCAGAACGTGCCTTCCCGGCCCTGGACGGAGGCCAGGCCGCGCGCGAAATAGGGGCCGTAGAGCGAGGTTGCGAACTGCAGCAATCGGCCAAAAAGGGTTTGCAGACCGATGATCTGCGGCAGCGACTGCAGGAGAGCGAGTTTCGGGTCGGCTTCCATGCGCCGGACCATCTCCAGAATGGTCTCGCCTTCCATCAGGCTGTCGGCGTCCAGCACCAGCATGTAATCGTAGGCGCCGCCGGAAGTCGTCAGAAACTCCGCGATGTTGCCGGCCTTTCGGCCGGTGTTTGTCTCGCGGCGGCGGTAGAAAAGATGACCGCCCGCGCCAAGCCGTGCCAGCAGGTTCTGATAGGCCGCCAGCTCCTTTTGCGCGATTTCGGGCCGGGTCGTGTCGGACAGCACGTGGAAGTCGAACCGGTCGCTCGCAAGCGAGTTGCGGACGGACAGCATGATCGCCTCCAGCCGCGCGAAGACCGGTCCTGTCGCTTCGTTGTAGATCGGCAGCAGAATGGCCGTGCGGCTCTCGGGACATGACGAGACCCGTGGCCTGGCTTCCGTCGGAAACAGGATACCGAACAGGGCAATGCAGCCACCCCAGGCGAGCCAGAAGGCGGCAATCGCCATCAGGGTGATCCGGACCACGTCAAGCCAGTCAAAGCCGTCGGCCTGGACCACCGTTGCGAACATGTAGGACGCCGCGGTGGTGAGAGACAGGGCGATGACGAACATGGCCAGCCGCCGGAAAAAGGCGGACAGCGCAATGGACGCGATCCGGTCCATGTCAGCGGCTCCGCGCCGTGACGGGAGATCGTTTCATCCGGGGGCGCAGCAGCTGCAGAGCCCGCTGCCACGCGCGCAGCTGGGGCGCCAGCCGAACGGCAAGCGGCGGGTTCAGGTCATGGGCAGGCATGTCGAGCCCGTGGCGCGGCGGCGGCACAGGCAGGGCGCGAACGGGAGCAGCGTGCCGGCCGCTGTCCAGTACCTCGCGCAGGATCTCGTCCGAAAGGTCCGGACGGTTCAGCACCGTCCGGATTTCGTCGTAATCGTGAGACATGCCGCCGGCGCGCGACGGGTGTCCGGGATGGATCCCTGCCTGCCTGTTCATGAGCGCCCACTCCATTGATACATCCAGGTTTCGGTGATGTCGGTCCCGTCCAGTTGAAGCGCCAGGATGAATTCGACCGGAATTTCCTGGTCGTCCCGTTCGATGTCGAGCACCGCCCGCCAGGAGCCGCCTTCGAGCCGCTGGACGAAACTGTGTTTGACCGTTCCCTTTTGAACCGACAGGCGGGGTTTCACGGGAGCGTCTGCACCGAGACCGGAGAGAGAGGGCCCGGCGAATTCGACAACGAATTTCCTCAGTTTGGGGTCAGGGTCCGAGGCGGCGGCTCCGCCGTGGCCCGTGCCTGTGGTGATCACTGTTGCCAGTTCGGTTCCCGGTTCCGGGTCCCGGCCCCAGATCATCCGGTAGGCGAAGCGATGCTCGGACCCGGCGGCGGCTTCGGAGCCAGGAACCCAGAAGGCAACGATGTTGTCGTGGATTTCCTTGTCTGCCGGAATTTCGGCAAGCATCACCTGGCCCTTGCCCCAGTCGTTGACCGGCTCGATCCAGAGCGATGGGCGGCGTTGGTACTTGGCCTCGGTGTCCTGGTAGTGATCGAAACTGCGGTCGCGCTGCAGCAGGCCGAAACCGGCCGGATTGTCTTCCGAAAAGAAGGAGAGGGCAAGACTGTCCGGATTGCGCAAGGGCCGCCACAGGCGTTGACCGTTCTGGCGCAGGATCAGAAGACCGTCATTGTCATGGACTTCCGGGCGGTAGTCGTCGAAGCCGACCCGGTCGTTTTCACCGAACAGGAACATGGATGTCAGCGGGGCGACGCCCAGCCGCTCGACATCGTCGCGCAGGAAAATACGCGCATCGACTTCCACCACAGTGTTGATGCCCGGCTTGATGGTGAACTGGTAGGCGCCGGTCACCCGCTCGCTTTCCAGCTCCGCGTAAAGCCGCATTTCGGAGGCGCCGCGCGCGGGGCGTTCCAGGTAGAACCGGTTGAAGCGCGGGAACTCCTCCGGCCCGGCAATGGCGGTGTCGACCGCAAGGCCCCTTGCGGACAGGCCGTAGACATTGCCCTTGCCGAGGGACCGGAAATAGCTGGCGCCGAGAAACACGATCAGCTCGTCGAAATAATCCGGCGTGTTGAGCGGATGATGCAGGCGGAAGCCGGCAATGCCGGGCATCTCGATGTCCTTGAAGTCGGACGGGACGAGCGGTTCGCCATAGATGAAATCCGTGCCGGTGAAGAGCCGGGGGTGGGCCTTGCCGTCGACGATCTCGAAGAGCTCTACAGGATCCTTGAACAGCCAGCCGGGGTGAAAGGCCTGCAGCCGGTATTGGCCGCCCTGATCTTTCCAGAGAGACCGGTCGGGATTGAACCGGATGGCGCGGTGCTGGTCATAGGTCAGCTTGGCGAGCACTTCCGGCAGAGACGCCTCGTCCGGCTCGTATGCCCTGCCGGCCTTGTCTTTCATGCGCGTCACGAGCGACTCGAAGTCGAATGCTTCGCCCTCGGGACTTTCTGCCTGGGACGGTTGCGGCGAGGAGGTCTCGGCCCGGCCGACGCCCGGGAACCCGCTCGCGGACAAGGCTCCGGCGGCAAGCGCTGTTGCCGAAAGAAATACGCGTCGATTGATCACGACGTTAGCCCACCATGTTGAAATTAATGTTCTTTTTGGGTCACAGAATGAGTGAGCACGTGCACTGCAGCAATTTTAGGGAGAAATCCAGACCAAAAAACGGCATTTCTGTGCATCGCAGCAAAGCTGCATCTGTTCGCTCTTCCTAAAACACCGAAGACAGCGAATGGTTGCCCGAAAAATCAAAAAAATTCAGATGGTCTCAAAGACGGCCTGCGACCTCGTCGGCAATGGCGAGGCAGGATGTCAGCCCGGGCGATTCCATGCCGTAAAGGGCAACGAGGCCCTCGAGGCCATGGGTCTCCGGCCCGTCGATACGGAAATCCGCTGCGGGTTCACCAGGGGCGGAGATCTTCGGGCGGAAGCCGCAATAGTCCGGAACGAGGGACTTGTCAGGCAGGCCGGGCCAGTAGCTGCGGATCGCGGCGTAGAACTTGCCGCCGCGCGACGGGTCGACCTCGTAGTCGATGTGCTCGACCCATTCGACATCCGGGCCGAAACGGGCCTGGTGCTGCAGGTCCAGCGTGATGTGGACGCCCGAGCCGCCCGGTTCTGGCACCGGATAGACCAGCCGGGAAAACGGCGCCTTGCCCTGCAGCTTGAAATAGTTGCCCTTGGCCAGATAGGCCTTCGGCGCGTTGGCACCGGGCAGGTCCGCCATCAGCCCGGGCGCGCCGTGGCCGGCGGAGACGATCAGTTCCCGGCAGGTGAGGGCGGTGGTGTCACCGTCCGCGGTCTCGACCACGAGCCTGTAGCCTTCGGGGCCAGGCGTGATCTCCTTGACGCGGCTGTTGAGGACGACCTGGCCGCCATGGGCTTCCAGTCCGCCCTGAAGGGCGAGCATCAGACCGTGGCTGTCGATGATGCCGGTCGAGGGCGACCACAGCGCGCCGGCGCAATCCAGTTCCGGTTCGATTTCCTCGAGTTTCCTGCGGTCGTAGAAGACGAGATCCGTCAGGTCGGTCGCCAGGGCCTGCTGGTGCAGGCGCTCCAGTTCGGGGAGTTGCGCCTCGTTGCCTGCGACGATCAGCTTGCCGATGCGCTCATGGGCGATGCCGTTGTCGGCGCAGAAGTCATAGAGCATGTGCTTGCCGGGCAGGCACAGCTTTGCCTTCAGGCTGCCGGGTGGATAGTAGATTCCGGCATGGATGACCTCGGAATTGCGGGCGCTGGTCTCCGAGCCGATCAGCCCGTGCCGCTCCAGCACCATCACTTCGCGGCCCTTGAGCGCCAGCGCCCGGCCGATCGCCAGTCCGATGACACCGGCGCCGATCACGAGGGTTTCAATGTCAGGCATGGCTTTCTCCGGCTTCTCATCGGAATGGGAACGGGTCGGCTTCGCCGATTACCCCCATCCCCAACCCTTCCCCACAAGGGGGAAGGGGGCTGGCTGCGGCTTGCAATCGAACGCATCAATGAAGTTGGCAGATCACGTTCAGTTCTTTTGCCACGATGGTGAAACGTTTGGTCCCCCTCCCCCTTGTGGGGAGGGGACAGGGGTGGGGGGAACCCAGCCCCGAACGCCGGCAGGTGCGGATCAGCCCCACCACTTTTCCGGTTCGAAGGAGCCGGCGGCGTCCTCGATGACCTGGCCGACCTGGAACAGGGTGCTTTCGTCGAACGGCTTGCCGATCAGCTGCAGGCCGAGGGGCAGGCCGGACTTGTCGAGACCGGCGGGCACGGAGATGCCCGGCAGGCCGGCCATGTTCACGGTCACGGTGAAAATGTCGTTCAGGTACATCTTCACCGGGTCGGAATGCAGGTCCTGGTCGGCGACGCCGAAGGCGGCCGACGGGGTTGCCGGGGTCAGGATGGCATCGACCCCGTTTTCCCATGCCAGGTCGAAGTCGCGCTTGATCAGCGTGCGCACTTTCTGGGCCTTGAGGTAATAGGCGTCATAGTAACCGGCCGACAGCACGTAGGTGCCGATCAGGATGCGGCGCTTGACCTCCTCGCCGAAGCCTTCGGCGCGGGTGTTCTCGTACATCTCGACAATGTCCTTGCCCGGCACGCGCAGGCCGTAGCGCACGCCGTCATAGCGGGCGAGGTTGGACGAGGCTTCCGCCGGAGCGACGATGTAATAGGCCGGCAGGGCATACTTGGTGTGCGGCATGGAAATGTCGACGATTTCCGCGCCGGCGGCCTTGAGCCAGTCAATGCCTTTCTGCCACAGCTCGTTGATCTCGCCCGGCATGCCGTCCATGCGGTATTCGGCCGGAATGCCGATCTTCAGGCCCTTTACCGACTTGCCGATGGCGGCTTCGTAGTCCGGCACCTCGATGTCGACGGAGGTGGTGTCCTTCGGGTCGACGGAGGCCATGGACTTCAGCAGGATCGCGCTGTCGCGCACCGTGTGGGCGATCGGCCCGGCCTGGTCGAGCGAGGAGGCAAAGGCGACGACGCCCCAGCGGGAGCAGCGGCCATAGGTCGGCTTGATGCCGACGGTGCCGGTGAAGGCGGCAGGCTGGCGGATCGAGCCGCCCGTATCGGTGGCCGTCGCACCCATGCACATACGCGCGGCGACGGCCGAGGCGGAGCCGCCGGAGGACCCGCCGGGTACCAGGTCCTGGTTGGAGCCCTGCTTGCGCCACGGGTTGATCACCGGGCCGTAATAGGAGGTCTCGTTGGAGGAGCCCATGGCGAACTCGTCCATGTTGAGCTTGCCGAGCATGACGGCGCCGTCGGCCCACAGGTTCGAGGTCACGGTGGATTCATAGGGCGGCTTGAAGCCGTCGAGGATGTGGCTGCAGGCCTGGGTGTGCACGCCCCTGGTGGCGAACAGGTCCTTGATGCCCAGCGGAATGCCCTCCAGCGCGCCGCCTTCGCCCTTGGCGAGTTTCTCGTCGGAGGCCTTTGCCATCTCGCGAGCCTGGTCGGCGGTGACGGTCACGTAGGCGTTGAGCTGGCTGTTGGCGGCCTCGATGTTGGAGATGAAAGCGTCGGTCAGTTCCAGGGACGTGTAGTCCTTGTTCTTCAGGCCTTCGCGGGCCTCGGCAATGGTGAGTTTGGTCAGATCGGTCATGGATCAGGTCTCTTGATGGGCCGCGAGCGGCCGGGAATAGAAAACGGAATAGGGGCTGTCGGGATAATCGAGCACAGGGCCGCATTGTCTGAAACCGGCCGCCTCATAAAGTCGCCGGGCGGCATCGTAATTGTGGCCCGTTTCGAGTACGAGCCGCTCGAAGCCTTCCTCGACGGCGCGGTCGGTGACATGAGCGAGGATCCGCCGTGCCAGGCCCATCCCCCGGTAGTCGGGGCGGGCATAGAAGCGTTTCAGCTCGCCGGTGCCGTCAGCGTGGCGGTGAAGGGCGCCGCAGGCGGCGGCCTTGCCGTCAATGCGGGCAACGAACACCGTGGTTTCAGGGCCGGCCATGTCTTCCGCGCTCATGCTGAAATTGGCCTCTTCCGGCGTCAGGTTGCCAAGGATCGCGTTCAGCTCAAGGATCATGGCGCGCATGTCCTCAGTCAGGGGGCTTTCGACCGCGATTTCCACGTTCGGTTGCTGGCTCATCCCGTCGGCAATCCCGCTTATTCGACGACTTTCGGCACCATGAAGAAATTGTCTTCCGAGGCCGGGGCGTTCAGCGTGATGTCGTCGGCCTTGTTGCCGTCGGTGACACCGTCCGCGCGCTTCTTCATGGTCTGCTCGACCACGGAGGTCAGCGGCTCGACACCGTCGATATTGACCTCGTCGAGCTGCTCGACAAAGCCGAGAATGGCGTTCAGCTCGCCGGTCATGCGGGTGGCGTCTTCTTCGCTCACCCTGATGCGCGCGAGCCGCGCGACGCGTTTCACCGTATCGGTATCAACTGACATGTGTGTCCCCGTTGGTCTGGCTGTGCGTGCGGGCGGCGGAAGGATCCGGAGCCGCACGGGTCCGGACCTGTTTGCGGCCGGCCACGGGCAAATTCAAGAGCTTCGGCTTGCGGGCGGACGGAATTGAAGTTATTCCGGTTCTGATTGTAACCGTAATTAGAAAGGGGCGGCATGTCCGGCCGGCCGCAGGACGACAGGGTGACGACGGCTCTCCTGGAGGCGGCGCTCCGGGAACTCTCCCAGAACGGCTATGAGGCAACCACCATCGCTGCCGTGGCCGCGCGGGCGCGGACCAGCAAACAGGCGGTCTACCGGCGTTACCGGGACAAGGAAGCCCTGATCGCGGCGGCGGTCGGGCGCGCTCTGGCCGCAGCCCATCCGGGCCCGCCGCAACGCGGCAGCGTCGCCGAAGACCTGCGTCAGTGTCTTCTGGGCACCGTGCGGGCGTTTCAGGAGACCCTGCTCGGCGGTGCGCTGCGCGCGCTGGTGCCGTACCGGGACCGGCCCGCGCTGGCGGCTGTGCTCGAGGAAGCGGAGGCCGCGCGGCGTCTCGTCCTGCGCCAGATCTTTCTGGCAACGCCATTTGAAACGGACATGGAGGCCCGGATCGATCTCTTGCTCGGGCTTGTCTATTTCGGCGTTGTGTTGCGCGGTCAAACGATCAGCGAGGCGGATGTCGAGACGGCGATCTACCTGGTGCTGGGCCTGGTCGCGCCGAGAGATCCGGCAGGGTTGCGGGGCCTCCCGGGAATGTGACGGTCTCGATCATCACATTCCGCTCGCCCGTTGCTGTCAGTTCTGTGATCAAGGGTGATTGGTGTTCTCCGGCAGCAGGCGACATCTTGGCGTCGAGCGCGGTGCAGGGAGGCACCGGCCGCGCCTGCCCGCTCACACCACAAGGGAGACGTCGATGCCGCTCTATACGTCCAAATCCGTTCTTCTGGGCCTGACAGCCCTGTTTTCCGCCGCCGCCTTTTCCGCTTCGGCCGACGAAATCACCACCTTCACCAAGGGCGGCGCCGCGATCGGCGGCACCGACCCGGTCGCCTATTTCACCGAAGGAAAACCGGTTGCCGGCTCCGACGACTACACGTTCGAGTATGACGACGTGACCTGGAAATTCGCGTCCGCGGAAAATCGTGATGCCTTCGCCGCCGACCCGGCCAAATACGCGCCGCAATATGGCGGCTTCTGTGCCTTCGGCGCCGCCATGGGCTTCAAGGTGCCGGTGGTGCCGGACGCCTGGTCCATCGTTGACGGCAAACTCTACCTCAACAACTCCCTGAAGGTTCAGGAGCGCTTCGAGGAAGACGTCCCGGGCTATATCCGCAAGGCGACGCTCAACTGGGACATCATCAAGGACAAGAATCCGTCGGACCTGAAGGAACCGATCATCCGGGATTGAGGGTGCTGCCCTTTCAGAAGAATCGGAAAGCCCGCCGTCCGGCGGGCTTTCGCATCAGATGCCAAGACCGAGGACGGATTTCTCTTCGCTCGGAATGTTAATGTCTGGTTTCGCCACGCCTTCTGCGGTCATCCCGGCCCCGAGCCGGGATTCAATCCACATTTCCGCAAATGCTATGTTGCGATTGATCCGTGCCGAGCCGAATGTCTGCGCATCTCTCCTCTTCTCCGGGAGCCAACGGGTCCCCGATCAGGCTACGCTTGTCGGGGGTGACCCTGAAATATGCGTCGTCGTACCCAATTCCACCTTTCCTCCTGTTGCCCCTTCAAATCCGGCGCCTGCGATGCTAAATCCTGAATAATTGAGTCAGCATTCAAGAGGTGCCCGTGGCCCGACTTCCCAAACGCCGTCCCCGGTTCCTGACCGTCAAGACCGCCTTCCATCTCAGTCCCAACCTGATCCGAGTCACGTTTGCGGGGCCGGAGCTGGAGGGTTTTCCGAAAGGCCACCACGGCGCCAATTGCAAGCTTGTTCTGCCTCGGGACGGGGAAAGCCGGGCGGATTTCGAGGCCTGGTTCGCACCCGACGCGCCGGAGGAAAAGGTCCATCCGGTGCGCACCTACACCGTGCGGGCCTATCGCGCAGACAGCCTGGAGCTGGACATCGATTTCGTCGCTCATGGTGACAACGGACCGGCGACCCGCTGGGCTCAGGCCGCGAAGCCCGGGTCCTTCCTGGGGTTCTTCGGTCCCAGCCAGCCGAAGCTCACTGAATTCCATGCCGACTGGTACCTGCTGGCCGCCGATCTCTCGGCCATGCCGGTTGTCGAGGCGACCCTGGAAATGCTGCCCGCGGAAGCCAGGGGGCTGTGTGTTTTCGAAGTGCCGTCCGACCAGGACATCCGCGAGATCACGGCGCCTCAGGGCATCGAGGTCCGCTGGCTGATCCAGCCGGACGTTCACAGGCCGTCAACCGCCCAGGTCGACCTGGTCAAGGCCCTCGACTGGCCGGCCGGGTCCGTTCAGACCTGCATTGCCGGGGAAAGCTCCGTGATCCGGGCTCTGAGAGACCATCTCCACAACGAGCGGCGGGTGCCGAAGGCCGACACCTACATTTCCGGCTATTGGAAGATCGGCCTGGTCGAGGACGAGCACCAGAAGATGAAACGGGCGGAAGCGGCATAAAAGGCGCAACGGTGGTTTAACTGACTTGGGTCTTCTCCTGCCTGCCCAAGCAATGGCAGGGCGCCATAAACGGACCACTTGCTTCTCCACTCTCCGTCATTGCAGGGCTTGACCCACTGCTGTCCGGTTAAGCAGGAGCCTCTGTATGCAAACAGGTTTCGCCGCTTGTACCAGTCTCCCCCCTGGAGGGGGAGATGTCTCCGGAAGGAGACAGAGGGGGGGCTCAACCTCTCAGCATACAAGGCCTTTTCCGAATACGAGGAACCGCTGCGCCCCCCTCTGTCCGGTTCCCGGACATCTCCCCCTCCAGGGGGGAGAGGGGTGCAAGTGGTAAGGCACTGCGTGTCCCGGACGAGGAGAAGCGTAAATATCGACAATGAATCAATGACCTGTTGTAACTGAGCCGCGTTAAACCGGACAGCAGTGGGTTAAACCATGGGATGACGAAGTTGAGAAACTTGAACTTCATTATTCGTTCCTTGCCCGGCCACCATCAAATTCTCGCCACGCCTTCGCGCTTAGACTGATACTCCGTCCGTTTTCAGGAGATCTTCTCATGCGCGTTTTCGGGTTTTTCCTTGCCGGTCTTGCCGGTGGTCTGCTTTGGTCCGGCGTCTCCCTTGCAGCGGAGCCGACCTTCGACTGCGCCAAGGCGGAGAGTTCCGCCGAAAAGCTGATCTGCTCCAACGACGAACTGGGCGCACTCGACCGCACGCTCGGGGAGGTCTACGGCAAGGCGGCCGAGGTGGTGAAGTCGCTTGACGCAGGTGCGGAGGAGGAACTGAACACCCTGAAGGCCTACCAGCGCGGCTGGGTCAAGGGCCGGGACGAGTGCTGGAAAGGCGAGGATGAGCTTGCCTGCATCAAGGCGACGTATCAGCGCCGCATCGCCGAACTCACCGCCCGCTACCAGCTGATCAAGGGCCAGGCGCCGGTGTTCTACACCTGTAACGGCAATCCGGCGGACGAGATCGTCGCGACCTTCTATCCGACGGAACCGCCCTCGGCCCGGCTGGAGCGGGGCGACACCACGGAAATCGTCGTCCAGGGGCTGAGCGGATCGGGGGCCCGTTACGAAGGCGACTTCGGCATCGTCTTCTGGATCAAGGGCGACGAGGCCATGGTCGACTGGCCGCAGGGCACGGAGTTCGATTGCAAGGTGCGTGGGTAGCCGCCAGGTCCCAGGGGCCGTCACCTAGCGTGTCGCGCGGTTCCTGCGGCCAAACTCGCGTTGTCTCACCGTCTGTGGCCGGACGGGGGCGGAAAAAGCTGCCGGCGCGGCTGAGACCGGGCCTGGTGCGGGGGGATCTGATCTGCCTGAGGTGAACCGGCCCGGCGCTTTCTCGATGCCGCAGAAATAGACCATCAGGCCCGTGCCAACGCTCGGCAGCAGGAACGAGAGGTACCAGAACCCGCTGCGGCCGGAATCGCGTAGCCGGTTCAGACAGGTGCACAGGTTCATGTAGATCATGGCGAGCGCCGTCAGGCCCAAGCCGACATTCTCCATGGGATTGCGGCCGCCTGCTCCCCCCTCGAGGTCGGCGAACAGGAATATCGTGGCAAGCAGTCCGCCGATCGCGACACCAAAAATCACCAGCTGAAACAGCCACCAGCGACCTCTGCCGATCGTGCCGCAAACCGGATTGAACAAGGCTTCCATGTCGACCCTCCTCGGCGTCAGTCAATTATACCGAGACGTGTTAACGGGGGTTGAATGCCTTTCAGGGTTGTTATTGGCGGGAGGGGGAGGCACCGCACGCGTGCCGGCTGCTGTCCGCCGCCGCCCCGTCCTGTCCGGTTTCGCAAGAGACGAAGGGGCCTCCTCAGCCGTCCTTGTAATAGTAGCTGTAGCCGTTGATCGCAGGCGCGCCGCCAAGATGCGCGTAGAGGACCTTTGAACCGGCCGGTATGTCTCCCGTCCGGATCAGGTCAATCATGCCCTGCATGGATTTGCCCTCATAGACCGGGTCGGTGATCATCGCTTCGGTCTTGGCGGCAAGCCGGATGGCGGCGTTGGTTTCCTCCGAAGGCACGCCATAGGCCGGGTAGGCATAGTCCGTCTTGATCACGATCTCGTCGTCCTGCACCGGGCGCCCGAGTTCCACGAGATCCGCCGTGCTGTCGACGATCTGCCGGACCTGTTGCCGTGTTTGCTCAGGCGTGCCGGATGCGTCGATGCCGATGACACGGTCTGCCCGGTCCTGGTCCGCAAAGCCGACGATCATCCCGGCCTGGGTGGAACCGGTCACCACGCAAACGACGATGTAGTCGAAGGTGACGCCCATGGCCTGTTCCTGCTGCCTGACCTCCTCGGCAAAGCGGACATAGCCGAGACCGCCGTATTTGTGGACGGAGGCGCCCGCCGGAATGCCGTAGGGAACGCCGCCGGCGTCACGCACGGACTGAAGCGCGTCTTCCCAGCTCTGCCTGATGCCGATATCGAAACCGTCCTCCACCAGGCGGGAGTCGGCCCCCATCAGCCGCGTCAGCAGGATGTTGCCGACGCGGTCATAGACGGCATCGTAATGCGGCACCCACTTTTCCTGGACGACGACGCATTTCATGCCGATTTTTGCTGCCGTCGCGGCGACCATGCGTGTGTGATTTGACTGGACGCCGCCGATGGACACCAGCGTGTCCGCACCGGATGCCAGGGCGTCCGGCACGATATATTCCAGCTTTCTCAGCTTGTTGCCGCCAAAGGCCAGACCCGAATTGCAGTCGTCCCGTTTGGCATAGATGTCCACCTTGCCGCCGAGTGCCTCGGACAGTCTGGGAAGATGTTCAATCGGGGTCGGACCGAAGGTGAGCGGATAACGGTCAAACTTGTCGAGGTTCATGGAGCACACCGTGTTGATTGATGACGCCTTGAGCCTTGCAGAATTCGGGTGAAAGGTGCTCTCTTATTTGTGTGGTAGATCTCTCATTTCAGGGAATTGCGTGCTGTATGATGAGATGATATTTGGAAATAGAACGCAAATATGGAAGAATCTTTCATGACGGAAAACCTGGACAGGATTGACAGGAAAATTCTCAGGCTCTTGCAATCGGATGGCCGTCTCAGCAATGCGGATCTTGCCGAGCAGGTGAATGTGAGCCCTGCAACCTGCCACAGGCGGACACAGCGGCTGTTCGATCATGGCTATGTCCAGGGCGTGCGGGCACAGGTTGATCCGGTCAAGGTCGATCGCTCGGCTCTCGTCATTGTCGGCGTGGTGCTGGACCGCTCGACGCCGCAGAGCTTTGCCGAATTCGAGGAGGTCATCCGAAAAGCCGACTTCATTCTGGACTGCCATCTGGTGGCCGGCGATTTCGACTATTTCCTCAAGATCCGGGCACGGGACATGGCCGACTTCAACAAGCTGCACGGCGAAAAGCTCATCGCGCTTCCGGGCGTGCGCCAGACCCGAACATTCTTTGTCATGAAGGAAGTGACCGACAACGCACCGCTCCAGTTTTAGGAGGGGCCGCCGCAGGCCTTGCGGAACCCTGTCAGGGCCTGCCTGATGAGGGCCGAGCTCCGGGCATCCTCGCAGATCTCCTCGGCAGTCAGTCTGTTGGTCGCCAGACCCAAGCTGAAACATGCCTCGGGCACGATGCGGGCGGCCATGGTCCTGAGCACCTCTTCCAGCTGGCCGGGCGCGAAAGCGTGCCGGTCGCTGACATGGGCAAGGGCCACCGGCTTGCCGGGAAAGCGGGTGCAGCCGACCATCCAGTCGAGCGTATTCTTGAAGCTGCCGGGCAGGGAATGCATGTATTCCGGTGCGGCGAACAGCAATCCGTCGGCTGCCGCGACCCGGTCGCGCAGGTCCCGGACGCGTTCCGGCAACAACTCGTCCGCGTCGAGGTCCGGCGAGAAATGCGGCAGGTCGGCAACGGCGTCATAGCGCTCGAGGGACACTCCCTCCGGCGCCAGACGTTCGGCGGCGGTCAGCAAAGCCAGGTTGGACGAGGCGGCGCGCAGGCTGCCGCAAAAGGTGAGAAGCGAGACGGGCATGGATTGCGGTTCCGGTTGGGCGGCGGAGACCGAGCCTAACGGATTCGCCAGGCTCTGGGAGCCGCCTTACCGGCTCGCGGCCGCCAAAGCCGTTCCGAAGCCGACAAACAGGGTGCCGGTCACCCGCCGTACCCACAGCATCCGCCTGGCAGAGGTCAGGAACCGGCGCATGTGGCCGCCGGCAAAGGCGATCGCCGCATGATTGGCAAAGCAGAGCGCCGCGTAGGTCACCGACAGGATCGTGATCTCCGCGAGGTCGATGCGGTCCGTGCGCATGAACTGTGGAAAGAGCGCGGTGATCACCAGGATCGCCTTGGGATTGGTGACCGAGACCAGCAAGGCTTCGAGAAACAGTTTCCAGCCGCTTTTCCGGGCGGTCAGAACACCGTTCTGGAGCTGAAACGTGGTCTTGTCCCGCCAGATTCTGATCCCGAGAAAGATCAGGTAGGCGGCGCCGATGATCTTCAGCACGGTGAACGCGATGGCCGAGGTTGCCATGATTGCGCCGAAGCCGAGCGCGACGGCAAAGCCGAGCACCACCAGGCCGAGCGCGTTGCCGCTGGCCGAAGCAAGCGTCGCGTTGCGGCCGAAGCGCAGCGTGTTGGACAGCGCCAGCATGACGGCGGGGCCGGGACTGATCGCAGGCAGAAGGGAAACGGCGACGAACAGCAGCCAGAGATCGACGGGCATCGGGCAATCCTCAAAGAAGTGGCCAGAGGCGGGGCTGGCCGGGCAGGTTACAAGCGCATGTCAGGGCAGGAGACGGCCGTCGCGAACGGCCTTGTCGAGCAGGTCGCGTGCATAGGCCCAGAGCGTTGGGAAGGGGGCGAGGCGGTCCTCCTTGGTCCGCCGCATGGTTTCCGCGGACAGCGGTTCGTGGGTCGGGTCGGGCTGTCCGGACGCGAACACCAGCACCATCGGATGCAGTGCGTCCATGGCATTGGCGAAGCGGGCTTCGGTTGTCTCGCAGGCTTCGAATTCGAGCCACAGGTCGTGAAACTCCCGGGCCTGTGTCTCCGGCAGCAAGGCGAACAGGCGCTCGGCGGCAGCCTGTTCCCGTTCCTTGACACCTTCCCGGTTGTCGTCGGTCACCCAGTGATCGCCGGCATCGATCTCGACCAGGTCATGCACCGCGAGCAGGCGCACCACATGGGCAATGTCGGTACCCGCGGGGGCATGGTCCGCGAGGGTCAGCGTCTGCAGGATGACGTGCCAGCAATGCTCCGCCGTGGTCTCCCGCCGATTGCCGTCCGCAAGGTGATTGAGCCGGAGAACGTCCTTCAGCTTGTCCGTTTCCAGGAGAAAGGAAATCTGACGTGTGAAGCTGTCGTCCATTCAGATCTCGCCCATCGCCTTGCGGAACCGGGCGACGCTGCCTGCGAAGCCGTGGATCAGCGCGTCGGCGGTAAAGCCATGGCCGATCGACATTTCCCGGATGAAGGGCGCGCGGGCCAGCATCGGCGGGATGTTCTCGACCGTCAGGTCATGGCCGGCATTGACGCCAAGGCCGCAGTCCCGTGCGGCTTCCGCGGTGGCGACCACCTTGTCGAGTTCCCTGGCCGCCCTGGCCGGGTCGTCGTAACAGGCGCCATAGGGCCCGGTGTAGATCTCGATCCGTTCCGCGCCGAGACGGGCAGCATGCTCCGGGGAGGCCGGATCCGGGTCGCAGAACAGAGACACCGTGACGGCCCATTCCTTCGCCGCTGCGATCGCCGTTTCGAGCGCGCCGGTGTCCTTGGAAAAATCCCAGCCATGGTCGGAGGTTGTCTGCTCCGGATCGTCGGGCACGAACAGCACCTGTTCCGGCCGGGCGTCCTCGACGAGCCTCAGGAAGTCGGGTGCGGGATAGCCTTCCAGGCACAGTTCCTTGTTCGGGAACCGGTCCTCGATCAGGTCGGACAGTTCGAAGACGTCGCTCTTGCGGATGTGGCGCTCGTCGGGGCGAGGATGCACGGTGACGCCCTTGGCCCCGGCTTCCATGGCGATCGCGGCCAGGCCCGTCACGCTCGGCCAGGGCAAGTCGCGGCGGTTGCGCAACATGGCGACGGCATTGACGTTGACGGAGAGACGCGAAACGGCGGACATGGCTGAGGATCCGGTGGAAGCGGTTGCGATCAAACTTGAAGGGGTTGGGTCAGGATCGCAAGATTGTTCCAAAAACCCTTGAAGTCAAACAGGATATTGTCACTAGAGACAATGTTTTTCGCGCCGTTTCCGCGTCCCGGTCCATCTTCTCTCAGGCCGCCGCGCGGGCGTCCGCGAAGGTATGAATGCGCCGCATCGCCTCGCGCAGGTCCTCATCGGGCACGGTCAGGGCAACCCGGATCAGGTCGGGGGCATTTTCGCCGAACGAATTTCCGGGCATGACGGCAACGCCCTGTTCCTCAAGAAGCTTCCAGGCGAACTGTTCGCCGGAAAGGCCCGTTGCGGCGACGTCGATCATGATGAACATGCCGCCGGTCGGCCGGCCGGGCTTGAGGGCCGGGCAGCCGGCCAGTTCCGCAGCGATCATGCCGGCGCGGGCGGCGTAGCTCTTGCGCATGCGCTCGGCGGTGTCGAACGTGCCGCGCAAGGCGGCCTCGGTCATGTCGGCGATGAAGGGCTGGTTGCCGAACAGGATGGTTTCGGAGATCGGCAGGAGCCGGGTGCAGAACTCTTCCGGCCCGACGGCCCAGCCGCTGCGAAAGCCGGTTGCCGCGAAGGTCTTGGAGATCGACGAGGTGACGACCGTGCGGTCCCGCAGGTCCTGAAATTCGATCGGCGAGGCGAACTCGCCGTCGAAGATGAGGTCTTCATAGACCTCGTCGCAGACGATCCAGAGGTCGTGGGTCCGGGCGATCCGGCCGAGCTGCGCGATGGTCTCCCTGTCGAGAAGGGAGCCCGTCGGGTTGTGCGGCGTGTTGAGCAGAAGCACGCGGCTGTTTCCGGTGACGGCCTTCTCCAGGTCCTCGGGGCGCATGACGAAGCCGGTATCGATGCCGAGCGGAACCGGCTGGAGAACCGCGCCGGAGGCCCTGATGACCCCTTCATAGGTGGCATAGTAGGGATCGCCGACCAGCACGCCTTCACCGGCATCGGCCAAGGCCGTGATCACGGCGTAGAGCGCGGTCTGGGTGCCCGGGAAACACAGGATGTTGTCCGTGGTGATCTCCGGAAACCGTGGCCGGTATTTCTCCACCAGTGCTTCCAGCAGGCCGTGTTCACCACGGCCGTTGGAATAATGCGTCCGGCCCCTCAGCATGGAGGCGTGGCAGGCTTCGATTAGCGCCGGGTCGACCGGAATGTCCGGCTCGCCGATGGTCAGTTCGATGATCTCCGTCCCGTCCCGCTGTTTTTGCCGGGCAGCATTGTGCACGGCCCATTTCTCTCCCCCCAGATCCGCGAGGCGATCGGTGATTGCGGCATAACGCATGGAGTCATCCTTGTTCGTCTGGAGCTGTGACGGGGCCGGCGAGGCTGCCGGCGGGCAGGCCGAGCAGGCGCTCGCCGGCCTCGATGATCAGGCCGGGCAGGATGGCACGGCTGTAGAGCCCGGAATCGAGCGAACCTTCCATCCACAGGCCGTCAATGAGGCCGTTGAGTGCAATCGCGTGGCGGCGGCAGACCTCGCCGCCATGGGGCAGGCCGTGTTCTTGAAGCACAGGCTCGATCAGGGTTTCGAGCAGGTTGAGGAAATCCCGGTAGCCTTCGCGGTGAATGTCGGCAAATTCGCGTTCGTACTTGACCCGACCGATAAAGGTCGCCCAGAGCGAGACCTTGTCCTCCGACAGGTTGGGCGTGGTCAGGTTGGCCAGCAGGAACTGCCGGAGCTGCAGGCCGGATTCGCCGCTCGCCTGCCGCGCCCGTTCCCCGGCCCCGGAGGTCAGCTGGCCGACCAGATAGGCGTAGGCATTGGTGATCAGCTCGTTCTTGCTGCCGAAATAATGGCGGACCATGCCCGGTGTAACGCCGGCTTCTTCCGTGATCCGCCGGACCGTCGCGCCGGTCAGTCCGTATTGCGCGATACAGACCAGCGTCGCCTCCATGAGGCTGCTGCGGCGGAAATCCTGGGACAGGCGCTGGAAGTCTTTTCGGCTCATAGCGGGTCTTCGAAATGCCTCGAGGTTAGTTATACAAATAGATAACAAGCAGGCTCAGTAACCGCGCCGCCGGTCTATGGCGAGGCTCGGGACGCTCCCGCCCAGAAGTTCCTTCGCGCTCGTGAGCACCTGCTCGCGGACGATGCTCGGCGTGGAGTCGCTGGCAATATGCGGCGTGATGCGCAGGCGCTTGTCGTTCCAGAACGGGTGATCGGCGGGCAGGGGTTCCTGCCGAAAAACATCGAGGCTGGCACCGGCGAGGCGTCCGCTGTCCAGTGCCGCCATGAAATCCATCTCGTGGAGATGCTCGCCCCGGCCGATCTGCACCAGCCAGCTGCCCTCGGCAAGCCGGCCGAACAGGCGGGCGTTCAGGATATTCTCGGTTGCCTGTGTCAGGGGCAGGACGTTGACCACGATGTTCGCGCCCTCGGCGGCCCGCAACACGGCATCCGCGCCGGCGACATAGCCGACACCGGCGAGCGGATCGTCGGGAATTGTCCGGCAGGCAACCCGCACCGTGAACCCGAGCGCGGCAAGCGCGCGTGTGACCGACTTGCCCATCGTGCCGTTGCCCAGAACGGCGATCGTTGTGTCTCTTGGGGGAGCCATCGGCAGCGGCGCCCAGTCCTGCCGGTCCTGGCTCTCCTTGAGCGCCGCGAAATCCCGCAGGACATGCAGCACTTCATGGGCGGTATAACCTGCCATGAGCTCGGCCTGGTGCGGGTCGCGCACCCGGCACACCATGGCGGTTTCGTCCAGGCCCGGGTGACCGAGCAGGGCGTCGACGCCGGCGCCGATCGACATGGCCATCTGCAGGTTGGGATAGGGAGCGAAGGCGTCCGTGTCCGGCAGCCAGCAGACCGCGAAGCGGATCGCGTCCGGGTCGCTGACTTCCTCCGGTTCAAACAGCCGCACGTCCGCGTCCCGGCCGCTGGTCTCCAGGCCGTAGAAGGATTTCAGGTCCATGTTGCTGCTGAGGAGAACGCCGCTGATGGTTTCAGTCCGTTGCATGGCTGTCCTTTTGCATTGCTGTCCTTTTGGTCCGGGTTCGGCTTCCAGGCTCCCGGCCGCCCGGGACAGGAATTTGCATTTGCCCTTTTGTTTTAGTTATACAGGTGTATATCAACGAGTAAAGTCCGGTGGTCGTCGTGGCAATTTCGCCAAGCTGCCGGGCAAGATCAGGCAAGAGGTGGAGCGATGCTGGAAGCCGGCAAATTGGCGGGCATGAGCCCGGCGGAATACGAGGCGCGGGTCGAGCTGGCCGCCTGCTACCGGCTGGCCGCGCATTACCGGATGACCGATCTCATCTACACCCACATCACCGCCCGGGTTCCGGACGAGCCGGGACATTTCCTGATCAATCCCTATGGCTACCTGTGGGAGGAGATCACGGCGACGTCCCTGGTGAAGATCGATGTGGACGGCAACAAGGTCGGCGACAGTCCCAACCGGGTGAACCCGGCCGGCTTTACCATTCACAGCGCGATCCATCGCAGCCGGCACGATGCCGCCTGGGTGATGCACACGCATACCCGCGCCGGTGTCGCGGTCTCCAGTGTCGAGGAGGGCCTGTTGCCGCTGAACCAGATCGCCCTGCAATTCTACGGCCGTACCGGCTATCACGACTACGAGGGGATTGCGCTCGACCTGGACGAACGCGACCGGATCACGAAGAGCCTCGGCGCCCATCCCGCGCTGATCTTGCGGAGCCACGGTCTGCTGACGGTCGGGGAAAGTGCCGGGCAGATGTTTTCCAACATGTTCTATCTGAACCGGGCCTGCGAGATCCAGGAAAGCACCCTGGCCATGGGGCTGACGCCTCTGGTGGTGGAAGACGATCTGGCCAGGCACGTGACGGCGCAATACGACCAGATGGCGGTCGACGACGGCGATCTCGTGCTGGAATGGGATGCCCAGATGCGGCTCGCGGACCGGCTCGATCCCGGTTTCAGGGATTGAGTCCAAGAGGCGAATGCGCGGATCAAAAGCAGTGTTGCGCTGCCAGAAAAACGGAGCGTCTGCCACTGTTTTATTCGAGCAAAATGGGGTGCTTCGGGCATTTTTGCGCTTTGATGTGAATGGTGCGAAGCAGCAATAAAATCGATGATTATTTGGTACTCCTGCCTAATATATGAGCGGGCCGGTGCTTGACGGGGCCGTGTCCGCTGCATAGCATTTTGGTATTCACAAGCCTGCCGCACGTGGCAGGAGCCGTCTTTTCATCCTGAAAGGGGCGGCGTTCATGGACCGTCACCCCGGTTCTCAACGGCGTACCGTTTCGCCGGGCCGGGGTAACAGGCAGGGCCGCATGCCGGGTCGGTGCGCTGATGCACCGGTCATTCATGGCAGGGGTTCCGCCGGCTGGCCACACCCGTTGGTGGCCGGTTCAACCAGACAAACACCTTTCCGGTGGAATTTCCGGTCATCCGGAGCGTTTTCACCGGCAGCCAACAGCCGCTCCAATCAGGTCCGGCACCGGATCGCTGTGTCTGCAGGCGCAGCGTGAAGCCCGCGTGCGTCTTGTTGATGTTGCGCGTTGCGACCTGGGACGGGGTGTGTGAGCCAAGGAGACACGACATGCAGATCTCGAACGCGATTGATTGCAACGGCCTTTCGGAAGCGCCGACCGTATTGCGGATCAAGCAGGCGCTGGTGGGGCAGGAGGACAAGGCTCTTCCTATCGACATTCTGGTCGGGGCGGATTGCGACTGCGACCGGTTGACGGCTTCCCTGGGCACCCTGGCCAAGGACATCCGGTTCGTGGCGCCTTCGGCGTAACCTTCCTGAACCGGATTTCAAAGACAGGGCAACGCCGCTGCCGGCAGTGCCCTGCGGAATTATCAAAACAATGACAGTCCGGCCCGGATCCTGCCGAATGTGCAGCCGGGCCAGAAAGAAAGAGCATGACTGCAACAGCAGAACCGGACACCCGAACGCCCCAGGTGGCCCCCGATGCCGCTTACGTCCTGACGCCGGAGGTTCCCAGCTTCGCGTTCGATCCGACCGACCCCTGGACCGAAACCTTCCAGAGGGGACTGGAACGCGCAGACCTTGCGGGCAAGCGGATCTACGAGGTGGGGATCGGCACCGGTACGAATGTCGCTTTCCTGTTGCGGCTGTGCAAAGCGGCTTTGGTCTCGGGCAGCGACCTTGATCCAAGGCTTGTCGAGTTGGCAGAACGCAATGTGCGCAGCCTGGCACCGGAGGAGGCCGACCTGTTCCATCCGATACGCGGCGCCGTCAGCCTGATCGACACCGAAGAGGCGATGGCGCAGATCGCGCAGACGGATGTCGTCATCGGCTGTCTGCCCCAGGTCGGCGACCCCGGCGACAAGCGCCTGGCCGCCTTCCGCGAAGCGCAATCCGTGGAACTGACGGAAGGCGCGGACGACAAGGCCGATGATCACATCGCCCATTATTACCCTTGGGCCGCCTTTGACAGCTACCCGTTCAACTCCGTCGGTCTCGGTCTCAACGAGGCCTTGCTTCAGCGCGTGCGCAAACAGGCACCAGGCGCCCAGGTGGTGATGAATTTCGGTTGCCGGATCGGTGTGCCGATCCTGTTCCAGCTGTTCGAGGCCTGCGGTTACAAGCCGGAAAAACTCTATTCCCAGATCGTGCGCCAGGACGCCGGAACCGATATTTCCTTCTTCGTCATGCTGGAAGAGGCGTTGAAGGGCACCGGTCTCGAGCGCGATTTCGTCTGCGCGTTCTTTGCCGACAAGGACGGCAGGAAGCCGCTTTCGGCGCGCGCCGCGCAGGCTCTCCTCGACGAGGACCCAGAAACCCCGCTCTTTCATGAAGTCTGTGTTATCCGGGGGCTGCCCGTCTGACGGGAGTCTCTAGGCGGCGACAGGTTCCAGCCAGCCCCGGTAATGGACGAGCATGCCCGCGCCGGGCACCGAGACCTTCACGTCAAAACGGAACCGTCCGTTATCGGCGAATTCCAGAGTCTCGCTGACCGGAAGCAGCCGGCGCGGCAGCGGGACGTTAAGGAGATAGCTGCGGCCGACCGGGAAGGCGAGGCCGCCGTCCTGCCGTTCCAGGAAGATGTCGAAAGCCATCAGGCCAAAGCGTTCCTGGACCACACCGGATCCGGGCGCGCCAGCAAGGCCGAGCACCGTTTCGAACCGCTTGCCGCCGAAATTGCGCTGCCAGACTTCGATGTCCCCGCACCGTTCGATGGTCACGTTGACCGGCGTTCGTTCCGCCCGCGGCGGAAAGCCGAAGATCCCGCAGAGCAGCCTGGCCAGGAAAGAAGAGCCGCGCGTGACCCTGGCCTCACCCGACCAGACATGCCTGCCCTGAACCCGATGCAGTGCCCGGACCGGTTCCGGCAAGGCGTCGAAATCCGGGCCGAGGGCCTGCCGAAACAGGGCGTCGTGGCGGCCTTCATCCGTCAAGCAGGCGTTCCTTCAGGTCGGCTGAGGGCAGCGGGCAGGTGCGCCGGCCGAGGCGATACCGGTTCTGGGCGATCCGGTCGTAGATCCAGTTGGCAAGACCATCGGGCAGAAGGTCCAGCAGGGTGAGAGCCCGCCAGGGCCAGCCGAGGCTGCGCATCGCAGCCGTGAAGGACGCCATCCTGGTGTAGGCGCGGCCCTCGAAAAGAACGATGTTGGTTTCCATCCGGTCCGGATCGAGGCCATGGTGCCGATAGAGCGCGCGGCCCTTGGGCGAATGGGCGTCGACAAACCGGAAACCGGCCTTTCTGTCGTGTTTCGCCATGAAACGGGCAAAGCCCGAACAAAAGACACAGATGCCGTCAAAGACGATCAGGTTGCCCTCCGGCAGGTCTTTTGCGGCGGCATCCGTTTCCGCGGGCGAGCTGTCGGACGTCGTGGACATGGTGTGCTCCGGATGGCGGGGAACCAGACAGGTCATGATGACCCTGGTGTTGTGAAACCGCGAGGCCGCAATTTGCCACAGCGGCGGCGGTGTTCAGGTGGTCTCCAGCCGGAATTTCAGAAATTCCGCACCCGCATGCTCGACCGTGCCGATGCGCTCCGCGCCCATCCTGGCCAGGGCGCCGAAATGCTTTCGGCTGGGTGCCAGCAGAAAGGTGACATAAGGAATGCGGTCGTCGGTTCGTGCAAAGGCAAGCGCCTGGCGGGCGATGCGGGCGCCCAGGCCGAAGGCGTCGGGCGTCAGCACCAGCCCGAAATCCCATTCCGGGCCCTCCTTCTGGAAACCGCCCCAGCCGACATAGCGTTCGCCGCAGAAAATGGCCCAGTGGCCGAGGCCGTCACGCTGCCAGCAGGCTTCCTTGGCGGCCACGAATTTTGCCACCATGTCGCGGTCCCAGGTGAAGGTCTGCAGCGGCAGGTGCTCGCCCACACGCGGGTCCGACATGTGAGCAAGGAGTGTTTCGGGGGCGATGTCCGTCAACCGGCGGAAGTCGATCCGGCCGGAGGCCTTGGGGGTCATGTGTCTCGTGTCCGTATCGTCCAGGGGGCGGCCATAGACACATGCCCGAACCGGGCGATCAAGCAGGGAACGGCTGGCGGGCGATCACGATTGTGTGGCTTCGTCCGGTGCCTCGGGTTGCCGGCAACGCCGCCCGAACTCGATGCCGGCAACGGCGAGAGCAGGTGAAAGTGCTTCACGCCCTGTTTGCGGGCGAACGAAAACCGCGCATATCTTGAGGCCGGGGACTGCGGGCCTGTACAGTAGTTATGCGGAATTTCCCGGCGGCGAAGTTTGCCTTAAAAGGCTGCTGGGCGCCTCGGGTCCAGTTGCCGGGACACGAAACCGTTTTTGGTGTCGTGTCTTTCAGAATCAATGCATACGTTGCAGTCAGAGCTCAACTCCGGAATGTCGATGTCCACCTCCAACGTCCTTCTCCTGTTCGCCCAGGCAGCCGTCTATTTCACCGTCATGATGAGCCTGCTCAGGGCGCGCAAGGCGATCGGCATCGGCGTGTTCATGTGCGCGCTGGGCGTGATGCACTTCCTGGAGACCTATCTCGCCAGTGTCTTCTACATCCAGCTGCCTTTCGGCATCGTCTCGCCCGGCTCGACGGTGCTCTTCTCCGGCAAGCTGCTGATGATCCTGCTGCTTTATGTGCGCGAGGATGCCCTGGTGGTGCGCCAGCCGATCTACGGCCTGCTGATCGGCAATTTCCTGATCGTTGCCCTGGTGATGATCCTCAGGAACCACGAGACGGTCGACGTCACCAACGGCCACAGCCCGGACTTCGCCTTCATCGACGAGATGGGGCTCCTGATGGTCTGGGGCACGCTCCTGCTCTTCATCGACAGCATCCTGATCATTGTTCTCTACGAGCGGCTCGGCGACTGGCTCGGGCGGCATCTGGGCCTGCGCTTCCTGATCTGCGGCGCGGTCGTGCTGACCTTCGACCAGGCCGGGTTCTTCCTGGCGCTGCATTACGTGTCCGGCGCGCCGGGGCATGTCTTCTTCGGCGGCTGGGCCGCCAAGATGGTGGCGACCGCCGTCTATACGGTGCTGTTCATCGTCTACCTGAAATATTTCGACACCGAGAAAGGCTGGCTGACCAACCGGCCCTTGCGGGACGTCTTCCAGGTGCTGACCTACCGGGAGCGTTATCACAAGCTTCTGGAGGCCTCGATCCGGGATCACCTGACCGGGGCGCTCGATCGCAGCCAGTATGACGAGAATGCGCCGAAGATCCTGGCCCGGAACCTTCAGGAAGGCCGGCCGGTGTCGATGCTGGTGATCGATATCGACCACTTCAAGCGGGTCAACGACCGGCACGGCCACCAGGCGGGCGACGAGGTGCTGAAGACCGTCGCGCGGCTCCTGACCCAAAACCTGCGCACCGACGATCACCTCTACCGGGTCGGCGGCGAGGAATTCGTGCTTCTGTGCGAGAAACTGCCGGCCGATGGCGCGACCTCGCTGGCCGAGCGGCTGCGCAGGGCGATGGAACGCTTCAGCAAGATCTACCTGCCGGAAACGATCACGGTGAGCATCGGCGTCTCCTCGGCGCCGGACGACAGCGACACGCTCGAGGGCCTGTTCAGGACCGCCGACCGCCGGCTTTACGAGGCCAAGGAAAAGGGCCGCAACTGGGTGGTCGGGCCGCGCGTCGAGGCCTGAGGCCGGAACGGTGGCCGGGCGTGACGCACCGGTGTCCGGTTGAACGCGGCTCGGTTGCAACAGGTCCTTGATTCATTGTCGATATTTACGCTTCTCCCGATCCGGGACACGCAGCGCCTTACCACTTGCACCCCTCTCTCCCCTTGAGGGGCAGGGCAATCGCATTTGACCAACGTCCTCTCCGCAGTCGCCAAATTTACCTCTCCCACTGGGAGAGGTCGGACCGAAGGTCCGGGTGAGGGGGCAGACTTTTCTGCAGGTCACAGGCGTTTGTTCCCTCACCCCGACCCTCTCCCACAGGGAGAGGGAGCCATGCTTTGCCAAATGCGATTGCCCTGCCCCTGGAGGGGGAGACTGGAACAAGTGGCGAAGCCTGTTTGCGCACAGAGGATCCTGCCCAACCGGACACCAGTGGGCGTGACGTCACCAGACAGACAGTCCCGTGAGACGTTTGTCCCGTGGTTGCGCTTCGGCTGGCCGGGACGACACGGGGAGAGGCGTGTTGTCGTCCCTCACTCTGCCGCGTAGAGCGCCCCGGTCTGCGTCTTCAGGAACGCTTCCAGCGGGATGTCTTCCTGGCGCAGAAAGCCGTGGCCGGGAAGCTTGCCGTCGCGGACCATTTCAATGACGGCGACGACGGAGGCCGATGTCGTCCAGGCAATCGCCGTGCGCCTCCTGCCGCCGATCTCGATCGGCTTGTAGGCGCGCACGAATTCCTCGCGGCGCGGACGCCCGTCAATGGTGCCTTCGGAGGCGACATGCACATAAACGACGTCGTTGTCGGTGGGCGGCTTGGCATGGACCAGGATCTCGCCGGCCTCCCGGCGCCGCTCGCGCATCAGGAGTTCGTGGAAGAAGAAGTTCATCAGCGCCGCGTGTCCGGGATAGCGCATGGTCTTGTAGTCGATATTGGCGACCTTGCCGAGATAGGTCTCGCACATGGTGCCGAGGCCGCCGGAGGTGGTGAAGGCCTCCAGCTTCATGCCGTCGATATAGATGGCCTCCAGCCATTCCATCGGCGAGACCCATTTGCGCACGCCGTCCTCGATCACCTCGCAATCGTTGAGATATTCGTTGACGACCCCGTCCGGCGACCAGTTGAAGGCATAGCCCATCAGCCCGGTCGGGTTCTGCGGCAGGGCGCCAACGCGCATGCGGCAGGACCGGCATTCGTCAAAGTCGCCGATCTGCTTGGCGCCGACAATGCCGACAAAACCCGGCGCCAGGCCGCATTGCGGCGCCATCAGGCCTTTTGAGGTGGCGCTCATCTCGATAATCGCCCTGGTGGTCGGCACGTCCTCGGTCAGGTCGAAATAGTGGATGCCGGCGGCATGGGCCGCCGTCGCGACGCCGACATTGAGCTGATAGGGCAGGCAGGAAAGCACCGCGTCGACGCCGTGAACGAGTTTTTCCAGGCTGTCATAGGCCGTCAGGTCTGTCGATTGAACGTCAAACGGCAGGTCCTCGCGCGGGGCGTGCTGGTCATGGGCGATGACCTCGAAGCCGCTTTGGTGCAAAAGGCGCGCCGCCAGCGCTCCGACCTTGCCAAGACCCAGGACCGCGATTTTCTTCATGTTGTTCTCCTCGGCAGGGTTCGGAACTCCGCCCGGTCTGTCCCTGCCTCATGGTTCCCCTGTCGGCTACTTCAGGCCCGCGTCGCCGTTCCCGCCTGAAGTGCCTGTCGATCCCATTAGGAGCTGATTTGGCGTCAAACAAAACGGCAGAAAATTTTGCAAATCGGGAATAATATGACAAATTGACAAATCATTGCCGCCGCCCATCTGTCCGCATTGGAAACCCGAAATGGACGATCTCGACCACCGCCTGCTGCACCTTCTGACCCGGGACGCACGGATGTCCGCGACCGACCTTGCCGACAGGCTCGGCGTCTCGCGCGGCACGGTGCAGAACCGGATCGACCGGCTTCAGCATCAGAAGGTCATTCACCGCTTCACGGTCGAGCTCGGCCAATCGGAGGAAGACCACCAGATCAGCGCCTTCACCCTGATCCGCCTCACCGCCGACGACGGCCGCGCCACCCAGGCCGCGCTCCGCCGCATCGAGGCAATCACCGACATCCATACCTTGAGCGGCGCGTTCGACCTCGTCGCGGAGCTCAGGGTGCGTTCGCTGAAGCTTCTGGACAAGACGCTGGACGAGATCCGGTCCTTGCCGGAGGTGGCGGAGACGCAAAGCCATATTAGGTTGTCGTCGGCGGGGCGGTGAGGGGCGGATTGGGGACGCGAGGGGACTGGCTGCTTGCGGGTGTCAGTGCACCTGAGCCGACTTTCTTTGGGACAATTTCGGCGGTAGTTTTCGGCCCATAGCCGACATTCACACGCTGATGTGATGCTGCGGTGCAGCCCGACGAAGCCACCATTCGTTGCGATTGCTCGTACCAATATCCAACTTGATGACAGTTGCCCTTGCAATTGGAATTAAACTGGCATGACGCATACAAACTCTTAAAACAAATGTGCTTTGCTGATTTTCTTAATTCAGAGACAAATGATGCTGTTGAGCCATGTCCAAAATTTTAGCAGTAATATCTTTGATGGCTACCCCATTTGCTATCTTTTTTACTTTTGGCTGGAAAGGTTTACTAGTCGCAATTTTGGCTCTCGTTGTGTATGCACTTGTAGATTTTCGACGCTTTAGAAGGGAAGAAAATTGGCGAAAGATCCCGTTAAATCAGGCGCTACGAAGTTTTGGCCGCTACAATTTTTCTTTGGCAAACACGTTTGGCAGGGAAGTAAAGATAGATCCCGTCACAATAATTCCTGATAGCTTTTCACCGAAAAAAAAGGATGAAACTCTTTATATCATTTCACAATATGAGGGCCTTCTATCGAAGTTTGAGAGTGCTGTAAAAGAATTTGAACAAAACATGAAGCTTCGAAAAGGATCCAGTGTATCTGGTGAAGAATTTTTGATATTTATCAAGGAATTAGAAGAGGCTCTTTGCCGTATCAAGGCGGAATATTCGCCAAATTTTTCTTTAGAACAGAGTCGCTCTGCTTTTTTCGACGAACTTGTTAGCAAGCTAAATATTGGGGAGGATTTCAGAGGAGACTACCGTTGGGGAGCTCCGCAAAATGTAAAGAAAGGCAAGCGTTTTTATCTGCAGCAAGGATCGCTCGATTTGCTGTATTTTGAAAGTTCGTCATCGGACAAAATGTGGATCACTGTGGGTGCACAAGAACTAGACATTTCAGATTTTTTACCAAGTCGTATCGACGAATGCATTTCAAGAATAAAAGAGATCACCTCTTAAACGACGTTTGAGGGAGACGCAGCATCGGCCCTTTCTCGACCTCCACCTGACGAAATGATGCCGCGACGCAACCTGCCGGATCCGCCATTCATTGCATCTGCGAAGACGGTTGGCTGCCAGATGCCGGCAATGCGGGCTTTGTTGCCTCTTGCGGGTCCATTCGAATTTGTCTTAGCTGAAGGCTATGCAAATGATGACCACTGCTCAGGCGCAAAACGAACTGGATAGGCATCTAGCGGGGAGCCGGAAAGCAAGGCACTCGCAGATCGTGTCACATTTGATGAAGAACCTCGCCGAAACCAAGCGACAAAACGCAGAGCTGTGGGAAGTCGTTGGGCTGTGTCACGATCTCGATGACGATGTGACCAAGAGCAATCGGCAGCTACACGGGATTGTCACCGCAAGGTGGTTAGAAGACAGATTGCCAGAAGAGGCGCTTGAAGCGATCAAAGCACACGACCACCGAACGGGAATTCAGTCTCATACGGAGCTTGCCGATGCGCTGAAGCTAGCCGACGCACTGGCAATCGCAGCCGAGGATGCCGGGCGGGAATTTATCGCACAGATCCACACGGACAGCGGCTGGCAAAATCTCTCCGCCCGTTTGGCAAACGACAGACCATATCTGTGTCCGATCATTGCCGAGCTTGCTGGTCGAATGAACCTTGGCAACTCTGATTTGGTTCGCATGTTCGAAAAGGCACCGCATTTGTGAACGGTCAATGAGCTCTAAGCGGCCTTGACGCGGTACGGCGCTCCAGTCCTGACTTGGCTGGTGCCTGGTCGTCATAAACGGCCCAATGTTGCCCTTGGTGCTTGGTGCAACAAATCACAGCATCGCGCCTGCGCGCTGCACAAATTGAAGCTTTAGATGATCCAGTCAAAAACGAGAGAAAACTCTGGGCAATTTTTGTCGTGAGTTTGTGGCGCATGGGTTCAACGGATGCCCCATTCCCTCGTCTGCCAGAACGTCACTCGGCCATTCAGAATATTGACACAAATTGAGAGTTGCAGGATCTTTGTTCTACTTTTAATTGCGTATTTTTAGGAGACGCGCCCATGGCCGACGAATTCAAGGTCAAATCCATTGACCTCGACAAAGTCGCTGAAACCTTCCGGTTCCCCAAGCTTGAGCCGGACACCGACTACTCAACTGATCTCTTGCTAGAGGCCATCACAGCGGTCATCAAACGCTCGTCAGGCGGGGCGGTGACAGTGGCTGTCGCACAAGCGGTAATGGGGCTGGCAAGCGTGATGATGCAAAGCGGGATGATGTGTGACGACAGCGACACCGATCCGCCCAGCCCCATGGAACCGCGCTATCGCGACGGCAAGGTGGTCTTCCGCTGCAAGCATACACCCGCGCACGAATTCGAAATCGACGTCTGAGGCCCGCCATGAAAGCCCTTGCGGAATCTGTTCCGGTTTTTCTCGGCGTCGTGCTTGGCCTCGGGTTGTTGTTCTCAAGCCTCAGCGGCGGCGCAATCTTTGCGATTTGTCTGGTTCTAGGCCTTCTTGGCTGGGGGTGTTCAACGGCAGCTGAAGTCCAGTTGAAAGAGAACCCGGTTCTTGCGGTGCAGATCTGGCAGGGGGAGGTCATGTTTCCCGTTGGCCTGATTGCCCTGACCACGGCGCTGTCCACATGGCTGGGGCTCAATCTGAAAGAGCTAATCGACAAGCTGCCGGTCTGGATGCTGTCGCAAGAAGAAGTGACAGACGAGTTCAAAACCTTTTCTAAGGTTCTGACGGGGGCGATCAACACACTGATCGCGGCGCTTTGGCTTGACAACTCCAAGGATGCCGACAGCAAGCTCTGGCCCGCCGGTCAGATCAAACAGGCCTTTGAGCACGCCTTCCGTGCGGATGTGAACCGGCTCAAAACCGAAAAGAAACCGTTTCATGACCTCGAAGATGCTATCACTGGCAATCCGGACGAGTGGCGGTTTCGCGAAGCTGTGAAACGGGCGCAAATCGTTGTCAAAGAGAGGTCAAATTAGATCGCAGTGACCAACAGTGAGCCGATCCGGATGATTGCGATCCCGTTGCAAGTAATCTGATTTCATTCGCAATTAATGTGAGTTTACCAACCCGGGTAGATGCACTTAGTTCGAGCGAAAATCCGGGATGATTGCAATCCGAGCCGCGGATAAATGCAATTCGCTACATTTTACGCTAAACGATGAACACTCAACCGCCTCCTCCCGAATGGGGAAACGATCCCCTCACGCAGTACCTCGACGCTGCTCGCCGGAACCAGTTCGCCACGTTCGCTAATCGGCGGCCTGTGGTCAGAGATCTAATCGACATCGACGGCATGTTCCGCAAGCTACTGAACGGGGGAATCGACCCCAAGCCGCTCTTGCCGATGGGGTTTCTACTGCGAGCGCACTCCGCATACCTGACCGCTGTGGGTGCGGTCATGGCAGGGCAGCTACACGAGCTGCAGCCGCTGCTCCGAGCCTGTCTTGAGCAGGCAGGGTACGGACATTTCATCGGCAACGACCAAGCCCGGTGGGAGCGGTGGATGGACCGCCACGAACCGCGCAGTCGCAGCCAGCAGGACAAGTGGAAGAAGGAATTCACGCATGGCGCCGTGTCCCGTCACCTAACGGCAGCCGATGCTACACTGGGCGGCACATACACGCAGCTCTACGACCAGACGATTGACTATGGAGGGCATCCCAACGAGCGGGGCGCGTCCATGAGTTCCGACATCGTTGACCTGCCTAACGGTGGGAAGCAGTGGCTCGCGATATATCTGCATGACAATCAACTGCTTCTGGACTTCAGCCTGAAAATGACCGCACAGGTTGGTCTCTGCGTGCTGCGCATTGCAGAGGTGATCTATCCGACGCGGGTACAGGCGTTGGGCACCTCATTCAGGTTAGACGATATGTGTAAGAGGTACTGAGACGGACGTGATGGCCAACA
The DNA here is from genome assembly GCF_027359675.1 of Roseibium sp. Sym1. Classification (NCBI taxonomy): domain Bacteria; kingdom Pseudomonadati; phylum Pseudomonadota; class Alphaproteobacteria; order Hyphomicrobiales; family Stappiaceae; genus Roseibium; species Roseibium sp. Sym1. The sequence goes on from NZ_CP114786.1 coordinate 3,858,903, forward strand.
CTCGAGGCTATGGCGTCAGGCAGAGCGCAGTATGATTGGAAGGGTGTTTTGGTCTACGAATGGCTGCTTTTGCCCTGCTGAGGCATACCCCGAGCACTTGCAGCGAATTCACACTTCCCGCCCTTTCATGACCTTCGCACGTCGTGCAACGAACGGCAGCTTTGCAGATTGGGCCAAAATCCTACGAACGACAGCCTCGGCGACGAATGCAACCACTGGCCTTGTCGCACTTCGAGGCGGGTTCGCAAGCCAATCGGGCTGGTGATCCCGATTGCGGGACACAAAAGCCCCGGCGTCTCCACCGGGTTTTTTCAATTCAGCAAAAAGCTTCGTTCCCTCACACCCGGTTGAGCAAACGTGCCCTTAATGGTGTTCGGCAAGGCCCGGGTCTCCCTCAGGATGCTGACCGGGTCCTCGTTGCGGCTGTCGACGTCGAGCACCACAAAGCCGACGTCATGGTGGGACTGCAGTTCCGGACGAAGATGTCGAGCTTGTGCCGGGGGAAGAGGTCGTTCAGCGTGCGCATGGCGCCGCGTTCGTTTTGGTGGACCTGGATGAAACGGGGCCTGTCCGTGCCCGTTCCCTGATCAGATTGCCTGAAACACCATGATCGATCAGGACAGGTCACCCTGAGCGTCCGGTTCTCCGACCTCGATGATGTGGCCGTCGGGATCGCGGAACCGGAAGACACGGCCTCCCCAGGGTTCGCGGCGCAGCGGATGGATGAGGTCGACCCTGTCCCGGAGGCGGGCAAAAGCCGCGTCCAGGCTGTCTTCGTCCTCCACTTCAAAATAGAGAACCAGATTGTTCCTTCCGAAGCCTGTGGGCCCCGGTTCTTGTTCGGCGTGGCGCCTAGTGTTGTCTGCCGCCGCGGCCCCGTACGTTGCCGCGAGGAGGGAGGTTCCCTCATGCAGGGCGAAACCGCCGGCGAAAAGGACGAAGTTGCCGTGATCGGCAATGATCTCAAGTCCGAGCATGTCGCGGTAGAAGTGCCTGGACCGCTCCATGTCGGTGACAAACGGCAGGGGGTTCACGAAGCGCATCTTGCCGCTGGATGCCTTTCCGGGGTCACTCATGACGCAGGCTCGCGTGCCTGGTCTGTTGCCTGCGTGACATGGTCGACAAAGTGGAGCAGCAGCGGATTGCTGTCCCTTGTCCGCCAGCACAGGCCCACCGGCCAATGCGACGCGGGGCCATCCAGCTTCTTTCGATCCGTCCGGCCCCCGAGAGCCGCCGCTCCGTGCCAGGGAAGCATGGCTGCTCCCAGCCCGGCGGCGACGACGGAATGCACGGTCAGGATGTCGTCGGCCTGCTGAATGATCCGCGGCTTGAAGCCGTTGTGCCCGCACCAGAGACCGATCTGCGCGTCGAGGCCCGGTCCGCGCGGGGACGACAGTTTCACAAAGCCGAGGTCGTTCAATTCAAACAGCCGGTCTTGCGGGGGGATGGTGGTGCCGGGGGGAACGACGAGCGCCAGGTGTTCCGTCAGAACAGGCACAAACGACAGGTCGTCCGTATTTTCCGGTGCCCTGCAGAAACCGAGATCGAGACGGCCGGCAAGGATGCGTTGATGCTGCGTGGTCGACGACATGTCGTTCAGCGTGATCTGGCAATCGGGAACCGCCTGCCGGAAACGGGTGATCAGGCGAGGCGCGGTCGCGAGGGTCGAGATGCCGAAGGCAATGGTGAGGTGACCTGTACGGCCCGCCATGGCAGCGCGCATCTTTGCGCCAAGTTCATCGCCGTGCCTGAGAAAGGGGCGTGCTTCCTTCAGGAGCAGCTCGCCCAGCGAAGTGAGGCAGGCACCGTGCCGCCCACGTTCGAAGACGGCCCCGCCGACGCTGTCTTCCAGAGCCTTGATCTGCTTGGAAAGCGTCGACTGCGTGACATGCAGTTTCTCCGCCGCCCGGCCGTAGTGACCGGTTTCGGCGAGTTCGACGAACGCGTGCAGCAGTTTCACTTCCATTCCAAAATCGACTTTTTATCGTAGAAAATTTCATTTTACGAAAGAATTGCCGGCTGTCAATCTGACCTGGAACCATAGGAGCAGAATGATGACGTTGAGGGTTTCTTCCGTACAGTTTCAGCATCGGGCGGGCGACAAGGCCTATAATCTGGAGCGAATTGATCAACTTTCGCGCTCGGCCGCCCGGGCCGGCAGCCGGCTTGTCGCCTTTCCGGAAATGTGCATTTGCGGCTATTGGCATGTCCCGAAACTCGATGAAGGGGCATTGCGCCTGCTCGCGGAACCGCTGGCAGGCCCGGCGATCTCGTTTGTCGCGCGATTGGCCCGGGAGCTCGGCATGGCGATCGGCGCCGGGTTTCTGGAACTCGGCGACGACAGCGGGCTCTACAATTCCTATGCGGTCTGCATGCCCGATGGCCGGATCCACCGGCACCGTAAACTGCATGCCTGGGAACATCGCCTCATGTCGAGCGGTGACACCTATACGGTCTTCGACACACCCTGGGGCATCCGGGCGGGCATCCTGATCTGCTGGGACAACAACATCATCGAAAATGCCCGCGCGACCGCGTTGCTGGGCGCGGAGATGCTGATCGCCCCTCACCAGGCAGGTGGCGGGCAGTCCGCGAGCCCGCATGCCATGAAACGCATTCCCGTCGAAAAATGGATACGGCGTCTTGAAGATCCCGAAGCGATGGAAGCGGAGATCCGGGGACCCAACGGCCGGGAATGGTTCATGAGGTGGTTGCCGTCGCGGGCTCACGACAACGGCATGTTTCTGGTCTTCAGCAACGGCATCGGCCAGGACGAAGACGAGGTTCGGACCGGCAACGCCATGATCCTCGACCCTTACGGACGGATTGTGGCCGAGACCTGGGAGGCGGCCGACGCCATCGTGACCGCCGATCTGGACCTCGATTTGCTCAACAAGTGCACGGGGCAGCGCTGGCTGCGTGGACGGCGGCCGGAACTCTACGGTGCCTTGACCGAGCCGAACCCGAACGGCCTTTCGGCGATGGACGCGCGCTTCTCCGAAGCGCCGACACGCTAGGCTGTAGTGACAAATTCCCGATTGGCAGCGCCGCCCGAAAATCGGGTCATTTCAAGGAGCATGGAGGACGGACATGCGGGGTATATCCGACGACATGCGACGCAGAAATGACGCAATTTTCGGACGGCCCCTTCGGGGTTGGTTCAGGATCGTCCCTGAAGGCGTTGGAAATGCTCGAAAGTGCGCTGCACTTCCTTGCGCTTTCCGCCTGTTCAGGAACGATCCTGACCCCAACGATGCCAGTCGTTAACTTCTCACTACAGCCTAGAAAAGCCAGTCATCGACATGATCCTTGCAGGGGACATCGGCGCTACGAAGGTCCATCTCGGCTTGTACCGGGAAAGCGACGGCGGGCTGCGGGCGGTACGTGACGCCCGTTTCGCGGTCAGGGAGTATGACGGGCTAACCCAGGTGGTCCGCCGGTTTCTCGGGGGAGCCACGGTTTCAGGCGCCTGGTTCGGCGTGCCGGGGCCGGTCAGCGAAGGCCGGGCCCGGATGGCGAACCTGGCGTGGCCGGTCGACGGACGTGCTCTTCAAGAAGAGCTTGGTCTTCGGAAGGTCGGCATCGTCAATGATCTTGAGGCGGCCGGCCACGGCCTTTGCAAACTGATGGCCGGCCAGTTGGTCACGCTCAACGGGGGCGAAAGCCGCCCCCATGGCGCCGTGGCCCTGATCGCGGCGGGAACCGGACTGGGAGAAAGCTTCCTGACCTTTGACGGCACGGCGCATGTGCCGCATCCCTCGGAAGGCAGTCATGCGGACTTTGCGCCCCGCAACGATGACGAAATCGACTTGCTGCGCTACCTGAGGCGCAAGTATGGCGGCCGTGTCAGTGTCGAGCGAGTTGTCAGCGGCCTGGGCCTTGCGAATATCTACGCATTCTTGCGGGACGAGCGGCGCATGGAGGAACCCGGCTGGCTCTCGGACGAACTGGCCGCCTCCGAGGATCGCAATGCCGTCATAACAGCTGCGGCGAACGCGGGAAGAAACGCCCTTTGTGAGAAGACCCTGGAGATGTTCGTGTCGGCCCTGGGGGCCGAAGCCGGTAATCTCGGGTTGAAGACCTTGTCGACCGGAGGGCTCTACATCGGTGGCGGAATTGCGCCCCATATTGCAGAATTGCTGAAAGAGGGGCACTTCCTGCACGCGTTCACCGACAAGGGACGGCTGAGCCACCTGCTCATGGACATGCCGGTCCATATCATAACGGACAGCGACGCCGCCCTGCTGGGCGTTGCGGCCTGTGCGGAGGCCAAATGCGGTGACCGTTAGGTACTGAAGTGACGGAGACACAGAGCCGTATCAGGTGCGCGCCGGCGGGGCGGTGAGGGGCTGGAAGCGGACTGGCCGCTTCAGACCCCCAGGTCCCGCAGGCCTTTCTCGAGCGTTTCGCGGGCGCTGTTCTCGGCAAAGGGGAAAGACGCGAAGAAAACTTCCGAGCTGATTGCCGGATCCGCCTGTTGCGCCCGTGCAAGCCATCGCCGTGCGTCGGCATCCTTGCCGACAAGGTGCGAGGTCAGCGCCGCGATCAGCGCGATATGCTTGTGTGCGCCGGGCATCAGCGCGGCTTTCACGGCAAGTTCCTGTGCCCTGTCCCTGTTGCCGAGCTGCAATTGCACCAGCGCGCGTGCCGACACCATGCCATAGGCGAGCGGGTCGAGCGGGCTGAGGTCCAGGGCCAGCGTGAGATCGGTATCGGCCTCATCCGCCTTGCCCGCCATCACGCTCACCAGCCCGCGTGTGTAGACGCCCTGCGCGAAACTGGGGCTGAGGCTCGTCGCCCGGTCGAACCAGGCGATCGACTCTTCCAGCCGTCCTTCGAGCCAGGAACATCGCCCGACATTGAAATGGGCAAAGGGATCGAGACGGTCGGTCTCCACGGCCTGCTGAGCCAGTGTGCGGGCCTGTTCCACCTCCGCCTCGGGGTCTTCGCCGAAGCGCATGAAGGCTGACTGAAAATGCGTGAAGGACAGCCCGCCCATGGCGCCGGAAAAATAGCGGTCGCTCTCCAGCGATTGTGTGAACAGCGCAGCCGCGCGGGCGTTGTCCTGCCGATTGAAGCGGTACATGTGATCCAGACCCAGGTGGAAGCACGCCCATGCGTCGAGTTCTCCCGGAGCGCGTCTGCGCGCGATCCGCACTTCGTTCTGCGGGATCTGCACCGCCAGACTGGCGACCACATGGCTTTCGATTTCCGGCCTGAGCTGGTGCAATTCGGTCAGGTTGCCGCGGTATTGTTCCACCCAGATCGTGCCGCCGCTGGTCATGTCGATCAGCGAGACGCCGATTGTGACGCTTTCGCCCGATACTTCGACCGTGCCGGTGAGGCCGTAGCGCACGCCGAGCTGCCGGCCAATGGACAGCGGGTCCACATCGTGGCCGCGAAAGCGGAAGCTCGATCCGCGTGCGATGACGAACAGCCAGTGCAGGCGTGACAGATCCGCAATGATGTCGGCGGGCAGGGCATCCGCCACAATCTCATGCCGACCCGGTTCGCCAAAATACTGGAACGGCAGGACGGCGATGGATGGCCGCCCGTCGCGCGCGCTCTTGAGCACGTCCTCGATTGCCGGGGCGGCCTGCTCTTCGGTCATCAGGCCGGACCTCGCCGGGCGGGGCTTTTCCAGAGTACCGGTTACCCCGGTTTCCGCGACAAACCGGAACCCCTTGCCATGGATGGTACGGATGACTTTTTGCGCGCTGCCGGTGTCCCCGACGGCCCTGCGCGCCACCTTGATCCGCGCAGCCACCGCGGTTTCGGAGACGATCCGTCCGTCCCAGACATGCTCGATCAGTTCGTCCTTGCTGACCATCCGGTCGCGGTTTTCCGCCAGCAGCAGCAGGAGGGAGAGCACCTGCGGCTCAATCGCCACACGTTCGCCGTTGTGGCGCAATTCGAAACGTGCGCCGTCCAGTTCATATCCGTCAAAGGTGAACACCAAGGCATCGGCTCGCGGCACATGTTCCCCTTTCACCGAAAATCTTCATGAAAAGGTCAGTTATATTCATGCCTCCGTCAAGCATTGCCGGAAGAGGGGGCGTATCTCTTGGTCATCGGAGACAGCCGATCATGGCTTGCACCGCTGAAACACCAACCAGGAGATTTGAAATGCCTCTCGTAACGATTGATGTCATCAAGAACGTTTTCACCCCCGAACAGAAGCACGACCTGATCGAAAAGGTGACCGAAGCCATGGTTGCCGTGGAAGGCGAAGCCATGCGCCCGGTGACCTGGGTCCGCATCATGGAAGTCGAGCAGGGTGACTGGGCCATTGGCGGCCAGCGCCTCGGGGCAGCTGACGTCCACGCAATGTCGGGCAAGAAAGTCGCCTGACCCTGACCAGGCTTCGGCGTCTTAACGTGAAAGCCCCGGCCGATGGCCGGGGCTTTTCTATTCTGCGAGGCTGATCGCTCACACCCGGTTCAGCAACCGTGCCCGGATGGTGTTCGGCAGGGCGCGGATCTCTTCCAGGATGCTGACCGGGTCCTCGACACGGCTGTCGACGTCCAGGACGACGTAACCGATGTCCTGGTGAGACTGCATGTACTGGGCGAAGATGTTGAGGTTGTGCCTTGTGAACAGGTCGTTCAGCGTGCGCATGGCGCCCGGTGCGTTGTGGTGGACCTGGATGAAGCGCGTCGCCTCCGTGCCCTTGGGCAGTTGCACCTGCGGGAAGGAGACCGCGCCGATCGTGGAGCCGACATCGGAATATTCCACCAGCCGCTTGGAGACTTCCTCGCCGATCCGGTCCTGGGCCTCTTCCGTCGAGCCGCCGACATGGGGCGTCAGGATGACGTTGTCGAGACCGCGCAGCGGCGAAACGAATTCGTCCTTGTTGGATTTCGGCTCGACCGGGAAGACGTCGATGGCGGCGCCGGCCAGGTGGCCGGATTTCAGCGCGGCGGCGAGGGCGTCGATGTCGACCACCTTGCCACGGGCGTTGTTGATGAGAAAACTGCCCTTCTTCATCTTGGCGATTTCATCGGCGCCGAACATGTTGCGGGTCGCTTCGGTGTCCGGGACGTGCAACGAGACGACGTCGGAGGCCTCCAGCAGGCTGTCGAGGCTCTCGGTCGGGATGACATTGCCGTGCTGCAGCTTGTCGACCAGATCGAAATAGATCACCCGCAGGCCCATGGCCTCGGCCAGGTTGGAGAGCTGCGTGCCGATGTTGCCGTAGCCGATGATGCCGAGCGTCTTGCCGCGCACCTCGTGCGAGCCGGTGGCCGTCTTCAGCCAGCGGCCCTCATGGGCGGCGGAGGATTTCGGGAAGACACCGCGCATCAGCATGACGATCTCGGCGACCGTCAGTTCGGCAACCGAGCGGGTGTTGGAAAACGGTGCGTTGAAGACCGGAATGCCGCGGGTCAGGGTGCCGGTGAGATCGACCTGGTTGGTGCCGACGGAAAAACAGCCGACGGCCACGAGCGACTTGGCGGCTTCCAGGACTTCCTCGGTCACCTGCGTGCGCGAGCGGATGCCGAGGATCTGTACGCCCTGCAGCTTCTCGATCAGCGCGTCCTTTTCCAGCGCGCCGGCCAGGACTTCCACATTGGTGTAACCGTTCTTTTCAAGAACCGCGCGCGCGGTCGGCGAGATGCCTTCCAGCAGCAGCCAGCGGATCTGGTTTTTCGGCCGGGAGAGACCGTGCATCATGGCGGAATGCCTTTTGATCTGTTGGTGTGGAGAGCGCTGATTCAGCGCCTTTGACGCGCGTGTCGTATACGCGCTCAGCCGTGTCGCGTCTAGGGTTGAACGAGGGAAAGGCCTGACCGCGCGCGCAACAAAAGCGTTTGGTTTCAATTCGGCGGCGTTTCGAGATCGGTTTTGAGCCGGTCGAGCAAATTGACGGCATTTTCCGCGTAGTCGCCGATCCAGCGATCATGAATTTTCTTGATCGGCAGGGCGTTGAGATGATTCCAGCGCTCGCGGCCCTTGCGCTGGACGATGATCAGGTCCGCCGCCTCCAGCACCTTCATGTGCTGCATCACCGTGCAGCGGTCGAGATCGGGAAAGGCCGCGCACAGCGCACCGGTGGTTTGCGGCGCATCCTTCAGAAGATCGAGCAGGCGCCGCCGCCGGCCATCGGCCAGCGCCTTGAAAATCCTGTCCGAATCGTCCGTGCTTGACATGTTATATTTTTATAACATTAAATGCGTCCAGGCAAGAAGCAGCGAAAGTGCCAGGTCATGAGCGATCCGGAGATCCGGCTGGAGAGGACGAGCAAGGCGCCGGTGGACCGGCTTTGGGAGACACTCGTCCGGCCGGCGCTGTGGTGGGGAGAGGACGTGCTTCTGGAGCCGCGCCCCGGTGGTTTGTTTCACGAGCCCTGGCGCGATGTGGAGGGGCAGCATCACACACGCGGCAAGGTGCTTGAGATCGAACCGCCGCGGCTGCTGCGCCTGAGCTGGCGCGACGATGACTGGGACTTCGGGACGCAGGTGCGCTTCTCGCTGTCCGGGAAGGGGGAAGGCAGCCGGATCCTGATGTGCCATTCGGGCTGGCAGGCGGCACCGGAGCCCCGTCAGGCCGGACTTCTGGACGATCATCGCGGCGGCTGGAACCATCATCTCGGCAATCTGGTCGCCTGCGCCGAGCAACGATCCTCAACACTGAAAGACGAGGTAGGGGCATGACCAGGCCATCATTCCGGATCGCGGGCCGGATCGCGAAGCCGGTCTCCGAAGTGTTCGAGGCCGTCGTCAATCCGGACAGGCTGTCGGCCTATTTCACCACCGGCGGCGCGGACGGACGGCTGGAGACCGGCGTCACCGTTCACTGGGACTTTGCCGACTTTCCCGGAAGGTTCCCCGTCAGGGTCGCGCGGGTCGAAAAGGACAGGGAAATCGTTCTCAGCTGGGCCGCCCATGAAGCGGGCGAGGTGAGCTCCACCGGCAAGATGCCGGAGGCGGCGGGGTACGACACCACCGTCACGATGACGTTCGAAGCGCTCGAGGACGGCCGCACGCTGGTGACCATCAGCGAAGAGGGCTGGCGCGAGACCCCGGGCGCGGTGAAGGCCTCCTACGGCAATTGCGAAGGCTGGACCCAGATGCTCTGCGCCCTGAAGGCTTGGCTGGAGCACGGCGTGAACCTGCGCGAGGGGTTTTACCGGTAGGGCGGTCTGTGCTTGCTGCACACTCGGACCTCATCCAGAGGAGCCGCGTCAGCACCCCCCCCCCCCCCCCCCCCCCCCCCCGGCGTCATCCCGGACGCAGCGCAGCGGAGATCCGGGATCCACTCGTTCGCAGAGCCGTTGGAAAGGGCAAGGCTGCGCGGACAGGCATTGCCCCTTGCGCCCGCTTCGCTGGTGGACATGTGGATTGGGTCCCGGCTCAGGGCCGGGATGACCGTGGTGGGGAGGCGATGGGGAGCCTTGAAGATTGGAGGGCTGGTCGGCTGATCCCTCAGGCTGTGCCGGTAGGTGTGGCGGCCAGGTCCTCTAACCGCCCGGCCAGATCCCGAAGGACCGCGTCATCATAGCCGAGCCCGAGATCCCGGCGCAGGAACCGCGTCAGCTCTTCTGCGTCCCGGATCTGCCACTCGCGGGCCTCGCCGTCCCCCACCAGCCGCGCGCGTCCGTCCAGGAAACTGAAGAAGCCTTCCTCCGTCAGCCGGTAGAATTTCAGGCTCCGGGCGAAGGGCATTTTCGGCGAAGCCGCGCACAGGAAATTGGCGCCCTCGATATCGGCGCGGCGCACGTCCACCCGGTCGAAGCCATAGAGCGGAAACCAGCGGTCCGCCGTCAGGCGCTCCAGCACATGTTCGCCGGAGGCGGCCTCGAAGCGGATGCGGTAGCTCTGGTCGCGGATCGGCTGGGGCTCTTGCGAGACCCGGACCGGTTCGGCCGGCGCCTGGCCGCCGAAGCCGGCATCGACCAGCCACTCGGCGCCGTCCAAAGTCACGACAAAGGCGAGGTGAGACCGGGCGCCGCCTTCCGCCGCGCCCTGGCGCACGCGGGCGAGCACCTGGCGCGCGGAAAACCCGAGAGCTTCCAGTGCTTCGCCAAGCAGCGAATTCAGCTCGAAACAGTAGCCGCCGCAACGCTCAACGACGAGTTTCCGCCAGAGACTGTCCGCGCCAAGCTCCGGCACCTGGCCCAGGAACGGCAGCACGTTCTCGAACGGGATCGCGCTGATCTGCGCTGCCTGAACCGACCTCAGGCCATCAAGATCGGCAGAGCAGGTTTCAAGGCCGATGCGCGTGAGATAGGCGGGGAGGTCGAAAGGCATGGACGGCTCCTGAAAGGCTGGGAACGCTTGATGTAGGACGGAGCAGAGGTGTTGCCAAGGATGCCTGCCACACTCCGGCGTCATCAACTCATTGCGCTCATTTCGTCTCTGATTTTTGCATTTAGGATGACGATGATCTTTCTCATGAGTGCGGAGATGGCTACGATAGGCTTCTTTCCGTTTTCAATAAGCCTTTGATAGAAGGCACTTAACGGTCCTTTTGCTCGCGATCCAGCCAGTGCGGCCATAAAGACGCCTTTGCGAACTTCGGGTCGTCCTCCCCGCATTTTGCGGTAGCCTTTTAGGGTTCCGCTGTCTCTGGGGTGCGGCGCCAGCCCCGCGAGGGAAGCAGCCTGCCTTCGGGTTAGGGTACCCAGCTCTGGCATCGTTGCGAGCAAGGCAATGGCTGTCCGTTCCCCCACACCAGGCAAAGAACAGCAGATCTGCATGCGTCGTGACAGGGTCTGGGAGGAGGCGATCAGGTCTTCGATCTCCTCGTCGATCCGGTCGATTTGCCTCTGCACACAGGCAATGACGGTCTTGAACGATCTCACAAGTCTCCTGTTGTTGGCAGGGGCCTTCAAGCGATTGGTCTCGGCTATCTTGATCGCCATGAGCCCCTCCCGCCGGCTTACCAACGCAGCCAGCTCCCCTTGTGCCTCGTCTTTGGGTTGGAGCAGCGGGAGCTGTTTCCAGCGTTCTTCGCCATATTGAGCAAGTGCCTTGGCATCGATGGCATCGGTTTTTGCCAGCCGGCCGAAAGACTTAATGAACGCCTGGACCTTCAGGGTGTCGGCCCGGTGGCAGGCAACGCCTTGCGCTATCAGCTCACTCACCAGGAGAGCCTCGTGTCCGCCAGTGGGCTCGCACACAACCAGTGCGTCCGGACCAAAAGAGGCGACCAGTTTGGCGATCGCGTCCCGATTGTTGTCGATACTCGTCAGTCTCTGCTGTGTCTGATCAAAGACCACCAAAGTGTCTTTGGAAACATCAATACCGACCACATGGGACGGTGCACATTCAAGAACGCTCATGAAGATGGTATCCTGTTCATGCTTCGGATTGTTTGCGGGCGTGCGACCAGCGGCCCATCCAACTCTCCAAGCGGGAAAAGGAAGCGACAGAGAACCTTGATGACAACGGGTGAAAACCCTATCCCGGCTCGGTCGTCTGTCACTGGTCTCCCGGAATTGCAGTCCGGGAGACCAACCCCACTATAAAACCTCTTCAGACAAACAATCCCGGACGCAGCGCAGCGGAGATCCGGGACCCACTCGTTTGCAGAGCCGTGCGAAGGGGCAAGGCTGTGCGGGCAGGCACTGCCTCTTGCGCCCGCTTCTCTGGTGGACATGTGGATTGGGTCCCGGCTCAAGGCCGGGATGACGGTGGAGGGGGAGGCGGTGCCACAAATGCAGGCGCGGCCGCTTGCCTTGAAGAAGAAGGTAGAGTGTGTACCCCGAAAAGCTCACCACACACCACAGCGTCATCCTGAGGAGCCGCGTGAGCGGCGTCTCGAAGGAGCGGCAACTTGCCTCCGGAACCAAGCGGCGGATCCTTCGAGACGGGCCTGTCGGCCCTCCTCAGGATGACGCTGAACTTGTGGCCGTGCCAAACGCAAAGAAGGCGGCGAACGTAAAAAAAGACCCGCCGCATCCCTGCGGCGGGTCTTTCAAAACGTCACAGGTGAGGGACTTAAAGCCCCTCCGGCCCGCGCTGCACGGCGGCGACGCCGGTGCGGGAGACCTCGACCAGGCCGAGCGGTTTCATGATCGAGATGAACTGCTCGATCTTGGAGGTGCGGCCGGTGATCTCGAAGACGAAATGCTCGGTGGTGGCGTCGATTACCGTGGTGCGGAAGGCATCCGCCAGGCGCAGGGCCTCCAGGCGCTTCTCGCCGGTGCCGGCGACCTTCACCAGGGCCAGTTCCCGCTCCAGCGGCTTGTCCTGGTTGATGCGCTTGGCGCGGACCGTCAGGTCGGTCACCCGGTGCACCGGCACCAGGCGGTCGAGCTGGTGGCGGATCTGCTCGATGATCATCGGCGTGCCGGTGGTCACGATGGTGATCCGCGACAGGTGCTTCTCGTGCTCGGTCTCCGACACGGTCAGGCTGTCGATGTTGTAGCCGCGGCCCGAAAACAGGCCGATGACGCGGGCGAGCACGCCCGGTTCGTTGTCGACGAGAAGCGATAGCGTGTGGGTTTCGATTTCATTGCTGACTTCGGCCAGGAAATAGGCGGAAGGCGCATCAACATTCTGGGCGTTCATGACTTTTCTATCCTTGTGCCTGGCGCTTAAACGAGGGATTTGCCTTCGGCGCTGATCGCGTTGGCGACCGCCTCGTCATTGGCTTCGTCCGGCAGCAGCATTTCATTGTGGGCCTTGCCCGACGGGATCATCGGGAAACAGTTGGCGAGATTGGCGACGCGGCAGTCGAACAGGACCGGCTTGTCGACGGCGATCATCTCCTCGATGGCGCCGTCCAGGTCGCCCGGCTTCTCCACCCGGAAACCGACACCGCCATAGGCCTCGGCCAGCTTGACGAAGTCCGGCAGGCTGTCGGTGTAGGAATGGGACAGGCGGTTGCCGTGCAGCAGCTGCTGCCACTGGCGCACCATGCCCATGTACTGGTTGTTCAGGATGAACACCTTGACCGGCAGGCCGAACTGAACGGCCGTCGACATTTCCTGGATGTTCATCAGGATCGAGGCATCGCCGGCAATGTCGACGCACAGGGCGTCGCGGTGCGCGGTCTGGGCGCCGATCGCCGCCGGCAGGCCGTAGCCCATCGTGCCGAGGCCGCCCGAGGTCAGCCAGCGGTTCGGCTCCTCGAAGCCGTAGAACTGGGCCGCCCACATCTGGTGCTGACCGACTTCCGTGGAGATGAAGGTCTTGCGGTGCTTGGTCAGTTCGTAGAGCCGCTGGATCGCGTATTGCGGCATGATGATGTCGTCATTGGGCTTGTAGGCCAGCGAGTTGCGCGCGCGCCACTTGTCGATCTGCTGCCACCAGGCCTTCATCGCGCTGTCATCCGCCTTCTTGGAGGACGAGCGCCAGATCCGGACCAGGTCCTCCAGCACATGGCCGACATCGCCGATGATCGGCAGGTCGACATTGATGGTCTTGTTGATCGACGACGGGTCGATGTCGATATGGATCTTGCGCGAGCCCGGCGAGAAGGCGTCGGTGCGGCCGGTGATGCGGTCGTCGAAGCGGGCGCCGATACAGACCATCAGGTCGCAGTCATGCATGGCCATGTTGGCTTCATAGGTGCCGTGCATGCCCAGCATGCCCAGCCAGTTGTCGCCGGAGGCCGGGTAGGCGCCGAGGCCCATCAGCGTGGACGTGATCGGAAAGCCGGTCAGCGAGACCAGTTCGCGCAGCAGCTGGCAGGCCTGGGTGCCGGAATTGATCACGCCGCCGCCGGTATAGAGTACCGGCTTCTTGGCGGCGGCCATCAGTTCGACGGCCTGGCGGATGCCGGGGGCATCGCCCTTCAACTGCGGGCGGTAGCTCTTGTGAGCGGAGGCCGGGTTCGGCGTCGGGCCCTGGTAGGTGCCGGTGGCGAACTGGACGTCCTTCGGGATGTCGACAACGACCGGGCCCGGACGGCCGGAGGTGGCGACATAGAAGGCCTCGTGCAGCACGCGTGCCAGATCGTCGACGTCGCGCACCAGCCAGTTGTGCTTGGTGCAGGGGCGGGTGATGCCGACCGTGTCGCATTCCTGGAAGGCGTCGTTGCCGATCAGGTGCGTCGGCACCTGGCCGGAAATGCAGACCAGCGGGATCGAATCCAGCATTGCGTCGGTCAGCGCGGTGACCATGTTGGTCGCGCCGGGGCCGGAGGTGACCAGGGCGACGCCCGGCTTGCCGGTGGAGCGGGCATAGCCCTCGGCCGCGTGGCCGGCGCCCTGTTCGTGGCGCACGAGAATGTGTTCCAGACCGTCCTGCTGAATGATCTCGTCGTAAATGGGAAGCACAGCACCGCCCGGGTAGCCGAAGATCGTGTCAACTCCCTGGTCTTTCAGCGCCTGGATGACCATTTCGGCGCCGGTCATTTCCCGTGTCATTCTTTTCGTCCTTGCAGTTCGCCTGGAGTGTCAGGCTTGGCTCTCGTCATTTGGTATCGGCCCGGCGTCTGCGGCGTCAAAGATCCGGCTCGCGAGGTGTGAAGCGGTGTCAGGTGGCGGGTACAAAAAAAGGCCCCTCAGGGAGCCTTGGTCGCGCGCCAGCTGGTCCGAACGGGATCATCCCGCCGCGGAGGCGCGCTTTCCTACTACGATTAGAATGAGCGACATCGACATGTCGTCCCGGTCCTTTGATGCTGCAGGCCGAAAGGCCCTGGACGTGTGATGGGATCTCCCCGCAGTTCCCTGTCTAAAGCGCTGCCGGCAAGGTGTTGATCCTGCTGCAGCTTCCCTCGGGACCGGCACAGGCCCGTCACATCCGTCCGGGCTTGATGCGGCGCACCCTAGTGAGGCCTCCCGGACCGGTCAAGCCTTAATTTCATTTATTGCGCAAAACATTGCCGATGTTTCTGAAAGTTACGTGAGGCGCGTTGCATTTGTGCAATCGTTCCGCACAGGTCTCTTCACCGAAGACATGCGTTAACCGCATGGCCGTCTTGAGAAAAATTTGTCACAAAACCCATTGCACCAGGCAAGGGAGCGGTATATACACCCGCAATCCGGCGCGCCGCTGATCTTAAGCGGTCAATCGCTGTTGATGGGTGTGTAGCTCAGTTGGTAGAGCAGCTGACTCTTAATCAGCGGGTCTGGGGTTCGAGCCCCCACTCACCCACCATTTTCCCTTCTTGAAACTCAAACGGTAACTCATCGCAAAGATGCGTTTGGCTCCGCTGCGTGTTCAGCCGTGTGAGACCGCCTGCCCCGGCACCAGACTCGGCAGGATCTCCTGAAAGGCCTCGTCCTGAAGCCGTGTGCCGTCTTCTCCGAGCGCGTCCAGAAGCAGCCAGTCGTCCTTGCCGGTTGCGGCGAGGCAGAGCGTGGCCGCCGGGGCGCCGTCGAAATGGTAGAAATAAAGGTCTCCGGCGAGGACATCGGCGAGGTACCGGTCGATGCCGTTGCGCATGCGCCGGCTTTCCTGGCTGAGGGCTGCCGCGGTCTCCAGCGGGGTCAGCAGGGGCGATGGCGGGATGGGCGGGGCCGGGAAGCCGCGGCTGCGGCTGGCCAGCGTGGTCCAGTGCGCCAGCCACCATTGCAGCGCCTGGGGCGCGGTGACCTGGCGAAGGCTTCTCAGGGCCGCCGGGCGCTCCGACGCCGTCAGATTGCGCAAGCCGGCATTGATCGTCGCGATCAGCCGGGGCAGGGCGACGCCCTTGTCGATCAGGGAATGGACATCGGTCCTCTCCGTCCAGCCGGTGTCGGACAGGATGGCGCGGGTCAGCTTGTCCTCGAGCCGGCAAAGGGCGTCGGAGGACGGCGACCCGGTGCCCTGGGCGACCACCGACTTGATCGCGCCTTCGTCCAGGAGGCGGGTGCCCGGCGGGAACCGCTCCAGGCTCGCCAGGAGGGCGGGCGCGGGCTGTTTGCCGAGAAAGCGGTGCAGGACGAATTCCCTTGTCGAGAGGGTGAGGAATTCGGCGAAATTCTGCCGCGACCTCGGCGCCGTCCGTCCGGCGGCGCAGAACAGCTCGAGGGTCAGGGACAGGGTGCCGAGCCGTCCGAGCGCCGTCTGGCGGTGCACCAGCTTCCACAGGTCGCCGGAGCGCCGGAAGAGATCGAGCAGCAGCCATTGCTGGGCGCCGAAGGGGGCGGCAAGGCGGGTGAGCAAACGCGGCAGCGTGGCCAGATAGTCGTCGATGGCGGCTTCCGCACCCGGGCCGGCGGCAATGCCGGTTCCAAGCGTGCGCGGATGATGGGCAAGCACACTCCTGTCGCCCGCAACGCGCCCGTAATCGGGCGCATCCAGCACGGGCCAGTCCGGCAGAATGTCCTGCGCTTCACGGTGCTGGCGGCGCAGGGTGCAGGCAAAGGGACGGTCCCAGTAGGCATAGACGACGGCGTCGCTTCCCGAGCGTTCGCTCAGGCCTTCGCCGGTCCATTCATAGCTTGCATAGGTGGGCGGCAGGGAGCGCTCCGGTTGCTCGTCCAGAGCCAGCTGCCGCTGGCCCGCCATCTTGTCCCGCGTTGCCATCGCATCCTCTCAAAGCGGAAATACAACAGCTCAACCCTGCGCTTCACCCGTGACAGCAGCAACTTGGCCAGGCGATTCCTTTGACGATATGCACAGGCCACCGGGGAGGTCGGCAAGAATTGCCGGGTGGGGCGTGGAGGAATGCGGTGAGGACATGCGGCACACCTTGGTGTCACCCCGGGCAAGCGAAGCGTGACCCGGGGCCCACTCATTTCCAGAGCCTTGGCGTGAGGGCACCCCCTTGACGAAGCGAGCCATGCTTTGACAAGCGGATCCGCGAGTGGGTCCCGGATCTCCGCTGCGCTGCGTCCGGGATTGTTTGTCTGAAGAGGTTTTATAGTGGGGTTGGTCTCCCGGACTGCAATTCCGGGAGACCAGTGACAGACGACCGAGCCGGGATAGGGTTTTCACCCGTTGTCATCAAGGTTCTCTGTCGCTTCCTTTTCCCGCTTGGAGAGTTGGATGGGCCGCTGGTCGCACGCCCGCAAACAATCCGAAGCATGAACAGGATACCATCTTCATGAGCGTTCTTGAATGTGCACCGTCCCATGTGGTCGGTATTGATGTTTCCAAAGACACTTTGGTGGTCTTTGATCAGACACAGCAGAGACTGACGAGTATCGACAACAATCGGGACGCGATCGCCAAACTGGTCGCCTCTTTTGGTCCGGACGCACTGGTTGTGTGCGAGCCCACTGGCGGACACGAGGCTCTCCTGGTGAGTGAGCTGATAGCGCAAGGCGTTGCCTGCCACCGGGCCGACACCCTGAAGGTCCAGGCGTTCATTAAGTCTTTCGGCCGGCTGGCAAAAACCGATGCCATCGATGCCAAGGCACTTGCTCAATATGGCGAAGAACGCTGGAAACAGCTCCCGCTGCTCCAACCCAAAGACGAGGCACAAGGGGAGCTGGCTGCGTTGGTAAGCCGGCGGGAGGGGCTCATGGCGATCAAGATAGCCGAGACCAATCGCTTGAAGGCCCCTGCCAACAACAGGAGACTTGTGAGATCGTTCAAGACCGTCATTGCCTGTGTGCAGAGGCAAATCGACCGGATCGACGAGGAGATCGAAGACCTGATCGCCTCCTCCCAGACCCTGTCACGACGCATGCAGATCTGCTGTTCTTTGCCTGGTGTGGGGGAACGGACAGCCATTGCCTTGCTCGCAACGATGCCAGAGCTGGGTACCCTAACCCGAAGGCAGGCTGCTTCCCTCGCGGGGCTGGCGCCGCACCCCAGAGACAGCGGAACCCTAAAAGGCTACCGCAAAATGCGGGGAGGACGACCCGAAGTTCGCAAAGGCGTCTTTATGGCCGCACTGGCTGGATCGCGAGCAAAAGGACCGTTAAGTGCCTTCTATCAAAGGCTTATTGAAAACGGAAAGAAGCCTATCGTAGCCATCTCCGCACTCATGAGAAAGATCATCGTCATCCTAAATGCAAAAATCAGAGACGAAATGAGCGCAATGAGTTGATGACATCGAAGGAGGGGACGCAGGCAGAAAGGTGAACGATCTTACCCGGGCCGGCCTTTCTTTTTGCACTGCAATATAGAACTGTGGCACTAATACCGGGGAGTGCTGATCCTGGCCCGTCCGATGCGCGTTTCCGCCGCTCATGACGGTACGCCTTGCCGGCGGGTCACGATCAACGCTCCTGGAATTCAGGACCGGACAAACAGGATTGCCGCCATGACCATCGACCGCCAGACGCTGCGCAAATTTCTGCTTCAGGAAGAGGAGAAGCACGGCCTGGGGCAGGACATGATGCTCCTGATCGAGGACATCGCGACGTCCTGCCGGATCATCGCCCACCAGATCCGCAACGGGCCCTTTCTCGATATCCTGGGGGCGGCGGAAACGGAAAACATCCAGGGCGAGACCCAGAAGCAGCTCGATGTGATCGCCAATGACATCTTCCTCAGCCACTGCTCCAACTGCGCCCGTGTCGCCGCGCTGGTGTCGGAGGAGATCGACAACGTCATCTGGCTGAAGGACGCGCCGAAGAAGGGCGACTACCTGGTCTATTTCGATCCCCTGGACGGCTCCTCGAACCTGAATGTCAACCTGTCGGTGGGGTCGATCTTCTCGGTGGTCGAGCTGGACGAGGACATTACCGACCTTTCCAACGACGTGGTGCTGTTCAAGGGCGCGAGGCAGATCTGCGCGGGTTACGCGCTCTACGGTCCGTCGACCTCGCTGATCCTGTCGACCGGCCAGGGCGTCAACGGTTTCACCCACAAGATCGGGTCCGGGGAATTCCTGTTGACCTTCCCGGACATGAGGCTGCCGCAAGAAACCAGCGAGTTCGCCATCAACGCGTCGCGCTTCGGCAGCTGGGACGCGCCGATCCGGCGTTATATCGAAGAGTGCATCGCGGGTGAAAACGGTGTGCGCGGCAGGAGTTTCAACATGCGCTGGACTGCCTCGATGGTGGCCGAGGTGCACCGGATCCTGATGCGGGGCGGCGTGTTTTTATATCCCAAGGACGCGGACAATGCCCATATGGGCGGCAAGCTGCGCCTGCTTTACGAGGCCAATCCTATGGGCTTCATCATCGAACAGGCCGGCGGCCGGGCCTCGACCGGGACGGCGCGCATTCTCGATGTGCAGCCGACGGGGCACCACCAAAGGATCTCGGTCATCCTGGGCTCAAAATCCGAGGTCGAGCTGATCGACAGCTACCATGCCGAAGCCGGGGCCTGAACCGCGCCTCATGCGGATGTCCAGCTGACGATGGCCTCGAAACCGTCGGTGTGGCCGCTGCGCGGCGACTTGAGCTCGACCGTGCCGCCGGTCTGCTCGGCGATGGTCGTGACCAGCGCCAGGCCTAGGCCGGTGCCGCGCGCGGATGTCTCTCCCCTCACGAATTTGCGGCCAAGTCCGTGCAGGGTCTCCCGCGCGACGACCGGGCCTGAATTGGCGATGGAGAGGCGCTTGTCCGGTCCGGCCGTGACGGTGATCGCGGGGTCCGGCCCTCCGTGCCCGCGGGCATTTTGCAGAAGATTTGTGACCAGGATGCTGAACGCATCCGGGTTGATCTCAAGGGTCAGGTCGGCCGACGGCTTCAGGTCGAGCGCGCAGTCTCCCGCCTCCCGCAGCAGCAGCTTCAAAACCGGCATCATGTCCGTGCGGGTGCCGGCACGCGCAAAGCCGGCCTCCAGCCGGGCCAGCTGAAGCAGTTTTTCAGACAGGGCGGCAAGCTTTTTCAGCGCGTCCTCGACCGATTGCGCGCGGGCGTCCTGAGGCAGGTCGCCGAGTTCTTCCCTGAGCTGCTGCACCTGGGCGAGCGCGCCGGCGATCGGCGTGCGCAGCTCATGGGCGCTCATGGCGGAAAAGGCCCGTTCGGCGTCAAGCGCGGCACGCAGGCGCGCCAGCAGGCTGGCGATTTCCTCGGCGATCGGCGCCAGTTCCTTCGGGTGGTCGCCGCCGGGAATGTCGGCAAGGTTCTTCTCGCCGCGTTCGGCGATCTGCCGGCGCAGTCTGCCGACCGGACGCATGGCGATCCGGACCGTCGCCCAGATGCCGAAACCGATCAGCGGAAGCAGCGCGGCCAGCGGCAGCAGCAGGGCACCGGCCGCCCTCAGAAGCACGTCCTGCCGGTGATCTCCCGTTTCCACCAGGATAATGCTGAAGCCCTTGCGTTCGTCGGGCAGGGACAGGGCGCGCTGACCGTCGATTTCGAAAAATCCCCGCGGCACGGGCGAGGGGAAGGCGCTTTCCGGCGGCAGATCTCCCGCGGCCAGGCGGGTGCGGCCGCGGCGGTCGCGGATCAGATATCCGAAATTCGCGCCGTCACCACCTTCCAGCCCCGGAATCCTGTATTCGTCCGGTGCCTCGTCTTCCTCCAGCTCATGGAGGTCGTGGACTGCCAGCGGCAGCAGGCGCAAGGCGCTCTGGTAGAGCGCCTCGTCGAAGGTTTCCGTCAGTTCGGCCTTCAGCACGACGATGGCGATGGCGGCGGCACCGAGCCACAGAAGCAAGGTCGACCCGCCCAGCAGAAACGAGAGCCGCCAGGTGATGGAAAGGGGCGTCTTCATGCGTCCGCCTTGTAGCCGAGGCCGCGCACGGTTGTGATCGCCCCGGCGCCGATCTTCTTGCGCAGGCGGCTGACATAGACTTCCACCGTGTTGCTCTCCACCTCGGCGCCGAACGCATAGAGGCTTTCCTCGATGTCCGGCTTGGAGACGATGCTGCCCCTGTGGCGCAGGAGCCGCTCGAGCACGGCCCATTCGCGCGCGGTCAGGTCGACCGGCCTGCCACCGCGCTCCGCCCGTTTGCGGGTGAGATCAACGGTGACGTCCCCGATCCGAACTTCCGGATTGGGCGTGCCGGCATAGCGGCGGGCAACGGCGGAAAGCCTTGCGCGCAGTTCGGCAAGGTCGAACGGTTTGACCAGGTAGTCGTCCGCGCCGCTGTCGAGGCCCTCGATGCGCATGGCCACCTGGTCCTGGGCGGTCACGACGATCACCGGCACTTCGTTGCCGGTCTTGCGGAGCGTTTTCAGGAAGGTCAGGCCCAGCCCGTCGGGCAGGTTCAGGTCGAGCAGCAGCAATTCATACGGCACGGCATCGATGGCAAGCGAAGCCTCGTCGAGGCGTGTCACCCAGTCGACGCCATGGCCCTGCATGACAACGTGGTCCCGGATCGCCTCGCCCAGTATGGCATCGTCCTCAATCAGCAAGACCCGCAATCCGTCCTCCAGACTAAAATTTGCCAGGGAGTTGCCTGACCCGGAACCCCGGGCCGGATACATGAGACTGAATCCTGACACCGGAACCCGACACTGAAACCTGACACTGAAACCTGACACTGGGCTGAACGGATTTTCCGATTCCCTTCAGGTGCCTGACAGCTTGCTCCCGTTTCCTTGTCGCGTCTAACGCAACGAGGATCAACTCGCCATGAAGAATTTAGCTTGCGCGCTGCTGCTTTCGACCGCGCTGATCGCGCCGGGGGCCGCGATGGCAAAGGACGTGACCGTCACCGTGGACATGAAGGACTACCGGGGACCGGGCGCCTATCTCGCCGTCTATCTGGTCGACGGGGCCGGCCGGTATCGGCAGACCCTCTGGGTGGCCGGCGGCAAGTCCAAATATTACCGCCACCTCAAGGGCTGGGCCCGGGGCATTTCGAGCGCGGGCGGCGCGATCGACGGTCTTACGGGTGCCAGCGTCGGCAGCGGCCGCACCCTGACAGTACGGGCCAATGTTGCCGATGCCCTGATCGATGCCGGCTACCAGGTGGTGGTCGATGCCTCCGTCGAGGACTGGGGCGACAAGCCGCGCGACGCGGCGGTGCCCCTTGCCCCCGGCGCGAGCGCGGGCGGCTCGGGTTTTGTCCGCACGCTTTCGGTAAAGATGTAGGATCGGAGCACTGCGATGCTGAGATCCCTGCACTCCTGGCCCACCCTTGTTGCGGGTGTCCTGGTCACGGTCATGGCCGTCACCGGCAGTGTCCTGTCACTGGAACCCGTGCTCACCCGCCTGACATCGCCGGCATCAGGCGCTGCGCCGACGCAGACCGTGGCTGGACTTGTCTCCGGCGTGGCCGCGCATTTTGCCGAACCGCAGCGGATCGTGCAGAAGGCGGACGGTGCGGTCGTGGTCTATCATGCCGGCGGAACCGGGATCTCTGCCGATCTGGTTGACCCGCAAACCGGCGCCAGTCTCGGACCCTACGCGCCTTCGCCGTTCTTCCTGACAGTGACGGAGCTGCATCGCTCGTTTCTTGCCGGCGAGACGGGCCGGTTGGCGAGTGGAACCGGAGCTGCCGTGATGCTCCTGCTTGCTGCCGGTGGTGTGTTGCTGCTGGCCAGGCGCTGCGGCGGCTGGCATCGCCTCTTGACGGCGCCGCAGGGAAGCCTTGCGCAGCGCCTTCATGTGCATGCGGGACGGCTCGCGATTGCCGGGATCGGCCTTCTCGCCGTTTCCGGCGTCTACATGTCGCTGACCACTTTCGGCGTGATCGGGGCATCGCAGGAAGACGGTTTCTTCGCCTTCCCTCAGTCCTCCGGCGGTCCGGCCATGGTCGTGGGCGACATGCCGGCCTTGCAAGACCTTCCGGTGACCGGCCTGCGGGAGCTGACCTTTCCGGCGCAAGGCGACCCCCTTGACGTCTTTTCCCTGACAATTGCCGACGGATCGGGCTGGATCGATCAGGGCACGGGCAGGTCCATGGACTTTACCGCAAACACGCTCGCGCAAGATCTCTATCAACTGGCTTTCACGCTGCACGCGGGCCAGGGATCCTGGGCGTATGCGCTGTTTCTCGGCCTGTCCGGGCTCGCCGTGCCGGTCCTCTTCGTTTCCGGCCTGGCCTCCTGGACCGTGCGCGTGCGAGGAGGCACCCGGATCGCCGGCAATGATCCGGCCGGACACGCCGATACCGTGATCCTCGTCGGCAGCGAAGGCAATTCCACCTGGGGCTTTGCGAGAAGCCTTCACGCTTCGCTGAAAGCCGAGGGGCTGTGCGTCCATACAGCTGCCATGAACGATCTTGCCAGGAACTATCCGAAAGCCAGGTGGCTGATCGTGCTGGCGGCGACCTATGGCGACGGCGACGCACCGGTTTCCGCGACCGGGTTCCAGTCCCGGTTGGCGAATTTCGAAGCCGGGCCGGCGCTTGGCTTCTCTGTCGTCGGCTTCGGCGACCGCGGTTTTGCCGCCTATTGCGCCTACGCAGGGCAGGTGGAGCGGGACCTGAAGGCGAGGGGACTGCGCCCGCTTCTGGAGATGGCAACCGTCGACCGGCAATCCGCACAGGATTTTGCCGCGTGGAGCCGTGCCTTCGGCGCGGTGGCCGGCATCGACCTGGAGGTTGAGCACAGGACGGAACTGCCCGAGCTGACAACCTGGGAATGCCTCGGCCGCAAGGACTACGGACAGGCGTACCAGACGCCAAAAAGCGTTCTGCGCTTCCGTCCCGCCGCAGGCGGCCGGGGGCAGCGGAAAATTCCGGAATACAAGGCAGGCGATCTGATCGGCATTCTGCCGAAGGGCTCGGACGTGCCGCGCTTTTATTCGCTTGCCTCCGGTTCACCCGACGGCTTTCTGGAAATCGCCGTCAGCAAACAGCCGGGGGGGCTCTGTTCCGGCCAATTGTGCAACCTCGAGCCCGGTGACCGGATCTCCGGTTTCATCAGGCCGAACCCGCGTTTCCACCTTCCGCGCGGCAAGGCTCCCGTGATCCTGGTCGGCGCCGGTACCGGCGTGGCACCCCTGGTCGGCATGGCGCGCGGCAACCGCCCGTCGAGACCGGTCTATCTGTTTGCGGGCAACCGCGATCCGGACAGCGACCTTCTGTACCGGGACGAAATCGCGGAATTGGTCAGGACCGGCAGGCTGCACAAGGCCCGGTTCAGCTTTTCCCGGGTGCCGGGCGGCGCCTATGTGCAGGAGTGTGTGCGCGCGGATGCCGGGGAGCTTCGGCGGGCCGTTCTGAGCGGCGCACGTGTCATGATTTGCGGCGGCAGGGACATGGCCGAGGGTGTTCGCGATGCCTTTGGCGAGGTGCTTGCGCCGCTGGGCCTTTCCGTCAACGCGTTGCGGGCCGAGGGCCGCTATCTGGAGGACGTCTTCTGATGCATATCGAACTTGCAGCCGCCACACCGGTCTCGACCAGTTTGCCGGACCGGCATGTCGTGAACGGGGCGACGATGGGAACGCGCTACGGCGTGGTGTTCTATTCGGATCTTCCGGTTGAACAGGCGGCGCTTCGGGCAGACCTGCAGGCCGCCGTCGACCGGGTGGATCTGCAAATGTCGCCGTGGCAACGGGATTCGATCCTGTGCCGGTTCAACCGGGAACCGCCCGGCACCTGGGTCGACCTGCCGGACGAAACCTATGAGGTGGTTCACGCCGCACTCAGGATCTGCGTGGAAAGCGACGGTGCCTTCGATCCGTTTGTCGGCGAGCTGGTGGCCGCCTGGGGCTTCGGCCCCGACCGGCAAACCGTCGACACGGCGATGGCCGCCCGCCTGAAGGAGACCTGGCAGCACCAAAGGCGCGAGGTTGAACTGGACCGGAACGGCAGGCGCCTCAGGCGTTTGTCCGAAGGCCAGCTCGACCTGTGCGGCATCGCAAAGGGTTACGGCGCCGATTGCCTGAGCCGGGTGATGTCCCGCTGGGGGCTATGCGACCACCTGGTCTCCATTGATGGCGAGCTGCGCGCCTCGGGTTGCAAGCCCGGTGGTGCGCCGTGGTCCGTGGCGCTGGAGCGCCCGGAGAGGGACGTTCGAAGCGAAGCCTTCACGCTTGCACTCGCCAGCGCGGGGGTGGCGACCTCGGGCAATTACCGGAAGGTCCGCAACGCTTCGGGAACGATGGTGTCGCACACCATGCATCCGCAGCACGGCGTGCCGGTGGACAACGGACTTCTGTCGGTGTCCGTTCTGTCCGGGAGCTGCATGGAAGCGGATGCCTGGGCAACCGCGCTGATGGTCATGGGACCGGATCAGGGGCTGGCCAAGGCAAGGGATTGCGGTCTTGACGCCATTTTTCTGAACCGCAAGCCGTCGGGCGGGATCGCGATGTCTGCCTCTCGGCCGGAGCTCCTGCCCGAAAGCATGCGGTGACGCTGGCGCCGGGGAAGAGTCTCGTCAGCCCGAGACCTCGTCCTTGGCCGGCCGCCTGAGATCCTGCTTTCGCGCAGCCGCATCCAGTCCCCTGATCTCGGAAGAGGCGGCGATATCGCCCGATGTCGCGAAGCGCTCATGGTTCTGCGCCACCTTGCCGAGGTCATAAAGGTAGTTGACCATCATGCCGGCCGACTGGACCCTGCCTTTTTCGGACGTGTCGGCCTCGGCATGGACCGCGTGCACCTGGGCGCCGTTGCCCAGATGGAAACGCGCCACCGGATCCAGCGGCTGGCCGTCCGAACGCTTGGCAGACACGAGGTAATGGGCCGCGAGCTGGCGCAGCCGCTTCTCGTCGGCCTCGGCAAAGGCAATATCCTCGGCAACCAGCCACTTGGTCAGACCCGGGATCGGTGACAGGGTGACGAAGGTCTTCAGGCCCGGCAATTCCCTGGAAAGGTCCGCGGCAACCTGCTTGATCAGGGAATTGCCGAAGGAAATACCCGCCAGGCCTTCCTGGCAGTTCGAGATCGAATAGAACACCGCGGTCCTGGCCTTCTCCGCGGTGATCGGCTCCCGGTCCTCGGCCAGGAGGGCCTGGATCGAGCCGGGGACCTCGGCTGTCAGGGCCACCTCGACGAAGATCAGCGGCTCGTCCGGCATGGATGGGTGGAAGAAGGCAAAGCAGCGGCGGTCGCCCGGCACCAACCGGCGGCGCAGGTCGTCCCAGCTGGCGATCTCGTGAACCGCCTCGTAGGCAATGATCTTCTCCAGGATGTGGGCCGGGCTTTCCCAACTGATCGGCCGCAGCACGAGAAAGCCGCGGTTGAACCAGGACAGGAACAGGTGACGGAAGTCCTGGTCGAGCGCCTGCAACGCATTGTCGCCGGCGCCGAGCCTCAAGAGGTCGGCGCGCATGCGCACCAGCATTTCGGTCGCGCCCGGGATCTGGTTGAGCCGCCGGATCAGCTCCTGCCGGTCCGGTTCGACCGCTGCCATGAAGGCGCGGTAGGACTGCTTGCTCGGATCGGCCTCATAGGCCGCCAGCGTCGCGCGGACCTTGTCCGGGTCGATGTTCATGCCGCCGGCCAGATGCCGGAAGAAGGCCAGTTTGCCGTCGTCGTCCATCTCCTGGTAGCGCTGCAGGATGCTGGTGGCGACCGACAGGCCGGTGATTTCGCCGGCCGCGCTCACCAAGGCACTGATCAGGTCCTCCATCGGCCGGGTGTCTTGCCGGCCCGGGGAAAAGGTGAGGGGGCGGCGCTCGAAGATGGTCGACAGCAGATCACCGAAAATGGACATGGAACTCTCCGGGACGGTCGTTGGACTTGCCTGAGTTTCTCCTGTGAACATAAGGGCTGAGAGTCGCTCCCCCAATTGTCCAAAGGAGGGAGAGGCCCCTCGGCGGCAGTGGCATTTCAAGCTGCCGGATTTTCTTCCCGCCTCGTTCAGACCGGCTTCGAGCAGCCGGAGGGAAACGAAATACTTAAAATTGTATCTTCTGCATAATTATGAAGTTATGGTTGTGGTTCTGACATTCTGACCTTGGGAGGCTGGGATGAAGTCGCTTCTGAATCGGGATCAGTACAACCGGGCAACGTTGCCCCTCAAACACGCACTGAACAGGCTGAATCAGGCAGCGCGGGCAAAACCCAGCCTGGAAATCGTCGCGGAACCGGGTGCTGTGTTCCGGGACGACGGCAAGGTTGTTGTGAGAAACCCGCGCTACGACCCCTTGCTCAATCCGGGAACACAACAGCAGATCTCGAGCTACACAAATCAATGTGTACAGACCTATACCAGCGCTCGCGCGGGCGACTGGGCGGAGCAAATGCAGGACCACATCAGGTCCACATATTCGAGAGCAACGCCGACGGACGACGCAATCCGGATGGTTGACACCTGGCTGAGGAAGGCGATCGACCACGGCTATCCGGTCTACGATGCCCAGATACGCGAGCTCCTGTGCAGCTTTATCCTTCACATGAGAACAGACGGATACGCAGACGAGGATACAACCGGCACGCAAATGGGCGAATTCCGGGGAGAGTGGCGCGGCGGCGGTTTCGGTACGGTCTGAAGCATCGGGGGCGCCACTCAGGCGGCCCGGCTTTCATCCTGCTGCTCGAGCGGTCCCTTTTTCAGCGAACGGAAGAAGGCGGCAACTGCGTCTGTGAGCTGACCGGCATTGGCGTTCATGGACTGCGCCGAGTCCAAAACGGTCTTCGACGCGGCCTGGGTGGTTGCAGCGTTTTCGGAAACGCCCCCGACTATGCCGGAAACCTTCTCCGTGCATTTGACCGTGTGGGCCACATTTTCCCGGATGGCCTGCGTCGCCTCGGCCTGTTTGGCGGAAACCGTGGAGATCATGCCCGTGATTTCCTCGATCTCCGCGATGGTCCTGGACACGGTGTCGAAAGAGCGGGCGGTTTCCTGGCTGGCGCTGTCGACCTCTTCCAGGGACTGGGTGATTTCCTGGGTGGCCTTGGCGGTCTGCGTGGCCAGTTCCTTGACTTCGGCGGCAACGACGGCAAAACCCTTGCCCATTTCACCGGCGCGGGCCGCCTCGATCGTGGCGTTGAGGGCCAGAAGGTTGGTCTGGTCGGCTATGGACGAGATCAGGCTGATGATTTCGCCGATGGCTTCCGCGGAGGTGCGCAAGGAGTTGGCCTTGTCCTGACCCTGGGCGACCTGGGCAACGGCGGCCCGGGCGATTTCCAGGGAGCGTTCGATCTGGCCGCTGATCTCCGCCGTCGTCTCACTGAGGTGATCGGCCGCCTCCGCAGCCGCGTTGACCTTGTCGGAGGTTTCGCATGCCGCGTCCGCAATGTCGGTGACAACCCGGGCGTTGGAAACCGCGCAGGTTTCCATGTCGCCGGCGGTTCCGGTCATGCTGCCGGCCGAAGTCATCAGGCTCTGCGCGATCTGGCCGATCTGGCTTTCGAAGGAGTCCGTCGACTGGCGGAAGGCACCGACGCGGCCTTTGATCGTCTCGATGGCATCGTTCATGATGCCTGCGTTCTGGAGATAGCTGCCGTTGAGGCCGCCCGGCTGGATGCGGCGGTAATACTGGTTGTTCTGAATGGCCGTCATCGATGCGGCTGCCTCGCGCAGGAAGGCGTCCGTCCGGTCGATCATGTGGTTCATGGCGATCATCAGGTCACGGATTTCGCCCTGATGGACATAGTCCCTGGCCCTGGCCTCGAAGTCGCCCCAGCCGACACTGCTGCAAACCTCGGTGGCCGCGGTGAGCCCCTGTCTTGCGCGGTGCACGGCGATCAGGACAAAGATCGCACCGAGGACGGTGAGGGAACAAAGCAGTGAAGCGGCGAGTGTCCAGCCGGCGAGCCCGGCAAGACCCGCTCCCGCGCCCGCCAGACCGACCAGGGCCGCGCCCAGGGCAGCGTTATAGAGTGTGAATGAGCTCGTCATAACCCATGCCTTTTGACTGAAGGATCGATACCAGCTGGTCGTGGCCGGCCTGCATGCCCGTCTTGCGGTTGTCCGCCGTCTGCTCCGTCTTCAGAAGCTGGGCGTAGAGCGGGATGATCACGTCGTCGACGACCCGCCGGTTGGGAACACGGCGATTGGAGTGATAGCCGATGATCTTTCCTGTGCCGTCATAACTCGGTGTCACATGGGCAAGGACCCAGTAATGGTCGCCGTTGGCGGACATGTTGATCACATAGGCGAAGATCTCGCCGCCTGCCTCGATCGTGTCCCAGAGCAGCTTGAACACGCAGCGCGGCATGTCCGGATGGCGGATGAGACTGTGCGGTGCGTTTTCCAGTTCCTTGCCGGTAAAACCGGCAATGTCACGGAAGATATTGTTGGCGTAGGTGATGCGTCCACGCGTGTCGGTCTTCGAGACAATCAGGTCCCGTTCGGAGAAGAACCGCTCCACCCCCGTGGGGGCGACTTTGTAATGTGTCATCCTGCTGGTGCCCGCTCGGAATCGGTATCGTGGGCAGAAGCTAACCGCCTGAACTTAATTATCCATAAAGCATGTAAAGATACTTATACTCTAATGCTCTGACATATAAGCATTTTTACTGATTTTTGACGCGCGTTTCCAAAATGCTGACGGATCTGCCGCATTTCAGCCCGTGCCGGTGCCGCTTTAGTGTCTCGCGGTGACGGGATCCGAGAAACTGCGGACTTTGCAGTCCGGGACCTGTGGCTGTATAGAGGGCGCCAATTGACCGGATCATGATCACGACGCGTCCGTGCGCCTGGTCACAGCCGGTTGTTTGCCCGGAAAAGAAAAGCCAGATGAACGAATTTCTCGTTGCCGCCCTCTATCTGTTCACGCCGCTCGATGACTTCGACGCGCTGCGCGATCCGCTCAAGGCCTATTGTGAGGCGCGCGATGTAAGGGGCAGCCTGCTGCTGGCCTCGGAGGGCATCAACGGCACCATCTGCGGCCCGGAAGCGGGCGTGCGCGAGGTTCTGGCGCATTTGCGCAGCGATCCGCGGCTGAAAGACCTGACACACAAGGAGGCCTGGACCCACCGCCATGTGTTCAAGCGCATGAAGGTCCGCCTTAAGCAGGAAATCGTACGGCTCGCCGTCGACGGTATCGATCCGAACGAGATTGTCGGCGAATATGTCAAGCCGGAGGACTGGAACGCCCTGATCGCCGATCCGGATGTCGTCGTGATCGACACGCGCAACGATTATGAATTCGCCTTCGGCACGTTCGAGCGGGCACTGAACCCCGAGACCCAGTCCTTCCGGGAATTCCCGGACTGGGTCGAAGGCCAGGAGACCCTGAAGACGAAGCCCAAGGTGGCGATGTTCTGCACCGGCGGCATCCGCTGCGAGAAGGCCACGGCCTGGATGCTGAAACAGGGCTTTAAGGATGTCTATCACCTGGAGGGCGGCATCCTGAACTACCTGGAAAAGGTGCCGGAAGGCGAGAGCCTGTGGAAGGGCGAGTGTTTCGTCTTCGACGACCGTGTGTCCGTCGACCATCAGTTGCAGCCGCGCTGGGGCGCCTGGATCCCGGAAGAGGCCCGCCACATCATCAACGAGGACACGGATTACGAGACAGGTGCACGGGCCGATGACGATGTCGAGGCACCGTCGAGGGCCGGTTGATCCCGCACGCGTCCCGATCCGGCACGGCAATCGTTAACGATTGTTAACTTTTTCCCTTTAACCCCCTGGAGAACTTTCCTAAGGTCAGGAGTGCAGTGCATTTTTCTGCGCCAGACTGGGGGAAAGTCGATGCGTCACAGGTTCTGGAGCGCGGCCGCCGCGCTGGTTCTTACACCGGTTCTTGCCTCTTCCGCCGTCGCCGGCGGCCGGGCCCTGTCCTGTTACGAACAGGCGACCGTTCCCGCCGTCTACAGGACGGTTCACCAGAAGGTGCTGGTTCAGCCGGCTTCCAGCTACGTGGTGCAGAAGCCCGCCGTCTATGGCTATCAGAAACGCCGGGTGCTGGTGCAGCCCGAAAGGGTCAGCTATCGAACCAGCCCGGCGGTCTACCAGACACGACAGAGCCGCGTCCTGGTGCAGCCGGCCAGCGTCGGCTGGGAGTACCGGGTGATCAAGGGCCGCAAGATCCTGTGCAAGGTGCAGAATCCGGCCGTCTACAAGACTGTCAGCCAACAGGTGCTGGTCCAGCCGGCCTCGAAGGTGGCCGTCCGCCAGCCGGCCATTTACAGCACGGTCAATGAGAAGGTTCTGGTCCAGCCCGCTTCCAGTTACCGGGTGCAGAAACCGGCCGTCTACACGACGGTCAGCCGCCAGGTCCTGGTCCAGCCGGCGCAGCAGGTCTGGAAACCGGTCCGGGTACGCGGTTGCCGTTACTAGGACTGTGGATCAAAAGACGGTTGAATGAGACGACCAGCGAGGGCTGAAACATGATTTGCACACTGGTGGCGTCGTCGATCCTGCTGAGTGTCGAGGGTGGCTCCATGGCGGTCCTGATACCGGAAAACCAGTCGGTCCGGATCTACAACGAACAGTCCGCAGACGGTGAACACGCCGTCGTACACCTTTTCGGGGAGACCAAGATACAGGTACCCGGAGTGATGGCGGAACAGATCGTCGAGGCACTCAGACGCTGCCGCCGCGCAGGGGAATGATAGAACGCCAACCGGTCTTTGGACCGTACACAACGTCGCCTGTCACCAGCGTTCGCTTGCCCGTGCGAGTTCCGTTGCCAGAAAATCAACGAAAGCTCTTACTTTCGGGGCGAGATTGCGCCTGGAGCTGTAGACCGCAAAGACGCTGATGTCGAAAGCGTTGTAGTCCGCCAGAACCGTTTCGAGCCGGCCGTCCTCGCGTTCGTCCGCGATCATGTAACCCGGACAAAGCGCAATGCCGCAGCCTGCCAGGGCATTGTCCCTGACCGCCCTTGCGCTGTTGACCGACAGGGGCCCCTTGACGGGGACAGACAGCTTTTTGGGCCCGTCGCGAAACGGCCAGGCCCTGGGATTGCTGAAATTCGTGTCGATGACACAGGGATGCTGCGCCAGGTCGACGGGATGATCCGGACGCCCGTGGGTGTCCAGGTACTCCGGCGTTGCGCAGAGATGAATCGGCGCGGCAGCGAGCTTTCGGGCGATCAGCGCGGAACTCGGCAGATCGGCGATGCGAACCGCCATGTCGAAGCCTTCCTCGACGATGTCGACGTGACGATCGGTCAGGCTGAGATCGATTTCGACGTCCGGATAGCGCTGCACGAAGACAGGCAGAAGCGGCGCGATGTACATTTCCCCGAAAGTCGTCGGAGCCGTGGCAACGAGCCGTCCGCGCGGTGCGGCAAGCTGGTTCTGCATCAGCGATTCAAGATCCAGGACATCCTCGAGGATCGGCTGGCACCGGTCGTAGAACAGCCGGCCGGCCTCGGTCAGGCTCAGGCTTCTCGTGGTGCGGTTGAGCAGGCGCGTTCCGAGATGGTTCTCAAGTGCCTGGACCTTCTTGCTGGTCAGCGTTTTCGAACTCGCCAGTTTCTCGGCGGCCCGGGTGAAAGACCCGCTGTCCACCACGGCGGCGAAGGCGCGCATGCTGTCGATCAGATTCATATTGTATCCTTTTTTGATACAAAGCGTGCTCGATACGAATATTTATCGGCATATTTTCATCAATTATATCGTCAGGACAACCTTGTTCCGAATGATGGAGATTGAAATGATCGATACCAGGACCGCCCCTTATGCAGCGCTCGTGCTGCGTGTTTCCCTCGCCCTGCTGTTCCTGGCCCATGCGGGGCTCAAGATTTTCGTGTTCACGCCGGCCGGGACAGCCGGGTTCTTCCAGTCCCTCGGGCTGCCGGGTTTCCTGGCCTATCTGACCATCTTTGCCGAAGTGGCCGGTGCGCTGCTTTTGTTGGCAGGGGTATTCGTTCGCGCCGTCAGCCTCGTGCTCCTGCCCGTTCTCATCGGGGCGATCGTGTTTGTTCACGCCCAGAACGGCTGGTTGTTTTCAAATGACAACGGCGGTTGGGAGTTCCCCGCGTTCTGGGCAGTGGCCCTCGGTGTTCAGGCACTTCTCGGCAGCGGCGCCTATGCATTGCGCCTTGGCGGCACAGAAGCGGCCCGGCTGCAGCCGACGGCCTGAACCGGCGCTTGTCCCACCGAGAAACCCAATTGATTGTGAGCGGAGAACGACATGCTGATCGATGGCAAGTGGAGTGCCGACTGGCATCCTTTTCAGAAGTCCGACGAAAACGGCCGTTTTGTCCGGCAGGCCTCCAGTTTCCGGAACTGGATCACGCCAACCGGTGAGCCGGGGCCGGAAGGCCAGCCGGGCGAAAAGGCGGAGGCGGGGCGCTATCACCTGTTCGTCAACTACATTTGCCCCTGGGCGGGGCGGACACTGATTGCACGGTCCCTGAAGAAGCTGGAGGACATCGTCTCGGTTTCGGTCCTGGAGCCGGTTCTCAGTTCCGAGGGATGGCGGTTCGGCACTTTTCCCGGAGCCTCCGGGCCGGACACTGAAACCGGCGCGCAGTATCTGCATCAGATCTATACGAAGGCGGATCCGGGATATTCCGGACGGGCGTCCGTCCCCGTGCTCTGGGACAGGAAAAGGCAGACCATCGTCAACAACGAATCGGCCGATATCCTGCGCATCTTCGACAAGGGCTTCGAAAGCCTGACGGGCGAGGGGCCGAGCTTGCGGCCCGATGCCCTGCGTCCGGAGATCGCGGCGCTCAATCAGCTTCTTTATGAGGGGCTCAACAACGGCGTCTACAAGGCGGGATTTGCCAAAAGCCAGTCCGCCTACGAGGAAGCGGTGGTTGACGTGTTCGCGACACTGGATGCGCTTGAAACGCGGCTGTCGGACGGGCGGCCCTATCTGACCGGCAACGAGATCGTTGAAAGCGATATCAGGCTGTTCGTGACGCTTGCCCGCTTCGATCTCGCCTATGTCGATCTCTTCAAGTGCAATCTCAAGACGATCCGGGAACATGTGTTCCTGAGCCGCTATCTCGAGAGGTTGTATGGGCATCCGGCCTTTGGCGGATCGGTGCATCCCGATCACATCAAGGCCGGATATTATTCGATCAAGGCGCTCAACCCCGGTGGACTGGTTCCCATGGGACCGCTGCATCCTTTCGGGCAAACTGCGGTCCCGCACACGTCCCGTCTCGACAGATCAGCCGCCTGAGGACCCGAACCGGTAGGTCTTGAGGCCTTTCCGGCCATGTCCTTCCACCAGGAACAGCCCGCCGGACAGCGTGTCCGGCTCGACCGCGGTCGGGTCGGACGGCTGCTTGATGCTGGTGACCACCAGGTGATCGAGCTCCGGACCGCAGAAACAGGGCATGGTCGGCTTGTCGACGGGAAGCTTGATGGCGTGAAGCAGGTTGCCGTCCTCGCTGAAGCAGTTCAGCACACCGGCCGACACGCCGGCGCTCCAGTAATTGCCGTCCGTGTCGACAGCGGCCCCGTCCGGGCGTCCGGTCGCGTTGGTCTGCTGGGCGAAGAGCATCTTGGAGCCGAGCGCTCCGGTCGCGGGATCGAAGGCGTAATACTCGATCCAGCCGGGCGAGGTGTCGGAATGGTACATGTAGGTTCCGTCCGGCGTCCAGGCGAGGCCGTTGGAACACTGCAGCTCGTCGCGGATCTCCGCGACCTCGCCGCTGGCATCGACGCGGTAGAGACCGGCAATCGGTTCGCGCGGCGAACTGGTGTCCATGGTGCCCACCCAGAAGGCACCGTCCGGACCGACCTTGCCGTCATTGAGACGGGTGCGCGGCTCGTCCGCCTGGACTTCGGCAAGGACCTCGCTTGTTTCCGTCGCCGGATCGAACAGCAGGATCCTGTCCCAGACACTGACGATCAGCCGGTCGTCGTCCGTCAGTCCGAAAGAGCCGACCTCGTTGTCGAAATGCCAGGTGGTGATGTCGCGGGTTTGCCAGTCCATCGACTGAATGGTGCGGCCCTGGATGTCGGCCCACAGCAGGCGGTTCTTTCTGTCATCCCAGGTCGGGCATTCGGCAAGCTGGTAGGTCGTGTCGAGAAAGCGGGTGATCGTGTGGGTCACCGGACGTGATTCCTTGAAAAGCCAATCCTTTGAATGGAGGCGGACTATAGCGGGGGTTGCGGCCAACGTCGACCGTCTTGGATTGCTGATTGTGGTCCAGCACCTTGTCAGATTAACGAGAATTCAACCCGGATTGTCGGCTTGCTTTCCCAGGCCGTTGCCTGGACGAATTGGAGGATGGAATTCGTCTGAAAAAACACTCAGGCATTCACCGCGAAACTGGAGCTCGCAATCGTTTGGGTCGAGGTTTTCTTGGAATCTTACTTCGTCTTCTAGACCGGAATGATCAACTGCGTAGGTGGCCAACGCAAATTTCCAAGGTTTCTCAGTGGTATTATAATCCACATGGAAGATAATCGTGAAGCAGCGATTTTCTATGCAGTCAATATTTGAGGTTAGTGAAATGTGATTGTATTTCAGGATCATGTCGAAACTTTTAATACGTAAATGAAATTTGTTTTCCTCAACGTAACTAACTATCTGTGGCGGTGCGTCTAATTGATCAATGAGATCCTTAAATAACTTCTTGTGAAAATCGCTTAGTTCTACATAGTCCTCCGACGCTACTGGTAATGTTGTGAGACTTAGCATTGCCGTTATTGCAAAGATTTTGAATTTGCTCATCCAGAACGCTTGCATGACACACCTCATCTCCAGATCTACGGTTCTTTCTTGTGGGGACATACGTTGTTCATTACCAATCCTGACCCAGCGGGATCGCCGTGCGGCGGACAATAGGGCGGATGGCGAAGGAGGACTTCATGCGCAACACGCCGGGCAGCTGGGCGAGGTGGTCGCGGTGGATGCGCTCGAAATCGATCGGGTCCCGGGCCGACAGCCTGAGAATATAGTCTGCGTCGCCCGCCATCAGGAAACATTCCATGATCTCGTCGGAGCGGGCGACGGCGCGTTCGAAATTCTCCAATGTCTCCTTGGACTGGCCAGTCAGCGAGATTTCGACAAAGACATCCATGTGCCGGCCGAGCGTCTTCTGGTTCAGGAGCGCGACATACTTGTCGATGATGCCGGCTTCTTCCAGCGCGCGCATGCGGCGCAGGCAGGCGGACGCGGACAAGCCCACCTTTTCGGCGAGATCCGCATTGGCAATGCGGCCGTCGGCTTGCAGGACATTGAGGATCTTTTTGTCGAGACGGTCGAGTTTCATTATGCTGCACCGCACATATTGCTGGCTTTGAGATAATACCTAGCAAGAAATTTGAGTGTTTGTCCAATTTACGCAACAAACTTGCGTTAAATGGCGTTGGAGGCCCCGGGAACGCAAGCACATGCGAGGCAATCGGGCGTAGACTTAAAGGCAATCAAAACGCTTCCAGAGGAGACGTGGACATGCGCATTGGTGTGCCGAAGGAAATCAAGAACCATGAATACCGGGTCGGCCTGACCCCGGACAGTGTTCATGAAATGGTGGCCCATGGCCACGAGGTCGTGGTGGAGACCAATGCCGGCGTCGGCATCGGTGCCAGCGATGCCGACTATGAAGCCGCAGGCGCGAAGATCCTGCCGACCGCCAAGGATGTGTTCGACGCGGCCAACATGATCGTCAAGGTGAAGGAGCCTCAGGCCGTCGAGCGCGCCATGCTGCGCCCGGACCACATTCTCTTCACCTACCTGCACCTGGCCCCGGACGCGGCCCAGACCGCGGACCTCGTCAAGTCCGGTGCCACCTGCATTGCCTATGAAACCGTGGTCGATGCCCGCGGCGGCCTGCCGCTTCTGGTGCCGATGTCCCAGGTTGCCGGCCGCCTGGCGGTGATCGCCGGCGCCAAGGCACTGGAAAAGGCCCAGGGCGGCTCCGGCACCCTGATCGGCGGCGTGCCGGGTGTTGCGCCGGCCAAGGTCGTCGTCATCGGCGGCGGTGTCGTCGGTTCCCACGCCATCACCATGGCGATCGGCCTCGGCGCGGACGTCACCGTGCTTGACCGCAACACCGCCGTGCTCGGCAATCTGGCCCAGACCTTCGGACCGGCTCTGACCACCGTCTATTCGACCAAGGCGGCGCTGGAGAAATACGTGCTGGACGCCGATGTTGTTGTGGGCGCCGTTCTGGTGGCTGGGGCCGCCGCGCCGAAACTGGTGTCGCGCGATCTGGTCAGCCGCATGAAGCCGGGCTCGGTTCTGGTGGATGTCGCCATCGACCAGGGCGGCTGCTTCGAGACCTCCAAGGCGACCACCCATTCCGACCCGACCTACATCATCGACGAGGTCGTGCATTACTGCGTCGCCAACATGCCGGGCGCCGTGCCGAAGACTTCCACCCACGCGCTCAACAACGCCACGCTGCCTTTCGCGCTGGCGCTGGCCGACAAGGGCGCCAAGAAGGCGCTGCTCGACGACCCGCATTTCCTGCCGGGCCTGAACGTCATCGGCGGGCAGGTCACCTGTGAAGCCGTGGCGACGGCTCTCGGCTACGATTATGTCGATCCGAAAGTGGCCCTGGAGCAGGCCAAGGAAAGCGCCGCCGCCTGAGATCGGCAGACCATTGTTGCCTGAAATGCGAAAAGCCGGCCCTCGAGCCGGCTTTTTGTTCTTTCAAGGGGGGCTATGCCTGTCCCATGCGGGTGCAGTCGAAGCCAAGGCTCGCGGTAACTGCCGCCAGGACCAAGGATACGGTCGGGAGATCTGTCTTGAGGAGCCGATCTAAAAACGGTGCGATGACGCGGCGTGTCCGGTTTGGAAGCCTTTCCTTAATTTATATCAAAAATAGTGATGTCGGATTTTATGTCACTGGAGTTGAAACATGTTCGTTTCAGTCATTTTGGCCGCAATCGTGGGCGCCGGTGTTGTTCTGCTCGGACAGGGTTGGCAAAAGCGGAGTTTTCTTCTGACGATCACAGGTGCCGCGTTTGTTCTGTTCGGGATCGCCCTGTTTGCCTTGAACACCATGGCCGACATGAAGAAGGCCGGCGTGATTTGAGGCGGAGACGGGCCACATTGCCCTGAAGCCGGGCAATCAGCCGGGCAATCGAAGCACGACCGGTGGCGGTCCTTGAACGTTCAAGGTCTGGAAAACTCTCCTGATGAGCGCCAAGCGGCGCGCAGATGACGATTCCGCATTGGGGCGAGGGCTTTGAGCCTCGCGCTTACGGGCACCTGACCTTGTAGGGCGTGCCGTCCTGGTCGCGGGCAAATCAGTTTCGGGGGGGCACGCCGACGATACCGCCGCCGATGGTTCCAGGCGCGAGCAAGAATCTGATATGTGTTGAAGAGTCTCGAACAACTCTTAGCAAGGGCGTTCCTTCTTGATGATACTACGCTTGAGAGACCTTCTGGTCATCGTTTCAATTCTCTTCCCTGTAGCGCTTCTCGCCGGTTGTCAGTCAACTGGAGAGGGTGCCAATAGGCCGCCAGATGCATGGAAATACACGGCGCTTCAAAAGGCAGAGCAGGATTTGGTCAAGATGGCCGAAGATGGCAAGCTGGGTACTCCCGAAGACGGCACCTGGCAGGAAGCCAAGGCAAGAGCGACATTGCTTCGCCTGCGGGACAAGTACCGGTCTCAAGGGTACCGCTGATACGAAACCTCAGGCCTACTTGCGGCACAATTTACAAATTGTGAAACGCCACGCGTGGCGTCGGTTCGCCATTCAAGGACACCGCACCTTGTAAGGCGTGCCGTATTCATCATGGGCAATACAATTTCGCGGCGTGGTGACCACGCCGATGAGCCCACCGCCGACGGCGCCGAGCGCGGCCCCGGCCAGTGTGGCGTTGACTGTGGATCCCGCGACCGCACCGATGGTGGCGCCGGTGGCCGCGCCAAGGCCCGCGCCGATCAGCATGCGGTCACGCTGGCTTTCCGTGTTGGCACAGCCGGCCAGGAAAACGGCGAGAAGCGTTGCGGCGAAGACAGGTCTCATGGGAGCGGTCCTTGGCGGAATATCTGACCGCCAAGGGTGGGGTTTTATGGTTAACAGAACCTTACCGGAACCTGGTTATCCAATGCTGACCCTAGGTGACGGACCCACAAATGAAGATGAACTGGTTTGAGGCGAATTGGTCTTCATCAAGGAGCGAAAGCGCAGGAAATGTGGTTCGTTTTCAAGCCTTTCGTGACGCTGAGGACGCCCAATTCGGTCAAACCCGAGGGACATGGATTGGCTTCACTTCGCGCCGTCAGCGCGCTTGACCGGGCGAAAAGCCTGCTCCACGCACCCTCCCTGGCGGCGTTTCGCCACTTTCATGCCATTTCGTCTTCATTTATGGGGCCGTCACCTAAGGACAGGCGACCCGGTAGGGATTACCGCGCTGGTCGTAGGCGACGCAGTTTTTCGGTGTCGTCGCCGCGCCGATCAGCGCGCCGCCGGCGGCCCCGATGGCGGCGCCGGCGAGGACCGGTCCGGCACCGGCTCCGGCCGCAGCGCCGACGATGGCACCGGTCGCTCCCCCAAGACCGCCGCCGATCAGGGCGCGGTCACGGGAGCTGCTGGACTGGCACCCGGCCAGAAGCACGGCGGCCACGGCCACCAGGAACAATTTCTTCATCACGTCTTTCCCCCGGACCGTTGCCGGTCTTGAAGCTATCTGCAAGTCTTAAGGGCAAGCGACCCGGTACGGATTGCCGTAGCGGTCATAGGCGACACAGTTTTTCGGCGTCGTTGCCGCGCCGACGATCGCGCCACCGGCAGCACCGATGGCGGCACCGGCGAGGGCCGGCCCTGCGCCGTTGCCGGCAGCGGCACCGATGATGGCGCCCGTGGCGGCACCGAGACCGCCGCCCACCAGCGCCCGGTCCGTCTGGCTGTCGGACTGACAGCCCGCCAGAAACACTGCTGCCGCAGCAATCAGATATAGTCTCTTCATGACATTCTTCCCAGCGGTCACGAAACCGATATGGACAAGCCCCGCACGGTTACGGGCAGGCTACCCGGTAAGGATTACCGTTCTGATCGTAGGCAACGCAGTTTTGCAGTGCTGCCGCGCCGCCTCCGACCTGTGCTGAACCCTGTTGACCGCCGGATTGGCAACCCGCCAGGAGGGCGAGCGCCGTTGCAGTGATCAGGATGCGTGTTTTCATCGTTTTCCTCCTCCGGCTGGTGACCGACGCGGAAAACCGTCAAACCGTCTTAGGGGCAGGCGACCCGGTAGGGATTGCCGTAGCGGTCATACGCGACGCAGTTTTTCGGTGTGGTGGCTCCGCCGACAATGGCACCGCCGGCACCGCCGATGGCTGCGCCGACGAGCGCACCGCCGACATCTCCTGTTGCCGCGGCACCGATGGCAGCACCTGTCGCGGCGCCGAGGCCACCGCCGACAAGAGCGCGGTCACGAGAGCTGTCGGATTGGCAACCGGCCAGAGCAAGGCCGACAGCTGCAAGCAGAACAAGCTTTTTCATAAAAGGTATCTCCCTTCCGTTCCGCCTAACGCGGTGAATTTGCAAAGAATAAAGTCTCACCGAGGTTAAGCTGCTTTACACGCGGGGGCAATGTGTCAATTCGCACAACCGGCCGGGGCCGTCCCCGCGTGGACAGAGTCATCCTCAATCAAGATACAGAATGCGCCGGTTGGGCAAAAGTAAGGCGTTTGCCCAACGTGTTAACGCGTATCCGGCCGCTGGAGTTCGGCAGGTCAGCTGCGAATTGCCCGCAGCAGCCCTCTTGTCGAGGCGTCCTTGGTATCTGCGGCCGTATCCCCCTTGACCATCGGCAGCAGGGCTGTCGCCAGTTCCTTGCCGAGTTCCACGCCCCACTGGTCGAAGGAGTTGATGCCCCAGATCACGCCTTCGACGAAGACACGGTGTTCGTAAAGGGCAATCAGGCGGCCGAGTGCGAAGGGGGTCAGCGAATCATAGACCAGCGTGAGGGACGGGCGGTCGCCCGGAAACACCTTGTGCGGTGCTAGGCGCCCGGCCTCGTCATCGGCAAGCCCGGATGCCTTCAATTGGGCCGTGGCCTCGTCGAGCGTGCGGCCGAGCATCAGGGCTTCGGACTGCGCCAGG
This sequence comes from Roseibium sp. Sym1, assembly GCF_027359675.1. Classification (NCBI taxonomy): domain Bacteria; kingdom Pseudomonadati; phylum Pseudomonadota; class Alphaproteobacteria; order Hyphomicrobiales; family Stappiaceae; genus Roseibium; species Roseibium sp. Sym1. The sequence goes on from NZ_CP114786.1 coordinate 3,899,334, forward strand.
CAATTGGCGATCAACAGCTCATGATGGTGCTTGAGGTCATCCTCGTGGCCGTTGGCCGCGATCAGGAACTCGCACGGGATCACGGTCGTGCCCTGGTGCAGCAGCTGATAGAAGGCATGCTGGCCGTTGGTGCCCGGCTCGCCCCAGACCAGCGGACCGGTTTCCTGCGGGGCGCTGCTGCCGTCGATTCGCACGCGTTTGCCGTTCGATTCCATGTCGAGCTGCTGCAGATAGGCTGGCAGGCGCGACAGGCGCTGGTCGTAGGGCAGCACGGCGCGGGACGCGAGGCCAAGGCAATCGCGGTTCCACACGCCGATCAGGGCCATCAGCACCGGCAGGTTTTTCTCCAGCGGGGCGTCGGCGAAATGGCTGTCCATCGCGTGGGCGCCTTCCAGGAAGTCGCTGAAGGCATCCGGGCCGATGGCGATCATCAGCGGCAGGCCGATGGCGGACCAGACGGAGTAACGACCACCGACCCAGTCCCAGAAACCGAACACCCGGGCCTCGTCGATGCCGAAGGCGGCAACCTTGTCGAGGGCCGTGGAAACGGCCGCAAAATGATCGCCGACGGCGTCCTCTCCCAGGGCATCGGCGATCCACTTGCGCGCGGTCTGCGCGTTGGTCATGGTCTCGATGGTGGTGAAGGTTTTCGAGGCGACGATGATCAGCGTTGTCGCGGGATCAAGTTTTTCCAGCGTGTCGGCGATATGGGCGCCATCGACATTGGAAACGTAATGCAGCTCCGGACCATCGTGATAGGGGCTGAGCGCCAGGGTTGTCATGACCGGGCCGAGATCGGATCCGCCGATGCCGATATTGACCACGTCGCTGAAGGCGTCGCCGCTGGACGACGTCAGCTCTCCGGACCGGACCGCCTCGGAAAAGTCCGCCATGGCATCGAGCACGGCGCGCACGTCCGGCATGACGTCCTTGCCGTCGACCATCACCGGCCGGTCGGAGCGGTTGCGCAGAGCCGTGTGCAGGACTGCGCGGTTTTCCGTGGCGTTGATCTTCTCGCCGGCAAACATCGCCGCGCGCCGCCCTTCGACATCCGCGGTCCGGGCAAGGTCGAGCAGCAGGTCGAAGGCCTTGCCGTCGATCTTCGATTTGGAATAGTCGAGCAGCAGGTCGTCAAAGCTTGCGGAGAAGGTTGTGAACCGGTCCGGGTCGGCAGCGAACAGCGTGCGCAGATTGGTCTTCTGCAAAGTGTCGGCCTGCCGGGTAAGAGCTTCAAACGCTGCTTCAAGAGCCATGAACGAGTTCCCTAAATCGATTTAAGCGCCGTTTTCGCGCTGTTTTTAGCGTCGGGCCTCAGATAGCACAGCCTTGTTTCAAGGGGGAGAGAAAATTCCGTGCAACACCGCCGAAACCGGGATCCGGCGGTGTTCCCGACCGCAACGGCCTGTCAGTTTGTGATCGGTGCGAGCAGCTCCGGTGCGGTCACCAGCTGGCGCACACCATGGGAATGGTCTTCCTCGAAGACATTGCCCTTTTCCGCCCAGGCATGCAGCGAATTGATGTCCAACTTGGTGCATTGCGGCCTGACACTCCAGGTGACCTGAAGCGGGGAGCAGACGGCGTGATCGAAGTTGGGACCGGTGGTGGAGCCGATGAAGGTGACCGGGTCTCCGGTTCCTGCAGGCAGGGCTTTGGGCTGGTGCCGACCGTCGACGAGGTTGCCGTCATAGACGAAATCCAGGAAGCTGGGCGCGTTGGCATCGTTCACAACCAGGAAGGACTGGGCCTCGACGCGCAGCTGCGGATTGGCGCAGGCGTCGCTGAGACAGGCGCCCAGGCCCTTGCCCGGCTGGATGTTGCAGGATGAAAACACCCAGTGCACTTCGATCGTGTCGCCGGGCTTGACGCCGCGAAAGGCGTCGCCCGCGGGTTCGGCCAGCTCCGCGTCGGTCAGTTCCTCCGTGCCGTTGCACTTGTAGCCGCCATGCTCGCCTTCTCCCGCGAAGATGGCAAAACCGGGAGCCTTGTGTTCGGCGTTGGTGTGGGTGTGGATGTTGCACAGGTTCAGTTTGTCGGGGGCCGGGGCGATGGCGACCGTTGCAGCGTTCAGGCCTTCCTTGCTGGATATGTCACGTGGGGTCTGAGGCCCGTAACCTTCGCAGAGTTCTTCGGCGTCGCTGGTTGAAAAGGGCAGGGCTGCAAGAAGGATTGCAAGGGGAAATCCGAATCTGGTTGTCATCAAAGTCTCCTCCGGGGTCGAAGAGGTGTATTCTTGAGCGCAATTCTGGAAACGGAACCGCGTGTGCTTTCGAACCTCACATCTGAACCATGTTTGATGTTAGGGAACCAGTCGCAATTACTGCGAAGGGTGCCTTATACCGTTCAGAGTTAACCATACGTCATTGGAGCGATTTCAATTAACGGCAAATGCAATTTCAATGTGTACGCCGTATCCCTGTTCTGATTGAATACTTGCAAAGGCCCGGCGCGTGCGCCTGGTCTTAAGTGAATTGAAACCGGCCCCTAGGTAATCTGGCTCCATGAATTCGGAAACACAATCACATGGGCTGTGCCATCTGCAGGACCAACCGGACGCGGAAGAAGAAGTCGTCGTTGTCGATTTCGACAATCTCGCGGTGGTCAATGCAACCGTGTCCAACGTCAGTGAATGGGGCTGCCGGCTGGTTTCGGTCGACATTGGCAGGCTCTACAAGAATATCGCCATCTGGCCGAAGGCGGCCGACACGCTGGTGAAGGCGCATGTCACCTCGGTCAAGGGAAACGATGCGGCGGTGGTTTTCGCCAAGGCCGAGAAGAGTGTCGCCGACAAGCGCCGCGAAAAGCGCAACAATGTCAGCATTCCCGTGAAGATCGCGGATCTTGACGGCATCACGGAGATCACCGGCACGATCATCGACGCGGGCAAGAACGGGTGCAAGATCTCGGCGAAAGGCCTGCCGTCCCTGCCAGAGGAAGTGGTGCTGACCATGAGCAAGTTCGACAAGCCGGTGATTGCCGAATTCGCCTGGCGCAATGAAACATCCGCTGGACTTCGCCTTCTTTGGCACAGAACACTTGAACACGAAGACGAGGCTGATGAGGAAGATGCCGGCGTGCCCGTGGAGGACGGCGGTGAAGACACGGCAGAGCAGCCGACCGCCTGAGGCGAACCCGGCTGCTCTGTCTGCGTCTCGTCAGCCTCTCAGGCCTGCGGCCGCCCGGGCGCGTTCCTCGATCCCGCTCCAGTCGTCAGACGCAATGGCCTTGGCGTCGGCAATCCAGGATCCTCCGACACAAAGCACATTCGGCAGCTTGAGATAGTCCGGAGCCTTGTCCAGCGAGACGCCGCCGGTCGGGCAGAATTTTGCCGCCGCCAGCGGTGAGGACAGGGACTTCAGATAGGCCGCGCCGCCGGCCTGTTCGGCCGGAAAGAACTTCAGACGCCGATAGCCGCGTTCCATGAGGAACATGACTTCCGAGGCCGTTGCCGCACCGGGAAGCAGCGGCACGCTGTGCTGGTCGGCGGCATCGAGCAGGGCCTCGGTGGCGCCGGGGGAGACAATGAAGCGGGAGCCGGCTGAGACGGCGGCGTCATACTGCTTCGCGTCCAGAACCGTGCCCGCGCCGACAATCGCGCCCTCGACATGTTCGTTGACCGCGTTGATGGCTTCCAGCGCGTGCGGCGTGCGCAAGGTAATCTCGATTGCCGGCAGGCCGCCCCGCACCAGCGCCTCGGCCATCGGCACCGCCTTTTTCGGGTCTTCCACCACCAGAACCGGGATCACCGGCGCGGCGCACATCACTTTCTCGATTTTCTCAATGTCCTGGGCCACAGGCGTCTCCTAGAATTGTTCCGTTCAGGCACCAAACACGTGGGCGCCGGTGTCGGCCGCGCCGACGGCACCGCGGAAAGCGGCAAAAAGGTCGCGGCCGGTGCCGAACTGGTGTTCGCTCAGGTCGGCTTCGGCAAGCGGGCGGGCGTTGAACTCGGCCTCGTCCACCAGGACTTCCAGCGTCCCCGTGACCGCGTCGACGCGGATCATGTCGCCGTCGCGGATCTTCGCGATCGGTCCGCCGGCGGCGGCTTCCGGCGTGACGTGAATGGCCGCCGGGACCTTGCCGGACGCGCCGGACATGCGGCCGTCGGTGATCAGCGCGACCTTGTGACCGCGGTCCTGCAGGATGCCGAGGCAGGGCGTCAGCTTGTGCAGTTCGGGCATGCCGATCGCCTTCGGGCCCTGGAAGCGGACGACGGCGGCGACGTCGCCGGTCAGTTCCTTGTTGTTGAAGGCCGTCAGGAAGTCGTTCTGGTCGTGGAAGACGCGGGCAGGGGCCTCGATGACGTGACGCTCCCTGGCCACGGCAGAGATCTTGATGACGGCCTTGCCCATGTTGCCGGTCAGCATCTTCAGGCCGCCGGTCGGCTGGAAGGCCTTTGAGACCGGTGCCAGAACGGTTTCGTCGCCGGAGGTTTCGGGCACTTCCTGGCGCAGGACATTGCCGTCCGCGTCGAGTTTCGCTTCCGACGTGTAACCGGAAAGGTCCGTGCCGAAGACGGTCTTGACGTCCTGGTGCAGGTAGCCGTCACCGAGCAGCTCGCGGATCAGGAACTGCAGGCCGCCGGCCGCCTGGAAGTGGTTCACGTCGGCCTTGCCGTTCGGGTAGACGCGGGCAAGCAGCGGCACCACGTCGGAAAGGTCCGAGATGTCGTCCCAGGTCAGCCTGATGCCGGCGGCCGCGGCAATCGCGACCAGGTGCATGGTGTGATTGGTCGAGCCGCCGGTGGCGTGCAGGCCGACAACGCCGTTGACGATGGCTTTCTCGTCGATGATCTCGCCGGCGGGCGTGAACTCGTTGCCGAGCGCGGAAATGGCCAGGGCGCGCTTGGCGGCTTCCTTGGTGAGCGCGTCGCGCAGGGGTGTGCCCGGATTGACGAAAGAGGCGCCCGGCATGTGCAGGCCCATGATCTCCATCAGCATCTGGTTGGAATTGGCCGTGCCGTAGAAGGTGCAGGTGCCCGGCGAGTGATAGGCCTTGGATTCGCTTTCCAGCAGCGCGTCACGCCCGACCTTGCCCTCGGCGTAGAGCTGGCGGATCTTGGATTTCTCGTCGTTGGAAATGCCGGTGGTCATCGGGCCGGCAGGCACGAACACCGCCGGCAGGTGGCCAAAGGAGAGGGCTGCGATCGCCAGGCCCGGAACGATCTTGTCGCAAATGCCGAGGAACACGGCGGCGTCGAACATCTGGTGAGACAGGCCGACCGCGGCAGCCATGGCGATGATGTCGCGCGAGAACAGCGACAGTTCCATGCCGTCCTGGCCCTGGGTAACGCCGTCGCACATGGCCGGCACGCCGCCGGCGACCTGGGCGACCGCGCCGACTTCGCGGGCGGCGTCGCGGATCAGCGCCGGGTAGGTCTCATAGGGCTGGTGCGCCGAGAGCATGTCGTTATAGGCGGTGATGATGCCGAGATTGGGCACCACGTCGCCGGAAAGGGCCTGCTTGTCGGAGAGGCCGCAGGCGGCGAAGCCGTGGGCGAGGTTGCCGCAGGACAGGCGCGAGCGCTGCGGGCCCTTGTCGGCGGCCTTGCCGATGCGGTCCAGATAGACAGACCGGCTGTCGTGGCTGCGTTTGACGATCCGTTCGGTGACGTCGCCAATGCGATCCTGGATGGTCATTGCTTCAAATCCTTTGCTAGCCGTGCTGGCTTGGCTGGTGTTCTCTCCGGCACATAGGGCGCGATTGGCCCGGTGCAGCCACCTAATCGATTTAGAGGGCAAAAGGTTCACAGGGCCGGGCCCCGTGAACCTTGATCATACGCCGTCGTCTTCGGCCCAGGTGCGGCCGTCGCGCTCCACCAGGGCGATGGCGGCGGAAGGGCCCCAGGTGCCGGCGGTGTAGCCCTTGGGCGTGTCCTTGGAGGCGGCCCAGGCCGCCTGGATCGGATCGATCCAGGCCCAGGCTGCGTCAACCTCGTCGCGGCGCATGAACAGGGTCTGGTTGCCGCGGATCACGTCCATGATCAGGCGCTCGTAGGCGTCCGGATTGCGCACCTTGAAGGCCTCGGCGAAGCTCATGTCGAGCGGGACCTGGCGCAGGCGCATGCCGCCGGGGCCCGGGTCCTTGATCATCACCTGCATCTGGACGCCCTCGTCCGGCTGCAGGCGGATGATCAGGCGGTTGGCGGTGATGACGCCGGCCTCTTCGTCGAAGATCGAATGCGGGATCGGGCGGAACTGCACGACGATTTCGGAAACCCGCTGTGCGAGGCGCTTGCCGGTGCGCAGGTAAAAGGGCACACCGGCCCACCGCCAGTTGGCGATCTCGGCTTTCAGCGCCACGAAGGTTTCTGTCCGGCTTTCGTCGTCGCCGAGCTCTTCCAGGTAGCCCGGCACGGCGCCGCCGGCGGAGGCACCGGCGCGGTACTGGCCGCGTACGGTCAGCTTTTCCGCGCCTTGTTCATCGATGGGCGCGAGTGCCTTCAGCACTTTCAGTTTTTCGTCGCGCACGCTGTCGGCGTTCATCGATTCCGGCGGTTCCATGGCCACCAGGCAGAGCAGCTGCAGGATGTGGTTCTGGACCATGTCGCGCAGGGCACCGGCCGTGTTGTAATAACCGGCGCGACCGCCGGTGCCGAGGGACTCGGCGACCGTGATCTGGACATGGTCGATATGCGCGGCGTTCCAGAGCGGCTCGAACAGGGCATTTGCAAAGCGCAGCGCCATCAGGTTCTGCACGGTTTCCTTGCCGAGATAATGGTCGATACGGAAGATCTGGTGTTCGTTGAAGACCGCACCGACGGTGTCGTTGAGCGCCTTTGCGGACGCGCCGTCCTTGCCGATCGGCTTTTCCATGACCACGCGGGAATGGTCGTTGACCACGCCGACACGGCCGAGATTTTCGCAGATCGTGCCGAAGAGATCGGGACCGACCGCCAGATAAAAGGCGCGAATGACGTCGGGGCGTTCGTCCAGAACTGTCTTGAGGTCTTCGAAGCCGGCGCCGGAGGCGGCGTCGATCTTGACGTAACGGATGCGCCCGAGGAATTGCTGCAGGTGCTCGTCGTCCAGGTCCCTGACGTGTTCCTGAAGGGCGTTCTTCGCGTAGTCCCGGTAGTCGTCGTCGGAATAGTCGCGCCTTGCGCTGCAGATGATGCGCGCATTCTCCGGCATCTGGCCGTCGGCGTCACGGTGATAAAGTGCTGGCAGAAGCTTGCGATGGGCAAGGTCTCCGGATGCTCCGAACACGACCAGGTCGAATTCATCTACTTCAATGACGCGTACCGCCATGTTTCATCCCTTCTCAACAGCGTGTCTGTCCCGTGGAACCTCGTTGATGCCGTCTTTTTGCACTGCACCAGTCCGAGAGGCTTTTAAATCGATTTAATTCTCTTGTCAGCCCCTCAATTCAAGGCCGCCCATTCTTTTTCCAGTTCGGCCCTGCGCGGCAGGTCGGCACCGCGCCGTGAACAGGTGATCGCCGCCGCCTTGACGGCAAACCCCACGAGGCGGCGCAGGGCGTCTTCTTCAAGCCTGTCGAGGGCGGTCCGGTCCGTGACGCCCAGTTGCCTTAAACCGGCCAGCAGGGCGGCCTGGAACGTGTCGCCGGCTCCCACCGTGTCTTCTACGGTCACCTTGATCCCGGGGCAATCCACTTCAATGCCCGGGGCAAAGGCCGTGGCGCCGTCGCCACCCCGTGTCACGATCACAAGCCCGGCGCCGGCGCCGAGCCATTTGCGTGCGATTTGCTCGACAGGCTCGCCGGGGGCGATCAGCTCCAGGTCCTCGTCGCTGACCTTGATCAGGTCTGTAAGGGGCACCAGAGCCTCGGTGTTTTGCCGCCAAAGGCCCATGTCGGGGACCACGGTCGGGCGGATGTTGGGGTCGAAGGAGATCAGCGTGTGGTGTTTTTCCCGCGCGATCAGCGCCTTGAGCGCCTTGGAGACAGGCTCGACCAGGGCCGTGTAGGAACCGATATGGAGATAGGCGGGTGGGGTGTCGAAGTCCGGGAGGTCCTCTTCGGTGACCATGCGGTCGGCGGCGTTGGCACCGTAGAACGTGTAGGCGGGCGACCCCTGGTCATCCTTCTGCACCAGGCTCAGGGTCGTCAGGTAGTCGGTTCTCAGGATATAGCGTTCCGAAACGCCTTCGCTGCGAAACTTCTGGACCAGTCTTTCCCCGAGTGCGTCCCTGGAAATGCCGCCGAAGAAGCCGGCGTCCTCACCGAGGCGGGCCAGACCCATGGCGACGTTGAAGGGCGAGCCACCGATGCGGGCGTCGAAGGCGACACTGTCGCCGGAGGAGTTTTCGCCAAACAGGTCAAACAGCGCTTCACCGCAAATCAGATACATCAATGGTCCAAATCGTTGTCAGGTTCGAGTGAGGCGGCCCGGCGGGGCCGGACCGCCTGAATTTAACTTTTCAGACTCTTCGTCAGGCCGCAAGGCTGTCGGGCGGGTCCATGGCGCCGGTCATGATCGCGACCGCGTCGGACATGGAGAAGTCCGCCGGCTTGATCACGCAGGCGCGCTTGCCCAGCCGGTGAATGTGGATCCGGTCGGCGACCTCGAAGACATGCGGCATGTTGTGGCTGATCAGGACGATCGGCAGGCCGCGGGCCCTGACGTCCTTGATCAGTTCCAGAACACGCCGGCTCTCCTTGACGCCGAGCGCGGCCGTCGGTTCGTCCATGATCACCACCTTGGAGCCGAAGGCCGCCGCCCGGGCAACCGCCACCCCCTGGCGCTGACCGCCCGAAAGCGTTTCCACAGCCTGGTTGATGTTCTGGATCGTGAGCAGCCCGAGTTCGTTGAGCTTGTCGCGGGCGATCTCTTCCATCTTCTTGCGGTCGAGCTGCCGCAGCCAGTTGCCCCGAAACCCCGATTTGCGGATCTCCCGGCCCATGAACATGTTGTCCGTGATCGAGAGGGCCGGCGACATCGCGAGGGTCTGGTAGACCGTCTCGATGCCGGCTTCCCGGGCATCGATCGGCGAGGAGAAGCGGACGGGCTTGCCGTCCAGCAGGATCTCGCCGTCATCCGGCAGGACAGCGCCGCTGAGCGCCTTGATCAGGGTGGACTTGCCGGCACCGTTGTCGCCGATCACCGCCAGGATCTCGCCCGGATAGAGCTCGAAATCGGCTTGGTCCATGGCCACGACACGGCCGTAGCGCTTGATCAGGTTGCGTGCTTGAAGAACAGGTTCCATCAGACTGACACCTTTCTGATCCACTGGTCGATGGCGACCGCGCCGATGATGAGAATGCCGATCAGCAGGTAGGTCCACTGGGCATCTGCCCCGAGAAGGCGCAGGCTGAGCGTGAACACACCGACGATCAGCGCCCCGAACAGCGTGCCCAGAACCGAGCCGCGTCCGCCGAAGAGCGAGATGCCGCCGATCACCACGGCGGTGATGGATTCGATGTTGGCGAGCTGGCCGGTGGTCGGCGAGACCGAGCCGATGCGGCCGATCATGGCCCAGCCGGCAAAGGCGCAGATCAGGCCGGAGAGCATGTAGACCGAGATCTGCACTTTCTTCACCTGAACGCCCGACAGCTGCGCGGCCTCCGGATCGTCGCCTACGGCATAGACATGGCGGCCCCAGGCGGTCTGCCGGAGCGCATAGGCGAGCACCAGGATCAGTACCACCATGAAGATGACACCGTAGGTGAAGATCGCGCCGCCGATATTGACCTTGTTGCCGAAGAACTGCAGCAGGGGCGCAAGCTCGGAGATTTCCTGGGACCGGATGGTCTCGTTGGCCGAATAGAGAAAGTTGGTCGCCAGAACGATCTGCCACATGCCGAGCGTCACGATGAAGGGCGGCAGCTTGACGATTGCCACCAGGAAACCGTTGATGTAGCCGCAAAGCGTGCCGCACAGGAGGCCGCAGACGATGGCCAGTTCCACCGGCAGGCCGTAGCGGAATGTGAACTGGCCCATGACCACGGAAGACAGCACCATGATCGCGCCGACCGACAGGTCGATGCCGGCGGTCAGGATGACAAGGCTTTGCGCGGCGGCGACGATGCCGACGATCTGGACCTGCTGAAGGATCAGCGTCAGTGCGAATGGCGAGAACAGTTTCGATCCCAGCAGAATGCCGAAGACAATGAGTGACAGCAGCAGCACGATCAGCGGAACCAGCGATGGTGTCTGATGCAGCGTGTGCTGGATCTTGTGCCCGATCCCATGATGGTGTTCATCGAACGAGGCGACAGCCTGCGGACCGGACGCTGCCGCGGATTCGAAATCCACCTGTCCGCCTGCCGTTTTGGTGTCTGAGGTCATGCCCGTTTTATCCCTCTGTACCACTTTGAAAAAGGGGGCAAGGTTGCCCATGCCCCCCTTCCGTCTCATGCATTTCGAGGTTTAGCCCCAGCAGAGATCGGTGCCCTTGGTGGTGTCAATGCTGTCCACGCCGTCAACCGGCTTGTCCGTCACCAGCGCAACACCGGTGTCGAAGAAGTCCTTGCCCGGGGTCGGCTCCGGCTTCTCGCCATTGTCGGCCCAGTTCTTGATGGCCTCGATGCCGAGAGATGCCATCAGCAGCGGGTATTGCTGAGAGGTGGCTCCGATGACGCCGTCCTTGACATTCTGCACGCCCGGGCAGCCGCCGTCGACAGAAACGATGAGGACGTCATTCTCACGGCCGATGGCCTTCAGGGCCTCGTAGGCTCCCGCGGCGGCCGGCTCGTTGATCGTGTAGACCACGTTGATCATCGGATCCTTGGCCAGGAGATTTTCCATGGCCCGGCGGCCGCCTTCCTCGTTGCCCTGGGTGACGTCGTTGCCGACGATGCGGGCATCGTCTTCATCGCCCCACTTCTTCGGGTCGCCGAGGTCGATACCGAAGCCCTGCAGGAAGCCCTGGTCGCGCAAGACGCCGACGGTGGGCTGGCTGATGGCAAGATCAAGCATGCCGATCTTGGCGTTCGCGGCTTCGTCGCCGAGGGCTGCTGCTGCCCATTTGCCGATCAGCTCGCCCGCCAGGAAGTTGTCGGTGGCAAAGGTTGCGTCCGCGGCATCGATCGGGCTCAGCGGCGTGTCGAGTGCGATCACCAGCAGGCCGTTGTCGCGAGCCTGCTGCACGGCCGGCACGATGGACGATGTGTCCGAAGCGGTCAGCAGAATGCCCTTTGCGCCGTCCGCGATGCAGGTTTCGATTGCCGCCACCTGGGTTTCGTGGTCGCCGTCGATCTTGCCGGCAAAGGATTTCAGCTCGATGCCCAGTTCTTCAGCCTTGGCGGTGGCGCCTTCCTTCATCTTGACGAAAAACGGATTGGTGTCCGTCTTGGTGATCAGACACGCGGAAATATCTGCTGCGGCTGCCGGTACGGCTGCCATGGTGGCAACAACGGATGCGGTCGCGAGTAGTTTGCGGATCATTGCGGTTTTCCTCCCTGGCCTTGATTTCAAGTGCGACGATCGGGTGCGGCCAGATGTGACCCCAATCGTGCTGCCCGTGCCGGAAAGCTGGCTTTGTCCTCGGAATTGCCAGCGCCGGCGGGTCCGGTGTCCTTCCCGCCTGTCAGGATCGCGGCCCTGGGCGAGAAGTTGAAAAATTGCGGCAGGCTGGCCGCGCCGATGGCGCCGGCGTCATGGCCGAAACTGCCGATCTTGATGTCGGGCGATTGCCGGCGTTCCGGGGCGGTGCGTTCCACCACCTCCTTGAGCGCCGTCCTGAAAACGTCCGGAAAGGGGCCGCCGAGGTCGCCGTCGAAAACGACAAGCGGCACGTCGAGAAGCGCATAGGCGGACCGCAGCGCGATGCCGAGGGCCTGGGCGCAATCGGCCATCCATTCCCTGTATTCGGGCGCGTCTTCCTCAACGGCTTTCTGGAGATCGGCCCGGTTCAGTTTTGCGAAGGTCTCCGGTGCCATGTGCCGGGCAAGGGCGACGAGCGACGCCCGCGTCAGGAGCAGGTCCCATTGGTGGCGCGCCCTGGGGGCCGTCGGCAGGCTGCTCGGGGGAACCAGCATCATGGCAACGTCGCCGGCATTGCCGCTCTCGCCGCGAACGACATCGCCCTTGAGGACGAGGCCTCCGCCGATCGCCGGGCCGAGGAAAAGATAGAGGAAGTGGTCGTTCTGACGGCCGAGGCCGTAGAACAGTTCCGCGACGGCGGCGGCCGTGCCGTCGTTTTCACTGAAGACGGGCAGGCCGGTTGCGGTCTCAAGGGCTTCCGCGAGGTCGAATGCGTCCCACTTCTTGAAGTCCGCTTCGGGAAGGCCGAGCTCATGCAACCATGCGCCGAGGTTGAACGGCTGGGCCAATCCGATCCCGGTGATACGGGTCTGTTCCTCTTCGCTCAGGTGGGCCCTCAGGATCCGGAGGTCCTCGGTCAGAATCTCAAGGGCTTGCTCCGGTGCGGGCAGGATCAGGTCGTGAAGGCGGCGGTCGACCAGCTGGCCGGAGAAATCCATCAGGACCGTTTCCATGTTGGTCCGGTCCAGGCGGACACCAAACGAGTAGGCACCCCCGGGGGCCAGGCGCAGCATCGTCGCGGGCTGGCCACGACCGCCATCGTGCCGCTTGCCGGCCTCGACGATCAGTCCTTCCTCGATCAGGTTCTGGATGATCGCTCCGATGGCGGCGTTGGTCAATTGCACGGTTCGCGCGAGTTCCGCCTTGGAAGCTTCGCCTGCGCGCCGTAGGATCTGCAGGACAATGCGTTCGTTGTAGCGCCGTAACTGCGCGGAATTCGAGCCGCGACCGCTTTTGCGGGGTTCCTCCACCCTTCTCGCTCCTCCCGTTTCCGGCCGCCTTTGTTATCTGTTTGCGGCGATCCGGAATAATTTATCTTGATGAAATTATTCGCGTGTTCTCCCAATCTGTCAATTCCAATTTGCTGTTGCGGCGCAAGGAAACCGTTTTGTAATGCGGTAAGCATCTGAAGGACTTAAGGAAAAATCAGCATTAAAAATTGATGCCGATTACCTTACGGTATTTCCTTTAGGTGAAGCGGCAGGGATTGACTCTCTGCGACTCCGCTTGCCACAGCAGTGCAGGCCTTCGGTCTTTGCCGGAAGGCGCCTCGCTTCCCGAAGGACATAGGGCGCGGCCGACAGATTTCCGCCCCACCGTTCAAACGGCAGCTTACCGGTCCCCGAAGTTGTGTCATGACATGACGTCAACGCTGAATCGGCTTTTACGGAATGCAGGCGGCTCTGTATTGTCGGTGCACAACAAGATTCGGAGAATGAGTGCATGCCGGTCAATCACGATGAAGCGTTTCTGGCGCGTGCGATCGCAGCGGGCGCAGGCGAGGCACCCGCCGACATGGTGATCAGGAATGTCCGCCTGTTCAGTGTTGTCGACGGCAGCACCGTCGACACCGATATTGCCGTCGTCGGCGACCGGATTGTCGGCACCCATGGCCGGTATGAAGGCGAGCGGAACATCGACGGCAGCGGGCTGACCGCCGTGCCGGGCTTCATCGACACGCATCTGCATGTGGAATCCTCGCTGGTCACGCCGTTCGAGTTCGACCGCTGCGTCCTGCCGCACGGGGTCACCACGGCCATCTGCGATCCGCACGAGATTGCCAATGTCCTCGGTGCCGAGGGCATCCGGTATTTCCTCGACAGTTCCCTGGAAACGGTGATGGATCTCAGGGTCAACCTGTCCTCCTGCGTGCCCGCGACGGCCTTCGAGACCGCCGGAGCCTGCCTGGAGATCGAGGACCTGTTGCCTTTCCGCGGTCATGCCAAGGTGATCGGCCTGGCGGAATTCATGAACTTTCCGGGCGTCCTGGCGCGCGACCCGAAAGTGCTCGCCAAGCTGGCCGCCTTCCAGGACGGTCATATCGACGGCCATGCACCGCTGCTCGGCGGGCTCGGCCTCAACGGGTATCTCGCCGCAGGCATTCGCACCGATCATGAGGCGACCTCGGCCGAAGAGGCACTCGAAAAGCTCGCCAAGGGCATGACCATCCTGATGCGCGAGGGCTCGGTGTCGAAGGACCTGGAGGCGCTGGCGCCGATCCTGACGCCGGACGTCTCTGCGTTCGTGGCGCTGTGCACCGATGACCGCAACCCTCTGGATATTGCCGAGGAAGGCCATCTCGACAGCATGATCCGGCGCCTGATCGCCAAGGGCACAAGGCCGCTCGATGCCTACCGGGCCGCCAGCTGGTCGGCGGCCAATGCATTCGGGCTGAAGGACAAGGGTGCCATCGCCCCGGGCAAGCGGGCGGACATCGCGCTCCTGAGCGATTTCGAGGATTGCCGGGTCGCGCAGGTGATCTGCGGCGGGGTCGTTGCCGACGACGCCGCCTTTGCCCGCAGAAACATTGTCGCCCCGGTTGGCCTCGACAGCGTCAAGGTTGCGCCGGTGACGGCCGCGAAATTCGACATTCCGGCCCGCAACAGCGAGGCCGACGTGATCGGCGTGGTGCCGGGCCGGATCATCACCGAACACCTGAAGCGCACCCTGCCGGTGACCGGTGGCAAGACGCTGGCCGATCTCGACCAGGATGTCCTGAAGGTCGCCGTCGTCGAGCGCCACAAGGGCACCGGCAATATCGGCCTCGGCTTCGTCAACGGCTTCGGCATGAAGCGCGGCGCGATTGCCTCCTCCGTCGGTCACGACAGCCACAATATCTGTGTGGTCGGCGCGAACGAGGATGCCATGGCCCATGCGGTCAACCGGGTGATCGCGATGAAGGGCGGTTTCGCGGTCGCGGATGCGGACGGGGTCAAGGCGGAGCTGGCCCTGCCGCTGGCCGGCCTGATGAGCCTGGAGCCGTTCGAGACGGTCAAGGAACATCTGGAAGAGCTGCGCGCGGCGGCGAAGGATCTCGGCTGCACGCTGGCCGAACCCTTCCTGCAGGTCGCCTTCCTGCCGCTGCCGGTGATCCCGCACCTGAAAATCACCGATTTCGGTGTCTTCGACGTCAACAGGTTCGAGCTGATCGATCAGGGGTCTTGAGCGGGGCTGCCTAGTAGCGCTGCATGTTCCGCCGGAAACCGAGCCAGGCCAGGATGGCGTCATAGCTGAAGATCAGCAGAAAAGCTCCGATGGCAAGCGCCCAGAGCACGATCTTGCTGTCGAGTGCGAAGTCCGACAGATAGTCGGTCGGATAGGCGATACGCGGATTGATGGGCAGGAAGGAGACCGGGAGGGTCTCCGTCACCGGTTTGCCAACCATGTCATCAGGGAGCGTCATCGTCAGCAGAAGTGGAATGGGACCGTCCGGCTTGTATTCAATGTGCAGCCTCTGGCCGTGGATCCAGCTCCTGGAATTCTTCAGGTAGTTGCGCGGGTTCTCGCGCATGCGCGCCTGCAGGTCGAGGGCATTGTCGGGGGCGTGTTCCAGCGACAGAACTGTGCCGGTCGTCCGCTCGCCGAAATTCTCCAGAAGCCAGTATTTCAATGCGCCGTCATGGTGCAGATACAGGGTGACGGCAATGGCGAGCACGGCAAAAAACAGGATGGCGAGATTGAGTGCGTGGGTATCTTCTTCCGCTTCCTTCGGACTATACATGGTGTCGAACTCCACCCGGGCACGTCTGAGGCCTGACGTGCACAGGCTGCAATTCTGCCAAAAACCCACCGAATTTACCATAGTTTCAAAGTGAATTCATGATTCTCACCCTTGCAGTTTCCGGCTACCGCTCCCTGCGTGACCTCGTGCTGCCGCTGGACAGGATCACTCTGGTGACGGGGGCGAACGGCAGCGGCAAGTCGAGTCTCTATCGTTCCATCCGGCTGCTGGCCGAGGTGGCCCAGGGCCAGGCGATCGCCTCTCTTGCCGCCGAGGGCGGGCTGAACTCGACGCTCTGGGCAGGACCGGAAGCGTTTTCGCGGGCGATGAAGAAGGGTGACGTGCCGGTTCAGGGCACGCTGCGCAAGAATGTGGTCAGCCTCAGGCTCGGCTTTGCCGACGAGGACTACGGCTACGCCATCGATCTCGGTCTGCCCGCCGACGCGGGCCGCTCGCTGTTTTCCATGGATCCGGAGATCAAGGCCGAGGTGCTGTGGGCCGGCGAGGCATTGTCGCGCTCCAACGAGATTGCCGGCCGCAATGGCCCGACCGTGCGGGTCCTGAACGGTCAGGGGCAGCGGGTCCCGGTGTTCCAGAATCTCGCCCGTTTCGACAGCATGATGACCCATGCGGCGGATCCCAAGGACGGGCTGGAACTCCTGGTGATGCGCGAGCGCATGCGGGCCTGGCGCTTTTACGACCACTTGCGAACGGACCGGGACGCACCGGCGCGATTTCCGAAAATCGGCACCAGAACGCCCGTGCTCAGCGGCGACGGCGGGGATCTTGCCGCCGCCCTGCAGACCATCCTGGAGATCGGCGACGAGCGCGAGCTTGCGGACGCGATTGACGATGCCTTTCCGGGGGCCGCCATCGAGATCTCCGTCAATGACGGCTACTTCGAATTGCTGATGCGCCAGAAGGGCTTGCTGAGACCTCTGCGGGCAACCGAACTGTCCGACGGCACGCTGCGCTATCTTCTTTTGACCGCGGCGTTGCTGTCTCCCAGGCCGGCGCCGCTGATCGTGCTGAACGAGCCGGAGACAAGCCTCCATCCCGCCCTGCTGGAGCCTCTGGCGCGGCTGATTGCATTGGCGGCGCAAAAGACCCAGGTGATCGTCGTTTCCCATGCCGAGGCGCTGGTTTCCGAACTGGCCGCCGAGCCAGCCTGCCTGCGCTACGATCTGCGCAAGGAGCTGGGCGAGACAGTTGTGGATGGTGTGGATACACCCAGATGGACCTGGCCGAAGCGTTAGCTGCGCGTGAGCATATCTCCCCGATAAGTTTCTGATTTGGCAATGCTATTGCCAACCTTTTCGGCTGTCTTATCTAATTTGCATGACGGCGCGGTCTCAAAAAAATGCTAGGGTGTCGTAACGTCGCGAGTTGACGTGAACGTAAGGTTGCGTCATGTCAGGAGGAACCCAGAGAGGTGACGCCTCACTGGCGGCCAGGGCCTGACGGGAGGGATTTTCAGGAGGTGTGTGGAGGCACTTTCCGGAATTTCAGGTTGAAGGCTCGCCCGCGCAGTGAGTGCAATAAAACGCGTTGGAGAACTTTATGACGACTGCGGAGGAGTGGAACGCGGGTTTTGTACCCCGTCCAGTGCACGAGTATCTCGAAACGACCATAGCAAATTTTGGCGCGCGCCCGGCGGCCGATTTCATGGGCAAGGTCTGGACTTACGCCGAGATCGGCGAACTGGTCGACCGGACCGCCGCCGGATTGCAGGCCATGGGCGTGGGCCCCGGTGTCCATGTGGGGCTTTGCCTGCCGAACACACCCTTTTACACGATCTTCTATTTCGCGATCCTGAAGGTCGGCGGCACCGTCGCCAACTTCAATCCGCTTTACGTGGAACGGGAAATCGCCTTCCAGGCGCGCGACGCCGACGTGCGCATCATGGTGACCATGGATCTGAAGGTCATCTACGACAAGGTTGAGGACGTCCGGCGCGAGAAGACCCTCGACAAGATCATTGTCTGCCCGATGAGCTTTTGCCTGCCGACGGTCAAGAAGGCGTTGTTCGGCCTGTTCAAGCGCAAGGAACTGGCCGACATCCCGAAGGACGATGCGCATATTCGGTTCGACGACCTGCAGACCAGCGGCGACCGGCCGAAGCCGGTCGAGATCGACGTCAACGAGTCGATCGCCGTCCTGCAATATACCGGCGGCACCACCGGCGTTCCCAAGGGGGCGATGCTGACACACAGGAACCTGGCGGCCAATATCGAGCAGATGCGCTGCATCTTCGAGAAGGCCAGGCCCGGCGAGGAGCGCATGCTGTGCGTGCTGCCGTTCTTCCACGTCTTTGCCATGACGGTGGCCCAGAACCTGTCGATCATCCTGGGTGCGGAGATGGTGCTGCAGCCGCGTTTCGAGCTGAAGGCGCTGCTGGACGCGATCGTGCGCAAGAAGGTGACCCTGTTCCCGGGTGTTCCGACCATCTACACGGCGATCAACAATTCGCCCATGGCCAAAAAATACGATCTCACCAGCATCCGGCTTTGCCTGTCCGGCGGCGCGCCGTTGCCGGTGGAGGTGAAGGAGAATTTCGAGAAGATCACCGGCTGTCTTCTGGTGGAGGGCTACGGCCTGACGGAATCCTCGCCGGTTGCCGCGGTCAATCCGCTCGATGAAAGCCGCCGTGCGGGATCGATCGGGCGTCTTGCTCCGGGTACGAAAGCCCGCTTTGTCAGCATCGAGGACCGGGTGACGGAAGTGCCCGCGGGAGAAAAGGGCGAATTGCTGCTGCACGGGCCCCAGATCATGAAAGGTTACTGGAAGCGGCCCGACGCCACGGCGGAAACCATCACCGCCGATGGCTACCTGCATACAGGCGACGTCGGCTATGTCGACGAGGACGGCTTCATCTACCTGGTGGACCGGATCAAGGACCTGATCCTGTGTTCGGGATACAATGTCTATCCTCGGGTGATCGAGGAAGCGATCTACCAGCACGAGGCCGTTGACGAGACCATCGTGATCGCGGTGCCGGACGAGTATCGCGGCCAGTCCCCGAAAGCCTTCATCAAGCTGAAGGAAGGCTATTCGATGACCGCCGAGGAGATGAAGGCCTTCCTGAAGGACCATCTGTCGACCATCGAACTGCCGCGCGAATACGAGTTCCGCGACGAACTGCCCAAGACCATGGTGGGCAAGCTTTCCAAGAAGGAACTGGTCGAGGAAGAGGCGCAGAAACGGGCGATGGCGGAAGTCAGGAGCGCTTGAGGTCGATTGTCCGCCAGGCTTTTTTGGAGACGCGCTCATTTGAGCGCGTTTCGTCTTTTTGCCAGCTTCCAGTTGCCATCCCGGGCGGAGCGAAGCGCAGACCCGGGACCCAGGCCTCCCGGTGGCCGGGCCTGAGATTTCCGGCAGTTTATGAGGCTTCCCGGTTCCCCGCCTGCGCGGGGATGACAATGGTATTTGCCTGGACACGGGCGCAAAGCCTGAAGTCAGCGGTAGAAACTTTCCTCAGCTGTTGTACCCGCGCCCGTCGGAGGCCCTTGCCAGCTCCCGGCCGCGCTTGGCTTCACGGCGGACGGTGTAGATCGATGCCAGGATGATGATGGCGGCGCCAACAAGCGTTTCCACCCGCGGCCATTGGCTGAAGATCAGCGCGCCGAAGATGGTGGCATAGAGCAGCCTGGTATAGTCGAGCGAGGCGATGGCCGTGGCTTCGCCGGCCCTGAAGGCGCGGATATTGGCCATTTGAGCAGCCCAGGAAATGATCCCGATCACGACCAGAAGACCCCATTGACCGAGCGTCGGCGTTTGCCAGGTCAGGACCGCCGGGACCAGCATGATCAGGCCGACGCCGAAGGCCTGGTAGGTCAGGATGGTGACCGGAGGGTCGGTGCGGGTCAGCATGCGCACCACGATCATCACCATGCCGGCACAGGCGGCGCCGGCGATGGCCAGGAGGGCAAAGGGGTCGATCAGCCCGTCGCCATCCGGACGCAGCATCAGGACGACCCCGAGAAAGCCGACGATGGTTGCGCCCCAGCGGTGCACACCGACTGTTTCTCCCAGCAGCCAGATCGCGAAGATGGTGATGAAGAAGGTCTTCGAGAAACTGATCGCGGTTGCGTCGGCCAGCGGCATTTCGATGACGGCGGTGAAGCCGCACAGCATGGCCGTTGCCGCGAACAGGACACGGGTGAGCTGCAGCCACGGGCGCTTGGTTTCCAGGGAGGTCGGCAATCCGCTGAGGATCTTCGGGGCGACGATGGCCAGCATGACGCCTTGCCGCACGACGAGGATCTGGAACACGGACAGGTCCTGGCCGAGCAACTTGATCAGGGTGACCATGATCGAGAAACCGAAGGCGGCCAGCAGGATCCAGAGCGCGCCGATGGTGTTGGACGGCAGCTGTTCCGTCAGGCTCGCCAGTTTGCGCGGGAGACGGTTTCCCGCGGCCTCGGAAGGGGCCGGGTCCTTGGTGGGCATGTCCATAGATGTTCCTGGCCGAACGGCAAGCGCATGCAGCGGCTCTTGCAAGCCGGTGCCGAGGCGAGACGCGGATGGGGCTGTTGGTTGCGGTTGCAACAAGATTAGCGTTTTTCTCCGAGAAGGGAAGGGCGGTGTCCTGACACTGGTGTTTGCCTTCCGGCAAAGCCGCGCCATACTTGTTGGAAAGAGCTGGGAGGCGGAACATGGAAAAGATCCAGACACAGGGCATTCACCACATCACGCTGGTCGGGGCCGACCGGCAGACATCCATCGATTTCTGGGAAGGCGTGCTCGGCATGCCGTTCGTGTTCGAGCAGCCCAATCTGGACGACGCCAACCAGAGCCACCTTTATTTCGACCCGGGCGACGGCCGGCTGATCACGATCTTCACCAACGAGGACCGAAAGCCCGATCCTGAACCGGCGCCGCAAACCATAGGCTGCGTGCATCATCTGGCGCTGGATGTCAGCCAGGCGACGTTCCGCCAGGTCGCGGAGCGCCTGGAGGAGCGTGGCATCGAGCACAGCGGCCCGAAGGACCGCGGCTTCATGGATTCGATCTATTTCCGCGATCCGCTCGGCTTCCTGATCGAGCTGGCCAGCTACCGGTTCGTTCCTCCGGCCGGCGTGTTGATAGGCGAGGTCATGCTGGAGGCGCACCGCATTCGCGTCGCGCGCGGTGACTACAACATCCAGGAAATACATCTGGCCGACGCGATCGAGAAGCTGACAAGGGAAACCCGGCGCAGCCTGTCGGACGACCGGGAACCAAAGAACCCCTATAAGCGTTAACAAGGGGGACTGGGCACGCGAGACAGTGCGCATTGCAACCCGTATTGCGCTCCACTGTACGGCGTGTAATGCTCCCCGGAACGGATTGGACAGGCTACAGATTCCGGATTGGAAAGGGCCAGGATTTCGGTGCATGACAAGGGCTAAGAAGGGGCGTCCGGCCATTGCCGCCGACATCATCGGGTGGCGTGAAATCGTAAGTCTGCCGGAACTGGGCGTCTTCGACATGCGTGCGAAGATCGACACCGGTGCCCGCACGTCCGCGCTGCATGCAGAAGACCAGGAAGTGTTCGACCTGAACGGGCAGCGGTGGGTCCGTTTCCGTGTTCCGGCTTCCCGGCATCACAGCGATTTCCGCGTGGAAGTGCCGATACTGGATGAACGGGATATCAAGAACACGAGTGGTGTGCCGGAAAGCAGGATCGTGATCAGGACGCTGCTGCATCTGGGACTTCACAATTGGCATGTGGATGTCTCGCTGGCGGACCGGTCCAACATGGGATTCGACATGATCCTGGGACGGACAGCGATCCGTCGCCACAATGTCCTGGTGAATGCCGGACGGTCCTTTCTGGCCGGCAAACCCGCACCGGCAACAAAACACTGAAGGCCGGACAACCGGCAAAAATCACTGAAACATCGATGTCAGGCACCGGTCATACACAAGACCGAGACCAGGGGACGAAGATCAATGAAAATTGCAATGATGGCACGCAACGCCGAGCTCTATTCACATCGCCGCCTCAAGGAGGCTGCGGAAGAACGCGGGCACGAGTTGGAGATCATCAACACGCTGCGCTGTTACATGAACATCGCCTCCCGGCGGCCGGAGATTTTTTATAACGGCAACAAGTTGACCGGTTTCGACGCGGTGATTCCGAGGATCGGCGCCTCCATTACCTATTACGGCCTCGCGGTGCTGCGTCAGTTCGAGATGATGGGTGTCTACCCGCTGAATGAATCGGTGGCCATTGGCCGCTCGCGCGACAAGCTGCGCTCCATGCAGCTTCTGGCCCGCGACGGCATCGGACTGCCGGTCACCACCTTTGCCCACGATCCGAAACAGACCGAAGAGGTCCTGGCGACCGCCGGCGGTGCGCCGGTTGTGATCAAGCTCCTGGAAGGCACCCAGGGCATCGGTGTGGTTCTGGCGGACACCGAGCGCTCGGCCAAGTCGGTGATCGAGGCCTTCCGGGGTGCCAACGTGAACATTCTGGTTCAGGAATTCATCAAGGAAGCAGGCGGTTCGGATATTCGCGCGCTCGTTGTCGGCGGCAAGGTTATTGCCGCGATGAAGCGCACGGGTGCGGAAGGCGAATTCCGCTCCAACCTGCATCGCGGCGGCAGCGCCAAGGCGATCAAGATCACCCCGGAAGAACGGTCCACCGCGGTCCGGGCGGCCAAGACCATGGGGCTCAATGTGTGCGGCGTCGACATGCTTCGCTCGAACCACGGCGCGGTGGTGATGGAGGTGAATTCCTCTCCCGGCCTGGAAGGGGTCGAGAAGGCCACCGGGATAGACGTGGCCGGCAAGATCATCGACTTCATGGCCAAGAACGCGCAAGTCGGCAAGACCAAGACGAAGGGGCGCGGTTGAGTACGTCCGTCAAGCCGTTTGTCATTGGCGAGCATTCCATCGCCCCGGGCACACGGCGCACCGTTGACCTGCCGGTCAGTGTCCTGTCCGACCACACGCCCGTGACCATGTCCGTCCATGTGCTGCACGGGCGCCGTCCCGGGCCGGTGCTGTTCGTCAGCGCGGCCATTCACGGCGACGAGGTCATTGGCGTCGAGATTGCCCGGCGCATTTTGAAGGCGCCGCAGCTCGAGGCGCCGGAACTTGAAAAACTGAAAGGTACGGTCCTGGTCATCCCGATCGTCAATGCCTTCGGTTTCCTCAACCATTCGCGCTACCTGCCGGACCGGCGCGACCTCAACAGGGTCTTTCCCGGCAGCCAGCGGGGCTCCCTGGCCGGCCGGCTGGCGAACCTGTTCATGACAGAGATCGTCAACCGCTCGGACTACGGTATCGATCTGCATTCGGCTGCCATTCACCGGACCAACCTGCCGCAGATCCGCGTGTCGCCGTCGCGGCCGGAAACGCTCATCCTGGCCAAGGCCTTCGGCGCGCCGGTGGTGCTGACATCGAAAGTGCGTGAAGGCTCCCTGCGCGAGGCAGCACAGGCCAGGGGCACCGATGTGCTGGTCTTCGAGGCGGGTGAGGGGCTCCGGTTCGACGAGATGGCGATTCGCGCCGGCGTGTCGGGTATCCTGCGGGTGATGCGATCCCTGAAGATGGTCGGCGCCAAAGGCATCACGAAGCCGAAGGCGCGCTCGATCCTGACCAAGTCGAGCTACTGGGTGCGTTCGCCCGCCGGCGGGCTGCTCAGGCCGTTCAAGTATATCGGCGATGTGGTCGAACCGCAGATGCTGCTCGGCATCGTTTCCGACCCCTTCGGCGAGAATGAGCGCAACGTTGTCGCGGACTATGGCGGTCTTGTGGTCGGACGGACCAACCTGCCGGTGGTCAACGAAGGCGATGGCCTGTTCCACATCGCGGATGTCAGCGAGAAATACGATGCCGAACTGACGCTCGACAGCCTCACTTCGCAACTTGAGGCCGATCCCCTGTTCGACGAGGACGAGATCATTTAAGGTATTATCTGAAGTCGACAGCGGCGGCACGCTCTGGCGTTGGTTGCCGCGGCGCACTATGTTGAAGCAAGACACCGCCACGGTGCTTGAAGATTGTCTCGGGATTTCCTTCCCAAACAAGCAGGTCCAGATTCTCATGAACCAGATGGTCACTCCGAAATTCGGTGTTGGCGCACCTTTGCGCCGCAAGGAAGATCAGGCGCTTATCACCGGCAAGGGCATCTATACCGCGGATTACATGCCGGAGGGCTGCCTCCACGGTGTGGTCGTGCGCTCGGCCATGGCGCATGCGAAGATCAGCCTGGAGAATGTCGACGACATTCGTGCCATGGACGGTGTGCATCTGGTCCTGACCGGCGCCGAGCTTGCCGGCAAGATCATGCCCTGCCAGGCCCGGCCCAAGCAGATCGACGGCTCCGATTTCCAGGCACCCGACCAGCCGGTGCTGTGTTCGGACGAGGTGCGTTACGTCGGCGACGCGATCGCCTTCATCGTCGCCGATGACGTGAATGCCGCCAAGAACGCGGCGGAAATGCTCGAGGTGGACTACGATCCGCTCGAAACGGTCATCGGCATCGAGAACGCACTTGCTCCCGAAGCGGTGAAGGTGTGGCCGGAATTCGGTTCCAATGTCGCCTTCACCTATGGCCAGGGTGATCAGGCCAAGGCGGACGCGGCCTTTGCCGGTGCCGCGAAGACCGTCTCCATTGACGTCGTCAACAACCGTGTCGTTGCCAATTACATGGAACTGCGCGGCTGCGTTGCCGAGTACTCCGCGGAAACGGAACGGTTCAAGCTGACACTGGGGACTCAGGGCGGTCACGGTGTGCGCGGTGTCATCTGCTCCATCCTGGGGCTGGAACAGGACAGGCTGCAGGTGATCACGCCGGAAGTCGGCGGCGGCTTCGGCACCAAGATGTTCTGCTACCGGGAATACCCGCTGACGATGATCGCCGCCAGGGAACTCGGCCGCGCGGTGCGCTGGGCGGGCGAACGCATGGAGCATTTTGTCACCGACGCCCACGGCCGGGACAATCTCAGCCATGCGGAACTGGCGCTGGACGGCGACAACCGGATTGTCGGGCTGAAGGTTCATGTCAAGGCGGCCATGGGGGCCTACCTGCACCAGTTCGGACCGTTCATTCCGTTTGTCGGAACCTCGATGACGTCCGGTCTCTACGACATTCCCGCGGTGTTTGCGAAGGTGGAAGGTGTCTACATGCACACCGTGCCGACAGATGCCTTCCGCGGCGCCGGCCGGCCGGAGGCGGCCTACCTGATCGAGCGCCTGATCGACAAGGCGGGCGAGGAGACCGGGCTCGGCCCGATCGAGATCCGCAAGCGCAACTTTATCAGGCCCGATCAGCTGCCCTACACCACCCAGACCGGCCGGATGTACGACACCGGCGATTTTGGCGGGCATCTCGACAAGGCGCTTGAGGTTGCCGACTGGGCCGGCTTCAAGGCCCGCCAGCAGGAGAGCGCGTCACGGGGAAAATACCGCGGCATCGGCATCTGTTCCTATATCGAGGCCTGTGCCTTTGCAGGCAGCGAGGAGGCCACGCTGGAACTGGACGCCAATGGCAGCCTGACGCTGCTGATCGGCACCCAGACCAACGGCCAGGGCCACGCAACCGCCTACAGCCAGGTCGTGGCCGAGGAATTCGGCGTGACCATCGAGGATGTCAATGTCATCCAGGGGGACACGGACCGGGTCAGGAAAGGCGGCGGCACCGGTGGCTCCCGGTCGATCCCGATCGGCCTGCCGTCCGTGCGCGAGGCCGGCCGCACGCTGGTCAAGAAGGTCAAGGAACTGGCCGCCGACCGGCTCGAAGCCGGTGTCGAGGACCTGGAACTGGACAGCGGTGTCGTCCGGGTGGTCGGAACCGATCAGCAGGTCACGCTGGCGGAGATCGTGGCCGGTGCGGGTGAGACACTGTCCGCGGCCGAAGAGGTCAAGCAGACAGAAAACACCTATCCGAACGGCACCCATATCTGCGAGGTCGAGGTCGATCCGGAGACCGGCGATGTCGATTTGGTGAACTACGTCATCGTCGACGATTTCGGCGTGACCGTGAACCCGCTGCTGCTCGCAGGCCAGGTCCATGGCGGCGCGGCCTCTGCCATCAGCCAGGCGCTGTGCGAACAGACGGTCTATGACGACGACGGGCAGCTCCTGACCGCTTCCCTGCTGGACTACCGCTTGCTGCGGGCCGAGGACGTGCCGGACATCCATTTCGAGACCCGCAACGTTCCCTCCACGACCAATGCGATGGGCATCAAGGGCGCGGGCGAGGCCGGGACCATCGGTGGCTGCGCCGCGGTCATGAACGCGGTTCAGATGGCGCTGAAGGACGGGGCAGGGGTCACGGAGCTGCTCGACATGCCGGCAACGCCGCTCCGGGTCTGGGAAGCGATCCAGGCCGCCAAATAGGCGGTTCGCACTTCCGCCGTCCGGGCACAAAAAAGGGCCGGTGCACCAGCACCGGCCCTTTTCGTCTCTGCCGGACCTATTCGGCTGGCAGGGGCACGGGCTCGCCGCCGCCGCGTTCATATTCCCAGATGTTTTCCTCAAAAGCGCGAAGACGCTTGTAGACGGAGATCAGCTCGACGATGGTCGTCCAGGCGTTGACCAGATACTGGAAGGAGCTCTCCACGCGGCCGAAGGCACGCACGATCTGCTGCATCACACCGAGCGTGAAGGCGCCCGACACGATTGTCGGCGCCAGGGCGACATAGGGCACCAGCACCGTGGCCTGCAGGTAGGACCATTTGGCGACATCGAAATAAAGGTAATGGAAGAACAGCCTGAAATAGTTGTGGCGTACATGTCCGAACAGTTCGACGACCGAGGGCGGCGAGGCCCGGTCCTCGTTGTCCTCGCCGTAAACCAGCTCCTTGCGGTAGGCCGCCTCGACCTTCTGGTTGTTGAACTCGAGACCCGGCAGCTTGAAGCCGACAACGGCAAGCAGCACGGTTCCAGATGCCGCCGATAGGATGGCGACATAGACCAGGGAATGCTCGACCGGGCCGATCCAGGGAAGTTCGGTGACGTTCTTGGAGAGTTCCCACAGGAGCGGCAGGAAGGCGATCAGCGTCATGATGGACCGCATGAAGGACACGCCCAGGCCTTCCATGATGCGGGCGAAGCGCATCGTGTCTTCCTGGACGCGCTGCGAGGCCCCCTCGATATGGCGCACCACGTGCCAGTGCGACATGTAGTAGTCGTTCATGGCGGTGCGCCAGCGGAAGATGAAGTGCTTGATGAAGAAATCGAGCACCACGGCAATGGCGACATAGAGCGCGGCGATCCAGAAGAACGTCATCAGTTCCGCCATGTACTCGTCCATGGTCACGGTGCCCGGTTCGGACAGGGCCTTCTGGATCGTGTCGTAGAAGGAGCCGAACCATTCGTTGATCCGGACGTCCAGCTGCACCTTGTACCAGGTCACCCAGAGAATGATCACGGAGCCCACCCAGGCCCACAAGAACCATTTTCGGGTTTTGAAAAACGAACGGAACATGGCGATCTGCCTCTCGAATCGGAATTTCCAAGGATTATAGGTGCCCGTCCGGCAATTAGGAGAGCGCACGCGATTATTGAGGATGTTGTGAAGAGATTTTGACTGCCGTGCCGTTTTCACAAGGCAGACATGCGCGCAAAAGCGTCAATTCGGGCTGCTTGCGCATTGCAAAGGCGGCGTGTTGCCTCGATACTGGCGCTCCTTACTGATCAAACCCTGCCTGACATCCGTCTTTTACAGACCGGGCCGTGCGACACGGCCGTTGTCCCGGTTGCGCGCCGGGTGTTGTGATCTTCGCGGGACCCGGCCCGGCGTCCCGCGGATCGTGCTTCTCGTGCCGGCCAACGGAATTGTTCCATGACGGTTTCCAGCCTGAAGTCCCGCTTTTCCGGTCCGCCCGCGCCGACGGGCATGACCCGGCAGGCGCCGCTCCTGGGCATATCGCTGAAGGTCGCGTCCACGCTGGTGTTCTTCGTCATGGCGACGGCACTGAAAATTGCGGCGGAGAGCGTGCCGATCGGACAGCTCGTGTTCGCCCGCAACTTCTTCGGCCTGTTTCCGGTGCTGATCATGGTCGGCATGCGCCGCGAACTCGGTCTTGCCTTCAGGACGCACAATCCGAAAGGGCACCTGACGCGTGCCACCATCGGCCTGACGGCGATGGTGTGCGGCTTTACCGCGCTCTCCCTGCTGCCGTTGCCCGATGCCACGGCGATCGGTTTCGCGACGCCGCTCTTTGTTGTCGTGCTGGCGTTTCTGCTGCTCGGCGAGGCGGTCCGGATCTACCGCTGGAGCGCGGTCGGTGTGGGATTTGTCGGTATTCTCGTGGTTCTTTCACCCCATCTGGGCGAGGGGCATCTCGATGGACCGTCCACGCTCGGGGCCTTGATCGGGGTGACCGGGGCGGGCTTTGCCGCACTGGCCATGATCACCGTGCGCAAACTGTGCGAGACGGAGCGGACCTCGACCATCGTGACCTGGTTTGCCGGTTCGGCAACCCTGCTGTCGCTGCTGACCCTGCCGCTCGGCCTCGTCCTGCCCGGACAGGCCTGGGTCATTCCCGACTGGCCGACCGCCGGGCTTCTGGTGCTGATCGGACTGGCGGGCGGGGTCGGGCAGATCCTGCTCACCCAGAGCTACCGCTATGCCGACGCGTCGACCATCGCGCCGTTCGACTATGTCAACATGCTCTGGGCAATCATCGTCGGCTGGGTGGTGTTTTCCGAAGTGCCGCTTCCGGAAGTCGTGCTCGGCGCGCTGATCGTGATCGCGGCGGGGATCTTCGTCATCTACCGCGAGCACCGCCTCGGCCTCGACCGCACCAAATCCCGCCGCGCCTCGACACCGTCTCGCTCATAGCGGCACAGGGACGGAAGGCCCGGTACCGCTTACTGCGGCTTGTACTCGAACCGCTCGACAGCACTCTTTGTGCCGTCCGGGAAA
Organism: Roseibium sp. Sym1; assembly: GCF_027359675.1. NCBI lineage: Bacteria > Pseudomonadati > Pseudomonadota > Alphaproteobacteria > Hyphomicrobiales > Stappiaceae > Roseibium > Roseibium sp. Sym1. The sequence goes on from NZ_CP114786.1 coordinate 3,927,642, forward strand.
ATCAGCTGGACGCTGATCGACTGGGTCGAGCCGGGCGGGCGCTCGATATAGGGCTTGTCCTTCAGAACCGCGTTGGGGTTGTCCGGATCGCATTCATCCAGTTGCCATTCCTGGTCGATCGGGCCGTCATTGATGCCGTAGAAAACGTAGTCGATGCCGCATTTCCAGGATTCCAGATGGGTGAAATAGACCAGCTCCTGGCCCTGCCAGTCGCGGAAGGCAACCCAGTTGGCCTTGGTCAGATCAAGGATCTGCTTGATCTGTTCCGGCGGCATGCCCTGGGCGGAGACCGGCACGGATGTTGCCATGGGGGCAAGGGCGAGGCCGAGACAAAGGGCCGTCGATTTCAGAAACTGCATGAAAGCTCCTCCTGGATGAGGTGGCCGGAAAGGTGTTTCAAAAGGCCTTGAAGGTGATGATGGTCTTGGTGTCCTGGATGCCGTCGATCGGGTGCACCTTCTCATTGACGAAATGGCCGATATCGGCGCCGTCATCGATGTAGAACTTGACCAGGAGGTCGTTGTCGCCGCTGGTCGAATAGACCTCGGATGCAATCTCCGCGTCGGCGATCGCGTTGGCGACCTGGTAGGTCTTGCCCAGCTGGCATTTGATCATCACGAAAAACGGGGTCATGCGGTGCTCCGGACAGTGCTTCAATCAAAATGTGTTCATGGACATCGCCCATCTCGCCGTATCAGTCAATCGCGGAGAGGCGCGCAATGCCCCGGGACTTGCATTCGGATGTCCCTCTTGCTAGCAGTCAAGTCATCTCATGGGGGTGCCCGGCCATACCGGTCCGGGCTGAGAGGCGGCCCGCCAACTCCTTGAACCTGATCCGGATGATACCGGCGGAGGGATTTGAGATCATGACACTTTCCCTGGTGGCCTCGACACGGGACCTTTCTCCGGAAACCGTTCATGCGGTGCTGGAGCGGGTCCGGCAGACGACACCGCGCGTTCATGCCATCACCAACGCGGTTGCCCAGAATTTCACTGCAAATGTGCTGCTGGCGCTTGGCGCGGTGCCGTCGATGACACTGGCGCCGGAGGAAGTCGCGGGCTTTGCCGCCGGGTCCGACGCGCTGCTCGTCAACCTGGGCACGCTGGACGAGACGCGCCGCAGCGCGATCCCGCTTGCGGTCGCGGCCGCGCAGAAGGCGGGACGCCCCGTCTGTATCGATCCGGTCTTTGTCGAACGTTCGACCTTGCGATGCGAGTTCGCGCGGGACCTGCTGGCAGCACAGCCTGATCTGGTGCGGCTTAACCTGGCCGAACTGGAGGCCCTGTTCCCCGACCGGGAACAGGCGGACGCCCTGATCGCGACCGGCACGGTGTTTGCGGTGACAGGCGCGGAGGACAAGATCGAAAGCCAGGGCGAGGACTATTGCCTTTCCAACGGACACAAGCTGATGGGGCGGGTCACCGCGACCGGCTGTGCCGGCGGCGCGGTTCTGGCCGCCTTTGCCGCCGTGGAGGCCGACAAGGCGCTGGCGGCCGCCTGTGGCCTCAGCGTCTTCAACATTGCCGGAGAGATCGCGGCGGAACGCTCCGGCGGGCCCGGGAGCTTCGTGCCGGAACTGCTGGACGCCCTCTACGGCCTCAGCCTGCGGGATATCGAGATCCGTTTGAAAACGGCCTGAACCGGCAGTCCCTGTTTCACTTGAGGAGACCCACATGACCGCCATAGCGGTGACGATTGCAGGATCTGATTCCGGCGGCGGTGCCGGCATACAGGCCGATCTGAAAACCTTTTCCGCCAACGGCGTCTTCGGTGCCAGCGTCCTGACCGCCCTGACGGCGCAGAACACGCTCGGTGTCAGCGCGATCCACGACGTGCCGCCGGACTTCGTCCGCGCGCAGATCGACGCGGTCTATTCGGACCTTGCGGTCAAGGCCACCAAGATCGGCATGCTGTCGACGGTTGCGACAATCGAGGCGGTTGCCGATGGGCTGAAAGCGCATGACACCGGGCCGGTCGTGCTCGACCCGGTCATGGTTGCCGCCTCCGGCGATCCGCTCCTGGCCGACAGCGCGGTCGAGACGCTGATATCCGCGCTGGTGCCGCTGGCCGACATCATCACGCCGAACCTTCATGAAGCCGCCCGCATGCTGGAGACCGGTCCCGCCGGCAGCGAGACGGAGATGCACGCCCAGGCGGAGCGGCTGCTCGGACTGGGTGCCAAAGCCGTGCTTCTCAAGGGCGGGCACGGCGATGGGCCGGAAAGCGCGGACCTGTTCCTGGACCGGGACGGCGCCGCCGTCTGGCTTCGGGACCGGCGGATCGAAACGGACAACACCCACGGGACGGGCTGCACCCTGTCGTCTGCCATTGCCGCCGGCCTTGCCGGCAGGCAGACGCTGGCGCAGTCGGTCCGGGCGGCCAAGGCCTATATCCAGGCCGCGATCGCCGCTGCCGACCGGCTCGAGATTGGCGCAGGGCACGGGCCGGTCCACCATTTTCACGCGCTCTGGAGCAAGTGATATGAGCAAAGAGAAAACAGGACAGACGCAGGCGCTGAGCCGCCGGGCGGTTCTGGGGGCGGGCGCAGGCGCGGGGGCGGCCCTGGCAACGCCCGCGATCGCCCAGGAGCAGGCGACCCTGGAATGGAAGATGGTGACCTCCTGGCCCAAGAACCTGCCGGGACCCGGCGTGACCGCGCGGCGGATCGCCGAGCGGATCCAGCTGATGTCCGGCGGCCGGCTGCGCATCCGCCTGTTCGCCGCCGGCGAACTGGTGCCCGCGCTCGGCGTCTTCGATGCGGTGTCCGCCGGTACGGCGCAAATGGCGCACACGGCGTCGTTCTTCTGGCAGGGCAAGATCCCGGCATCGGTCTATTTCACCGCGGTGCCGTTTGGCTTGCTGCCGCACGAGCACATCACCTGGATTGAACAGGGGGGCGGACAGGCGCTCTGGGACGAGCTTTATGCGCCTTTCGGCCTGAAGCCGGTCATGGCGGGCAATACCGGCGTCCAGATGGGCGGCTGGTTCAAGCGCGACATCCATGGGCTGGACGACCTGAAGGGCCTCAAGATCCGGATGCCGGGGCTTGGCGGCGAGGTCATGCGCCGTCTCGGCGCGACCCCGGTCAGCCTGCCGCCGGGCGAGTTGTTCCAGGCCCTGCAAAGCGGCGTGCTGGATGCCACGGAATTTCTCGGGCCCTGGTCGGACCGCGCCATGGGATTCCACAAGGTCGCCAAGAGCTATTATTCGCCCGGGTTCCACGAGCCCAACGGCACCGGCGAAGCGCTGTTCAACAAGGTGGCGCTGGACGGCCTGCCCGATGATCTCAAGGCCATCGTCCTGGAAGCCTGCAAGGCGGAGAACGGCCGGGCGCTGGCCGAAAGCGACTGGGAGAATGCCGGGTCGCTGCAGCTGCTTCAGGAAGAGGACGGCGTCACCGTGCTGCCCTATCCCGAGGAGGTGCTGGAGGCCCTGAGGGATACGGCGGCGGAGGTGCTGGCCGAATTTGCCGAGAAGGATGCGCTTGCCAGGCGCATCCACGAGAGCCACCAGGCGGCACGCGCGCGCCTGGCGCCGTGGAGCGATGTCGCCATGCGCCGCTTCATGGCGGCAAGGGACGGCTGATCCAGCGCCCGGCAGTCAGGCTGCCGGCCTCAAGGCCGGCGCCAATCGCCCTGCTGTGCCGCGGGAACGTCTTTCGCCGGAGCGGGTGGCGCCCCGCACCCGATCCCGGTTGTACCGCCCCAGCCGGTCCGAAACGGCACTTTTCACGGCGCAGGAAGACTTGCCTGGCCGCGTTCTGCTGCCAGGAACGATGTCGAATCCTGGTGCATTTTACCGATGGCTCACCGGCGATTTGTCCAACAAACTCACCATGTTCCCTAGGGAAACGTGTGGCAATGCCGCAACTCTCCAGGGTCAATTTACGTTATCGGAAACCTTGTGCTGAATTGCCTGTTTTTTAGGCAATCGTGTGAGTGCGTGTCGGTGACGTGACAAACGTGCCTGAAATCTGACGAAATCTTGCCTTTGAGTGTTTTGTCGCAGAAACATTGCAGAAAAACACCTTGCATTTCGCGCTGCAGCATGATTATCCGCCCTGCCGCGCACTGCCAATATTGTATTGAAACCCGGTGTGGTCTCCGAAAAAACTGTCAATAGTTGTCATGAAGCCCCTGCGGGAGGGGATGGGAGGAAACACTATGGCGTGGGCCAAGAACAAAACAATTCTATTTGCGACGACCGCGGTGGCTCTATCAATGGTTGCAGGCGCCGCCCACGCGGGTGGTTTTGCGCTGCGTGAGCAGAGCTCCTACTATCAGGGCATGTCGTTTGCCGGGTACGGCACGACGGGCGGGGGCATCTCGTCGATGTTCTGGAACCCGGCGTCGCTGATGGGAGCGCAGCAGGGCCTGACGGTCGAGGCGCACAACACGGGACTGTTCCCGGTGTCCGATGTCAACGGGACGCTCTCGGGGGGCTTCTTCGGAACATCCACCGTCGGCAGCGGTGACCTGGCGTCCGATGCCTGGATCCCGGCGTCCTATGCGGCCTATCGCCTGAACGACAAGCTGATCTTCGGCGTCGGCGTCAACGCGCCCTTCGGCCTGTCCACCAAGCCGGACTTCAACTGGGCCGCGCAGTTCTACTCCCGTTCGTCCTCGGTGTTCTCCCTGAACGTCAATCCGGCCGTCGCGCTGCAGGTCAACGACATGGTCGCGATCGCGGTCGGCGTTCAGGTCCAGTATCTCGATGTCGCCCTGAAATCCGCGGACGCGACCTCCGGGGCCGGCTTCCCCCGGTCGAACGAGATCAAGGGGGACGATATCGGCTTCGGTGTCACGGCCGGTGTGACGGTGAAACCCTGGGAAGGCACCGAAATCGGGATCGGCTACCGCTCCGGCGTCGGCCATGACCTGGACGGCGACCTGATCGTCGGCGGCGTGACCAGCGCCATCGGCCTCGGCGTGGTGACGCCGGACATGGTCAACATCTCCGCAAAGCAGAAGATCACCGACAAGATCCGCGTCCTGGGAACCGTCGAGTGGACCAACTGGAGCCGGCTGAAATCGCCGCGGGCCATCTCCGACGCGACCGGTGCCGCGCTGACGACCCTGCACTTCAACTACGACGACGGCTGGTTCTTCTCGCTCGGCGGTGAATATGACTTCAACGAGCAGCTGACGTTCCGGGCCGGTCTTGGCTACGAAATCTCGCCGATCGACGAGGAGATCCGCTCCACCCGTCTGCCGGACAACAATCGCTGGTGGCTGTCGGCCGGCGCCAGCTACGATTTCAACAAGCACATGTCCTTCGATCTGGGCTACACCCACATCATTCCGGAATCGACCAAGATCAACATCGACAGCAACCACCAGGACTTCAACGCGGCGTTCGGGACCTACACCGCCGATGTCGACAGCCACGTCAACATCATCTCCGCGTCCCTGCGCTACAAGTTCTGAAAAACGGTGCCGGGAAACCGTATGCAAAGGCCGGAGCACGCTCCGGCCTTTGGTGTTTTGGGCATGCGGTGACCGCGCGTTGTCGCAGCCGGTTTCCCTATTTTCGTTTGCGGGCTCGCGGCTTCATCGGTGTCTTCACCCTGTGAGACAGCGAGACACCGCTTTCGGCGGCCTTTTCAAGATACTCCCGGGTCATCTGCCAACTCAGCGTGTCGCGGCGGCGCGGGGTCATCCAGTCGGAGCCCGGACCGGTCAGGGGCATGTTGGGGTTGAAGGGCTTTCCGGCCTGTTCCAGCGCCGAGTACTCGGCGTCCATGGCTGACTTGAGGGTGATGCGCTTGCGCAATTTCCTGTGCTGAAGTCGCGCCCATCGTTTCCAGTAGGGGTCGTAGCCGCGCAGGTTTCCGGTTTTTCGTGTGCCGCGATGAAGCGGCTTGGGCAACAGCTGCGTCAAGGCCCGTGACCGTTTGTAGTCCGGCAGTCCGCGCAGGAACACGGATGCGCCCAGATGTGCCGATTCCGACTGATCGCCGGCGAGGTCCAGTGCCTTGCGCACGGCGCCTGCGTCGCTGTGTCTTTGAAGGGCGCCGCCAACCGATCCCAACCCGCCGCCTTCGGCGTCGACCCAGCCCATTTCACGGGCCGCTCGAACGGCGTCGGCGACTTCCTCGGCACGGGACATCTTGGGCGCGCCCTTCAATTTTCCGGCATGGGTGCCGGGCGCGTCGAGACCCAGGTCGCGGCCAAGGTCGCCCCAATCCTCGGCCTTCAATCTGCCAAAACCCGCAGCCGCTTCACGCATCTCTTCCGTCGCGATCCTGGCTCCGCGAATACCGGTCTTGCCGGATCGCCGAATTTTGAGAGCCCGGCCGACCTTGGTCAGGGTCGAGGCCCCACCCGCCGCGCCCGTGCCAGCGGTCATACCTGCCACCAGCGGGGTTCCGGCGGCTTCGATTCCGGAGGCGAAATAGTCCTTGCGGGCCAGGCCGAGCAGCATGTTGACGGTGCTGTCGGTTGCGCCCTGGATCGCCCCCTCGATCAATTCACCCGGGGTCATTTTCTGTTCCGCCAGCGCCCGGCCGGCCAGACTGATGTAATCGTGCTCGTAGTCGTCGCTCAGTTTGTCGATACCGGTTCCCGCAGCGTCGTAAGCCATGAACGCCAGTTCACCGATGCCGTCGATCACCGCTTTCGCGAGCCCGGCGAAGAAAAAGACCGGGTCATTTTCCAGGACGCCATCGTCTTTGCCTTTTTGCGATCCGCGCGGCGTGCCCGCCCGGTGGCCCGGGCTGCGGCCCGCACGGGTCTGGCCGGGACCGCGTTTCCGGGTTTTGGCCCGCTCCGTGGCGTTCGCGCCGGGCGGCGGCCCTGTCCGCCGCGTGCCCGTACCAGGGTTGGGCCGGGGAGGGGACGGGGATGGGGATGGGGATGGGGCGGGTGCGCCCTGCGTGCCACGGCTGCGCAGGTAGGAGCGCAACTCGATCGCAAACATCATCGCCCGTGCCGCTTCAAGGGATTGTCCGTCATCGCCGAAACGCAGCCCCACCATGCCGTCAAAGGTGCCCTGTGCCGCCTGGATCTCGTCCTGCGACCAGGCTTTGCGGGCCATGTCGATATCCACGCCGGGCCGGATATGGACCGCGCCGACCACATCTTCCGGAAGCATCTCGGAATTTGCGTAGAAAAAAAACCAGCCTTCCTTGGTGGGCGCGGCCGCGTGGAACGTCGGCGTAGATGTTTCGGGCTCGCTCATCCCTCGGACCTGTGACCGGGGCGCTGGTGCTCGACGCCGACAAGATGGGCCTGAAACAGGTCCGGGCTGAACGCCGAGCCGAGTCTCATGCTCAGTCCGTCACCTTCCTCCAGCGTCGCGGCATAGGCAATGCCGGCGGAATATCCCCGGGCCGGGCCGTGCGGTGGCTGAAAGCCGCCGTCGACCGACGCGGCCGCCAGCTCCAGCAGAGAATGGAACGTGAATGAATGATCGACCGTTTCAGCAAGGGTGACGGAGCGCAGCAGCGCCCGGCTGATACCGTCCCGGTGCCCCAGACGCGAGCTTGCCGAGAGCCGTCCCTGACCGCTGCTTTGCGCGCGAAAGCGCAGACGGTAGCTGGTGATGTCCTCAGGCCATGCCGCGGCATCATTGGCGCGGGCCTGGTCGGGCGTGGTCCATTCCGGGGCCAGCACAACCGGATGGCCGGTTGACGGCGCGGGGTCCGCGCCACAGGTCCAGACGTCGACGGCAAGCATGTAACGAAACCCGCCCGCGTGCCGGGAAGGCAGGAGATCCCAATAGGCTGCGGAAAACTCGGTCGATTGCCGAAGCGTGTAAACCGCCGACACCCAGTCGAGTTCCTTGCCGTCGAATGCGCAAAGGGCGTCGCGCCCGTCCACCGCTTCAATCCGGCCGCCTTTCAGACTGCCGGCGGTGAAGTCTTCGCGACCGGCGATCGTGTGCATGCGGTGCGCGTAGGGATCCAGCGTCAATCCGGGCACGATCTCCTTGCGGGTCAGAAGCTGAAACAACGGCCCGTCGCCGGTCGCCAGGAGCGCCTCGATGTCAGCCATTTCAAAATAGACGTGGAGTCCGCTGATTTCATAGACGACACCTTCCGGAACCGGCCCGAAGGTCCCCAGTTTCTCGGCAGCAAGGTCAATTCGGCCGGCCGGGCTGAACAGGCGTCCGGTTCGGGGGGACAGGTCCATGCTGTCGATGATCATCGGGTCGTCCTCCTGCCTCTTCAGTGGTCCGGAAGGCGCATCTTGCGCGCAAGAAACGGCGAAGCGTCCCGGATCGCCGCGTCGATGCCGTCGGGGCCGAAGGCATCGCGCATCTCGGCCAGGAGCGAGGCGCCGACTTCGATCAGTTCGACAGAAGAGCGAACGAGCTGCGGCGGGCTCATGCCGGCGGGCTGTGTTCCCGAGGCGAGCGCGTTCCGCACGGTCCCCAACTGGGTGGACAGCACCGCAAGCCGTGCCATGTACTCAACAAGACGGGCCATCACGTCGGCCTGCGTATCCGTCAATCCCTCGATGAAAGTTTGCCATTCGGCGGCGCTCGACTGCACGGCACCGGCAAAGACATCGGACGCATCCTGGGCAAACGCCGCGGTATCGCCGATGAGGCCGTCGGCGGCGGTGCCGATGGTCTCCATCAGGTTATCGACGGCGACAGGCAATGGCAGCAGGGGCATGTCAGCTTCCCGGCGGGCGGGGCATCTTGCCCGTTGTGCTCTCGATTTCGCCGAGCGCCTTGATGATCTCGGCAATGGCCTGCGCGACGCCGCCTGCGGCGGCGGGAGCGGCGGGTGCGGGCATCAGATATCCTCCTCGACCAATGTTTCGGAAATGTCGAACCAGACATCGATTTCGATGTCGTCGTCGGGGTCCAGATCGATCCGCACCCTCAGCAACCGGTCGAGAGTGTCGTAGACCTCGTCGGCAATAGCGGGAAATCCGATCCCCAGGGACAGAGCCCCGGTCACGATATCGCTTCGTTTCCCCTGCCAATGGACTTCGACACCCCGCCGCCGTGCCTGCCGGGTCTGATCTTCGTCCCGTTCGATCTCAACCCGCCGTGTGGTGTCCGCCGACGTTACCCGTGTCCGGCTCATCGTATGATCGAACCCGGTGTCCAGGCTTTGTGAATGCGAATGAACCGAGCGATTGGCCGTCTTGGCGACGGAACCGGTCATGCCCTCGGCGCTGGACGATGACAACGACGGCATGAAGCCGCCGAGAGAGACCGAAACAGACCCTCCGGCAACCATCTGCCCCCCGAGGCTGAAGCTGAGAGAACCAAGCGTCGCACCGACGGCTCCGGCCATGTACTCCAGAACCGGCTGCAGCTCGCCGGCCAACTGGCCCGATGCGGCGATCGGGTCCTCCAGCGCGGCCTGGATGCCGCCCGGCAACCCGACGATCGCGCCGATGCCGGATATCGCGTCGCTCACGTCATCGATGTGATAGTAATAGGCCGGCAAGGAGAAGGTCTTGACCGTCCCGATGTAGTCGAGACCGGCCATGCCGCCCCAGGCATCGTTCCAGCTGACCGCGTGACCGCCGTCTTCTTCGAGGAGCCTCGGCGGCAGGTTGTCAATCAGATTGGTCCCGCTGGCGTCATAGGCCTGCCTGAAACCCATCCGTTCGGCAGGAAGCCCGATCATGTTCAAAATACCGCCCACTGCCGCCAGTTCGCGACCGGCCGTCTCGTGGCCGACAAGCTCCGTTTGCGTGCGGGTCTCACTGCTGCCAAAGCTCTGGAACGGGTCCGGGGGGCTGTCCTTGAACCCGGGAGGTTGTGGGCGGTCCCGCGTCGGCCACTTGACCTTGTCTCCCATTTTCGAGGCGCGCCAGGCTTCCCGCCCCGTACCAGTTTCCCTTGTCTCGTCAGAGTGAAGAACCACCGAGCGTTCCTTTTGCACCGTGCGGGTGTCGTGCGCTTGCCGCGAATTCGCCAAAAGCTGTGCGCCGCCCTGTACAAGATCGAGAAGGCTCTCGGCACGAAACAAATTCGCGGTTCCGCCGCGTCCGTCTTCGTATTCGACCGTCAGCGTCGCTGAACGCGGCCCTATTCGGCCGTAATCGTCCGCGAGGCCGGGGCCGGTAATGCGGTAATGCATGGTCTCGACCCGCTGGCTGTAGACCGGCCGCGCCGAAAGGGCGGGCCCGGAACTGCACATGAGGGTCAGACGCTCGAGCGCGAAGAGCGAACCGTTGGCGGAAAGGTTGGTCAAGCGCACCACAAGCGTGTTGGCTGCCGCAGGACGCCGGAACCTCAGGAGCGCGGTGCGCGCGCCCCGCGTGATGACCTCCGTGGCGAGCAGGACGCGGGCGCGGGCGCTGCCAGGTGCATTCAGCGGTGCGATGCGCGGTTGATCGGGGGCCGGGTCCACGGACCAGACCTCGACCTTCAGCTTGGGCTTTGGACCCGCGCCGGCGGGCTGGCGGCCAAAAACCAGTGTCACACCCGCAAGCGTGCGGTCATATTCCTCGGATTGGGCGACATAAAGATCAATCGTGGCATCGGTTTTCAGGGGCGGACTGTGCCAGTGTTCCGGTTCGCCCCCGATCAGCCGGGGTCCCGCAACCGGCGCAGCGACGGTCCGCATCCGGTAATAGTCCTGACCGCCGGGCTGATCGTTCAGCGGTGCAATCACGTCGGCACCGAGGTGAAAGGCCTTCCAGCCGTCGGGTCCCTGTTCGGCGGGAGGTACCTCGGACGCATGTGCCGCCGCGAGACCGGCAGCGGCTACGGGTCTGTGCCGGACCCCTTGCACGGACCGGTAGACGAACAACGCCGCGATCAGCAGACCGGGCTTCATTTCCGTTTGGCCGCCGGGCCAGTTGATCGTGACCGGCAACAGCGGCAGGTCCCTCAGGGTCACGATCAGCCGGTCGGTGTGCATCTTCGGCGGCTGGACAAAGCGGATCGTCCCGGACCCGAACGCCACCTGCTCCGTCCAGCTTGCCTCGGCGTCGATGAAACGTGCATACCGGTCCGAGGCCGCGGCGACGGCGACCTCCCTGGGCAAGCCGAAATCCGAACCCAGTTTGACGGGATCGCGCGGCAGGTAAGGATGCCCGAGCATGGCAAGGCCGCCGACAGCGCTCATTTCCGCCAGTTTCAGGTCCAGGGAAACCTGCGCGTCGGCCGGCAGGCTGACGCCGTCGAGATCCCTCGGCCTGATCCGCAGCGCGAGGTAGGATCCCTCGGGAAAATCGTAGTGACCGGTCACGGTTTCGGGCGGGATCCGTCCCAAACCCGGCGCGGGTTTGGCGATGGCCGTGCCGTCTGTCTTCTGCAACACCGGAAAGTATTTTGTATGATCAACCGCAAGGATTTCCTCGATCGAGGCTGCGGAAATCAGCTCCACGGCGCCTTGCGGAATTCCGCGCGTGCGCAGGCGTGTCGAGGTGATGCGAACAACTCCGCCAAGGTCGCTTCGAAGCGGGTACCGGCTAACCAATGAAAGCTCCCTTGCCCGTCGCGATGGGAGATGGCTCAACCCTCATGATAGACCGAAACCGTCACGCAACCAAATCGCTCACGCGATTGGCCGCTTGAAACCGGTTGGATTGTCCACCGCCCTTCAATCCCGGCCGGTTGCCGGGAAGACGTGTGTCACGGCATGTGCTGCGGGACTTCGAATGGAGCGAGCAGTATTGGCTGGACGCGGCTGTCGGGCGGATGCCGAAAGGCCGCCCGGAATTCACCTCGTGCGCGACCGTCGGAAATCCGTCGCCGGGTCCTGGAATTTCAACCGCCGTTTGATGTCAAAACGCCGCCGGGTAGAGGCCGCCGTCCATGAGGATGTTCTGGCCGGTGATGTAGCCGGCGTGGCGGGAGCACAGGAAGGCGCAGGTCTGGCCGAATTCCCCGGCGTTGCCGAAGCGCTGCGCCGGGATGCCGGCGGCCTGTTCGGCGCGAACCGCGTCGACGCTCCTGCCGGTCTGTTCGGCAGTGCGGGTGAAGCCGCCCTTGAGGCGGTCGGTGTCCATCTTGCCTGGCAGGAGATTGTTGATCGTGATGCCGTGCGGGGCGAGCTGGCGGCAGACGCCGGCCAGGAACGCGGTCAGGCCCGCCCGGGCGCCGCTGGACAGGTCCAGGCCCTCGATCGGCATCTTGACCGAGAGCGAGGTGATGTTGACGATCCGCCCGAAGCCTCTCTCGCGCATGCCCGGCGCGACCGCCTGGATCAGCTCGATCGGCGTGACGAAATTCTGGATCGCGCCGTCCAGCAGCGCTGTGCGGTCCAGTTCGGTATAGTCCTTGCGCGGCGGGCCGCCGTTGTTGTTGACGAGAATGTCCGGGTCCGGACAGGCCGCCAGCAGCGCTTCCTGCCCCGCGGGTGTCGACACGTCGGCCGCAACGGCCGTCACGGCGACGCCGTAGCGGTCCTCGATGGCTGCACGGGTGGCTGCCAGAACCTCCTCGTTGCGCCCGTTGAGCACGATGGTGCAGCCGGCTTCGGCCAGAGCCTCGGCGCAGCCCTTGCCCAGCCCGCGGCTGGACGCGCAGATGATTGCCTTCTTGCCTTTGAGGCCAAGGTCCATGAGAGATCTCCCGTTGTGGTGCCCGTGCCTATGTGGCGCCCGCGCGTGGTCCTGTCAAACGGCCGGACGGAGCATTGCGGCCCGTTGTCATAATAGTGATACCTGAATCGCGTCTATAGCGACCCAACGGAAATTTGGAGAAATGCTATGTCGACCGCCGAGGCATCGCGGCATTACCGGGCCTTGTTTCTTTCGGATGTTCACCTTGGCACGCGCGGATGCCAGGCCGACCTGCTGCTCGACTTCCTCAAGGACAATGACGCCGAGACCATTTATCTGGTCGGGGACATCGCCGATGGCTGGCGCCTCAAGAAGGCCTGGTACTGGCCGCAGCTGCACAATGACGTCGTCCAGAAGATCCTGCGCAAGGGACGCAAGGGCGCCCGGGTCATCTACATCCCGGGCAATCACGACGAGTTTCTGCGCGACTTCATCGGCACCCATTTCGGCGGGGTGGAAGTGGCAGACAGCATCGTGCACGAGGCCGCGAACGGCAAGCGCTACCTGGTGATCCACGGCGACCAGTTCGATGTCGTCATCCGGCACGCGAAATGGCTCGCCTTTTTCGGCGACAAGGCCTACGTGACGGCATTGACCGTCAACACCTGGCTGAACGTCGCTCGCCGCCGCTTCGGCCTGACCTACTGGTCGCTGTCCGCCTGGGCGAAACTGAAGGTCAAGAACGCCGTGAGCTTTATCGGCCGCTTCGAGGAAGCCTTGTCCGAGGAAGCGCGCCGGCAAGGCGTCGACGGCGTGATCTGCGGCCACATTCACCATGCAGCCGATTGCGACATGAACGGCATTCACTACATTAACACGGGTGACTGGGTGGAGAGCTGCACGGCCGTTGCCGAGCACCATGATGGAACGTTTGAGGTGATCCGATGGGTGGACAGGACCCAGGCAAAGGATGTTCCGGCCAGGCCCAAGGCAGCGTCGATCGCCGCATGAGCTCCATCCTGATCGTGACGGATGCCTGGCGTCCGCAGATAAACGGCGTTGTCCGCTCGCTGGAACGCACCGCCGAAGAGCTTGAGGCAATCGGGATCCGGATAGAGGTTCTTTCGCCGCTCGACTTCAAGACCCTGCCCTGTCCGACCTATCCCGAAATCCGGCTGTCCCTGGCCCATCGCGGCATGGTTCGGCGCAGGATCGAAGCCCATGGCTGCGAGCACCTGCATATTGCCACGGAAGGGCCGCTCGGCCTGCTGGCGGCAAGCGTTGCCAGGAAGAGCGGCCGGCCGTTCACGACCAGCTACCACACGCGGTTTCCCGAATATGTCTCGGCCCGGCTGCCGGTCCCGCTCAACTGGTCCTATGGCTGGCTGCGCCGGTTCCACAATTCCGGCAACGGTTGCATGGTGGCCACGCGGTCACTGGAGCAGGATCTGCGCGCACGCGGCTTTGAAAACCTGATGCGCTGGTCGCGCGGTGTCGATGAACAGCTCTTCAAGCCCTACGAGGGCTCCATATTGCCTGCAGATCTGCCGCGGCCCGTGTTCATGTATGTCGGCCGGGTCTCGGTGGAAAAGAACATCGAGGCGTTTCTTGATCTCGAGCTGCCCGGCTCGAAGGTCGTCGTGGGCGACGGGCCGCAGCTCGACAGCCTGCGCCGGGACCATGCGGATGTATTGTTCACCGGCTCGAAATCCGGCGAGGAGCTGGCGCGGCATTATTCGGATGCGGACGTGTTCGTGTTTCCCTCGCTGACCGACACATTCGGCAACGTGATGCTGGAAGCGCTGGCCAGCGGTGTGCCGGTGGCGGCCTTTCCCGTCATGGGACCCCTGGATGTCATTGGCGACACGGGCGCGGGCGTTCTTTCCGAAGACCTTCGGGAAGCGGCCGAAACGGCGCTGGATATTCCGCGCGAACATTGCCGCAAGATCGCCATGAACTACACCTGGGCGGCCAGTGCGCGCCAGTTCCTCGACAATTGCATCGAGGCACGGGACAGCCATCACGGTTTCGCCGCGGAACTCCTGACGGCGGAATAGCGTTCACGCTTCCGACGCTGTCTCCGCTAAATTGACACCGGCACAAAATCCTGCTGGATCGCGCAGCTTTCCTGTGAAAACACTTGGGACGAAAAGCAGTCCCTGCCGGCCGTGCCCATGCACGTCTCGAGCGCGGATGCATCAGGAAAACTGTCTGGTTTGAAAAGCGACATCTGATGACGGATACCCAATCTCACGCCATGCCGGCCGGCGCGGCGGACCCTTCCGGATTTGCCGTTTCCATCGAGGACATCGAGGCGGCTGCCGCGCGCATCGACGGATACGCGGTGAAGACTCCTGTTCTCAGGCATCCTCTTCTGGATGAACGCACCGGTGCCCGGGTGCTGCTCAAGCCGGAAAACCTGCAGCGCAGCGGGTCCTTCAAGTTCCGTGGCGCGTTCAACCGCCTGAACATGATCCCGCCGGAGGACCGCCCGAGAGGCGTTGTCGCCTGTTCCTCGGGCAACCATGCCCAGGGGGTTGCCGCAAGCGCGAAGCTGCTCGGCATGCCGGCGACCATCGTCATGCCGGAGGACGCGCCGCAGATCAAGCTGGCGCGCACCAGGGGCTACGGAGCCCGGGTGGTGACCTATGACCGGGAAACCGAAAGCCGGGATGTCATAGCCCGCGCGCTTTGCGACGAGAGCGGTGCGACATTCGTCCATCCCTACAACGATCCAGGCGTGATCGCAGGGCAGGGGACCGTCGGCCTTGAGCTGGCCGCGCAGGCAGCTGCGCTCGGGGTCCGGCTCGACGATGTGCTGGCCTGTACCGGCGGCGGCGGACTGGCCAGCGGCGTTGCCCTGGCCCTGGCGCATAAAACACCGGGGACCTGCTTTCACACAGCCGAGCCGGCGCTGTTCGACGACTACAAGCGCTCCCTGGAAAGCGGGACCATCCGGACAAACGCCGTCAAATCCGGATCGGTCTGCGACGCGCTCCTGACCGAAGCACCGGGAGAACTGGGCTTTTCCATCCTGCGCAAACTGGCCGGCGCAGCCGTCACGGTGACAGACGACGAGGCGCTGGCCGCGGTTGCGTTCGCGTTTACGGAACTGAAGCTCGTCGTCGAGCCCGGCGGCGCCGTTGCGCTCGCGGCGCTGCTTTCGGGAAAACTTCCGCTTGAAGACAAGACCGTCGGGATCGTCCTGACAGGTGGCAATATCGATCCCCAGATGCTGATGACGGCGCTGAACCGGTAATACCAACCGCACTTAATAGGAACCCATCTGACCGCGTTTGGAGACTGTTCGGCAAGGAGCAGATTGCAGGGCGATACGGGGTATCGTCCAAAATCTGCGACGCGGCAGAACAGCCTCCAAACGCGGCCTTCGGTGGCCTGTTCCGGCCCGCCGGACGGCGTTGCGCCGCTTGAACGGCCAACCAGGCCGTCCTGCGCAACGCGCCTTGCCGGCAAACCGGAACAACGACATCAGATCGGTTCCTATTAATTGCGATTGGTATAACGTGCGAGCGCATCGTCAGAGCCCGTCTGCCGGCGTTTCGGATGACCGGAAGGCCGTCTTGTGCAGTCGCAATGGCGGCTGACGCTCGTCCAAACTGAAAGGGCGCCGCCAGCCGGCAGCGCCCTTCCGTAAAACTCGAAAAACCAGGTTCAGTTGAAGAGAGCCTGGCGCTCGGCTTCCGACAGGTTTTCCAGCGGATCTTCTCCGTCTTCCTCGGCTGCCTCTTCGGTCAGCTCCCAGTCCGCGTCGGCTTCCGCCTCGGCTTCATCGGTGTCGGTGCCGACCTCGCTGTCGAACAGGGCCTCGATGGCCGCTTCGTCGAGGGTTGCGTCCGGGTCGGCGCCTGCCAGGTCGCTGTCCTCAACGGCCGCTTCCTCCGCATCTGCTGAGGGCGCGGAAGCGAACATGTCGTCGATGGCAGCCTCGTCCATGGTCGCGTCAGGATCGGAACCGGCAATGTCCGCGGCGGCATCGTCTTCCGCGGCCGGCGCGGCCGCGAACATGTCGTCGATTGCGGCGGCGTCCATCGGCTCGTCGCCGCCGGACATGATGGCATCGACATCTGCGTCGCTCGCGTGGGTCTCCGCAGCCGCCGGCGGTTCGACAGCGGCGTCAGCCCTGGTTTCCTTCATCGCGGCGTCGAAGACGTCGTCACTGGCGGAAAACAGTTCGTCGACACTGTTCTGGCAAACACCGCCCTGGAGCTGCGGACCGTTCAGAAGGTGGGCGTCCGGACGGCTGTCCACGGGACCGGCCGTGTCTTCGGCCTCCATTTCCTCGATGCCCCAGATGTTGATCATCAGGTTGATGCGGCTTTCCAGGTAACGCAGCACCTGAACGACCTTGTTGGTACGCTGGCCGGTCAGATCCTGGAAGGAGCAGGCCATGAAGATTTCGGTTGCCTTGGCGTCGATATCATCGCAGGTCGCGTCGTCGGCACCGTTTTCGCGCAGGACCCAGGCTTTTTCCTGGATCTGCTCGGCGGCTTCCAGAATGGACTGGGTGGCGCCTTCGGTCTGTGTGACAATCGCGTCCAGCTCATGGGAGGCATCGACAAAGCGGTTGCTCTCGTCGCCTTCCTGCTTGATGTTTGCGATCTCGGCCTTGGTCCGCTCGATCGCCTCGTGCATGTCGGCAATATCGAGACGGATCTTGTCGAGATCGGGCACCTTGCGCTGGCGGGTGACGACTTTTTCGAGCCGATGAATCGCACCAAGGATTTCCGTGGTTTCGGGGGTCTTGTTGCGATTGAGGAATTCCCTCAGAAACCGACGGCCGCGGTCGGATTCCATCAGGGTCTGTTCGAGAGTCTGATACTCGGCTTCGCCGATCAGCTCCGGTTCTTCCTGTCTAGCTTCCGCTTTCATGTGGACGCGAATCTCAACTTGCCTAAGGGTCGTTTGTTGCCGTAACACGGACAACTTCTCCTCCAAGGTAAGGTGAAAATCGTTAACATCCTTTTTAGCAATCCGCCTTGCCCGGGATTTCATGTCCGTCAACATGTCCAGTATTAGTGCCCGTGTCTCCGGCCTGTTTGCGAGCCACTTCTTCGGAGTTGGCCTGTTTCTGCCGTTCTTTCCTGTCGTCCTGGGGTTTCGGGGGCTTGACGCCACCGAGATCGGACTTGTCCTGGGGATCGGCACGATCGCCCGAATCGGTGCCAGCCCGATTCTGTCGAACCTCTCCGACAGGACCGGCCAGCGGCGCCTGTCGATCCTGATCTACTCACTGGCGGCAGCCGCTTTCATAGCGCTCTACTTCCTGCCCTTCGGCCTCGTTTTTCTTTCGATTGCCGTTGTCGGATACATGGTCATGAATGCGCCGGTGGTGCCGCTCAGCGATGCTTATGCGCTCGATGTCCAGCGCAACACGGGCGCGGATTATGCCAGGATGCGCTTGTGGGGATCGGCAGGCTTCGTCGTTGCCAGCATCGTTGGCGGAACGCTTGCCTCGGAGGGAACGTCGTGGCTGCTGGTGGTTGCCGTGGGTCTTGCCTCGCTGGCGACGGGAGCGGTTGCCATGTCGCTGCCGCGTCAGAAACGCGGCGCGAAGCCGACCGACGCCGATTTGGCGGACGCGGACAGGGGCACACCATTCCGAAGCGTCTGGTTCTGGCCGCTGCTTGTGGTGCTCGGCCTCTACCAGGCAAGCCACTCGGCCTTCTACGGGTTCGGAACGATCTACTGGCAGGCCATGGATGTCCCCGATTTTGCCATCGGAGTTCTGTGGGCCACGGGTGTTGCGGCCGAGATTGCCCTGTTCACCATCGCGGGCAAGCTGGCGCAGCGGTTCGACCCGCCGATCTTCCTGCTGGCCGCAGGGGCGGCGGCAACCGTGCGCTGGCTGCTGTTTCCCTTCGCCGGCACGCTGCCGGCCATGGCGGCGCTGCAGACCCTGCACGGCCTGTCCTTCGGCGCGGCGCATCTGGGCGCGGTCGCGATCCTGGCGCGGGTGGTGCCGAGCCGCTGGGCCGGAACCGGCCAGGGCCTCCTTGCCACATCCGTCGGCATCCAGATGGCCATCGGCCTCAGCATTTCCGGTGCGCTCTATGAACTCAACCCGGACTGGCCGTTCTACCTGATGTCCATGGTGGCGGCGATTGGCACCCTTGCGACGCTGGTGATGACACCGATGCTGCGGCGGCGGATGGGGTAGCACTCCAAAGTCACTAGCTAAAGTGAGAATGCTTCTCTGATTGACTGGGCTTTCCAGTAGCCACTTCGCGGGAACAACAAATCAGTTAAAATACCATTTGAACGTAAGACTTCTTTCAGACGAGAAAAGTCGCTAGCTTCAATTCGGACGTCAACCTTCGAGATGAAACAATCCAACGAACCGGACCGAATTTCGGACTTCTTATCTTGGAGGTACTGCTCAAAGGTATCTGTCGAAAGCTGAAGATTACCCGCATCCATTTTTCCAAAACAAGAGACACCGCCTAATTGCGAACGGATTCTATTAAATGATACTTCAGAATAATCTGTGAAAATAACGTCGTCAGGATTTGTGCTTCGATCAAGCCGATAGATTCCAATCACTCCAGGCGATCTTCTAAAATTCGTCGCCATGTATGCTGCGATTAGCGGACTTTTGGTCCAGTCCAAGAGTGGTGTCGGAACACCAAAGTGTTGCGCAATTACCATAAGCTGCAATCGCTTGTAGTCAGCACCTTTGAGGCTGCGTACGTTTTCGCGCTCCTTCAGGATCATACGAAGTTCTTTGCATTCAGCTAAGAAATCGTCACTTTGAAACATGCGAATACGAGAGTTTCGTTCCGTCTCTGAGGCAATGTCGCCTGTGCTCGTACGAAAGCCCGAAGGAACGAGACGCCAAGTTGAGTCTGCTTGACCCCGAAAAACAAATTTCTCTTCACATCCGAGTAGGCAGCCGTTCAGGAATTTGTCTAGAGATATCTCATTGACTGCAGTCGGCAAACCAGCACGGGTTAATATCGGCTTAAACACTATATCACTGACTCTATTTTTGAAATTTGATTTGAGACACTTTTGAATAGTTGTTCATTTTGAACGTGTAGCCGCTCTCCCATGGATTGGTTTGGAATGCTGCCGCCACTACGACGATCAGTGAGATCTTCGCGATCTTGTGCAATGCGTCGTCGCCAGAAGGGAATCAACTTCGGTTTAAAGCGGCTTGAAAATGGTTTTAACGCAACACCGCTCGATCTGTTCATTTCGGCGAGCTGCTCTTCTCGCTTGAGGATGTCTTTGATGAACACAAGATTGAGGAGGCACTCATATTTGAAAGAATCCAACTTAGAGTAATACCCACAGCCATATTTTAGCCGAACGGAAGCATTGAAGTACTGAATTGAACGCTCTAAGTCGTCACAGCATGTCAAAGAAAAATATGCAGCAACGGAGCGGTCATCAACTATATACTGTTCTCGAAGCTCACGGCTGTCGCCGTCGCCTTGCAACAAAACGCCACTACTCGGTACGGCCCTTAAGATTCCAGCTAAAGTAAAGGTTTCAAACAAGTCACGAACGCCGCCGCTTGTGTATCCTATCTTCCGCAATTTCTTCACGAACGGTTCGGCGTACATACACTTTGCAAAGTGAACGTCATCCGCCGCAAACTCCTCCCAATTCTCGGATAATTGAGCAATGGCTATAACACCAAGAAGTGGGTTTCGACGGAACTCATCGTCCTCTGAGACGACTCTAAAAATGTTCACTGGAAATCCAACCGAGATGGCATTGTCTATATTTCCGGCGACCCGAAAATCAAAAAGACTTTCCAGCAATCGACGACGAAGGTATTTGGGATCGTTTTTTGTGATTCCTACGACGTTCTCTTTTTCAAGATAAGATAGCATGGCGATTATGGGACTTGCGTAAGCACGCAAACCATAGATTTTCATCCTCCTAATCGATCTGCCGCAAAACGGCTTAATTACAGAGTTGACCTCTTTCTCGGACTTTAGCAACCAATTACTTATCGTCTCAACGTAATTCGAGAAAGATACCTGCATAGTGGCGTCGCGCCGAAAAATGGGAATTTGCTGAGGATCATGTCTGACTTTTTGAAATTCCGAGTCGTTCTCAAATGTTAAAAACCGATGCATCAGTTTTGGGACGCTTAGCTTATCTCTTGTATCGTCTTCAGCTAAGACCAACTTGGGTTTCGAATTGACAAACATACCCGTTGATATCGAAGACACATGCCGGTACGTGGTAGTTCGGCAGGACACGATGTACCTTAGAGGCGAAATCCTTTCTTCGCCCAAAGCGGTGGCCTTTTTGTCAAGTGCGGTATTCAATTGATTTAGGTAAACAAACACCATTCGACCGGCGTCTACTGACAAGCTGTCAATATTATCTAAAATAAAGTATAGTTTTCTATTCTTAACAACATTCAGCCAGCATACGATATTCTGAAATATTTCTTCGGGTCTCTCGTTTGCAAATCGGGCTCTCGATAAACTATCTTTTTTTTGCGTGGCTACTATCCATTCTTCAAATTGTCGATTTTCTTTCTCATTCAGTAAGATGCTAATTGCCTCGACCAAACGATTTAGTAACGAAGTCAAAAAGAATTCTTCACCGACTGGAACTTCTAGATCACTTGTATCAACGTACAAAAAACGACCGAAATCTTGGTACGTGCCCACCACTCGGTGAATTAAGGTGGTTTTGCCACTGCCTTCACACCCCAAAACGACAATATTGTTATTGTTATTAATTTGCTTTCTTAGGTCACCCTCGATCTTTGTTCGCGGTAAATAGAAGCTGTTTTCTAAAAGGTTTTTGGGCAAAGGATATCCATGTAGACGAACATGGTAGTGGTAGGCGCTATGATAAGCCTGAGATTTGTACGAAACCAACACGTCATCAAATACTCGTTCCAAGAGCTTTGTAGCCGATCTATTCGGGGAAGAGCTTTCAGCTTCGGAAATAAGGTCAATCTCAGGTCGAGTGCTCAAGGTTTATCTCTCAAAACAAAATTGTGTTCCTATCACTGCAACACGTTAAAGTATATTTCGCCGTTTTAAAAGACATAGGTACACGCGATTTAGTCGTGATATGCGTTCGCCTTTCACTCCATTTCTCAATCAGGATGCACGGCGCTTAAGACTACGGGGAGGGCCAATCCAAGACGGGAACTGAGAAAATGCTTGCACCAAGCCAAAAAAACCACATTTAGTTCGCCCTGTGTTGAAATCTTCTTTGATGTCTTTGCAGATAAGGCTCCATCTCTGAACTCGGTCTCTTTGCGAAGCTTTCACACCTACCCCCACAGCTCCGGCTCGGGGGGATAGAGGGTGCTGCCTTCGAAGCGCAGGCCGGGAGAGCGGTCCTCGGCCAGCAGAAGCGGCCCGTCGAGGTCGACATAGTCGGCCTCTTGCGCGATGACGACGGCGGGCGCCATGGCCAGCGAGGTGCCGAGCATGCAGCCCACCATTACCTTGAGGTCCTGGGCTCTCGCATCCTCGACAAGCTTCAGCGCGGCGGTCAGTCCGCCGGCCTTGTCGAGCTTGATGTTGACCGCGTCGTATTTCTCACGCAGTCCGTCGATGCTCTTGCCCGGGTGCAGGCTTTCATCGGCACACAGGGTCACGCGCCGCTCGAGGCCCGCGAGAAGACCGTCGTTTTTCGACGGCAGCGGCTGTTCGATGAGGGCGACACCGGCGGCCTCGCAGGCGGCCATGTTGACCTCGAAACAGCTCTCGTCCCAGGCCTCGTTGGCATCGACAATCAGGGTGCTGTCGGGGGCGGCCTTGCGCACGGCGGCGATGCGGGCATCGTCGCCCGTTCCCGCCAGCTTGATCTTGAGCAACGGCCGGTGCGCGGCCGCACGCGTCTTTTCGGCCATGGCGTCGGGCGTGTCGACACTGATGGTAAAAGCCGTCGTGACCGGTGCGAGCGTGGCAATGCCGGCCAACTCGTGAGCCCGCTTGCCGGTGCGCTTGGCCTCCAGGTCCCACAGGGCGCAATCGACGGCGTTGCGGGCCGCGCCGGCGGGCATGATCTCCAGCAACTGTTCCCGGGACAGGCCTTCCTTGAGAAGTTCCGAGATTTCGCCGATCTGTGTCTGGACGCTTTCCAGGGTCTCGCCGTAACGGGGATAGGGCACGCATTCGCCGTGGCCGACATGGCCGCCGTCGCGCAGCGTGACGACCACGACCTGGGCATGGGTCCGGGTTTCGCGGGAGATCCTGAAACCGCCCGCGATTTCGAAGCGCTCCGCCTCGATCTCAACCGAAAGGCTCATGGTGCGCCGAACTCGGCGGACACCTTGTCGACGATCGCTTCCATGCCGTAGCGGACCGGATCGGTTGCCGGCAGGCCGTGTTTCTCGCCAACCTTGGCCAGGTAGGCCAGCGCCTCGTCATCATCGAGCGCGGTCGTGTTGACGGCAATACCGACGCAGCGGATGTCCGGATTGGTGAGCTTGCCGCACTGGATGGTCATGTCGATCACCTGCTGGATCGTCGGCAGGGGCGTTTCCACACCGCGCATTTTCGTGCGGGTCGGCTCGTGGCAAACGATGAAGCCATCCGGCTGCGAGCCGTGCAGGAGACCCAGGGTGACACCGGCAAAGGACGGGTGGAACAGGGAGCCCTGACCCTCGACGATCTGCCAGTGATCGTCCTCCGTTGCCGGAGACAGCCACTCCGCTGCGCCGGAGATGAAATCGGCGACCACCGCATCCAGCGCGACACCGCGCCCGGAAATGAACACGCCGGTCTGGCCGGTTGCGCAGAAGGAGCTCTTGTAGCCGCGTTCGTTCATGGCCTTGTCCATGGCAAGCGCGGTGTATTTCTTGCCGACGGAACAATCGGTCCCAACGGCCAGAATGCGCTTGCCCGGCCGTTTCGTGCCCTTTCCGGTGGCAAAGGTCTCATTGTTGTGGCGCACATCATGCAGCTGGCGGCCGTTGCTCTCCGCCGCGTCCCTGATGGCGGGAATGCTGGCCAGGCGGACATGCAGGCCGGAGGCGACATCCATGCCCGCATTGAGAGCCTCGACGACCGAGTCGACCCAGTGCTCGGGAAGGCGTCCGCCGGCATTGACCGCACCGATGATAAAGGTCTTCGCGCCGGCGGCGGCACCTTCGGCGATCGACAGGTCTTCCAGTCCGGTATCGGCGGCGCAGCCGTCCAGGCGGACCTGGCCCAGGCACCAGTCCTTGCGCCAGTCGACAATGCCGATGGCGGTCTTGGCCGCCAGGGCATCGGGAACATCACCGAGAAACAACAGGTAGGGGTGGGCAATTTCCATGGTAAATCTTTCAGGTAGCTTCCGGTTTCGAACCAGAATCATGCTTAATCACGGTTGGTATTGACCTTCTCCATCAGGTATACGGGGGATGAGGAACCAGCGGCAAGAGGGCAGCCAGCCGGAATGGCATTCTTGGAGAAAAACACGGCACCGTCGATTGGTCTGGAAGCAGACGGTCCTGACAGGCAGTTCCTGTCCCTTGCCGGTGACTGGACAGTGAGCACCATCGGCGAGGCCGAAAAGGACCTGTCCGGCCTGGAGGTTGCCCCGGAACGCCTGACCTGCATCGATATCTCGAAAATTGAGCATCTGGACACCAGCGGCGCCTGGCTTATTCACCGGACGCGGGGACGCCTGGAATTCGAAGGCCGCAAGGTCGGTCTGGCCGGTGTCACGCCGGTGCGCCAGTCCCTTTTCGACGAGATCGAGAACCATCACCCGCCCAGCTGGAAGCCGGAGCATTCCGGTTTTTCCATTGCGGGCTTTCTGGAAGCGACCGGCCGGCAAGTGGTGGATGCCGGCAAGGACGCCACCGCGATGCTGCACATCCTGGGCTCTCTGGGACTTGTCCTGTCGACGGTGCTGTTGCAGCCAAAGCGCCTGCGCAGCATTTCCATCGCGGTGCAGTTCGATCGCAGCTGCATCGGCGCGGTGCCGATCGTCGCCCTGATGAGCTTCCTGATCGGCGCGATCATCTCCCAGCAGGGCGGCTTCTATCTCAGGCAGTTCGGCGCTGACATCTTCGTGGTCGATCTCGCAGGCATCCTTGTCCTGCGCGAAATCGGCGTCATCCTGACGGCCATCATGGTCGCGGGCCGGTCGGGGTCGGCATTCACGGCGGAACTGGGGTCCATGCGCATGCAGGAGGAAGTCGACGCCTTGCACGTGATCGGCCTGAGCGTGACGGAAGTGCTGGTGCTGCCGCGGATCCTGGCGCTGATGATCGCGCTGCCGATCCTGACCTTCATTTCCGACATTGCGGCGCTGTTCGGATCCGGCCTGGTTACCTGGGCCTACCTGGATATTCCCCCGGCGGCCTTTCTCACCCAGTTGCAGGCCGCGATCACGATCGAGACATTGGTGGTCGGGCTGGTAAAAGCGCCGTTCATGGCGCTCATCGTGGGCCTGATCGCCTGTGTCGAGGGCCTGAAAGTTGAGGGCTCCTCGGAGTCGCTCGGCCGGCACACGACCATGTCCGTGGTCAAGGCGATCTTCCTGGTGATTGTCGTTGACGGCTTTTTTGCCATGTTCTTCGCTGCGATTGGAGTTTGAGCCATCCGATGACAGAAAGCTCCGCGACACAACCCGACGCCGCGCCCCTGGCGACCGGTGATGATGCGGGACATGTGCTTTCCGTGCGAAATGTCACGGTCGGTTTCGGTTCGAAGATCATTCTGCAGGATCTGGACCTCGACGTGCGCCGCGGCGAGGTGCTGGGGTTCGTTGGCGGGTCCGGCACCGGCAAATCCGTGCTGATGCGCGCCATTCTCGGCCTGACGCCCAAGCGCGCCGGCTTCATCTCCGTCTTCGGGCACGACATGTCCACGGCGAACCAGAAGGAACGCAAGGCGATCGAGCGCCGCTGGGGGGTCCTCTTCCAGCAGGGCGCCTTGTTCTCGTCCCTGACGGTCAAGCAGAACATCCAGGTGCCGATGCGCGAGCACCTGAAGCTGTCACCGCAATTGATGGATGAACTGGCAAGCCTGAAACTGGAGCTGGTGGGTCTGCCCCAGGATGCCGCGGACAAGCTGCCCTCGGAGCTTTCCGGTGGCATGGTCAAGCGGGCCAGTTTGGCCCGCGCCCTTGCGCTCGATCCGGATTTGGTGTTTCTGGATGAGCCGACATCCGGTCTCGATCCGATCGGGGCGGCTGCATTTGATTCGCTGATTGCAAACCTGAGTTCGACTCTCGGATTGACCGTTTATATGGTCACACATGACCTCGACAGCCTGCATTCCATTTGCGATCGCATAGCTGTTCTTGGGAAAAAGCATGTTCTGGCGATTGGAACACTGGACGACATGATGAAAAACGACGATCCCTGGATCAAGTCATACTTCCGCGGAGAGCGGGCGTTGCGTCGAGCATAGGTTGGACTGAATGGAAACCCGGGCGAACTACATTCTGATCGGCGCTTTCATGGTGGCCATCCTGGTCGGCGCGTTCGGATTTGTATATTGGCTCGCGGTGACCGCGGAATCGCGCCAGAACGTGGAATTGAAGATCCTCTATCCCGGGCCCGTGACCGGCTTGCCGGTCGGTGGGCAGGTACTGTTCAACGGAATCAAGGTCGGTGACGTCAAGTCACTCGATTTCGCCCCCGATGACCCGACCAAGGTGGTCGCCACGGTGGGCATCAAGCCTTCCACCCCGCTGCGCGAGGACACCAAGGCAACCCTGAACTTTACCGGCTTGACGGGCGTTGCCTATGTGGACCTGACGGGCGGCACCTCCGATTCTCCGCTGCTGCTGGGGCATGACGACGGCAAGATACCGGTCATCGAGGCGGAGCGTTCCTTTTTCGACGATATTGTCGATGGCGCGCGGGATGTCCTGAAACGCGCCGATTCGACCATGAAGACGGTCGATGACCTCCTCAAGGACAACAGTCCGGCGATCACCAAGATCATCGACAACGCGGAAACCTTTTCCGATGCGCTGGCCGCCAATTCCGATGGTGTGAAGGACTTCATGGCCAGCATCGGCAAGGCATCGGACGCGTTCTCCAGTCTGTCCGGCCGGCTGGAGAAGCTTGTCGACCAGGGAGAACGGCTGATGGCTGCGGTGCCGTCCGACAAGGTGACCGCAATCGTCGACGATTTCAGCCAGTTCTCCGAAAGTCTCGGCAAGGCCAGCAAGGACATCGACCTGTTGATGGCCGATGCGCAGAGCGCCGCCAAGGAACTGGAAACCTTCACCAAGAACCTCAACGAAGGCCTCGACAACGTGCACAAGATTGTCGAAGCGGTGAAGCCGGAAGACATCGAGAAGGTCATGGCGGGGGCCGCCGCGCTTGGCGAGGTTCTTGAAAAGCGGACAGGCGACATCGACACGCTGATCAGCTCCACCAGCCAGACCATGGAGAGTGTCAACCAGATCGTCGAAGTGATTCAGCAGCGCGAAGGAACCGTCGTCGAGATCCTGGAAGGCAGCCGTGACGTGGTTGCCAAGGTCGACACGATCATGAGCCGGGGCGTGGAAATCGCCGCCGCCATCGATCCGCTGCAAGTGGAGCAGGTGGTTGCTTCCGTCAGCACCTTTACCGAGGGCATGAATGCCTCGTTGGTGCGCGTCGACGAAATCCTGGCGAGTGTCGACCCGGAGACCATCGGCAAGACCGTCGACAACGTTTCCAGTATCGTCGACAACTTCAACCAGCAACAGGGCCAGATCAACGAGATCATCGCCTCCACCAAGTCGACCGTGCAGAATTTCGAGGCGGTCTCGGCGACGGTTCGCGGGCAGGACGACCGGATCGCGGCATTGATCACCGATGTGCAGGCCGCCGCGGAGCGCTTCGCGACCACGCTTGAAACCGCCAACGAGCTGATGCAGGCGGTCGACCCGGAAAAGGTTGCCAACATCGTCGGCTCGGTCGAGACGGCGGCTTCGGGCCTCGCCAATCCGGAAGACGGCATCCCGGCGATCCTGGAGAGCGCCCGCAAGGCGGCGGACAATGTCCAGGAGATGACGGCCAACCTGCAGCAGCGCACCCCGGATGTCGACCAGATCATTACCGATGCCAAGCAGATGACCGCGACGCTGAATTCCACGTCCGTGCGTGTGGAAAGCCTGGTGGAGAAAGTCTCCACCATGGTGGACGGCGACGGCGAGGGCCTGATCAAGGAAGCGACGCTCGCCGCCCAGGCTATCCGCAAGATCGCGGTGGCCTTCGAAAGCCGGGCGGATTCCATTGCCGGGGGCCTTTCCAAGTTCGCCACCCAGGGGTCGGCCGATTTCACGTCGGCACTGGGACAGGTCAACCGCACGCTGATCTCGATCCAGCGCGCGGCAGAGAGTTTCGAACGCAGTCCCAACCGTGTCATCTTCGGGGGCGAGGACGTGCCGACCTACCGGGGTGGGCGCCGGCGATGACAAAAGACACGTAGAAGGCAAGGACGCATGACGAAGACAGGCACAGACATGACCCGCCGGGGCGTTCTCGGAGCGCTCGGGCTCGGCATGCTCGTCTCCGGTTGCGCGAGTTCCGCACCTTCGGCCTATTACAGCGTCCGCGCCGCCGATGCCGCCGGACTTGGCGGCAGGTCCAGCCGTGTCCAGGTCCTGGTTGCCGCTCCGCGGGCGTTGAAGGCACTCGACAGCAGCTATATCGCCGTCGTCGACAAGGGCCCCGTCTACAGCTACTTCCCGGACAGCGCCTGGGCCGACACGCTTCCCAACGTGGTTCAGCTGAAACTGGTCGAGACGCTGCAGAACACCGGCCGCCTGCGCGGCGTCGGCGTTCCGGGTGACGGCCTCCTGATCGATTACCAGCTGCAGACCGAAATCCGGGCGTTCGAACTTCGGGTCGACGGCACCGACCGGGGGCTCGTGGAAATCTCCGCCCGCGTCGTCAACGATCGCAATGGCCGCACGGTGGCCACCAAGGTCTTCCGGGCCGAAACCCCGTCCGGCAGCACCGCGGTCGACAAGGCGGTGGAAGCCATGAACGCCTCCGCGGACCGGGTCTTCGGCGAAATGGCAGCCTGGACACTGCGGAACGTGTGAGGGCTCAGGTCCCGATCTTCACCGTCTCAGCCTCGACATGGATTGCCCGTCCCGCGTACCAGCCGTTGACGGCAACGCCGAGGCCGAGCGCCACGAACAGGGCGGCGCTCCACTCGAAACTGCCTGTCCAGCCACGGATGAAGCCGACCACGAGCGGACCGATGGCGGCGAGCGTGTAGCCGACGCACTGGGCCATGCCGGAGAGCTGGGCGGCGGCATGCGGGTCCTTTGTTCTCAGCACGATCACCGTGAGCGCAACCGCGATCAGGCCGCCCTGGCCGACCCCCTGCAGGATGGCCCAGATCCAGACGGTCGAGAGCGGTGCGAACTGCAGGCCCAGGAGAGCGACAACGGCGAGACCTGCGAGAACCACATTGATCAGCCGCTGGTCCCTGCCGCGCACCGCAATATGCGGGATGACCAGGCAGGAAGCCGCCTGGACCATCACCGAGACGGACACGATCGCGCCGGCCGTGACGCCGTCGAGCCCGCGCGCCCGAAGGATCGGAACGAGCCAGCCGAAAACGCAATAGGCGAGCGCGGACTGCAGGCCCATGAAGAGCGTCACGTTCCAGGCCAGCCTGTCACGCCACATGCCCCTGACGGCATAGCGGTCCCTTTTCGCGACGTTGCGTGTCGCCAGCACCTGGGGGAACCACAGCATGCCGACCAGCAGCGCGGGCAGGGCCCAGACCGCAAGGGCGGCGTTGACAGAACCGTCGAGGACCGACTGCAAGGGGATTGTCAGGCCGGCGCCGCCGGCAGCGCCCGCGCAAAGGGCCATTGTGTACCAGCCGGTCAGAAGCGCGGCCTTGTCGGGAAAGTCCCGTTTCACAAGACCCGGCAGCAGGACGTTGCCCACGGCGATACAGGCCCCGGCGAGGGCCGTGCCGAGAAAGAGCAGGGGGACGGAGCCGAACCCGCGCGCGCCGGTTCCGAGCGCGAGCAGGAAAGCGACGGCCAGCAGGGTGCGTTCCGTGCCGATCCAGCGCGCCAGGATCGGGGCAAGCGGCGAGAACAGGCCCATGCAGACAACCGGCAAGGTCGTCAGCAGGCTTGTCCCGGCGGCCGACAGGCCGAAACTTTCGGTTATCTCCGGCAGCAGCGCGGAGGCACTTGAAAAGACCGGGCGCAGATTGAAGGCAATCAGGACGAGACTTGCACCGAGCACGAAGCGGACAAGTGTGCCGGGCATCTGCACGGGTACGCTGACGGCGTCGGCCGCTTCCGCGTCGATCAGTTCGATGGAGCCCGGATCGATTTGTTCTGTTTCTCTCATGAGCCGAGCAACCGTTCCAGATCCCGCAGAACCGGTGCCATGAAGTGGCGCACTGCGGCTTCTGCCCTGTCTGGGTCGCCGGTCTCGATGGCGTCGATGATCGACGCGTGTGCGGCCATGTCCGGTTCCTGCAGGTCCTTTCCCAGCGTCGCCTCGATGGTTTCGCTGATGAGCGTCGAGAAGAATGCGTACATGTCCGCGAGAACCTTGTTCCGGGAGGCGGCCACCACGGCCTGGTGAAAGGCGAAATCCCGGGCGACGAAACCGGCCTTGTCGCTGCCGTCGTAATGGCCGCGCCTGTCGAGAAGGTCACGCAATTCCGCAATGACCGCCGGGGTCTGGCGCAGAGCCGCGAGCCTTGCCGCTTCCACGTCCAGCGCGAGGCGCGCCTCGAACTGGTCGCGCAGGCCGGCCCGCCGGGCCATGGTCAGCGGACGGGTCGCGTCCGCCGTCGACAGCACATAGGTTCCGGATCCCTGGCGTGTTTCCAGGTAGCCCTGGGAGACCAGGATGCGAACCGCTTCACGTACGGTTCCCCGGCTGATCGAGAGCTGCTGCGAAAGCTGCGCCTCATTGGGCAGTTTGTCGCCGACGGGCCAGCGGTTTGAGACGATCTCGTTCCGGATTGCTTCGGCAGCGCGGTCGGTGAGGCTGGTCTTGTTGAGGGATTGCATCGACATATCACCAAGTCATCAGATGACTTGATAATATAGCAGAAGCGGGCTGCCTTGTCCATGGCCGGTGATCGTGGGCGACAGCCGGAAACTCCGCCCTACACCAGCAGCAGCGACAGGGCCGGAACCGCGATCAGAAGCGCGAGCCGCAGGATATCGGCCAGCCAGAAGGGCAGGATGCCGGCAAACATGGTCCGGAGCGGCACGTCGGTCAGGACCGAGCGCAGCACGAAGACATTCAGGCCGATGGGCGGCGAGATCAGGCTGATCTCAGTCACCACCACGACGACAATGCCGAACCAGATCAGCACCATCTCGGGGTCCGACAGGAGACCGGTGCCGAAGTCGAGCGAGGTCACCAGCGGGAAGAACACCGGCACGGTCAGGAGGATCATGGAGAGGCTCTCCAGAACGGCGCCGAGCACCACGTAGATCAGCACCAGCACGAGAATGACCACATAGGCGTTGACGTCTAGCGACTGGACGAAGGCGAGCAGCGCGTCGGGAACCCCGGCATAGCTGATGAAATTGGAGAAGACCTCCGCGCCGATGATGATCGCGAAGATCATCGCGGTGGTGCGGGCGCAGTTGAGACCGGCGGTGTAAAGCTTCTCCCAGGTCAGGCCGCCGGAGACCAGCGCGATGAGGAGGGCGGCGGCAGCGCCGATGCCCGCGGCTTCGGTGGGCGTGAAGAAGCCGCCATAGATGCCGATCATGATGATGGCAAAGAGGCCGACCACGGCCAGGACGCCCCAGACATCCTTCTTTTCGAGCTGCAGGTCCTCCGCGTCCTGCGGGGCGAGGTCCGGTTTGAGGCGCACGGTGACATAGACGGCGCCGAGGTAGAACAGGACGCCGAGGAGGCCCGGAATGATGCCGGCGACGAACAGCTTGCCGATGTCGGCTTCGGTCAGAAGGCCGTAGATGATCAGGATGACGCTTGGCGGGATCAGGATGCCGAGCGTGCCGCCGGCCGCGATCGAACCGGTGGCGAGGCTGTCGGCATAACCCGCCTCGCGCATGGACGGCATCGCCACCTTGGACATGGTGGCGGCGGTGGCCAGCGACGAACCGCACACTGCGGAAAAGCCGCCGCAGGCGACAATCGACGCCATGGCAAGGCCGCCGCGCATCCTGTGCAGAAAGTGATGCGCGGTCGAGAACAGCGATTGGCTGACCCCGGAAATGGTCAGGAGATTGCCCATCAGGATGAACAGCGGGATCACCGAAAGGGTGAAGGACAGGCCGGTGTCGAACGCGGCATTGCCGAGCAGGTTCAGCGCCGCATTCCAGTTGCGCAGGGCGGCAAACCCGGCAGTGCCGACGATGATCATGGCGATGGCAATGGGCACGCGCACCAGCACGAGGGCGAACAGCGCGCCAAATCCGATCAGAGCTTCAAGCACGGGCTCAGGCCTTTTCGCGGAAACGTTTGGTGAAGAAGTAAAGGGCGGCCAGCGCCGACAGGCCGAAGGATACCGCGCCAAGCCAGCCGACCAGCGAGAGCGGGATCTCCAGGGAATCCGTTACCCGGCCGCGGCGGGCCAGCTTGCCGGCATGATCGGCCATTTCCAGCGCGATGACGGCGAAGACGCCGATGGTGCAGATCGCCGCCGCCATCGTACCGAGCCGCTTGAGGATGCTGCTCTTCATGCCGTCCAGCAGTTCCACCTCGATATGTTCGCCGGCGGCGGTCGTCAGCGGCAGGGCGAGGAAGATCAGGGTTGCCAGCAGGATCTCGGTCAGCTCATAGGCGCCGGTGACCGGGCTGTTGAAGGCATAGCGCGCGATGACGTCGACGCAGGTCAGCCCGATCAGCGCGGCCAGCACCAACAGGCAGGCAAGACCGAGCAAAAAGGCGGCCCCGCGCCGGATCCTTGCGATCCGGCCCGGAGCGTTCGTGTGCGGCTGAGACAGCATGATCAGGGCTGGATGCCGGTCTGGTCACGGAAGGCGGCAAGGGCGGCGGTGCCGTCAAAGCCGGTTTTCTGGACCGCGTCGGCCCAGGTGGCTTCATGCTTGGCAGCCAGCGCCCTGATGGCCTCGAGTACCGGGGCAGGGGCGTCATAGACCTCGATGTCCTTGTCAGCGATATAGGCCGCGCCGCGCGTGTCGGCACCGTCCCAGACACTGCCGGCAAGCTCGGCAAGCGCCGCACCGGACACGCCTTCGATGGCAGCCTGGTCCTCTTCGGAAATGCCGTCCCAGATGTCCTCGTTCATGACCATGAACCAGGAGGTGTTGTAGATGCCGCCCGGGATGCGCATGGAGTATTTGATGTGGTCGGTCAGGTTGAACGCCTGCAGCGCTTCCATCGGGAAGGTGACGCCGTCAATGACTCCACGGGAGAGCTTTTCATAGACCTCGCCCGGGCCCATGAACTGGGTGATGATGTCGAGATCCTGGGCGAGGCCGGCAATGTAGCCGCCGGGTGTGCGGACCTTCAGGCCGGAGAAGTCCTCCGGCGTCTCGATCTTGCGCTGGTTGTTGTGGAACATGCCCGGACCGTGCACCCACAGGCCCAGCAGCTTGGTGCCCTGGTGTTCTCCTTGCGCGTCCAGCGTGCCGGCATAGACATCCCAATAGGCCTTGGAACCTTCGGTGGCCGTGTCGGCGATGAAGGAGAACTGGCCGATGCGCGAGCGCAGGAAACGGTCGTCCTTGGTGAAGGAGTGCAGGCCGTAGGTGATGTCGACGATGCCTTCGGCGGCAAGGTCAAAATGCTCCGGCGGCGAGCCGACCGGCTTCGGTAGGACGCGCACCGTGACACGGCCCTCGGTGGCCTCGGCGACCTGCTCGGCCCAAGGCTCGATCACACCCGTGACGATCGGGTGTTTCGGCGGCAACCAGGACGACAGCACGAGTTCATCCGCGCTTGCGGCCGAGACCAGCCCGGTCAATGCGCCTGCCGCGACACCTGCCAGAATGGAAAGACATTTCAGCTGATTCAAGGGTTTCTCCTCCCCAACGTTTATGATGGCCGCTCTTGCCGGTATCATCCGTGCCAGAAACGTGACGCCATAGATAGTTTCATTTGAAACAAAATAGTTGCAACTGAAACCAAGTCAATCGTAAAATCGCGTATCCTAGCCAAACGGACACCATGGACCCCAGATGAAAAAGCTGACTGACCCGGGAAACGGAACATCGGAACCTTTTGAAAACACGCGAGAAAACCAGGATGCAGCGCACTCCGATTTCGAGCTTGAAACTTTTTTCCCGTACCTGGTGCGCGTGTTCTATTCCGATGTCACCCGTGCCTTGTCGGCGGTTTATCAACGCGACTACGGCATGATGCCGGCCGAGTGGCGCACCATGGCCATTCTCGGGTCGGCCACGTCCGGGCTTCAGGCGACGGAGATCGTCTCGCGATCCAGCATGGACAAGGTGGTGGTCAGCCGCGCCGTGAAACGCATGGAGGAGCGCGGTTTCCTGGTGCGCGAGAGCAACGCCGCCGACGGACGCAGCTTTCTGCTGAAGCTGTCCGAAGAGGGCAGGGCGGTCTATGAGGATCTCGGCCCCAAGCTCAAGGCCGTCGAGCAGCGGATGCTGAGCGGGCTCAAGGAACAGGAGATCGAAGGGTTCCTGACCGTAACCCGGCGCATCCGGGAGAACCTTGCCGGCGAGCTGGAAGGCGTGAGTGACTAGGGCAAGCGTTTACCGGACGTGGAGCGCTGTTCTCCGCGGCACTTTCTGGTGTCACCCCGGCCGAGCGCAGCGCGGAGCCTGGGCCCACTCGAAAGGGCGCTTGTTGAAGCGGTGCTAATTTGCGACCCTGCCGCGCCGAAAATCAAGGCGCTCTGGAAACGAGTGGGCCCCGGGTCTCGCGATGCTCGCCCGGGGTGACACCAGGGGTAGGGTGTTTTAGAAATGGATACACTCAAAAGGTGTGTCTTGACCTATTATGTTTACATTCTTGCGAGCCGAAAAAACGGCACGCTTTATGTCGGCGTGACCAATGACCTCGCAAGGCGGGTCGAGCAACACCGCCTCGGCGAAGGCAGGAGCTTCACGAAAAAGCACAAGGTTGGCAGGCTTGTTTTTGCGGAAGGCTTTGAAGAGATCAACGAAGCGATCGCAACGGAAAAACGTCTGAAGAAGTGGCACCGCGCCTGGAAGATCCAGTTGATCGAGCGTTCCAATCCCGAGTGGCTGGATTTGCCCGTCCCCTAACCCCGGTGTCACCCCGGCCAAGCGCAGCGCGAGCCGGGGCCTACTCGCAAGGCCGCTTGTTGAAGAGGCCCTTGTGATGGCACTGCCGTGCCCAGGTAAGGGAACTCTGGAAACGAGTGGGCCCCGGGTCTCGCGTTGCTCGCCCGGGGTGACATCGGGGGCGGTGTCCGACGTCGTTTGAGCTTCCCGAAGCTGAATATCCGAACCACCATCAAAAAAAAGGCGGCCCGGGGCCGCCTTTTTCGTGTGCCCTTGCAGTCCGCCTCTAGTCGAGGCGGCCGCTGGCGTGGGCCAGCATGGTGTAGACCTTGCCGGTGTCCGAAGTCAGGTAGGTCTGACCGAGCATGTTGTCACGGTCGTTGCGTGCCACCTGGGCCAGGAGCTGTTCGAAGTCGGCGACATACCGTTCCACCGCCGTGCGGAATTCGGGGTCGCGGGAGTACTTCTGACGGATCTCGTCGAAGGTCTGCTGGCCCTGAAGGGTGTAGAGGCGGCGTGTGAACACGTGCCGTTCACCGTTGCGGTAGCGGTTCCACAGATCGACGAAGGTCTCGTGATCGATGGCACGGGCAATGTCCACGGACAGCGAATTGAGGCTTTCCACCGTCTGCAGCGGGGTCCGGCTCATGTCGGTGTCCGCACCGGCTTCCTCGTCGCGGGACGCGCGGCGCAGAAGATCCGCCACCCAGCCCTTGCCGCCCGAGGCGCCTGCCGGTGCAGCCGCAGCGGGCTGCTGGCGGCGGGGCTCGGCCGGGCGCGCCTGCTGCTGCCGCGGCTCACTGGCCGGGGCATAGCTTGCCGGCGCCGGCTGGGGCGCCGGTTGCTGCGGGGCAGGGGCGGCACTGGCCGTCGCTGCCTGGGCCTGCGGCCGGGAGATGTCCAGCGTGTTGGACTGCTTGGCGACGATTTCCGACAATTCGGTCAGCGCGCGGATCTGCTCGTTGACCACCTTGCGCAGCGCTGCGGAGGATTCTTCCGCTTCGTCCGGCAGGTTCAGGACGCCCTGTTTCAGTTCGCTGCGGGTCGCTTCCAGCTCGCGATGGACCTCACGGGCGACGTCACGCATGCGGGTGGCCGCATCGTTGAAGCGCTCGGAGGCGTCGCTGACCGTGCGCGACATTTCCGCGATGATGTCGTCCTGGGCCGAGCGGATGGCTTCGCGGGCCTTCTGGCCCTCCATGCCGGCGGTCAGGCGCATCGACTCGAACTGCTCCGCCACCTGCTTGGAGGCGGCTTCCGCGGCGGCCGACAGCATGTTGGCGGCGTCACGGGCCTTGTCGTCTGCCGATTCCAGGGTTTCCGACAGGGTCTGGGTGAAGGACCGCATGAGCGAGTCGACGGCCTCGGTCTTGGACAGAAGCGTTTCGGCGACTTCCTCGATGGCCGTGCGGCGCTCGGCGACGCGGCCCTCGACGGAGCGGTTGGTGTCCTCCAGGTGCCGGGCGGCCTTGGTCAGTTCCTCCGACTGGTCGCCGAAGCGGCTGGTCAGGTTCTGGATGTCGGCCAGCGTCGTGTCGGTGACATCGCGCAGGTTGGAAACCTGCTCGGTGATCAGCGACGTTGTCGAATTGGTTTCCGAAACCGCGCGGTCGACCGCCGAGCGGAATTCTCCGGCGCGGCGGGCCAGGTTGCCCTCCACTTCGGTGAGGTTCTCGCCGGCCGTCGCAACGATGCCCTGCAGGTTGGAGTTGCTTTCCTCGATCTTGTTGAGGATCTCGGTAACGTCCGCCTCCAGGCGCTGCTTGGTGTCGGTCAGCAGGGTGGTGGCCTGCTCGCTGCGCTCGTTGATGCTGGCAACGATGCGATCGCCGGCCTCGACCAGCGAACGGGTCGCGTCCAGACCGGTATGGGCGAAGGTGTCGGTGACATCGCGGCCCTTGACGGTGATCGCCTCCAGGATGGCGGTGTGGACCTCGGACAGGCGTCCGGTCAGGTCGTTGGCGCGCATCTCGATGGCGTTCACCAGTTCGTTGCCGTCGGTGCCGACGATCTTGGCCAGCTCGCCGGAACGGGCACCAAAGGCCTCGTTGAGGCTGGTGGCCTTTTCAAGCAGCTCGTTGGCAACCTCGTTGCCGCGGCCGACCAGCAGGTCGGCGGCTTCGGCCACCGCGCTGTTGACCCGGGCGCGGACCATGCCCGCTTCGCTCGACATCTGACCGCGGATTTCCTCGAGCGTCTTGGCCAGCGTCATGCGGGCCTGCTCGCTTTCCGCGGACAGGTTGCCGGAGATTTCGGCGATCAGGCCGGACAGCTCGTTGCGGACCTTTTCGCTTTCGCCGGTCAGCGAACCGGTGAATTCGGCCAGGGTGCCAGCGTAAAGTGTGCGTGCGTTTTCGCTTTCGGCGGCCATCGCGCGGGCGGCATCGCCGACTGCGCTGAGGACAAGATCGCGGATCTTGTCGCTTTCACCGGACATGGTGCCGGTCGCCTGCTGCATCGCAGCCGTGACCGCGTCCGCCGCCTTCTGGCTTTCGCCCACCAGCACACCCCGCGCTTCGCCAACGGAGCCGAGGACGATCTGGCGCATGCGATCGCCTTCGCCGGTGAGCTTTTCCGTGGCCTGGGAGAGGGCACCGTCGACGATCTCGACGGTCTTGGTGCGCTCGTCGGCCAGCGTCTGGACGGCCGCGGAGACGGCCTCCTGGATCACGTCGCGCAACTGGGTGCTTTCGGTGGACAGCGTCGCGCCGGCTTCGGAGATCACGGCCGTGAGAATGTCACGGGCGCGCTCGCTCTCACCGGTGAGGGTGCCGGAAATGCTTTCAAGACGCTCGTTGAGCAGGGTTTCCAGCTGGGTGGCCCTGCTGTCGAGGGTCTCGGCGACCTCGAACACCTTGGCGCCCAGGGAGACGTTGATCTCGGCGATGCGTTCGGAAAGGGATTCCGTCAGCTGTTCGCTCTGCTTGCCGAGCACGCTGCCGGCTTCCGCGAGACGGTTGTCGAGGGCGGATGTCATTTCGTCCTGGCCGTCGACAAAGGCCTTGGCGATTTCCTTGGTGCGGCTGATCAGCGTTTCGGAAATCTGGCGGGCCCGGGCATCCAGCGTCTCGTCGATGCGGTCGGTGCCGCTGGTCATGGAGACGGACAGGAGCTCGGCCTTTTCGGCCATGGACGTGGCGGCGCCATCCACGCGCTCGGACAGGGACTTGCCGATGTCTTCGGCCCGTTCTGCCAGCGTGTTGCCGGCGGCTTCGATCCGCTGGCCGAGCTGAAGCGTGATCGCGTCGGAGCGGTCCGCGAGAACATCCGTGATGTTGCGGGTC
Organism: Roseibium sp. Sym1; assembly: GCF_027359675.1. Lineage (NCBI taxonomy): Bacteria > Pseudomonadati > Pseudomonadota > Alphaproteobacteria > Hyphomicrobiales > Stappiaceae > Roseibium > Roseibium sp. Sym1. The sequence goes on from NZ_CP114786.1 coordinate 3,965,447, forward strand.
TTCTCCTCCAGCGCGTCGCTGATGCCGGTCGTGCGGTTCTCGATCGCGTCCGACAGGATCTGGGTGCGGGCTTCCAGCGTTGCCTCGAAGGCGGCGGTGCGCTGGTCCAGGGTCAGATCAAGGGTGTTGATGTGGCTGCCGAGCGACGAATCCATCGTGGAAATCCGCTCGCTCAGCGAGGTGTCCATGGCGGTGTAGCGCTGTTCCAGCGAGGAATCCATGGTGCTGATACGGTCGGTGAGCGTTGCATCCATCATGGAGAAGCGCTGCTCGAGCGAGGTGTCCATGGTGCTGATACGGTCACCCAGCGAGGCATCCATGGCGTCGATCCGGGCCGCGAAGGTGGTGTCCAGCGTGCCAAGTCGCGAGTCGAGTGCTTCGGACAGGAGCAGGGTCTTGGTGTCGAAGGCATCGATCAGCTGGCCGCCGCGATCCGTGACGATGGTCTCCAGTTCCGTGAGGCGCGAGGACAGGCCTTCCTGCAGTGCCTGGCCGCGGACTTCCAGTGTTTCGGCGATCTGGCCGCTGATCTGGTTGATGTCGCCGGCAACGCGGTCGCCGCGGCTGCCGATGAGCTCGGCAAGCTGGGTGCCGGTTTCGGCAAGTTTCTGGGTAAGCGCGCCGGTCTGCTCGCCGAGACTGGCGGAGAACTGACCGGAGACGCTTTCCAGCGTATCGCGGAAGTCGATGGTCTGCTGTTCCAGAATGGTGGCCATCTCGTTGCTGCGGGCTGCCAGACGCTCGTCCAGTTCGCTGCCGTTGATGGAGATGGCGGTGTAGATGCGCTCGGAGATGTTGTCGAACTTCTCGGCAAGCTCGCCGCCGCGGACCGAGATGGTCTCGGTCAGCGAACCGGCGGTCTCGTCCAGCTTGGAAGCGATTTCGCCGCCGCGCAAGGACAGGTCGACCACGATGCTCTCGCCGGTGCCGCGCAGGATCTCGGCAACTTCCGTGGAACGGCTGGACAGGGTCTCGACGATTTCCGCGCCGCGGATGGAGATGGTGTCGGTGACCGTCTGGCCTTTTTCGGAAATGCTTTCGACGACACGGTTTCCGGTTTCCGCCAGCGACTCGTCCAGGGATGTGACCCGGCTGTCGACGGTCATGACCAGATCCTCGGTGCGCGAGGTGATGGTGTCGATCAGGCGGCCCGACGTGAGGGAGAGGTTGGCGTTGATCTCTTCGCCACGCGCCGTGATGATGTCGCCGACCGAGGCGCCGGTGTTTTCCAGCGTCAGGCGGAACTCGTCCGCCTTCTGGCTCAGGGTGTTGATCACCGATGTGCTCGAGGTCGTGAGCGTTTCGTTGATCTCGGTGCTGCGTGCGGACAGGGATTCCACGAAGGTGTTGGCCGTGTCGGCAAAGCGCTCGTTGACGTCGTTGCCACGGGCCGTCAGCGTCTCCCACATGGTCGCGCCGGTCTCGGACAGGCTGTCGACAAGGTCGTTCCCGGTGGTGGACAGGCGTGCGACATAGTCCTCGGCGCGGACGGTCAGGCTGTCGACCAGTTCGTTGCCGGAAGCATTCAGGGTTGCGCCGAGAGACTCGATGCGGCTGTCGACGGTCGAGGTGAGTTCCTCGACGCGGCTGTTGACGGCGTCGATCATGCGCTGGGTGGCCAGGTCGACCGTGTTGCCCAGCTCGCCGGACGTGCTGGACAGGCGGGAGGCGAAATTCTCGTGTGCGCCGGCAATCGTTTCGCGCACGCGCTCGGCGTTCATCACGATGGACTCGCGCTGGCTGACCAGTTCCTCGATCAGGGCGCGGATCTTCAGCTCGTTGTCGTTGTAGGACCGTTCGAGCGAGGACACTTCGTTGTGGACGAGCACTTCCAGCTCGCTGGCGCGGGCGATGGCGCGCTCGATGCCGTCACCCATGGCGGCGACTTCGCGGCGGATCGCCTGGCCGACGCTGAGGATGCTTTCCTTGGCCATGTCTTCCGGCTCTGCCAGCCGCAGGGCGACCTCGGTCATGCCGCGGGCGACGATGCGCATTTCTTGCGCGCGCCAGATCATCATGGCCATGACGAAGAAGAAGATGATCGGCACGACGATACCGACCGCGGCCAGGATCATCTCCGGAGAGGAGAGCAGGGCCTGGGGATCGGTGAACGAGGTAACCTTGTCGGAAAAGGCGCTCATGAAGAGGCTGCTGCCGAGCGCGGCCCAGACTGCGCTCAAGGCCAGGGCTCCCCAGAAGGGCGCGGAGGAGGGACGGCGCTGCAAGGCGTAGATGAGGTTGCCGATGTTGCGGCGATCGTCATTGGCCGCGGGCGGGCGTCCGCCACGGCCGCGCCGGCGGGACTGGCGCTCCTCGCGCTTGTTCGTGTCCCGTGTTTCCGCCTGAGGTCGACGTTCCGGTTCAGCCTCTGCCGCATTTGACTGCGCAGCGGGCTCCGATGCCGCAGCCTCAGGGCCGCCGAAATCGAGCTTCAGCGCTTCTTCAACTGCTGACAGGGCCGCTTCCGCCGGATCTTTCGCCTTTGTCGGATTTGCCATTTGGGGTCGCCTCACATCCGTACTCATTACACATCGGTATCAATGCCAGGCCGCTGGCGCAGCCTGTTACAGTTATCTACCGGATGCGTCCTTGTTGCCCGCCGCCCACCTGACAGCGTGGCAAAACCTGTGCGCAGAGAGGGCCGCCGCTGACCGACCGCGAACTTTTCGTTCGTCGGTACACTCCCCACCTTGCCGCATCAGTAACTGTAATGGCACAATCTCTCCTAACGAACAAGAAACGGCAATAGCGTGAGTCACTTAGGGGGCGGTCCGAATGCCAGAATCGAAGAGGGGCGACGTAACGGAAGGCGCTGAAATTGCAACCGTAACCGCCGCGCTCAAAGCGAGTAAATTGTCTGCACCCCAAAAGCGCTGGTTGCGGAAGGGGCTCGATCAGCCGGGTGGCAAGCTGCCTCTTTTCGATGATCAGGGACGCGAAATTCCGGCGCGGACCATCAGGGCGTGTATCGACGCAGGCTGGGCAGAGCCTTGGTTTTCCAACCCTATCAAGCCCGACTGGCTGGTCTGCAAGCTCACGCCTGCCGCCATCAAGGTTCTCGCCGCAAGCCAAAAAGACAAAAAAAGTTAACGGCGAATCAGATCATTAAAATTTTAGCGATTCAAAAAACCGGCGGAAACGCAAGGACTTTTTCAAACGCGATTCGAAAGCCGCGTTAACACGCGTTAACCAAGAATTCAATTTTTTGGGGACTTTGCCGTGATCGACCGGTTTGAACGATCTGCTTAACCCGGTGTTTGCCGGTTCAGGCTCACTCTGATGCCCAGCAAGAGCTTGCGGCAGGGTGCCGTCAGGCAAGAGTTGAGCAGTTTGGAGCAGCCCATGGCCTATGCGTCCCAGGCCCGCGTCGCCGGTCGGACCGGTCCGGAAGCACCGATCGATCTGGTGCAGCTGGCCACAAACACGCTTGGTAACCGGGATCTTGAGGTCCAGGTCCTGCATTTGTTCAAATCGCAGTCCTCCAGCACGCTGGACCGGCTGATGAGCGAAAGCGACACTTCGGTCCGGCTGGACCTGGTGCATACGCTCAAGGGGTCGGCAAGGGCCATCGGAGCGGAACGGGTTGCCGTGGTCTGCGAAAGCCTGGAACAGATGATGACGGCGCACCCGGACGCGGAGACGGGCGGTCTCACGGCGGCGGTCGACGAGGTGAACGCCTATATCCGGGACCTTCTTGAAAGCTGATTGCGATTGTTTCGGTGGCAGATTGCCGCGCGGAAACGGCACGGTCCTTGACCTTTTGCTCTAAATCTTTATGTCGGTCCGTGAGATCTTCAGAATTCAGGGCTTGGACGCGACATATGCCGAAAATCACATTTGTTACCGCCGACGGAAATCAAACCGAAGTCGACGCCGCCGAGGGCTCCACGGTGATGGAAAACGCCATCAAGAACATGGTGCCGGGCATCGAGGCGGAATGCGGCGGGGCCTGCGCCTGCGCGACCTGCCACGTCTATGTCGACGATGCCTGGAGCGGCAAGACGGGGTCTCCGGAGCCCATGGAAGAGGACATGCTCGACTTCGCCTATGACGTGAAGCCGACCTCGCGCCTGTCCTGTCAGATCAAGGTCACCGGCGAGCTGGACGGTCTGGTCGTGCACATCCCGGAACGCCAGGCGTAAGCCGAAGTTTTCTAAGAACTTTCAGCAAATCGAGACCCATCCTTGCATGTTGTTTGAGAGGCTTCGGTCCTTGTCAGGATGAGGCTTTTTTGTTCGGTGAGTTCAGTTGACGCAAAAGGGGCGATCGGTTGATCGCCCCTTTGCACATTTGCAGCCGGTCGATTGAAGGGACGGTCTCACTCCGCCGGCTGGGCTGCCGGTTTGCGGTACCAGAAGTCGACCTCGTGGCCTTCCTCCGGGTTGCTCGGGATCAGGCTTGCCAGCAGGAGGCTGATCACGGCCATGCCGGCACCGGCCAGGAAGACGGCCGCCGGGGAGATCAGCCAGATCAGGCCGAACAGGACCGGGATGAACACCGCCGCGATATGGTTGATCGTGAAGGCGACGCCCGCGGTCGGTGCGATGTCCGCCGGGTCGGCGATCTTCTGGAAATAGGTCTTGATCGCGATCGCGATGGCAAAGAAGGCGTGGTCGATCACGTAGAGGCCGGCCGCCAGGGTCGCATTGGTGACAAAGGCGTAGCTGACAAAAACGATGATCAGGCCGATATATTCCAGGATCAGGGCCTTGCGCTCACCGAAGCGGACGATCAGCTTGCCGATGCTCGGCGCCAGCAACATGTTGAAACCGCCGTTCAACAGGAACAACAGCGCCACCTCGTGGACGTCGTAGCCGAAGCGCTCGACCATCAGGAAGCCGGCGAACACCGTGAAGATCTGCCGCCGGGCACCGGCCATGAAGGTAAGGGCGTAATAAAGCCAGTAGCGTTTCCTGAGGACCAGCTTCTTGCGCTGGGGCACGCCCTCGCGAAAATGCGGATAGGCCATCATCAGGAAGGCGAGCACCACCAGGGTCAGTCCGCCGGCAATGGCAAAGACCGTGGCGAAGGACAGGTCGAAGGTCTTCCAGGCCACGAAAATGACGCCGTAGGCGACCAGCTGGGCGAAGGCGCCGACGGAGATGATCTTGCCCATGCTCGCGGCGGCGGTTGCCTTGGGCAGCCATTGCAGCGACAGCGACTGGGCCATGGTCTCGTAATAGTGGAACCCGATCGACATGATCAGGGTGGTCACATAAAAGCCCATTGCCGTCGGGAAATAGCCGGTGACGGCGACGCCGACGCCCAGCAGCAGCAGCGAGACATAGGCCAGCGTCTGCTCGCGCATCAGCAAGAGCAGGTAGATCGCGAGGAAGCTCAGGAACCCGGGAATTTCACGGATCGATTGCTGGATACCGATTTCGCGGCCGGTGAAATCCAGCTCCTGGACCGCAAAATTGTTCATCAGGTTCCACCAGGCCGCAAAGGACAGCTGCATGGCGCCTGCCATGATCATCAGGAGAACCGCCGGCGAGCGCCAGCCTGTCATTTCGTTCGGATGGGCGTTTTGCGTGAAGTAGGTCATTCCAAAGCCAGATAAGAGAAACAGTCCGACAGCGCTGTGCAACGCTTTTATTCCGAAGACGGATTTGCGTGTTAGCGCTGTTTTGTCAGGATATGTCTCTGACACGCCATTTATACTGTTGTTCGATGCAGTGCGTCATCACCCTATGGAGAGACCGCGCCGGCGCGAAAAGTAAAGCAGGCTTTACATGTCGGGCTTTTTGTGAAATGTAAAGTAAGCTTTACATTCGTTGAGTGCTGGAGATTGAGTGCTGGAGATGAGGATGAACAGGTTCGACCGGCTTTCCTATCAGTATGTCGCTGAAACACTCGGCGCCACGGCGTTGTTTGTCGCGGCAAGCTGGTTTGCGCGGGAGTATCTCCCGGACAAGCCAGGCCTGGCGATCAATGTTCTGGTTTCCCTTGTGGCAACGGTCCCCATGCTGCTGGCGCTGTGGGCCATGGTCAGGTACTTCCGCAGGGTGGACGAGCGGGAGCGGCACATCATGGCTGTCGCCGGATCGATCACGCTTCTGATCGGCGTATCGGTTGCCTTCTTCCTTGCCAAGCTCGAAGCGTTTCTGACGGTGGATCTCAATCTTTACGCGGCCTTCCTGTTCGTCATGTGGTCGCTGGCAACGGTTGCGGTGCGCTGGAAGGTCTGATGCGCAATCACCTGAAAAGCTTGAGAGGCCAACAAGGCTGGTCCCAGGCGGATCTGGCGGAGAGGCTCGATGTCAGCCGGCAGACGGTCATTGCCCTGGAAAAGGGCAAGTACGATCCAAGTCTGCCCCTGGCTTTCAGGATTTCGCGGGTGTTTGGTCTTCCCATCGAGAAACTTTTCGAACCTGATGATCTGTAGCCGCTGTTCTGGGAGGAGCGCGGTATGAAGGGGCCAATCAGAGCGCAGACGTGTTGTCTCTTGCCGACCGGACCGGGTACCATGCGCCCATGAGCATTCATCCCGAACTTGCCGAATTTCCCAAGGAAGCGATTGCCGCGCCGATCATCGGCTATGCGCGCACGCAGCTGAAGGGCCGGAACAACGGTTGGCACGCCCATGACGCGGCCCAGTTGTTCCACGTGGTCAAGGGATCGATTGCCATCGATACGGATCTCGGCACCTATTTTGTCCCGCCGGAGCGCGCCGTCTGGCTGCCACCCCGGGTCAGCCACCAGACCCGTTATCTGACCGATACGGAACTGCGCTACATCTACGTGCAATATGACCACACGCGGGACTTGCCTCAGACACCGCAGGTGATGCAGGTAACCACGCTGTTGCGGTCGCTGATCCTGGAGTTCATGTCCTATCCGCGTGCCGAAACAGTGGAGGGGCCCGCGGCCCGGATTGCGGCCGTTATCCTCGATCAGCTCAAGCTGCTGCCCGCCGCACCGCTGCAATTGCCCATGCCGCAGGACCCGAAGCTGCGCAACCTGTGTGAGGACGTGGTGCGCTGTCCGGCGCATATACCTTCGCTCAGCGAGGCGGCGGACCGCTGCACCACGTCCGTGCGGTCGTTCGAGCGGCGGATCAAGGCGGAAACGGGTCTTAGCTACCGGACCTGGTGCCGGCAGGTGAAGCTGTTCCGGGCACTGGAGCTTCTGGCGTCGGGGCGAAGCGTCTCCGATGTCTCGCACAAGCTTGGCTATGAAGGCCCGAGCGCCTTTGTGTCGACCTTCAGGAAGGCCTTCGGGGTCACGCCCGGTCGCTATTTCGGCGGCGCAGCCGATTGATCTTTCTCATGGCGAGCAGATCCGTCTCGGCCCAAAACAGGTGAGAACCAATTTTGGGGAGACCTGTGATGTTCAAGAAAATCCTCGTACCCGTCGATCCGGCCGAAACCGGCTTTGCCGAAGACGCGCTCGCCAAGGCGTCGCAGATGGCGCGCGACTATGGTGCCAAGATCCATCTTCTGGCAGTGTGCCCGGAAGTTCAGAGCTTCGTGGCCAGCCAGCTCCCGGAAGGCTGGCAGGAAGCGGAGTTCCAGGAAACGGCCAAGATCCTCGACACGATCGCCGCCGGCCTTGATGCGCCCGAAGGCGCGGTGGACAAGGCCGTTCGCATGGGCTCCGTCTATCATGAAGTGATCGAGGAAGCGGAACGGTCGGGATGCGACCTGGTGCTGATGACCTCGCACAAGCCGGGCCTGTCGACCTATTTCGTCGGGTCCAACGCCGCCCATATCGTGCGGCATGCACCCTGTTCGGTGATGGTGCTGCGCGGCAGCTGACCGGGGCTGCTCAATCACCGGACGGTCCAAGGGAATCAATTGGCCTTCCAGAAGGTGATCGCTTTTCGATACAAAGGGATATCGTGCGTTCAGGTGAGCGCACGATTTGTCTTTGCCTGAAATGTTTCTCAGGTGTTCAATCAACGATTGAAAAAATACCGGTTCGCATTACGTAAAACAGACGTGTAGTATCGTTTGATGTCTCGAAATGACTTTCTAACGTAGGGTTTTTTTGTCGATTTCTTGAAGTTTCCTTTGCTCTGGGGTCGACTTCGCCAATTTTTATCTTACAATCGAATTTTGCTGCACCGCACACTTCCCGGGCGGGGCCAAATAAAAGGACCAGAGCACATGCTATACACCGCCTATGTGGCCGTGTGTCTTGCAGCCACACCGGTCCAGGACTGCAACAAGGATACCGCGCTCAACTGGATGGTTGCACCGGGTACGTATGATTTGTCCTATTGCATGATCCACGGACAGCAATTCGCCGCCGCTTCCGGCGTCGTGAAAGACAGCGACGTTGTGAAGGTCTACTGTCGGGCGCTGAGTCAAAAAAGGGCTTCCCGCGAGCAGTGACCGGATCATCGCCAAGCTGATTGTCTGGACCGGCTGGGGCCGGCCACCTGCACCTGAACGTCTCTCCTGAAAACCGGGCGCTCCAGCGGTCGCGCCCGGATTTTCCTGGCCTGGACGGTCGATCGGAAAACACTGCGCTATCGCGCCAGTTCCTTCATCGCCTCGGTGAGGCCCTCCACGGTCATCGGGAACATGCGGCCCTCCATCAGCTCGTTCAGCATCTGGATGGACTGTGTGTAGTGCCAGTGCTGTTCACGCACGGGGTTGAGCCAGACAGCGCTCTTGTAAAGGCCGGTCAGCCGCTGCATCCAGGCGGCACCGGGTTCTTCGTTCCAGTGTTCCACCGAGCCGCCCGGATAGGCGATTTCGTAAGGACTCATGGAGGCGTCGCCGACGAAGATGATCTTGTAGTCGGCGGGGTACTTGTGCAGCACGTCCATGGTCGAAATGCGTTCGGTGTGGCGGCGGCGGTTCTCCTTCCAGACATATTCGTAAAGGCAATTGTGGAAGTAGAAATGCTCCATCACCTTGAACTCGGAGCGTGCCGCTGAAAACAGTTCCTCGCAAACCCGGATGTGATCGTCCATCGAACCGCCGATATCGAAAAACAGCAATACCTTCACCGCGTTGTGCCGCTCCGGGCGCATCTTGATGTCAAGAAGCCCCTTGTGCGCGGTCGCGCGGATGGTGTTGTCCAGGTCCAGTTCGTCGGCCGCGCCGGTGCGGGCAAAGTTGCGCAGGCGCTTCAGGGCCACCTGGATGTTGCGGGTGCCGAGAAGCTGGGTGTCGTCGAGATCCTTGAACTCGCGCTTGTCCCAGACCTTGACCGCGCGGCGGTGCCGGCTCTCCTTCTGGCCGATGCGCACGCCCTCGGGATTGTAGCCATAGGCACCGAAAGGCGAGGTGCCGGCCGTCCCGATCCACTTGTTGCCGCCCTGGTGGCGCTTTTCCTGTTCCTTCAGGCGCTCGCGCAGGGTCTCCATCAGCTTCTCGAACCCGCCAAGCGCCTCGATCTGCGCCTTTTCCTCGTCCGTGAGATGTTTTTCGGCAAGCTTGCGCAGCCACTCTTCCGGAATGTCGGTCACAGGCACGTCGCTCATCAGCTCCAGGCCCTTGAAGACTTGGCCGAACACCCGGTCGAACTTGTCGAGGTTGCTCTCGTCCTTCACCAGCGAGAGGCGCGCGAGATAATAGAAATCCTCGACGCTCTTCTCCGCGAGATCCTTATCGAGCGCTTCCATCAGGCTCAGGTATTCCCGGAGCGAAACCGGAATGCCTGCGGATTTGAGTTCGGTGAAAAAGGTGATGAACATGGGGCGAAGGTAGCGGCGCCCTTCGGGCCTGTCGAGATGGCAAATGAGCGGCGGTGCCGGTCAATCCCGTCACGAGACCGGGATCAGAAGGCGACCTTGCCGCCGAGGCGGACGGTCGCCGACAGGGTTTCGGCACTGTCATAGCCGCCCTCGATGCCGGCCAGGAAACTGGCGCCGCCATTGGTCTGCCAGACGGCATTTGCGGCGGCGAAGCCGCGTACAACCGTATCGTCATTGTCGATGGACAGGTTCAGGGCGGTTCCGGAGAGGTTGCCGTCGATGCTGTCGGACAAGGTGAAGATGCCGTCGACACCCGCCGCGACACCGAAATGGAACGCGCCGCTGTCCCGGATGATCGGTGTGAAATCGAATTCGGTCTGGCCGCGCAGCTCGACGACGTTCAGCGACCGGCCGGAGACGGTCAGGCCGGTCGAGGTCTCGGTGGCGTCGCCAGTCTGCCAGAGGCCGGAATAGCGCGCCCGCACACTGGGTGTGAATGTGCCCTGTGCCGACGCGAAGGCGTGGCCGACGCGCGCGGTCGGGCTGACAAACACATAGCCGTAATCGATCGAGAGGTCCTGCAGTCCACCGGCGACCATGTTGTTAAGCACGGTGACCTCTTCGTCGCTGCCCAGGTACCCGCCCAGCACGCTGACCTGGGCGAAGGTGGCCTGCCAGTTCCGGTTCAGGTAGCCGCCGGCGAAGACGCTGTATGTGTCCGCGGAATGGATGTCGTTGTCGCTGTCGGTTTGGCCGAATGAGAAGCCGCCGGTCACGCCGGCGCGCAGATCTGGGGCGAAGCCGCGTTCCGCGCCGGCCATCAGGCCGCCGAACCTGTGGTCGAAGCCGTCACCGCCACTGCGATTCAGGACACCGCCATAGGGCGTTGCCCAGACCGCCCAACGGTCCGCCACGGTCTCGGCCGGGGTACCGTTGGTGGCGACAAACCCGGTTTCTCCAAGGCGGTTCAGATCCATTTGCCGCTCAAGGCCATCCGCCAGCTCACGTGTCAGCGCCGTGAAGGTCGGGGCCGTGGTCTGCAGCTGGAAATTGTCCGGATTGAGGTAGGTGACAGTGTTGCCGCTTGTCCGAAAGACCAGATCGCCCGTGCCCAGTGTGCCCGGGACGCTCGAGAAGCCGAAGATCGCGGTCCGGTTGCCCGAATAGGTGAAGGCGGCAGTGGCGGAGTCGGTGAAGGTCAGGATGCCGACGGTCCGGGATCCGTCCTGCAGCGTTACCATTGCGTTGGCGCCATCGATATAGATGGCCGATCCGTTGTCGGAGGACACCGTCCCGGACGAGGTCACGGTCGCGTCGTCGCCGACAATGGCAATGCCGTGCCCCGAGGCTGCGAGCGTGCCGGTTCTCGAGCCGCTGTTGTCGATGGTGCCGGTGTTGGTGACGATTGCACTGTTGCCCGTGACTTCGACGCCGTTGCCGTCTTCGCCCGACGCAGTGATCTTGCCGGAATTGTTGACATCGGCGTTGTCGTTGTCGACCTGGATACCGAAACTGTTGCTGCCGCTCACGGAAATCGTGTCGAAGCTGGTGTTGGAAATGGTTGCGCCACTTCCCGTGGCACTGATGCCATGCGCTTCCGCGCCTGACGTATGGATCGATCCGGTGTTGGCAATGGTCGCATTGTTGCCGTCGGCGTCGATGCCGTGGCCGCCGACCCCGGTGGTCGTAATCGTTCCGCTGTTGGTGACGTTCGTGTTGTCGCCGTCGGCATCGATACCGTGCGCGTCCAACCCCCCGGTAGTGATCTTGTTCGAGTTCAGAACCGTCGATCTGTCGCCGTCGGCATTGACCCCGTCGGAATCCTCGCCCTCCGTCACGATCGTGCCGGTATTGGTCACCTCGGAGTCGTCCCCCGTCGATCCGATACCGAAGGCATCCTCACCGGTTGTGGTGATTGTGCTTGAGTTTCGAACGGTTGCGCCTTCTCCAGAGGTGAAGATTCCGTCGGAATCTTCACCCGCGGTTGTGATCGTGCTGGAATTTGTAATATCCGCGCGCGCGCCTAGGGCGCCGATGCCGAAGGAACTGAAGCCGGTGGTGGTAAGAGTGCCTGAGTTGGTGATGGTGGAATCGTCACCTTGGGAACCAATGGCCGGAGCGCCGCTGCCGGCAGTGGTTATCGAACCCGAATTGGTAATGGTGCTGCCGTCGCCTTTGGACTCGATCCCAAGGGCACTGTCGCCCTGCACGGAGATGGTTCCGCTATTGGTGATGACGGCGTTGGTGGCGCCGCCGTCGGAATCAATTCCGGTGGCGTCGTCATTGGTGGTCGTAATCGTGCCGCGGTTGAGGACGACGGCATTGGCTCCGTCGGCATCGATGCCGTGGGCGTCGTCTCCCGTCGTCGTCACCGTGCCGGAATTGGTGACGCTGGAATCGTCCCCCGACGCATTCAGGCCGTCCGCTTCGTCCCCCGCGGTGGAAACCGAACCGTCGTTGGTGATCGTCGCGTCGTCGCCGTCGGCACCGATGCCGTAGGAATAGTCGCCGGTGGTGGTGATGGTGTCGTTGTTTATGAGCATCGAGGCGGCGCCGTCCGAATAGATCCCGAAGGAATCTTCGCCGCTGGTTTCGATCGTGCCGTTGTTGGTTGCCGTGCCGTCGTCACCGAACACATAGATACCATCGGACAGGAATCCGTCGGTCATAATGGTGCCGCCGTTCTCGATGCTGGAATTGTCGCCGTCGATTTCGATCCCGATCGAGAAATCGCCCGACATGTCAACGGTACCGTTGTTGAGAATGGTCGCACCGTCATTGATCGTGACGATGCCGAAAATGTCGCCACCCGTTCCGGTGACGGTGCCGTTGTTGGTGATCATCGAGTTGGCACCCAGGGAACCGATGCCGGCCAGCGAAGGGCCGGCCGTATATTCGACGTCGATGTCGCCATTGTTGACGGCGGTCTGGTCGTCATTGTCGAGAACCAGACCGTCCTCGTCGGTGACGTCGATCGCGCCGCCGTTGTCCACCGTGCCCGTGTCGCCGACATCGGTCAGTGTCTGTGTCGTGGTGACTGTCGTGCCGGACGGGATGGTAATGTCACCGGCCAGCGCGCCAGACGGCAAGACGAGCCATAAGGCGCAGCTTGCCAGCAGCGCTTGGCGCCGTATCTGGCTGGCCCGCAGGCCCGGCCTGTCGCTGCTGGATCTCACTTTGTGCCGCCCCGTTGTTATTATTGCCGGCCCTGTCAAAGTGACGTATCGAGAGCCGGTTGCCGAACAAGATCTACGGTGTCCTGATGCCTTGTGCAATATGACAAGGTGCAAAAGCGGCTAAACTTAGGTTCAATCTTTATATCTCAACGACTTAATTGTTCTGCTCGGCTTCCTGCTTGTTGGCGAGCGACGTGAGTTCGACCATGAATTCCTTCACGCTCGGACCCGATCCGGAAACGAAGGGGGCCGGGCGGCATACCGAGATGGCGGCGATTCCTATGCGGGCGGTCAGCAATCCGTTGATGACGCCTTCACCCAGTCTTGCCGACAATCGCGCAGCCAGGCCATGGCCGAGAATTTCGGACGCCAGACTGTCTCCGGCCGCCATGCCGCCGGTGACGGCAAGATGGGCGGCAACATGCCTGGCCAGGCGCAGAAAACCCAGTGTCCCGGGCCGGCCGCCATACAGTGCCGACACCCTGCGGATGATCCTGAGATTTTCAAACAGCACCATCAGAAGATCCACCAGCGCGCGTGGACTGACCGCGGTCACGACGGACACGCGCTTGGCGCTGTTGAGGACGATCCGGCGCGCTTCCAGGTCCAGCGGGCCGAGGAGATCCCGCTCCGCCAGTTTGACCAGGTCGCGCCCGTCAATGACCTCGCGCATATGTCCGCCGAGCAGTTTGCGGCCCTGGGCGGTTTCCGGCCTGTCTGCATAAAGCGCCATCAGGTCTTTCAGGCCCGCCGTTGCCGCCTTGGCGTCGTCGGCGTCCGCCGCGACTTTCAGGTTTTCGCGCAGGTGGTCGATCTTTCCAAGGCGCGCCAGTCCGGCGATCTCGCGCACAACGAGGCCGAGAAGGCCGAGCGCCGCAATTCCGGCCAGGGCAATTGCCAGCCAGCCGAGCCAGTCGTTGCGGGCAAACAGGTCCCGGACCAGGCTGTCCACCGCCAGGCCGACGGCAAGGGATGCCAGACCCGTCAGCCCGACCAGAAGCCACCTGCCGAAGCGGATGCCGGTTCTCGGCGTGCTGGCGGCGCGTGGCAGGCGCGGCTCCTCGTCCTCCGCAAAGGCCCTGGTGACCAAGGCCTCGCCGGCGGACGGCATCCGGTCTTCGTCATCGGTCATGCGCACCTTGGCGTCGTCGAGCCGGAAGGCCGTCGGCTTGCGGCCCGAAGGTGGTCTGGATCCGGTCATGCCAGTCGGTCTCCGATCAGGAATTCAAGGGCGCGGTCCAGCCGGATATGCGGCAAAGACAGGGTCAGTCCTTCTGCCGTCGTGTCGAGCTCCGGGGGGCGGAACCGCAAAAACTGAAGCTCGCTCTGAGCCGATTGAAAACTTGGTCGAAGGTCTTCAGAAACCGATTCAACTTCGCCAAAAAGTGATTCAGGATCTTGCGGCAAGTCACCGGGAAACATGGCGATTTCCGATTTTCCGTCATAGGTGTCGCCGTTCAGCCTTTCACCGGGCAACGGCGTGCCAAGGATGGCCGGCAGTTCTTCACCGCGGTGTTTCACCGTTGCCTCCCGGGTGGCGCGCACGGCGGCCAGGGCCAGCACCTCCACCTCGGCGCCCTTGAAACGGGCCCTGTCCTCGGCGCGGGCGACAAGCCGCTTCAGGATAGCTTCCAGACGGTCATGGTCCGTGCGGTGCAAGTGATCGGCCTTGGTGGCGGCAAACAGGATCCGGTCGATCCGCCGGGTCAGGATCGAGGACAGCCAGCTGCGCCTGCCCGGGCGAAAGGCGCCGATCACCTCGCTCAGGGCAACTTCCAGGTCGGCAACCGCGTGAGGCCCGGCATTGAGCGCGTGCAGCACATCGACAAGCACGATCTGACGATCCAGGCGGGCGAAGTGATTGCGGAAGAAGGGGCGCACGACATGGGTCTTGTAGGCCTCATAGCGCCGCTCCATCATGGCGCGGAGCGTGCCGGCGCGCGCGGGCGGCGCGTCGGCGGGGATGTCGAGAGGCGCGAATGTCAGGGCAGGGGAGCCGTCCAGGTCGCCGGGCATCAGAAAGCGGCCGGGCGGCAGCATGGACAGTGCGTGAGCATCGGCGCGGCAGGCCGCCAGGTATTCCTTGAAACAGGCCGCCAGCTGCTGCGCGGCGGGTTCGTTTTCCTGACCCTCCGGATCATGTCCGCCCAGGACCTTCAGGAAGGGCCCGGCAATCTGGGTCCTGGTCGCGGCCCGGGCATTGCGCAGGGCTTCGGCGGAGAAGGTGGCGTAGTCCTTGCCCAGCAGGGGCAGGTCCAGCAGCCACTCACCGGGGTAGTCGATCAGGTCGAGATGCAGGCGTCCCGGACCGAGCTTGCGGTAGAAGTAGGACGCGCTTTCATAGTCGATGGTCAGGCGCAACTCGGAAACCTGGCGGGTGGACTCCGGCCAGATACGGTCCTTGACCAATGCGCGGACATGGGCCTCGTAGTCGAAGCGCGGCACAGCGTCGTCGGGCTGCGGCTGCAGCTGTGCCCCGGTCATCCGGTGCCCGGCCGCCGCCGCGAACATTGGCAGGCGTCCGCCATGGACCAGATTGTGAACGAGTGCGGTCAGGAAAACGGTCTTTCCGGCACGCGCCAGGCCGGTGACGCCCAGCCTGATGCTTGGCACGGTCAGGTCGGTCGCCGCATCGGCCAGGTTGGCCAGGGTCAGCCTGGCCTCTTCCGTCAGTGTCGTCAGTGGGTTCACTTGCGCCTCCAGCGCGTTCATGTAAGCGCATGAGCGGCAGAGTGCAATTGAGGCCGGCGCGATGCCCTTGCGCTCAGCCGTTGGCGTCGCGCAGATCGCGGGGCTTGACGAAGCGTTCAAGGTGTCCGGTGCCGGGCTGGAGTTCGGCCCAGTCGGCAATGTCGAAATCGATCACGGCGAGCGCCGCGGTGGGGTACTTTTCGCCCAGGTCCGCCATGGCCGCCGGATCGCCTGTTCCCGCCAGGGTCAGCGCCGTGTCTTCCGTGGCCGGGTTGTGCGCGATCACCATCAGATTCTGCGCCCGGCCGCCGTGTTTGCGGATCAGGCCCAGATAATCGTCCTCGCTCTGGCTGTAGAGGTCGGACAACAGATGGATCTGCGCTTCCTGCGGCAGGCAGACGAGGACCCGTGCCAGGGTTTCCCTGGTCCGCAGCGATGTCGAGCACAGGATTTGACTGGGCAGCAGTCCCTGGTCGTTGAGGTAGCGGGCCATCTTGACGGCAGCTGTCTTGCCACGGCTGTTCAGCGGACGGTCGACGTCGGCAAGACCGGCGTCGCCCCAGTCGGATTTGGCATGTCTGAGAAGGAGAAGCCGCATGGTTGGTTCCAAGTGTTTCGCAGGTCGCGGACAAGTCCCGCAGCATCGATCCGGCTGCCTGGGTCAGTTCTGGTTGGCGAGCGCCTCTGTGAAGGCTGCGACCGCGGGGCCGATATCAATTTCCTGCGTCGGCAGCGTATAGGAGAGCCAGAGCGTGTAATCGGCCCCGGTGCCGGAAAAGTACCAAAGGGTTTCACACAGGCTGGTTGGCGTCCAGCTTCGGGTGCGGAAGGATATGCCTGAGGCGGCGGCGCCGCTGAGCTTGATCTGTTCAAAGCCGGCCGTCTTGTAGTTTCGCGAAAAGGCAAGGGCCTCGCGCCGCCCCGTGCCTTCGAGGTGCTTGCGCAGAACGGCGGTTATGCCATCGCGGCCGGTATAGATGCAGCCGGCCTGGCTGACCTCGTCGCCTTCCATGACCTTGATCCTGTAGAAGGCGCCGATCATGTCCGGGCACCGCAGCCCCGTGAAGTGGCGCAGCCCGTCAACGTCGCTCTGCCAGCCGGCGTCCTTTTCAGGCGGCACTTGCGCCCGGGCCGGCGCAAACCCGGCGGCGCCGGCAAGCAGGCCCGCAAAGGCGAGGCAGATGTATTTTGCGGCTTGTCGCCCCAAGACGGTCTCCCGTGCAGTCAGGTCCGTTCCCTGCGCGCCATGAACGCCAGCCTTTCGAACAGGTGGACATCCTGTTCGTTCTTGAGCAATGCGCCATGAAGCGGCGGAATCAGCTTGGAGCTATCTTGTTGACGAAGTGTTTCAGGGTCAACGTCCTCGTTCAAAAGCAGCTTGATCCAGTCGATCAGCTCCGATGTGGACGGCTTCTTCTTCAGGCCGGGCACGTCGCGCACGTCATAGAACAGCCGAAGGGCTTCCGACAGCAGGCGCTGCTTGATCCCCGGGAAGTGCACGTCCACGATTTCCGCCATCGTGTCTGCGTCGGGAAACTTGATGAAATGGAAGAAACACCGGCGCAGGAACGCGTCCGGAAGATCTTTTTCGTTGTTGGAGGTGATGATCACCACCGGACGCTGCCTGGCCTTGACCGTCTCCCCGGTCTCGTAGACGTGGAATTCCATGCGATCGAGCTCCAGAAGAAGATCGTTCGGGAACTCGATATCCGCCTTGTCGATCTCGTCGATCAGCAGGACGGGCTTTTCCGGCGCGTCGAAGGCTTCCCAGAGTTTGCCCTTGCGGATGTAGTTGTTGATGTCGTGGACCCGTTCATCGCCAAGCTGGCTGTCGCGCAGGCGCGAAACCGCGTCATACTCGTAAAGGCCCTGCTGTGCCTTGGTCGTGGATTTGACATGCCATTCGATCAGCGGAGCCTTCAGGGCGGCGGCCACCTGTTGTGCCAGGACCGTCTTGCCCGTACCGGGTTCCCCCTTGACCAGCAGCGGCCGTTCGAGGGCAACCGCGGCATTGACCGCGACCCTCAGGTCTTCCGTGGCAATGTAACTGTCAGTTCCTTCAAAGCGCATATGCGGTCCGTCCTTCGTCAATCCGGCGCAAGGTGGCAGGCCCTGCGCAGAGACGCAAGCCAATAAAATGAGGCAAAGCCGGGGACGGCAAAAGGGGACAGTCTTGCCCATCCTGCGGGGAATAAATTGCCCGGCAGAGCCTGGCTTGCCGGGGTGAAGTTTGCCTCCGTTGTTCGGGGTATTTTTTTAAGTATCTGAAATTGAACGGTAAAATTTGTTTTCCTCGAATTGGCACGTCCTTTGCGGAGTAGGGCCGACATTGGGCGTAAGCCCGCGTAGCAGTGCCCAATCTATCAAGAGGACCGACAATGGGTATTTATGGGGCTATCAACTCGGCCGTCTCCGGACTGGCAGCGCAGGCCACGGCTCTGGAGAATATTTCCGGTAACGTTGCCAACTCGCAGACCACCGGCTTCAAGCGGCTCGACACGACCTTCTCCGATCTCGTTTCCGGTGGCGGATCCATCCAGGCCCAGCAGGTGTCCGGAACGACCTTCGCCACCTCCCGTGCCACCAACACCGTGCAGGGCGACATCACGTCCGTCGACGTGGACACCTATATGGCGATCAACGGCGAAGGCTATTTCGTCGTTACCAAGGCGTCCGACGTTGTTGACGGTTCCACGACCTTTGCCGATGAGACCTACTACACCCGTGGCGGTGACTTCGAGCGGGACAAGGAAGGTTACCTGATCAATGCGTCGGGATATTATCTGCAAGGCTTTCCGCTTGATCCGGATACCGGCAACGCCATTGGCGACAATCCTACGGTGATCCAGATCGAGAACCAGCCGCTGGCCGCATCGGCGACGACGCTGGTCGACTATCAGGCGAACCTGCCCCGCGTTCCGGATACCACGAACTATGACGGCACGGACGAAGACACGGCGCTGCTGGATGTCGGGGTCGGTACAGGCAACATTGCCGTCGCCGACGAGCAGGATTTCCTGGACAGCTCCATCTCCGGCGGATCGATCACCATTTACAACCAGAATGGTACCGCCATGAATGTGGAGGTTCGCTACGCCAAGACAGTGAACTACGATTCCGTCGGACCGGTGAATGACGAATGGTCGATGTATATCAGCACGGGAGGGGACGCCACCGACGCCTGGTATGATGTCGGCGATATCGAGTTCGATACCACCGGTGAAATGACTGCCCTGACGGCGGGTGCCATGACCGGAACCGCGGTCAACGGCACCAGCGACGGCTTCACCATCACCAACCTGACCATTGGCAGCACGACGGCCGCAAGCGTCGAGTTCTCCTTCGCCAACGGCTCGCTGACGCAGTTTTCCGATCCGGACGGAACCGCAAGCTCCGTTGCGCTTGATCAGGATGGCTACCCGGCCGGTGAATTGACCGGGGTTGCCGTGGACGATGCCGGCCGTGTGGTGGCGAGCTATTCCAACAACCAGCAGCGCGCGGTCTACCAGATCCCGCTCGCAACGTTCGAGGCCGAGCAGAACCTGCAGCGTGTGGACGGGGCGGCGTTCGCTGCCACCGCCTCATCCGGCGATCCGGATCTGTCCGGTGGCGGGCAAATCCTGGCCAAGAAGCTGGAGCTGTCGAACGCGGATATCGCGGACGAGTTTTCCAAGCTGATCATCACCCAGCAGGCCTATTCGGCCAACTCGAGGATCGTCACGTCCGCGGACGAGATGCTCGACGATGCCCTGAACATGGTCCGGTAATGAGAGCGTAGCCGGCGGGTCCCGACCCGCCGGCGCTTTCGGCCAAGTCGCGTAACAGGAAGGAGAAGCCGCTATGGGTCTGACCAGTGCCATGAACACAGCGGTTTTTGGAATCGCCTACAATCAGCGCCAATTGGACGTGACGGCGACGAACATCGCCAACGCCGATACGGCCGGGTATTCCAAAAAGACAATCTCCGCCGAAGTCTATTTCGACGGCCTCGGCAACGTTGCGGGCATGAACGCGACGGAAGTCCGCCGCATTGTGGACGAGCAGATCCAGGCCGACTATTTCAATTCCCTTGCAGACACGAATTACGCAAAGCAGATCGCCGACTTTACCGACCGGCTCGACGACATTTTCGGCACGCTCGGCGACAAGAGCGGCCTGACGACCCTGGCCGGCGAACTTTCCTCGGTCCTGTCCATCCTGGTGAACGATCCCGGCAACTATGCCGCCCAGAGCGATGTGGTCGCGGTTGCCGATGCCTTTGCCCGCGAACTCAATGCCTCCTATGAGCAGATCGCGGATCTTCGCCAGGAGGCCGACAATGCACTGGCGAGCCAGACGGACGCGGTCAACGGCCTTCTGTCCAGCATCGAGGACATCGACGAGGCGATCCTGCAGGCGTCCCAGTCTGGCGTTTCGACCGCAGACATGGAAGACGAGCGCGACCGGCTGATCGAACAGCTCTCCGCCTACCTGGACATCAACGTGTCCAAGGGCGCTAACGAGACACTGTTCATCCAGACGGCGGACGGCCAGCAGCTCTACGCGGACAACCAGGCCGCAACCCTGAGCTTTTCGCCGACCCATTCCCTGCAGCCCGGACAGACGGGCAACTCGGTGATGGTAACGACACAGGGCGGCACCACCTATGACCTGATCGCCGGGTCCAGATCCGGTGCCATGGTTGCGACGGCAGAGCTGCGGGACGATATCCTGACAGAGGCGCAGACCCAGCTGGACACGATCGCGGCGGAGATCTCTCTGGCCTTTTCGAACGTGACCGTGGAAAGCACCGATGTGACGGTCGGTCTCGATGACGGTTTCGATCTTGACGTGTCCGCCCTGCAGCCCGGCAACACCATAACGGTGGAATACACCGATACCGGCGGGATTGCCCAAACGGTGACGCTGGTGGCGGTCGAGGACGCGGCCCTGCTGCCGCTCGACGACAGCGCCACCTCGAATCCGAATGACACGGTCTACGGAATTGATATCTCGAGCGGAACTCCGGCGACCTATATCACCAACATCATCGCCGCGCTGGGCGGAACCGGGCTGCAGGTCAGCAACAACGGCTCCGACGAATTGCGGGTCCTGGGCGACAATACCGGGCCGACCACGGTCGAGAGCCTGACCGCGGACGTCACGGTGACCGCGCATACGGACCAGGGGCTCGGGCTCGCGATTTTCGTCGACAGCCGGGACGCGCCGGAACTGTTCACCGATTCCCTGGAGGACGGTGGCCAGCGTGTGGGCTATGCCAACGCGATCGCGGTCAATCCGGACCTGCTTGCCGACAGCGCGCTTCTGGTGAACTACCAGACGACGCCAACCGCCAACACGGCCAACGATCCGGCAAGGGCACAGTACCTTTCCGAGGCGCTGACATCAGCTGAGACCTATTTCGACCCGGGCTCGGGCATCGGCAGCTCCTCGACGCCGTTCCAGGGCAGCGTGATCGGGTTCGTCAACCAGACCGTCGCTTTCCAGGGCAACCAGGCCGAGGATGCGGCAACCTACGCAGACTCCAAGGAAACCCTGACCATGAACCTGGCGATCCGCTACGAGGAGAGCTACGCGGTCGACCTGGATACCGAACTCGCCTTCATGGTTCAGCTGGAGAACGCCTACGCGGCCAATGCGCGTGTCATGCAGACCATCAAGGAGCTCTTCGATGAGCTTCTGAACATCGTATAAGGTTTAGGTGCGTCATGCCCGTCTCGTCAGTTACCACATCCCGGACCTACCTGATCCAGCAATTGGGCCAGCTGAACGACACCCTGTCTGAAAAGACCACGCAGCTCGCTCGCGGCAAGGTCGGAACGACCTATGGCGAAATCGGCGACCGCCGCCTGCTCGATATCCAGCTGACCCAGAGGGTCAGCATGATCGAGACCTATCAGCAGACCATCACCATTGCCGATCTGCACCTGCAGACCGGAAGCATGTCGCTCGACAGGCTCGAGGAGATCCGCCAGGACGCAAAATCGGCGCTCGATACCAATGACTTCATCATTCAGGACGACGGTCAGACCCAGACGCAATCACGGGCCGAGTTGCTGCTGAACGAGACGCTCAACATTCTCAACACCGAGATCGCCGGCTACTATGTCTTTGGCGGCACCGACGCGGTCAACGACCCGGTGGCGACCATCGATGCGATTCTGGACGGGGAAAACGGGCTTGACGGCCTGCGCACCTACCTGAGCGAGTTCGCCGCGGCCAATCTGGGCACCAACGAAAACGGACGCCTGGACACATCGGCGCTGGTGACCAACTATGCGGGGGCGGTGCCGACGGATTCGACCTTCACGGTTGCCGAGGACGGAGCTCACGATTTCGGCTTCGACATATCCGCGGTGACGTCGACGCTCACCAATGTCACGGTCACCGGGCCGCTGGCCGCCGATCCCGACAGTTTCGATGTCCAGTTTACCGGCCAGCCGGAGCTTGGCGAGACGATCACTCTCGAGCTGACCCTGCCGCCCGATCACACGGACACGATCGAGATCGAATTCACCGCCGCGGCGACCGCTGAAGGCGAAGGCACCTTCGCGATCGGCGCGGATCTGGAGGAAACCGCCCAGAACCTGCGGGACGCTCTTGAAGCGGAGATCGAAAAACAGGCGCAGACAACTCTGCGGGCCGTGTCCGACGAGTGGGCCGCCGAAGAGTTTTTCACCACCTATAACGGCGAGGAGCCGCAGCGGATCGACGGTCCGCCCTTTGATACGGCCACGGCGCTGATGGCGGGCGGATCGACGACGGTTGAATGGTACACGGGACGCAACGACACCACGACGGACCCGCGCAACGACAAGAATGCCGTGATCGACAGCAACCTGACCGTCAATTACGGCGTGCGCGCCAATGAAACGCCGCTTCAGGAACTTGTTCAGTCGCTGGCGGCCTTCGTGGCGGCCGACTTTTCGGGCGGAACCCAGATCGACGAGCAATATTACAACGCGCTGTCGACCAACCTCAGAACCACCCTGCAGCCGGCCGGTGTCGAACAGTCCGGCATAGTGGACATTGCCACCGACATTGCGATCACCCACCGGACCGTGTCCCTGACGGATGACCGTCACTTCCAGATGAAAAACACCTAC
Source organism: Roseibium sp. Sym1 (assembly GCF_027359675.1). NCBI lineage: Bacteria > Pseudomonadati > Pseudomonadota > Alphaproteobacteria > Hyphomicrobiales > Stappiaceae > Roseibium > Roseibium sp. Sym1. The sequence goes on from NZ_CP114786.1 coordinate 3,988,069, forward strand.
GAAGGAACGATCACGGACATCGAGGGGATCGACCAGGACCTGGTTGCCGCGGAGATCCTGCAGCTGCAGACCAATATCGAGGTCTCCTACCGGGCGTCGTCCATCGTTTTCAATCTGACGCTGTCCGACTATCTCTGATTTCCCGGGACAGGGTATCGGCGCAGCCATCGGAACCACGCACAAAAAAGGCCGGTCGCGAATGCGCCGGCCTTTTTTCTGACTGTCTGGAGTTGTTACTCGGCTTCCGCAGGTTTGGACCGCAATCCTTCGGCAATCGAACGATTGATGTTGATGAGAACATCGATCTTGTTGCTGTCGTCGGACGTGATGATCGACATGGTCTGCTTGAAGACGAAAATACCCAGGGAGGCGATGTTGTTCTTGATGTCCTGAGGCAATTCGCTTTCCTGGCTGGTGGCCGAGGTTACCAGAATTGTCCAGAGCTTGCGGTTATAGACCAGCACATCATCCTTTTCGGCGAGCGAAGATTCCTCCCACTCATCCTTGATCAACTGAAGCCGGGCTGCGGCTTTCATCAGCAGATTCGCTTCCAGCTCCCGAGGTGACACCGCTGCCACCTGGCTCGTTTTCTGGTAAGCCTGCGCTGCCTGTTTGTACATGACTGATCAGCGTCCCTTCATACTCGATGAGCTTACGTGCTTCTTTCAGTGCTTTGTAAAAGGCGCCGGTTAGGATGGCGTTACTGATCCTTGTAACGTAGGGGATCGTACTCGGCGCGGCCTTCACAATGTCGTTGACGAGGGTGAAGTAATTCTCCTGAATTCTTTCGATATCCGTCGACAGATACATCAGCTGCACGGCCAGATAGACACGTTTGGCTGGCGTATCCGCAGTGGCCGGCGTGAGAATATCCTTTTCTCTCAGAATGGGAGCCTGGCCTTCGATAAAGAGACGGGTCCGCTGGTTATCATTGGTGATGACACTGTCCCCGATGATAATCCGTTCGCCCGGTTTCAGCTCGACCTTGAGCGCCATTCCGTGACCTCCACGCGTAAGTATCGCCATGAAACGTTAACGAAAGCGTTAACGATTACCCCCGACACTTTAGTGATAATTGCCGTCGGTGTTAACCGAACAGGCTCAAGACGCTCTGGTCGGCCTGGTTTGCAAGCGACAGAGCCGTCGATGACAGCTGCTGGCGGGTCTGCAAGGCCAGCATGTTCGCGCCTTCCTCGTTCATGTCGGCAATGGTCAGTTCGCCTGCGCCGACCTCAAGCGTGTTGATCAGGTTTTCGGTGAAATCGGTGCGGATTTCAACCGTCGACAGCGCCGTACCCATGGATCTTGCCGCGGATCTGAGTTCATCCAGTGCCGCGTTGATCGCCTGCAGCGTCCGGTCGATATCCGTATCGGTCTTGAATTCCGAAGCGGCAGCCGAAAGTGCGACCGTGCCCACGCCGCTGCCAAGCGTCATCCGGTTGAAGTCGTCATTGCTGCTGGAAATGTCGAAAGAGACTTCACCGATGAGGGAAATGCTGCCGCCGGAGAAGGTGGCGTCGAGCCCCTTGACGTTGTCGATAAAGGTGACCAGGTCGCTGACCGTCGTCTCGTCGTCGATTTCCAGCGAGGCGGGCTCGAATCCGTTGCCGTCGGTAATGGTGATCGTGTCACCGGCCTGGAAACCGCCGGAAGAGATCAGCGTCGCCGTGGAACTGAGTGGTGACACCGTCAATGTGGTGGTCGTTCCGCCGGTCGCACCGCCGTCCGTCGCGGTCCCGCCGCCGGCATTGTCCTTCGAGATCGCCAGGGAATTGTCCAGACCCGAGACGATGGTGATGCCGTCCGTGGCTTCGTCGAAACTTGCGTGAACGCCGTTCAGGTCGTTCAGCGCATCGACATAATCCTGCACGGTGGTGATGTCCGTTCCCACGGTGAAACTCGTGGTTCCGGAGGAATCGGTCACCGTGACAACATCGCCGGCCGCCCAGTCGCCGAGATCCGTCAGGTTGGAGGACGCCTGCAGACCGGTCAGGGTCAGCGTTGTGGTGCCGCCATAGAGGTTGAACGCGGAGGTTCCGGTTCCGCCGACGTCAAGATCATCGAGATTGAGGCCGTCATCCAGTGTCGTGTCGGTGAAGTCGACCGGATTGACTGTCAGGTTGGAGGTGCTGTCCTCGTTGAAGATGACTTCCAGTTCGTTGCCGGCCCCCGCCAGAAGGTTCTTGCCCTTGTAGCTGGAATCCCGCGCCATGTCCTCGATCTGCTCGAGAAGGTCGTTGTACTGGCTGGTGAACTGCTTGCGCTCGTATTCACTGGAAGTCTGCAGCGCCTGGTTGGCAATCGCCTTGGCCGATTCGACCAGCTTGGTGATTGACGTGATGCCCTTGTCGGCCGCCCGGATCGTCTGCACCGACTGGCCCATGTTGTCGAGCAGTTTGGTGAGATCGCTCGCGCGGTCGTTCAGCGATTGTGCCGTGAAGAAGGAGTTGGGATTGTCGAGAGCCGTATTGACCTTCAGGCCGGTCGCCAGCCGGGTCTGTGTGATGGATTGCAAATCCGCCGTCTGTTTCAGCGACAGGAGATTGTCCCGGACGGCACTGGAGAGAACAATATCAGGCATCAGTCTTCACCGCTTTTCCTGTTCAGTACGCGCCGAGGGTTTTTGCGGGACATGCAAGTTAAGTCCGCGCCCTCGCCGTAAATCTAAATGGAAAGTTAATCACTGATGCACCGGTTAACTTACCGTAAATAAAAGTTACCAAAAGCTTTCTTTTAACGTATTGAAAAATAAAGAGAAATTTTGTCACGCCTAATTAGGCCTCGAGCCTGGAAACGAAAACGGCGGACTCGATGTCCGCCGTTTCCATGTCTTCTCAAGTGAATCAGCCGTCCGACTGATTCTCCTAGAATTAGAAGAGGGATAGCACTGTCTGGTCGGCCTGGGAGGCGAAGGACAGGGATGTCGAGGCGAGCTGCTGACGGGTCTGCAGAGCCAGCAGGTTTGCACCTTCTTCGTTGGTATCGGCCAGGGTCAGAAGACCTGCACCTTCCTGCAAAGTATTGATCATCGTCTTGGTGTAATCTTGACGGATCTCGACAGTGGACAGGTTTGTACCGAATTCGGAGGCCTGGGACCTGAGGTTGCTCAGGGCCGTGTTGAGACGGTCGACCACCCGGTTGATGTCGGAATCCGTCGCGAAGCCGCTGTCCGACAGCGCGGACAGTGTCACGCCTGCGGTGTTGGCCGTGAAGGCGTCGCTGGCGAAGTCCGAGTTGTCACTGGTGAGAGCCAGATCGACGTCGGAGGTGATGTCCAGTCGGCCGGAAGAAGCGTTGAAGGTCGCCTCGACACCGTTGAAGTCGTCAATGAAGTTTTCAAGGTCATCGACGGTGGTGTCGTCCTCGATTTCCAGCGAGCCCAGTTCGAAGCCGTTGCCGTCCGTCAGGGTCAGCGTGTCGCCGACGGCGAAGGAACCGGTGTCAGACAGCAGGGCGCCGGTGGAAGCCAGGGCCGTTGCGGCCACTTCGAAGGTGGACAGGGCTGCGGAGTGCGTGTCGACAGTGTCAGAGATGTGGAAATCCTGGTCACTGTAGATGGTCAGTTCGCCGCTGGTGTCGTCGAACTCTGCACGAACACCGGAAATGCTGTTGAGGCTGTCGACCAGGTCCTGAACGGTTGCACCGGCGGTCACGGTATCGGAACCGGAGATGATGGCGTTCGGGCTGTCGATGGCGTCAACGAATTCCAGGGTGGTGGTGGTCGAGATCACGTTGGATTCCGACAGGGCGGACGCGGAGTTCAGCGTCGTGGTGCCGTCGGTCAGCGTGATGGTCGTCTTGCCGCCCTGAAGGGTGAAGGAGGTCGTGGAACCCTGACCTTCCGCCAGATCCGAGAGGTTCAGGCCGGTGGACAGAGCGGTGTCGGTGTAGTCGACCGCCTCGATCGTCAGCTTGGACGTGGAATCTTCATTGAAGATCGTGGTCAGGTCGTTGCCGTCGCCGGCCAGGAGGTTCTTGCCCTTGTAGGAGCTGTCCTTCGCGACATCTTCGATCTGCTCGAGCAGGTCATTATACTGCTCGGTGAATTTCTTGCGCTCGTACTGGCTCTGTGTCTGCAGCGCCTGGTTGGCTTTCGCCTTGGCGGTTTCGACCAGGTCCGTGATGGTCTGGATACCCTTGTCGGCAGCCTTGATGGTCTGCAGCGACTGACCCATGTCGTCCAGAAGGGTGGACAGGTCGTTTGCGCGGGAGTTGAGACCGGACGCCGTGAAGAAGCTGTTCGGATTGTCCAGGGCGGAGTTGACCTTCAGACCGGTCGCCAGTTTGTTCTGGACACCAGACATGAGATCCGCGGTGGACTGAAGCGTGAGGAGGTTCTGCCGTACGGCAGCTGACAGGGTAATATCCTGCATCTGACTATCCCTTTCCTGGGTCACAAATTCATCTGCTCGTCCTGAGCAGGTTGCCTAGGATCATTCCTCGTTAACCTTAATCAATGGTTAAACGCTTGAATTTTAGGGTTAACTGAGCGTAAACGCCGAGACGGGGCTTGCCAGGAATCTCGAGAGGGAATCTGGATGGCGGGGGAGTCCGGAATGAGAAAAGTGGCACCGTAAAAAGTGACGGATATCTGGCTGGTCAATTGCCGGCAGTTGCGGGGACCATCTGGAAGCCGCGGGAAACAGCCATTTCGGTGGCGCATGACCGGCCTTCCCGGTTGCCGGCCGGAAGGCGCGCGAAAAAAAATCCGAGATGGCGCGTCCGGGGCGCGTTCGAACCGGTTTTCGGGAGAGGGAAGGCAAAAAGGCTGCAGGAGGCAGCCTGTCCGGCGAGGGCGTTCCGGCCGCAGGCGCCGCCGTGCACATATGCGCCGTTAATACTTTGACGGCGAGAATCGCGGACCGGGCAAGGACAAAAGAAAAAGCGGGCCGAAGCCCGCTTTCCCCATGATCGCGATGCGCTTGTGGCTTAGAAGAGCCGCAGAACGTTCTGGTCCGCCTGTGCCGCGAAGGACAGCGAGGTGGAGGCCAGGCTCTGACGGGTCTGCAGGGCCAGCAGGTTTGCACCTTCTTCGTTGGTGTCGGCCAGGGTCAGGAGACCTGCACCTTCTTCCAGCGTGTTGATCAGGTTCTTGGTGAAGTCCTGACGGTTTTCAACGATGGAGAGGTTGGTACCGAACTCGGAGGCCTGGGTCCGCAGCGAGCCGAGAGCCGTGTTCAGACGGTCAACAACGCGGTTGATGTCGGAATCGGTCGCAAAGCCACTGTCGGAGATCGCCGAGAGCGAAACACCGGTGGTGTTTGCAGTGAATGCATCACTTGCAAAGTCGGCATTGTCACTGGTGAGCGACAGGTCAACTTCAGAGGTGATGTCCAGACGGCCCGAAGAGGTGTTGAACGAAGCGGAAACGCCCTGGAAGTCGTTGACGAAGTTCGTCAGGTCATCGACGGACGTGTCGTCCTCGATTTCCAGCGAACCCAGTTCGAAGCCGTTACCGTCCGTCAGGGTCAGCGTGTCGCCGACAGCGAAGGAACCGGTGTCAGACAGCAGGGCGCCGGTGGAAGCCAGAGCCGTTGCGGCCACTTCGAAGGTGGACAGGGCTGCGGAGTGCGTGTCGACAGTGTCAGAGATGTGGAAATCCTGGTCACTGTAGATGGTCAGCTCACCGCTGGTGTCGTCGAACTCTGCACGAACACCGGAAATGCTGTTGAGGCTGTCGACCAGGTCCTGAACGGTGGCACCGGCGGTCACGGTATCGGAACCGGAGATGATGGCGTTCGGGCTGTCGATGGCGTCAACGAATTCCAGGGTGGTGGTGGTCGAGATCACGTTGGAGTCGGACAGCGCGGAGCTGGAGTTCAGCGTCGTGGTGCCGTCGGTCAGCGTGATGGTCGTCTTGCCGCCCTGAAGGGTGAAGGAAGTGGTCGCGCCCTGACCTTCTGCCAGATCCGAGAGGTTCAGGCCGGTGGACAGGGAAGAGTCGGTGTAGTCGACCGCGTCGATCGTCAGCTTGGACGTGGAGTCTTCGTTGAAGATCGTGGTCAGGTCGTTGCCGTCGCCGGCCAGAAGGTTCTTGCCCTTGTAGCCTGCATCCTTCGCCAGGTCTTCGATCTGGGTCAGAAGTTCGTTGTACTGGGACGCAAACTGCTTGCGCTCGTACTGGCTCTGCGTCTGCAGGGCCTGGTTGGCTTTCGCCTTGGCAGACTCAACCAGCTTGGTGATGCTGGAAATGCCTTCATCCGCAGCTTTCAGGGTCTGAACCGACTGGCCCATGTCGTCCAGAAGAGTGGACAGGTCGTTTGCACGGGAAGTCAGGCCGGAAGCCGTGAAGAAGCTGTTCGGATTGTCCAGTGCGGAGTTCACTTTCTTACCGGTCGCCAGTTTGTTCTGGACGTCGGACATGAACGAAGCGGTGGACTGAAGGGTGTTGAGGTTCGCACGAACCGCGCTGGACAGAGTAATGTCAGCCATGATGTGTCCTTTCTAGGAGTACAAGTTACAAGGATCCTTCCTGGATCCGGCCCACATCTATGCGCGGATCGCCGAAACAAATTCTAAAGAAACTTGGTTAGCGCGTGTTAACCTTAACTAGAGGTAAACCCTTGTAAATAAACATTTTTCCGTTTTTGGTTGAAGTCGTTTTATTTGAGTGGCTTGCGCGGGAACACCTGGTGACGGGCGCGACGGCAGCCTCGATTCCTTGAACGGACGAGGGGCAGGAAAATGATGCCGCATCTGCCGGAATTGCGGGCCGGGCGACGTTGATCGGGGCAGGTTTGTTAACTTGCGCCGGGGCTGACGGGGGAAGTTTGGCGGCAGAGGCAGCAAAACGGTCAGCGATTGCGTTGAGATCACGACAGCCGATGGGCGGTGTCAGCTTCGAACGAGAACATCCCGGCAGGGGACGCGCAGACGGAGCCGTTGCCGGGAAAGTCGCGCAGACATTTCTTGTGTCAGGACGCCGGCGGTCCATCGCTTAGGGGGCGGGAGTCCCCACTCGTTCGTCATTGCCGGACTTGATCCGGCAATCCATGCCGTGACCTCGCACAGTCCCGAGACCTTGCAATTGGATACGGAACGGCATGGATCCCATGGTCAAGCCCACTGCTGTCCGGTTAAGCAGGAGCCTCTGTATGCAAACAGGTTTTGCCGCTTGTACCAGTCTCCCCCCTGGAGGGGGAGATGTCTCCGGAAGGAGACAGAGGGGGGGCTCAACCTCTCAGCATACAAGGCCTTTTCCGAATACGAGGAACCGCTGCGCCCCCCTCTGTCCGGTTCCCGGACATCTCCCCCTCCAGGGGGGAGAGGGGTGCAAGTGGTAAGGCACTGCGTGTCCCGGACTAGAAGAAGCGTAAATATCGACAATGAATCAATGACCTGTTGTAACTGAGCCGCGTTAAACCGGACAGCAGTGGGTCAAGCCATGGGATGACGAGGATGGAGAGGTGTTCCTTCCGGGGCCCGGTCTTGCCGCTTTCGCGTCATGCCGCGATGACAAATCATCTTGTGTCGAGAGGAGTTGCGCCTCAAACGAACTTGAACGCCCGGATGCGGCTGAGGGTTTCCTCCGCGCCAAACCGTCTCGGTCAAAGGACCCTTATTGATCGGAAAATGCTCTAGACGCGGATGGATTGCGTGAATTGCCGTGTCTGTACCGTATCGACGGATTCAGCATAGGCGCGCAGACGCAACAGGGTTTCGCTCGGGATTTGCCGAACAACCTGACCGGTTTCCGTGTTGGTTGCGATGTAAACGAGGCTTTCGCTGTCTTCGTCGATGACGTTCTGACGCTCGACGGTCGGCGTGTACCGCTCCAGCAGCGAACGCCGATCCCGTTCGTTGTTGGCAGACCTCTGGCTGGTTTCCGTCTCGGTGGACGGGGTCACAGTCTCTTCGGCCGGCAAATCCGTCTTGGCGGACGACTCGTTCTGTTCCGGGGCCCGCGTAGCCGGCGTGATCGCCGTATACGTCGGCGATGGCGGCCGGGCCAATCCCGTGTCCAACATCTTTCCCTCCGGGTCACTCGATACAAACACCCGTTGACGGAGGAATATAACGTAAGGGAATGAATCTTCTGTTAACGGAATGATTAGATTTTTAGGGTGTCGGATCTATCCGTCTGCGGCCGTTCCTGATTCGGTCCCGGTGCACCTGAAAGCCAGTATTAGGCAGCATTGGCAGCATTTCGGAGGAAAGGGAAAAGACACCTTCCCGCGGGGGCTGTGCCTTCATTGTTGGCGTTGCCAGGAGCGGTTTGCCGCGCCTTCCTCAAAGAGACTGGTTGACGGCAATACCGCGCGCCGATTGCGGTCCGGTCGGTGCCGTACCATTGCGGCCATAGGTCGTCGGAGCCGTCGCGTTCTTGGCGCCGGCCACCTTGGCCACCGTCGAAACGATGTTGTTGGCGACATCGCGGGCAGTGGAAAGCACCGCCAGATTGATGCGCAGGACGGGCTGGAACTCGCCGTGCTGACGCCGAAGGCTCTGGGTCGCCGCCGGCGCAAGGTTGCCGAGGGCAACCGCGTGTTCCTTCGCCGTCATCATGCCGCGGGTGTATTCATGGATCAGGCGGGCCTTGTCCGCCTGAAGTTCGCCCGCTTCCTTCAGTTTACCCGCCCGGACGAGATCTGTTTCCATCTCTATGACGGACAACAGCGCTTCCATGGTGCCGGACAGGGCGGAACAGAAGTTCTCCGCGTCCTGTTGGCTTGTGGGCCGCTCCAGGGAAAACGGAAATGTGGTTGCGTTCGGTTGTGCGGTCATTGTGCCCCCTCCTGCAATGCGATCAGTTCGCGCTCAACGCTGTCGGCAAGACCGATACCGCCGGCCTCCGCGATCGTACGAGCATACTCGTCGATCAAAAGGCTTTGCCAGGCATCCGATCCTGTTCCGCCACCCCAGGCACCGCCGTCTTCAAGGCCGGTGAACATGTTCTGGAGCATGGTGTTCAGGAAAACCGCCTCGAATTCTTCCGCAGCCTCGCGGACAGCGGTCTTGTCCGTCCGGTCGACACCGCGCAAGGCGTCCTGCGGGCTGGTCTGGACCGATGCCGGTGAAATCTGCGGTGTAATCTGTTGCAACATCACAGCACCTCGATTTCGGCCTGCAGGGCACCGGATGCCTTGATGGCCTGCAGGATGGAGATCATGTCGCGCGGCCCGATGCCCAGGGCGTTGAGGCCGTCGACAAGCTGCTTGAGTGTGACAGTCTCTGGAACGATAGCAAGCTTGTTTCCGTCTTCGTTCACCGTGATCTCGGAACGATCCACGACTTCTGTCTGGCCGTTGGCGAAGGGCAGGGGCTGAGACACCTGCGGTGTTTCCGCGATTGTCACGGTCAGGTTGCCCTGTGCGACAGCGACCATGGAAACCTTCACGTCCTGGCCCATCACGATGATGCCGGAGTTTTCGTCAATGACGATGCGCGCCGCCAGGTCGGGTTCGACAATGAGCTGTTCGATGTCGGTCAGAAGATCGACGATATTGCCGTCATACTGCCTTGGGAGCTCCAGTTGGACGGTTCCCGGATCGAGCGGTTCGGCGGTCGGCATGCCGATCAGTTCGTTGATCGACAGGGCGACCCGCCGGGCCGTGGTGAGATCGGGATTGCGCAGCGCCAGACGCATGGTCGTCAGCGAGGCAAGCTTGAACTCAAGCTCGCGCTCCACAAGGCCGCCATTGGCAATGCGCCCGGCTGTCGGCACACCGCGCACCACCGAAGCCGCGTCCGCCTGGGCGGAAAAACCGCCAATGGCGACCGAGCCCTGCGCAATGGAGTAGACCTCACCATCCGCACCGACGAGCGGGGTGACCAGTAGCGTGCCGCCCTGGAGGGAATCCGCATCGCCGAGAGCGCTGACATTGACGTCGATCCGCGTGCCCTGTGTGGCGAAGGGCGGCAGGTTTGCCGTCACCATGACGGCCGCCACCGTGTTGGTGTTGAGATCGACGTTTCGTGTGTTCACGCCCAGCCGTTCCAACATGGCCTGAAGGCTCTGCTGCGTGAAGGGCGAGTTGTTCAGCGAGTCACCGGTCCCGTTCAGGCCAACGACCAGGCCGTAGCCGATCAGCTGGTTTTCCCGAATGCCTTCGAAATCCGCGATGTCCTTGATGCGCGAGGCGGCGTATGCAGCGGGCGCCAAGGATGACACGCACAGGGCGATGGCCGCCGTTGCCAGGACGAACCGTGCAAACCTCTTGAAGATCCTGTCGTTGAAATGTCGCATTACTGTTTCTGGTCCGCCATTCAAGGATCCGGCATGCAGGCCGGTGCAATTGTCTCGGCTTGCGCAATGCGAGAGTCGTGCCACTTTGAAGGTCGCAACGGGTCTTTTCCGCAAATTGCCCGGATTCCGCGCCATTTGCTGGTAGAATGACGGGTATATCCACGTAAAACTGACTGAGGCGGGTGGGGAATTGCTTTTGCTGCCCGGCAAATGTTGCCTCCTTGATAAGGACTCATTTACCCTTACCGGCAGAATCTGACAGGCAAGGCCTTCGTTTGCGTCAGGATTGCCGTCAGTCGGACCGAAAGATCGATCATGCGCATTACAGGCAACAAACCCGTCACCGGCGTTCAGGGGAAAAGCGCCAAGAAAGGCAGCAGTTCGAGTTCCGAGCAGTTTGCCCCGGACCTCGGAAGTGAAGTGGTGCAGTCCTCGCAGACGGCCGGCGGTGCATCGATCCAGGGCATGGATGCGCTCCTGGCGCTTCAGGAAGTGGATGAGCGCGCCGAACGCAGGTCGCGCGCGGCCAGATACGGCAACAAGCTGCTCGACGCACTCGAATCCGTCCGGACCGACCTGCTGGCCGGCCAGGTTTCCGAAGAGCGGCTGGAATTGCTGGCCCAGCAGGTCTCGAAACGCCCCCAGAGCGGCGATTCCAGAATCGATTCGGTGCTGGAAGAGATTGAATTGCGTGTCAAAGTTGAGCTCGCCAAGCTCGGCCGATTCCCTGAATGAGCGGTTAGGGAAACAGCTGCAGTTTGTCTAAAATTGAAGTGAAACTTACGCAACGATTTGAAAGATATAAACTTTTCTTGATACTATTTTTAAGAAATGAACCGTTGTCGGCTGAGGGAACCACCTATATATTGCGCCCGGCATAACGGTAATCCGGAGCTATCGATGACGGTTGAAATTGAGTCTGAATATCGACCCTCGGAAGACGAGCCGTTCATGAATGACAGGCAGCGGGAGTATTTCCGAAACAAGCTGCTTGCATGGAAAGAAGAGATCCTGAAGGAGAGCAAGGAAACGCTCACCAACCTTCAGGAGGAAAGTCAGAACCACCCCGATTTTGCTGACCGGGCCTCCTCTGAAACCGACCGCTCGATCGAGCTGCGGGCCAGGGACCGTCAACGCAAGCTGATTTCAAAGATCGATGATGCTTTGGAACGGATCGCCGACGGAAGCTACGGTTATTGCGAAGAGACCGGGGAACCTATCTCCCTGCGGCGCCTCGAGGCACGGCCGATCGCGACCCTGTCCATCGAAGCCCAGGAAGCGCATGAGCGCCGGGAAAAGGTTTACCGCGACGACTGATTTCCAGAAAACGGCCAATCCGCCGGCAACAGGCGGGTCCAGATCACTTTGAAAACCTTCCCCGTCGCGGGAAGGTTTTTTTATGTCGCTCAAAATCGATGCTGCAAAACAACCTCATCCTGAGGTGGACCGTCAGGTCCGTCTCGAAGGATCGGCTACATGTTCGAACAAGCGGCCGGTCAGTCAAGAAAGCGCATTCGCGTTTCCTCAAGTTGCGGTTTTTGTTTTGGGAGCCGCTCAACAGAAACGGCCCCCATAGTGTATTCCCGGCTGTCGCAATCAGAGCGTGATCCGGTAACGGGCGAAACCGTCGGCGCCGTCGCCGGCAGGTTCGATCCGCACACCTTCGACGGACGATGCGTGGTCGGTGCCACCCGGGCCGGTTTCGAACAGAACGGTGGTCTCCGGGACGGGCCGGAAACGCCAGTTGGCGTCGGCGGAGGGGTTGATCGTGCCCTGTTCGACGATGTAGCGCACCAGCACATCCCGGTTGGTGTCCGGGCCGACAAAGACCACGACATCGTCGCTGATGCCGGGGAAATTTCCGCCGCCTGCGGCGCGGTAGTTGTTGGTGGCCACGATGAATGTGTCGTCGAAGTTCAGCGGCTTGCCGTTGAACTCCAGCTTGACGATGCGACTGGCGTCCGGGTTGATCAGCTCGCCCTTCGAATCGTATTTCGACGGCTGGGTCAGGTCGATCTCGTAGGTGATGCCGTCGATGACGTCGAAATTGTAGCTCGGGAATTCCGGATTGATGAGAGGCTGGTCGGCCTTGCCCGGTTCGACCTGAAGGAAGATGCCTGCGGAACGCTCCAGCCATTCCTTGACCGTGCCGCCCTTGATGGCGACCGCACGCACGGTATTCGGATAGAGATAGAGATCGGCGACGTTCTTGATGGCGACATCGCCGACCGGCACGTCGGTGTAATAGGCGGGGCCGCCGCGGCCGCCGGCCTTGAAGGGCGCGGCGGCGGAGAGGATCGGCAGGCCTTCCCACTCGGTGCCCTTCATCATCTGCTCGATATACCAGGTCTGCGCCTTGGAAACGATCTGGACGCTCGGGTCGTCGGCGACCAGGGCGAAATAGGAATGCAGCGGCGCCGACGTCTTGCCCACGGGCCGGCGAACATATTCAAGCGTTGCCTCGTGGTCTTCCCTGACGGCATCGAGCACGTCCTGCTGGCTGTCGACCAGCGGTGTCACCTTGCGGCCTTCCTTCTCGTAGATGGGACGGGCCTCGGTCATGAAATTGGCAACCCGCCAGCCGTTGCCGTCGCGTTCGATCATCAGGTCGATGACACCCAGATGCGAGCCCCAGAAACCTCCCATGGCGGCCGGCTTTCCGAAGAGGGTGCCTTTCTGGCTGTCGATGCCGGGCAGGCCTTCATACTGGGGGCCGGGAAAGACCAGGTGATGGTGGCCGGTGAAGACCGCATCGATGCCGTCGACGGCCGCCAGGTGCAGCGAGGCGTTTTCCATGTTTTCGGAAAAGTCGTTGGCGTCGATGCCGGAGTGCGACAGGGCAATGACGAGATCGCATCCCTGTTCGCGCATTTCCGGAACGAAGGCCTTGGCCGCCGCAACGATATCGCGGGCATTGGCATTGCCTTCCAGGTGGCGGCGGTCCCAGTTCATGATCTGGGGCGGCACGAAGCCGATGAAGCCTATCTTGATGGGAGCCGTGTTGCCGGCACCGTCGGTGATCTCCTTGTCGACGATGACGTAGGGCTTCAGGAACAGGCTGTCGTCGCGTGCGTTGCCGGCGAGCGTGGTGCCCTTGACCAGGTTGGCGCAGACGACCGGGAAATTGGCGCCCGACAGCACCTTCATCATGAAGTCCAGACCATAGTTGAACTCGTGATTGCCGAGCGTTCCGGCATCGAAGTTCAGCACGTTCATGCCCTTGATGACCGGATGGACGTCGCCTTCGCGCATGCCGCGTTCATAGGCGATGAAATCGCCCATCGGATTGCCCTGAAGAAAGTCGCCATTGTCGACCAGCACCGAGTTGGTGGCTTCGTCGCGGATCTGGCGGATCAGTGTGGCGGTGCGGGCAAGGCCCGCCGTGTCGACCGGTTTGTCGCCGTAATAGTCGTAGGGAAACACGTGGACATGGAGATCGGTGGTTTCCATCAGCCGGACATGGGCGGTGCCTTCCTTTGCCAGGACGGAATAGGGATGCAGCGCGGCGGCGAAACCGGTCGCCGCGGCTCCCATCAGCAGGCCGCGCCGTGAGAGTGAAACGTCTTTGATACTGGACATGAGAGGCTCCTGTTCGACCGCATGGCCGCCGGCGGGTTTTGAAACCCTTTTGTTGCAACCTTATGACGGTCAGGCTGCCTCAATGGCCAATTTTGTCAAGGGTGCCTACTGCGCGATCCTGGAGGCCATCACCGAGATGGTTTGCACATAGACGCTGGCCTTGTTCCATTTCTTCAGGACGTTGTAGTTCGCGGTGCCGGGCCCCCAGCCCTGGCCGCGGCGCCAGCCGTTCTTCTGGAGGTAGTTGGCGGTGGACGCAAGCACGTCGGGAATGGATCGGATCAGGTCACGGCGGCCGTTGCGGTCATAGTCGACCGCGTATTTCATGTAGGACGAGGCCAGAAACTGGGTCTGGCCGATTTCGCCGGCCCATGCGCCCTTCATTTCCGCCGGTGTCATGTCCCGGCGCTGCACGATCTTGAGGGCATTGACCAGTTCGTTGGTGAAAAACTTGGAGCGGCGGCAGTCATAGGCCAGCGTGGCGAGCGACCGGAGAACGGACATGTTTCCGGAGAAACTGCCGAAATTGGTTTCCAGGCCCCAGATCGCCAGAAGGATCGGGGCGGGCACGCCGTATTTGCGTTCGATGCCCCGGAAGATGCGGGCATAGGTCTTGCCGAGTTTCCGGGCGCGGCGGATCATCGCGTTGTTGACCCGCTTGCCATAGAACTGCTCGAAGCTCAGCTTGAAGGACTTCTGGTTGCGGTCCAGCCGGACGACCTTGCGGTCGTAGCTGACATTCTGCAGGGCATTCCTCACGACCCGCTGCTTGAGACCGTAGCCGGATGAATTGGCGATGAAAGCCTGCTTCCAGGCATCGAACCCGCCTGGGCCGTTGCCGCATCTGGCGCTGAGGGCAGGGGAGGAGGCAACAAGCAGACATGACACAATGGAAACGAACAGGATACGCATGGAAACTCCGCAGAATCGCAATTGAGCCCAGGCTGTAGCGACACATTAGCGAATGGCATCGTTGGTGTCAGGATCGTTCCTGCGGCGCTGCCCATCGACAAAGTGTCACTTCAGCCTGGGGCGTTCCAGCTCAAAACGGCCCGACTTCATCCTGGCATGCCGGAAAAGGTCAGGCGGATTTTCCCCTGCCCGGCGATGGAGACACGCGAGCGGGCTATGGATTCTGCCTTATGAAAAGCGATTGGCCGGGAACACCGTCGCGCAACCGGCCGTCCTCGAAATCGCTGTCGGCATTGAACGCCAGTCGCGGCAGGCTTGCATACCGGGACAGGACACCGGCATGCCCAGCCAGTTCGCCGCGCAGCCGGTTCTCGAGCGCCTCTTTGGCGGTGTCCTTGTGATAGCCGTGCACTCCGTGAACGACCCGGGGCCGCAACACGTCAAAGCCCAGATACCGGAAGGTGTAGGCCAGCGGCCAGAGCAGCATCTCAACGTCGCCTTCCTTGCCGTTATGCGCGCTTTCGGCGGCCTTCGAGCCGGTGCTCACACAGAACAGAACGGATTTGCCGCGGAAAAAGCCGGTGTCGAAGCGGTTGCCGGTGTCATGCATGCCGCCATTCACAAGCACCCGCTCGCACCAGCCCTTGAGCATCGCGGGCGGTGCGAACCACCAGAGCGGAAAATGGCAGATGATGCGGTCGGCGGCGCGAAGCTTGTCCACTTCGGCTTGAACCCTAGAAGGCAGGCGGTCCGTCTCGGAGGCAACTTGCTGAGTTTTCAGGACGTCATACGGGTCCGTGGCCGTTCCTTGCGGATAGTGGTCGGCCCGTTCGGCCGGATCGAAGCCGAGCCTGTAGAGATCGGACAGGAGCACGTCGTCGCCGAAGGAGCGGCACGCTGTTTCGGACGCGCGCGCCCAGGCGGCGTTAAAGGAAGTCTGCGCCGGATGGGAGAGTACGATCAGGGTGGTGGTCATGCCGGCGCGGTCCTCGTCCGAGTTGTGTGCCAGTCGGTTCTAACCGGCTTGGCCCCGTCTTGAAAACGAGAACGGGCACGGCACTCGGGGAGCGAGATGCCGTGCCCGTCGTCAGCCAGGTCCGGCAACGCTTCTAGAACACGTTGCCGGGTCTTGGCCGGGGGACCGTATCGGGTGGGGATCAGAACGGCAGCAGGATATCCAGGACCTGGTTGCCGACGCGGGGCTGCTGGACGTCCGTGATCTGGCCGCGGCCGCCATAGCCGATGCGCGCTTCGGCGATCTGCTCGCTGGCGATGCGGTTGTTGGCGGTGATGTCTTCCGGCCGGACGATACCGGCGACGATCAGCTCGCGGACCTCGTAGTTCACCCTGACTTCCTGGCGGCCCTCGATGACCATGTTGCCGTTCGGCAGGACCTGGGTCACCACGGCGGCAACGGTTGTTGTCAGGGTTTCGTTGCGGTCTACGCTGCCGGAACCTGAGAAACTGGAGTTGCTGTCGACATTGGCGAGGTCGCTGGCGGCGGTGCTCGCGGGCATGAAGATCGTGTCGATCGCTGTGCCGAGCGCACCGCCGACGCCTGCGCCGCTGGTTTCGGTGCGGCTGCGTTCGGTCTCGTTGTCGAATTCCGCCTCGTCGTCAATGGTCACGACCACGGTCAGGATGTCGCCGACCTGGCTGGCGCGCTGGTCCTTGAAGAAGGCGCGGCTGCCCGATTGCCACAGGGAATTCGGATTATAATGTGCCTGCACCGGATCGGGCATGGGCATTTGCACCGGGCGGTAACCAGGTGTCGTTGTCGGATCCTGAATCGCGTTCAGGGTAGGCTGCTGGCCGACATTGGCGAGTTTGTCGGCGGTGCCGCATCCCGCGACAAGAGCGCTCAGCGCGATGCTTGCCAACAGGTGTCTGGGGAAGGTGCTCAGCATTAATCGGTCTCGCTGTTCAAGCTTGCGACTATGGGATTGGCGGCATAAACGCGTACTTGGCCGCGGGAGGAGACAGTCGCCGGAACGATGCGCCGGGACTGCAGATTTCTGACATCGATGACGTCACCCTTGCCGCCATCTTCCATGGCCTGGGCGCGGGAGGTCAGTTTCATGCCGGCCATCTCGTAGACGACCGTGACCTTTTCACTGCGTTCGACCAGCATCGGGCGCTGGAAGTCCCTCCGCGCCAGGGGTGCGTTGGCGCGGATATTCGTGCGCGCTTCCTTGCCGAGGATGTCGTCCGCTTCGGTGAGGGCGCCGGCGGGCACCTTGTTGCGGGCCAGCCGGATCACGTCCAGATCCTCTTCCTTGAGGATGTCGCCCCGGCGGAGCGGCTGAAGCAGTGCGACCACGTCGATCATCTCCGTGGCGATGCCGGACAATGTCAGCGACTGTGTGCCGATTTCGACGGCGACCGTCGCGTGCAATGTGAAATGCCCACTGGTCTCGGACCACTCGACCCGGTCGACCCGAATGGGGTCGTGGACTTTGGGATCCGCCAGAACCTGGTCCGGCGCCTGCAGAAGGCGGATGTCGAGCTTGGCGGGATCAAGCCCGGCATTGCGTTCCGCCAGTGTGTTGCGCACCAGCCCGGCGAGCTGGTCGCGATTGAACCTGGTGGCACCGCGAAAGACCGCGACGGTCCTGAGCCCGTCGGTTCCCGCGGCGGTCAGGCCGGCGGCGCGGGCGCGTTCGGCGACGAGCGTGGCGGAGACATTTCCGGAAGTGCCCATGTCGGGAGACCGGAACAGCGGCTTTTCTGCCAGCATCCCGGCGTTGGAATAAAAGTCGCCGATGGTCACGATGTCCGAAAGGGTCATGACCTGGGAGCGCAGAACCGGACGTTCGTCCGCCAGCGCCTGGAAGGCGGCAAGGCTCACCAGCAACAGGCCGGTGGCGGCTTTCAGCAGGTGTTTGATCATGTCGAGCCTACCAGTCTTAGCGAAGGTTGGTGGTCGTGGAGTACATCTCGTCGGCGGCCTGGATGATTTTCGAATTCATCTCGTAGGCGCGCTGGGCCGAAATGAGGTCGGCGATTTCCGTCACCGCGTCCACATTGGCCATTTCGAGAAAATACTGCTGCACGGAGCCGAAGCCGTTGTCGCCGGGGTTGCCGGTCTCGGCCTGGCCGCTGGCGTCGGTCTCCAGGAAAAGGTTGTCGCCGATGGCTTCAAGGCCGGCCTTGTTGACGAACCTGGCGAGCTGGACCTGGCCGAGCTGGACCGTGTTGCCCGCCTGGTCGACACCCTGAACGACGCCGGTGTTGGAGATCGTTATGTCCTGGGTCGTTTCCGGGATCGTGATGCCGGGATTGACGGTGTAGCCGTCGACCGTCACCAGCTGTCCGTCCGCATCGCGCTCGAAGGAGCCGTCCCTTGTGTATCCCGTGGTGCCGTCCGGCAAGTCGATCTGGAAGAAACCCTCGCCGCGGATCGCCACGTCCAGGGCCTTGCCCGTCTGTTCCAGGGAGCCCTGGGACATGATGCGGGTGGTCGAGGCCAGTTTGACGCCGGAGCCGATCTGAATGCCGGTCGGGACGATGGTGCCGTTGTCGGACGTCTCCGTGCCCATGCGTCTCAGGTTCTGGTAAAGCAGGTCCTGGAAGTCCGCACGCTGCTTCTTGAAACCCGTCGTGCGCATGTTGGCGACATTGTTGGAAATGACTTCGACGTTCAGTTCCTGGGCCTTCATGCCCGTCGCGGCAATATGGAGTGCTTTCATGTCTGTGTTCCCCTATTGCCGATCAGGCCTGAAACCGGCCGAGCGACGAAATCGCCTGCTGGCGCAGTTCGTCCGAGTCTTTCAGGAATTTTGCGACGGCTTCGTAGGTGCGGGTGATCTCGATCAGCCGGGTCACCTCGTAGATGCCGTCCACGTTGGACTGCTCAATGGCGCCCTGAACCACGCGCACACGCTCCGGCGCTCCCGGGTTCTCTCCCAGATAGAGCGTCTCGCCGATCTTCTCGAGGTCCTGGTTGTTCTCGAACGCGACCACCTGGACCTGTCCGCGTACACCCAGCTTGGTTGAAATGGTGCCGTCCTCGGCAATTTCGATCAGACCATCCTCGCGGGTGAACGTCAGGGGGCCTGCGCTGGTCAGAACAGGCCTTCCTTCCGAGGTCACGAGCTGCCCCGTCGAATCGAGATGAAAAGCGCCATTGCGCGTATAGGCCTGTGTGCCGTCGTCCAGCTGCACGGTGAAGAAACCCTCGCCTTCGAGCGCAAGGTCCAGTTCGTTGCCCGTCAGCTTGAAGCTGCCGGTATCGAAATCCGTGTGTGTCTTGTAGTCCAGCACATAGGACAGCGTTTCATCCTGCGACTGGAATTCGGTCGCTTCCGCGATCGGCATCAGGTATTCTTCAAACAGCAGGTTTTCTGACTTGAAGCCGGACGTATTGATGTTCGCCATGTTGTTTGCGACCACATCCAGCTGATTTCGCAAGGCAGTCTGCCGTGACAAGGCGATTAATTGCGCGTTCTCCATGGTGAACGGTTCCCTTCATGCTCCCCGAAAAGCCGGCTGATCTCCCCAGATCCGCTGGCTCGTTAAGGTTAATGCATGTGCCGTGCCAGTTTTTAAATCCTTGGGAAATCTGGGTAAAAGCCGAAGGGGACGGGTGCGTGCGGCAAGAGTTTCCGGCAGAAGTTAACCACTTGGCAATTTTTGCCCGGTGACTCGCGTTAATGGTTCGGTAACCTTTCGTTAACCATTAACTCTTTAGTAATAAATGGCGCGCGCGAGCGCCTGGCTGTAAGCGGAGTGCGGAATGACAGACGAAAACGCCGCAGCCGACGAAGACGGCGACGATGAAGCCGGGGGCGCCGGTTTAGGCGGGAAGAAGCTCTTCCTGTTTGGCGGCCTTGGGCTGGTGCTTCTGCTCGCGGCCGGCGGGGCGGGGTATTATTTCTTCATGATGGGCGACAGCGCACCGGCGCCGGCGCCCGGTGAGGCGGATACCCCGCAGGTCGTCCAGAAGCCGGTGGTGTTTTACGACCTGCCGGAAATGACGGTCAATCTGGCGACGGACGGGCGCACGACGTACCTGAAGGTCAGGATTGCCCTGGAAGTCGAGAACCGCGCGATGATCGAGCAGATCCAGCCGTATCTGCCGCGGATCCTGGATGCGTTCCAGATCTATCTGCGCGAATTACGCCCCGCGGACCTGGAAGGGTCTGCCGGTCTGTTCCGCTTGAAGGAAGAATTGCTCAGGCGGATCAATCTGTCGGTCTATCCGGCAAAGGTTGAAGGGGTCCTGTTCAAGGAAATCCTTGTACAGTGAGGTACTGAATGGCTGACATCGACGACGAAGACGACGATCTGTCCGAAGAGGACATGGCCGACGCCTGGGGCGCGGCTCTCGCGGAGCAGGGCGCCGGAGGCGACGAGGACGAAGATCTCGCCGCGGCCTGGGGTGCTGCCCTGGAAGAGCAGGGTGCGGGAAGTTCCGACGACATGGCGGCCCAATGGGCGGCGATGATCGACGACAGCGAGCCGGACCTGGAAAACGCCACCCGCGGCGCCGACCGCGTTCTCAACCAGGAAGAAATCGACAACCTCCTGGGCTTCAATATCGAAGACACGATCGCGGGTGACCAGAGTGGTATCCGGGCGCTGATCAACTCGGCAATGGTCTCCTACGAGCGCCTGCCGATGCTGGAAATCGTCTTCGACCGCCTGGTGCGACTGACGACGACGTCCCTGCGCAACTTCACCTCCGACAACGTCGAAGTGTCACTGGATTCCATCAGCTCCGTCCGTTTCGGCGATTACCTGAACTCCATCCCGCTGCCGGCCATTCTCGGAGTGTTCAAGGCCGAGGAATGGGACGGATTCGGCCTGATTACCGTTGAATCCAGCCTGATCTATTCCATCATCGACGTTCTGCTCGGCGGCGGTCGCGGCACATCAGCCGTGCGGGTCGAAGGGCGTCCCTACACGACCATTGAAACCGGTCTCGTGCAGCAGATGGTGGCGCTGATCCTGCAGGATGCCGAGCACGCCTTCGCGCCGCTGTCGCCGGTGCATTTCAATCTGGAGCGTCTCGAGACGAACCCGCGTTTCGCGGCGATCTCGCGCCCGGCCAATGCGGCCATTCTCGTCGAGCTTCGCATCGACATGGAGGATCGGGGCGGGTCGGTCGAGATCATGATGCCCTATGCCACGCTGGAGCCGATCCGTGATCTGCTCCTGCAGATGTTCATGGGCGAAAAGTTCGGCCGTGATCCGATCTGGGAAGGGCACCTGGCAACCGAGATCCATGCGGCAGAGGTCGATATCGACGCCGTTCTTTACGAAACATACCTGCCGCTCGGCCGGGTGCTCAGTCTGGATGTCGGCCAGACGCTTGTGTTCGACAAGGAGCCGACCGATCCGGTGATGATCAAATGCGGCAATGTTCCGCTGACCGAGGGCACCCTCGGAAAGGTGGAGGATTCCATTGCCATCCGGGTCGCAAAGAACTTGCGCAAGCCCAAAATGACGCTGGCTGCGTTCGAGCGAGCCATGCAGAGCGAAATGGGGGAACAATGAGCACTTTGCCACTCGGGATGATCATCGAAGGGCTGGTCGCGGTCCTGCTCGTGATCACGATCGGCTATTGCTGGACGCTGAACCGCAGGCTGCAGCGGCTGCGTGCGGACGAGGAAGTGCTGCGGGCCACGATTTCGGAGCTGATGACGGCCACTGAAATCGCCGAGCGCGCGATACTGGGCCTGAAGACCACCGCGGCCAACGCCGACAAGACTTTGGGCAGTCGTCTTAAGCAAGCGGAAACCATGTCTCACACGCTTGCTTCCCAACTCGGTGAGGGAGAGAAAGTCTTTACCAAGATATCGCAGATTGCGGATGCTGCCCGGTCGGCGTCGCCTCATCGTGAAGCCATGCCGCAAAACGGGCCGCAAAACGGGCCGCAAAACGGGCCGCAGAACGGGATGCACGCGCCCCAGCCTTCGCTGGAGCCCCAGTATTACGCGCCCTTGCCGGAAGAACCTGCGCGACAGGCCCCGGCGGTCGAACCGGAGCGACGGCGCAGCAGCCGGACCTCCGATATCCGGAGCGCTGCCGCGGAAGCGACCGCGCGCCTTGAGCAATTCCGCAAACGGAATGGTGCCGCTGCATGAATGTGAGATTGCTGCCACTGCTTGGAATTTCGGCGAGCGCCTTGCTTGCGCTGAAGCTGCTTGGCCTGACTCTCGGGCCGGACAACGCCGAATTTCCGATCAATGGGGCAATTGCGCAGGAAACACCCGCGGGCGCTGACGAGCAGACGATGGACATGCCGGAAATGGCGGATGGAGACGGCGGACCGCCGCCGCCGCCACCGCCCGGCGATGATGTTCCGGATCAGCCTGTTCTGCCGGACAGCCTGGAGATCGGCGGATCCGCCGCCGAGCGGGCGGTTCTGGAGAGCCTGGGCAAGCGCCGCGAGTCCCTGCAGCAGCAGGAAGGCCAGCTGGATCTGCGCGAGAAGCTTCTGCAGGCCACGGAAGAGCGCATCAAGAAACAGGTCGAAGAGCTGAAGAAGCTGGAAGAGCGGATCGAGGCGGCCGTCGAGGAGAAGAAGCAGCAGGAAGAAAACGAGATCGCCGGTCTCGTGACCATGTACGAGAACATGAAGCCGAAGGACGCGGCGCGGATCTTCGACAGGCTGAGCCTGCCGATCCTGCTGAAGGTCGTTCGTCAGATGAAGCCGAGGAAGATGGCGGATGTTCTGGCCAAGATGTCCCCGGAGGCAGCGGAAAGACTGACTGTCGCGATCGCCAGCAACTCCACCGCGCCCGCCCAGCCGGCGCGGCCGGTACAGGCACAGGCGCCGGCGCAGGACACGCTGCCGAAAATTCCTTCAAACTGACGGAACAGAGCGGAATTGACGGCATGGCGTAAGGGCACGTTAAGAACACCTGACTAATAATATTGCGTTGGCGTCACCCAAGGACAGAACACTTTGCCAGGACCGTTCCTGACACCTCTGATCAGCTGCCGGACCGCCCCTGCGGGCGGTGTGGACCTTCCGTCGCGGCTGCCTGCCGCCGTTCGGCTGGTGTTCGTGTACCTGACATTCGTCTGCCTGATGGTTTTGGGCCTGGCCGCAGCGGATTCCGCCCGGGCGCAGCCCCTCGAACCGGTCGAGCTGGATGTATCCGAGGAAGAAGGCTACGGCCGCATCGTGCTGACCTTCAAGGACCGCACGCTGCTGCCGATCTACGACGCGGTGATCACCGGCGGTGTTCTGCGGATATCCTTCGAGGAGCCGATCGATATCAATGTCGACGACGTGCCGCTGGATCTCGGCGACTACGTGACCATTGCGCGGCGCGACCCGGACGGCAGCGCCATACGTTTCGCATTGAAAAGCCAGTACCAGATCAACACGCTGGAAGCCGGTGAAAAACTGTTTGTCGACATTCTGCCGATGACCTGGCAGGGCCTGCCGCCCGGGCTGCCCGACGATGTCGTGCGCGATCTCGCGAAACGCGCCGAAGAGGCGATGCGCAAGGTGCGCGCGCTGGAACAGGCCCGGCTGAAGGCGCAGGAAGGCCCGGAAGTGACGCTGCATGTCGGCGAGCATCCGACATTCACGCGGCTTGTGTTCGACTGGTCGATCAAGTTCGACACGGCTTTCGTGCGTGAGAACGACATCATCAAGGTGACGTTCAATCACCCGGCGCAGCTCGACATCGCCCACCTGAGGGCGCATCTGCCGCAAGGCGTCATCGACGCGACCTCCTTCCTCGACCAGGGCAAGCTGAAATTCCTGATGCGGGTCGAGCCCTCCGTCGATATCCGGGCGTTCCGGGAGGAACAGACCTATGTCATCGACGTGACGCCGGAAAACATGGAAGTCAACGATCCCGCCAACGCGCTGATCAACAAGGAACTGTCCGTCGCCGACAACGAAAACCGCAAGGACATGATCTCCGCTCCGGGACTGAGGGACACGCGGGAGGTCAAGGACCCGCGCGGCCTGCCGCCGACCAATGCGACAACGACGGTTGGCGGTGGCGTCCTGAAGGAATCCAAGGCGGATGAATCGCCTGCCTACACGGTGATTCCGCTCGGCGGGGCAGGCGGAAATGACGGCGCCCGTGCTCCGGAGACCCCGGCGACAGGCGCCGGCGGGCCGGAACACGCCGCGGCATTGTCCGCAGAGCCGGATCCCGAGACGGGACGGGCAAGCACGGAACCGCAGCAACAGACCGCGATGATCCCGCGAACAAAGCCCGGCCAGATTGCAGCCGGGCCGCCGGGCGAGTTGGACGATCGGAGGGAAACCGGCCCCGCCGGAACCGTGATCGCCGCGCCAGGCCCTGATGATGCGACGACCGCTCCGGCGGTCGAAACGCTTCCTGCGCCTGAACTGGCCGCGTCCACGAAACCGCAGCCGGGTGCCGAGGGGAGCCTTGCGGAGGACCAGTTGACGACGGCCGCAATTCCGGGAGGCGCGGACGCCTTCGCGGGTCAGGGGCCAGCATCCGTGCCGCCCATGCAGGACGCTTTGGTCGTTGCCCAGGCCGAGCCCGGCGCGATGCCGCTTGGCGACCCAATGCCGGAGGAAGAGATCGTCCGCGAGGCGCCGATGCTCGACCTGTCCCAGCAGCCGATCGACGGGCCACAGGACACGGCCGTTCCTGACAACAACGGTATTCCAACCCTGGAACCGGTCGAGGCGGTTGACAGCGGTCCGCAAACCGAAGAGCCGGGAGCGGTGTCGCCCGTGCAGATCCAGACCACGCCGTCCCTTGGCAGTGGCGGTGTGCCGGAAGGCATCCAGTTGCCGTCCCAGCCCAAGGTCGAACAGGAGGCCTGGCGCGCCAAGGGAGGCAGCGATCAGGTACAGACGCAGGTGTCTCCGGAAACGCCGCCGGCGAGTTTCGCCCAGGAAGTGCGCAATTTTGTCTCCGCTGAGGCGCGGCGGATCGGCAACACGGTGCGCGTCGTATTCCCGTTCTCCGAACCGGTCTCCAGCGCGGTTTTCCGCCGCAACGACAGTATCTGGCTGGTGTTCGACACCGATGCGACAATCGATACGAGAGGCATGGTTTCGGCGCTTGCCGAGACCGCGGAGACCATCGAGGTCCAGCAGTTCGACGACTATCAGATCCTGCGTCTCGACATGAACGACCCCGTTCTGGCCACGGTGGGTGTTGACGGCAACGCCTGGTCGCTGGTCATCGGGGACCTGATCCTGGAACCGTCCAGGCCCTTGCAGCTGGAACGCACCGTCAGGGGCGATGGAGGCTCCGTGCTCAGGGTACTCTATCAGGATCCGCAGAACATCCGACAGGTCAGCGACCCGTTCGTGGGCGACGCGATTTCGCTGGTGACCGGCTTCGGTCCGCCGCGCGGCCTCTTGAAACCGCAAAGCTTCGTCGATCTGGATGCGCTCAGTTCGGCCCAGGGCATTGCGATCGTGTCGAAGGCCGACGGCGTCAAGATGAAGATCCTGGGCGACGACGTGATCATCGAAAAGGAAGGCGGGCTTGCGCTGTCGAACCAGTATCTCAGGGGAGGGACGGGCGCTCTGAACTCCATCGTCGATCCGGAGGACGGCAACTACGTCGAGTTCGTGTCGCTGAGCACGGAGGGGCCGGGGGCCTACCGGTCCAGGCTACTGGAACTTCAGGACAAGCTGTCGAAGGCACCGGAAGGGCGCCGCCGCAAGCCGCTCATGGCGCTGTCCAGGTTCTATCTGGCTCACCAGTTTGCCCAGGAGGCGCTGGGGCTGATGAAGCTGGCGCTTGAAGAAGAGCCTGCGCTCGCGGAAGACAGTTCCTTCAACCTGATGATGGGTGCGGCCCAGACCATGGCGAACCGGCCCGACGAGGCCTACGGCTATCTGAACCGGCCGGACCTGAAGAACAGCCCGGACGCGGCCGTCTGGCAGACCCTTGTGGACGTCAAGCTCGGGAACTGGACAGCTGCGCGTATTGCCATGCCGCGCGGGCGCGCCGTCGTGGGCAACTACCCGCCGGCCATTCAGACCGAATTCAAGCTGGCCGCCGCCCAGGCCATGGTCGAGGTCAATGATTTCGGCGTCGCCAACGGCATTCTGGCAGAAATCGAACCGTCCGAGGTGACCGGTGCCCAGGCGGCTCGCTACGATATTTTGCGCGGGCGCGTGGCGGATGCGTCCGGGCGCTCCCAGGAAGCGCTGACGGTGTTCGACCTGGTGACGCGGTCCGATGACCGGCCACGGGCAGCGGAAGCCGAATACAGGGCCCTGAGGATCCGTTACCGTGACGGCGAACTGACCGTCGACGAGACGATCAACCGGCTGGCGGGCCTTGCGACCTCCTGGCGGGGCGACGAGATCGAGCTGAAGACCCTGCGTTTCCTGGCGCAGCTTCATGCCGAGCGCGGCCAGTACCGGGAAGCGTTCGAGGCCATGAAATCCGCCGTCCAGGCCGAGCCGGACGCGGACACCACGCGGCTGCTCCAGGAAGAAATGAACGGGTTGTTCAATGCCTTGTTCCTGGACGACAAGGCCGACGAAATGCCGCCGGTCAAGGCCCTGGCGCTTTATTACGATTTTCGCGAGATGACGCCGATCGGGCGACAGGGTGACGAGATGGTACGGCTTCTGGCCAAGCGGCTCGTCGAGGTCGACCTGCTGGATCAGGCAACCGAGCTGCTGCGTCACCAGGTCGACAACCGGCTGAAGGGCGCCGCGCGGGCCCAGATTGCGGCGGACCTAGCCGCCATCTATCTGATGGACCGCAAGGCGGACGAAGCGCTGAGGGTGCTCAACCGGACCCGCCAGGCAAGCCTGCCGTCCACGCTGGAGCGCCAGCGCAACATTGTCGAAGCGCGGGCGTTGACGGAAAGCGGGCGTCCCGACCTGGCGCTCGAGCTGGTTCGCAACATGCGCGGCTCCGATGTCGACCGGCTCCGGGCGGACACGTTCTGGGCGGCGGAGAGCTGGCGGGATGCCGGCGAGCAGCTGGAAGCCATGCACGGGTCCCGCTGGTCCGACAATATTCCGCTCGATGAACTGGAACGCCGCGATATCCTTCGGGCCGCAATTGCCTATTCCCTGGCCGGGGACCAGCTCAGCCTGGAGCGCCTGCAGACGAAATACATGACCAAGATGGCCGACAGCTCGGAAGCGCTCGCCTTCGAGATCGTGACCCGCCCGATCGAGGCGCAGGGTGTCGAGTTTCTGGAAGTGGCGAATCGCCTCGCCGACATCGATTCCCTGGAGACATTCCTGAAGGAATACCGCAGGCAATACATGTCGCCTGACCGGAGCCCCGATCAGTCCGCCGCCGCACCTGTTCCGGACGTCGCAGGCTAGGTGACGGACTCATAAATGAAGACGAAATGGCATGGAAAATGGCGAAACGCCGCCAGGAAGGGTGCGTGGAGCGGGCTTTTTGCCCGGTCGAGCGCGCTGACGACGCGGAGTGAAGCCATTTCCATGTCCTTCGGATTTGACCGAATTGGGCTTCCTCAGCGTCGCGAAAGGCTTGAAAATGAACCACATTTCCTGCGCTTTCGTTCCTTGATGAAGACCAATTCGCCTCAAACCATTTCTTCTTCATTTATGAGACCATCACCTAGAGCGGTTCACGAGAACCGCTCCAGGCCCAAGGGCGTCAGTGTGCGCTTCAGTTGACGGCCTTCTGGGTTTCCGTAACGGGAATCGCGGTCTGACGCGGTTTCTTCAGTTCGGCCTTGTAGCGCATGACCAGTGCGGGGATCGACCTCGTGCTGCGGTCGAGCCACTCGCAGCGGGCCTTCAGGAAGTCGCGATAGGTCTTTTCGTGAATGCCCGTCTGCAGCATGAGGCGCATGATTGCGCCGTCGGCGTCCGACTTCAGGGTGTCCGCGACCACGTCATCCGCAAGGTTGATCTTGCGGCTGATCAGCCAGATGGCGGCGTCGATGCGGTCCTGTTCGAACAAGGTGCGCAAGATGGCGTCGAAGGACAATTCGCCATTGGCGATCTGGATGCTGGCCTCATGCCGGGAGTAGTGCACGCCGTCGAGTTCGATGTCGCCGTCCCGCTGGAGTTCGTCGATCGACTTGGCAAGCCGTTCCAGGTCACCCGATTCCAATGCCTTCTTGAGAGGGACCGGGATCAGGGGACAGTTGGTCTCCAGAACATACATCTGGGTTTCCAGGAACTCTTCATCCTTCATGGCGCGCCGCGCGATGCCGGCAAGAACCTCGGCTTCCGTGTTGGCGAAGATCAGCAGCGCGAGGGTTCCCTTGACCGAGAACGGAGCTTCCAAATTGTCGAGCAGGGCATGGACCACGTTGCGGCTGGCGCGCGCAATCAGCGTGTCCGTGATCTCTT
Source organism: Roseibium sp. Sym1 (assembly GCF_027359675.1). Classification (NCBI taxonomy): domain Bacteria; kingdom Pseudomonadati; phylum Pseudomonadota; class Alphaproteobacteria; order Hyphomicrobiales; family Stappiaceae; genus Roseibium; species Roseibium sp. Sym1. Next base: position 4,016,013 of record NZ_CP114786.1, read on the forward strand.
CGGTCAGGTCCGCGCGGCGCGCCACGGACAGGCGCTTGTCGTTGCCGCCGTTCTTGGCCAGCTTGTCGAGGGCGCCCTGGCTGATCATCGGAGAACATTCGATGACAGGTTCCGAGAGCTCGTAGTCTTCCTGTGCGAGGCGGTCCGCAAGATCGGGGATGATGCGGTCGGTCTTGGCCAGGCGGACCACCAGCTCGTACCGCGCGGCTCGGTCAAGCTGGTCGAACACGGACAAGACAATTCTTGAAAAAAGTTCCCGTTCCGTCTCCGACGGATCGTGGTCTTCCGACCGCGCATATTCGCCGACGAGTGTCCGGATGAGCTTCGATCTCGCCTCCGGTTCCCTAATCCTGGCGAGTTGTTCAAGTTGATCTCGTAACACTGACCTGCCGCTATTTACTCCGGGATTCAATTATCCCGCGTTGAAACGAAACTATTACAGTTCGATCTTAATTTTCTTCTACTTTTTCCGAGTTCCGAGGATGCGGTCAGCCGCCGCCGAAACTCTTGACAAGCGAGCCGGCCACCAGGTTCCAGCCATCGACGAGAACGAAAAAGATCAGCTTGAAGGGCAGGGAAATCACGACCGGTGGCAGCATCATCATGCCCATGGACATGAGCACCGAAGCGATCACCAGATCGATGATCAGAAAGGGAAGATAGAGCAGAAAGCCGATTTCAAAGGCGCGCCGCAGCTCGGAGATCATGAACGCCGGCACAAGGGTTGCCATGGAAAGGTCTTCCGGGCCTTCGGGGGCGTCCTGCCCCGACAGTTCCTGAAACAGGGCCAGATCCTTCTCTCGCACCTGGGACAGCATGAAGCTCCGGAACGGATCGGATACGCGCTCATAGGCCTGTTCGATCTCTATATCGCCGTCGACGAGAGGCTGCACGCCCTCGTTATAGGCCAGCTGGAGCGTCGGCATCATGATGAAGGCGGACAGAAACAGTGCCAGGCTGACCATGACCATGTTGGGTGGGGCGGTCTGAAGGCCGATCGCGGATCGCAGCAGCGACAGGACGACCACAATTCGCGTGAAACTTGTCACCATGATCAGGATCGACGGTGCCAGGGAAAGGACCGTCAGCAGGATGACAAGCTGAACGGCGCGTTCCGTCAGGCTGGCATCATCACCAAAGCCGACCGAAATCTCCTGCGCCGCGGCCGGTCCGGCCAGAACGGCAAGAAGCGCTGTCGCCAAGGCGGCGAGCCCCATGATCCAGCCGGAACGCGAAAGTCGTTCGACGCGGGACATCAGTTTGGCTGCCCGCCCAATTCATCGAGAATTTTCGCCATCTCATCTTCTATCGGGTTCTTGTCGCCAAGACCGGTGGTCGGCCGCGGAGCTGTCCGGACCGGCTCGACCGTCTTTTTGATCTCACCTTCTCCAGCAACGGGGGAGGCATCCCCAAGGGGGGAGTGCGGCTCTTCGGGTTCTTTCCCCGGTGCTTCGGTTTCCTGGGGAGCCGGGACGGGAGCGGTTCCTTCGGTCCTGGCGGGTTCCGCGGTTTCCACCTGCGCTTCGGCCGAGGCGGCAGGGGGTTCCAGAAGGTCGCTCATGTCGAGCTCTATTCCGGGCGCCGGGGATTTTTCGGCGGCTATGTCCGGATGCGGCTCCGAGGCCGGCTGGGCCGGCATGTTGCCCGGCTCATCCTGGTCGGGCGTCGAGGCTTCGGTCCCGTGGACTTGCCCTTGCCCTGCCTGCGATGGACCGTCGAGGGGTGCGGCCGGCAGCTCTTCACCGTCCGCGTTTTCCGCGCCGGCGTTGTCCACGGATACTGCTGACGGCGCGGTGTCGGTGGCAGGCAGTGAAACGGCCGGCGACATCGATGTCCTTTCGGATTGCGAGTCGCTTTTTTGAGTGACTTCGGCACCGGTGACGGGGTCGGCTGCCTCTGCCGCGACCTTGACCGGTGCAGCCGCCAAAACCGGTTCGACCTTGCTCTGCTGCTGCGGGCTCTCGAGAGGCTTCAGCAAGGCTGTCTTGGCGCGGGCGGCGGGGCCGGACGCGGGCGGCGTGATCGATTGCGTGCCGTAGGAGGGCCGGTCGCGCGGTGAAAACGGCCGTGCCAGGGAACTCAGCCTTGAGACGGGTTTTCCGCTCTCCGCCGGCTGGGACAGGCTTGAGGGCTTGGCGGCGGGACGCACAGCAGGTGCGTTTTCGGCCTGCTTCGGATCTTCTTCCCTGGCGAGTGCGGGGGCCTTTGAAGGGTTTCTGCCGAAACCGTTCTGGGTCGCTGCCCGGAGCAGGTCCGCAGCGCGGTTGGGACCGCGATGGGGGGCATCCGCCTGCACGGTTGCCGCGGCCTTTCCGGCATCGGCGCTTTTGACCGGTGCTTCGGCTGGAGCCATTGCAGGCGACGGCGTGTTGAGGCCGGGCGAGGCGAGGTCGGGTCTGTCCCGCGATGCCGGGGCGGAGGGCTGATCCGGCTCCGCCGTTTGTGGCCGGGCCGAAGCGGACGGCGATTGCATGGACGGGGTCGACCGTGCGGGAGACGCAGGTGGCCTTGCCTGTGCGGCCGGCGGCGGCACGGGCTCGCTCTGGGCGACGAGATCATCCGGTCGCACCGGAATGTCGGGGCCGGGTGCCATCGGTCCCCTGACCGGAGCCGTGCCTGCGAGACCGGCTGGCGCCGGGTGGCCCGGGCGGGCCTGCGTCAGGGGCGTGTTGCGAATGATGTTCTGCTCGACGACGACGTCGCTGGGGCCGCCGACCAGGAGCAGATGCTCGATATTGTCGCGCCGAATGAGGACGAGGCGCCGCCGCGTATCGACGGACGCGGTGTCCATCACGGCTATGCGCGGCTGCCGGTTACGGTTCTGCGATGTCTGACCGCCCATGAGGCGCTTGAGGACGAAAATGAAGAGACCGAAAAGCAGCAGAACCACTGAAAGCGCCAGAATGACGGCTATGGCCTGCGTGACGCCTCCGCTCACGTTGAATGTCGTTTCAATCCAGTTGTACATCGTGTCCTCGTGCCGCCCCGCATGCGGTGTGATTGCCCTTGCCGGTTATCCCGGCATTTTGCCCCAATTGGGGAGGTGCGCCTTTATCCCCAGTAAATCCAGCCGATGTTCCCGGGGCGGTCTCTTAGCCGCAACACTCTTTGAAGTCTTGCCTTTCCGGGCAGCGGCCGAGTTCAGGCTTCCTGAATGTCCGCATCTGTTTCTTGCCGCGCCGCTTCGAATCTCACTAGGGCTTAAAGTTAACAGAAGCAGGCAAAATTTGCCCGTTGAGGGGACTGCTCTTTTTGCGAAATGCAAAGGAAAGTTTCTCCTTCCACCGGTTTTTGAGCGGTTTGCGCCCCACGCGAAGATTTGGCGTTAACCAATCATTAACCATTTGGGCGGCAATCATTGCCGGGTTGGTTAACGAATGGTGAATCGCATGGCCGTGACGGATCTGCCCCTGTTCCAGGCGCTGAAATCGAAGATGCAGTGGCATCAGGCCCGCCAGGGCGTGCTTGCGGAAAACATCGCCAACGCCGATACGCCCGGCTACCAGTCGCGCGACGTGAAGGCCTATTCCTTCCAGGAGCATATCGGGCGGCAGTCATTCGGGCTCGAGACGGCGACAACGAAGGCCGGGCACATCGCGACGACGATTTCCGGACAGGGCAAGGTCGAGGCGGAAGAACATGAAACGTTCGAGATCACGCCGAGCGGCAACAGCGTCAACCTGGAAGAGCAGATGATGAAGATCACCGCCAACCAGATGGACTATCAGGCCGCAACCACCCTCTACACCAAGGGGCTCGGCCTGATCCGCAAGGCCCTGTCGAAGAGCGTCTGAAACCTGGGACCAGAAGAAAAAGGACTAGGATCATGGACCTGATCAAATCGCTGTTCATCTCCGCGAGCGGACTGAAGGCCCAAAACGGGCGCATGCGTGTGATCGCAGAGAACATCGCCAATGCGAACTCGACGGCCAGGACGCCCGACGAGGACCCTTACCGGCGCAAGATCCCGACCTTCAAGTCGCATTTTGACAGGGAGCTCCAGGCAAACACGGTGGAACTCGGCAAGCTCGCGGAAGACACGACGGAGTTCAAGACCGTGCACATGCCCGGGCATCCGGCCGCCGACGAAAAGGGGTTCGTGAAGCAGCCCAATGTCAACACCCTCATAGAAACCACGGACATGCGCGAAGCGCAGCGGTCCTACGAGGCCAACCTGAACGTGATCGACACCACCCGCAAGATGCTGCAGCGGACGATCGATATCCTGCGCGCGTAAGCCAAAAGTACCGAATTGGGAGCCTGAGCCATGTCCACCACATCGATCGCCAACAACGCCTACCAGATGGCCGCGAAGCTGCAACAGCAGGCCCGCGCAATGGAGGACAGCGCTCCGAAGGCGGAAACGGTCGATTTCGGCCAGATGGTGCAGGAGGCTGTCGGCACGGTCGTCGACAAGGGGCGCGTCGCTGACGACAAGGCGGTGGCGCTGGTGGAAGGCAAGGCCGATGTCGTTGACGTGGTGACCGCGGTCGCCGAGACCGAGATCGCCCTGGAAACCATGGTTGCGGTACGCGACCGGGTCATTTCCGCCTATGAGGAAATCATGCGGATGCCGATCTGACCGGGCCTTTGAAAGGGGCATGACATGACTGGCGGTGAGGTTTTGGACGTCGCCCGCGAGGCGGTCTGGACCATGATCTTCGTGGCATCACCGATCATGATCGTCGGTCTGCTTGTCGGCGTCGTGATCGCACTGTTTCAGGCGCTCACGCAGATCCAGGAAATGACGCTGGTCTTCGTGCCGAAGATTCTCGCGATTTTCGTTACCATTCTCATCACGCTGCCTTTCATGGCGCAGCTGCTCCAGTCGTTCATGGGGCGCGTGACCGAGATGATCCTGGCCTCCGGCTAGGGCGGCGGTACGCATGACGATCCAGCTTGATTACCTGCCCGATGTTGCCGCTGCATTCATGCTCATGTTTGCACGGCTCGGTACGATGATCATGCTGCTGCCGGCACTCGGGGAAAGTACCATCCCGACACGTTTCAGGCTGACGATCGCCTTGGCACTGACGCTCGTGCTCTATCCCGTGGCAGCGCCGCAATATCCCGACGGACTGACCGAGAACGCGCCCCGTCTGGCGATGCTGCTGTTCGGCGAACTGGCGATCGGGTTCGGCATCGGCCTGTGCGGGAAAATGATCACCGCCGTCCTTCAGATTGCCGGCGTCGTCATGGCCAACCAGTCGGGTCTTGCATTCGCGCTGGGGACCGACATTGCCAACGAGGGGCAACAGGGCGCGCTCTACGGCAATTTCCTCTCGATCCTGGGTATCACGCTGGTGTTCGTCACGGACACGCATTACCTGGTCATCGCCGCCCTGCATGACAGCTTCACGATCTTTCCGCCCGGCATGGCCCCGTCCGTCGGCGATTTTTCCCAGAATGCGGCGGAAACGGTCGCTCACGTGTTTTCGATCGCGGTGCGCATGAGCGCACCCTTCCTCGTTGTCGGTCTGGTGTTCTATTTCGGCCTCGGCCTGCTGAACAAGCTGATGCCGCAGATGCAGATCTTCTTCATCGCAATGCCCGTGAACATCGCGATCGGGTTTTTCCTTCTCATGGCGCTGGTTGCGACGCTGATGATGTTCTATCTGGAGCATTTTCAGGAGTCGCTCGGCAAGTTCATTGTGGGATGACACAGCACAATGGCTGACGAGACCGATCAATCGGAGAAAACCGAGGACCCCACGCAAAAGCGCTTGAAGGAAGCGCATGACAAGGGGGACGTACCGAAATCGCAGGAAGTCAGCACCTGGTTTACCCTGGCCGGGGCGACGCTGATGATCGCCATTCTGGCTCCGGGCGCCGCGACCGCGCTCGGCGACCTCATGAAAGGCTATCTGGAACACGCGCATCAGATGCCCATCGACGGCCATGCGCTGAGGGTTCTTTGGCGCGACACCGGGCAATCGGTCGCCATCATCGTCGCTGTGCCGTTGCTGGCGCTGGTGATCATGGCGGTCGCCGGCAATCTTGTGCAGCACCAGCCGTTGTTCACGACGGAGACCATCAAGCCGAAACTGTCCAAGGTCTCGCCGCTCTCCGGTTTCAAGCGCCTGTTTTCCGCAGACAGTCTGGTGAACTTCGCCAAGGGCATGGCAAAGATCATGATTGTCGGTGCGGTGATGGTGGCCGTGATGTGGCCGCACAAGGATGAGGCGGACGTCATCATCTTCGCGGATCCGAGCGTGATCCTGCAAGAGGCGCGGGTGCTGATCCTGCAGTGTCTTGCAGCCATCCTGGCCGTGATGACGGTCGTTGCCGCCGCGGACTTCATCTACCAGAAGAACAAGTGGTGGAACAAACAGAAGATGTCGCTGCGCGAGATCAAGGAAGAGTTCAAGCAGACGGAAGGTGACCCGCAGGTCAAGGGCAAGATCCGTCAGCTCAGAATGGAGCGGTCGCGCAAGCGCATGATGGCGGCAGTTCCGGCGGCAACCGTCGTGGTGACCAACCCGACCCACTTTGCTGTTGCACTGAAATACGAGGAGGGCATGGGCGCGCCCCTGTGCCTTGCCAAGGGGACGGATGCCGTTGCGCTCAAAATGCGCGAGATCGCAAAGGAACACGACGTGCCGGTGGTCGAAAATCCGCCACTTGCCCGGGCACTTTATGCGACAGTCGATATCGACCAGGAAGTTCCGGAAGAGCACTACAAGGCAGTTGCGGAGGTCATCGGCTTCGTCTTCCGCATGCGCAAACGCGCAAAATGGCGGTCGAACTGACCTTTCCCGGAATTCGCTTCTGCACAATCGGCCGGGGCTCATACCAACCGCAATTAATAGGAACCGATCTGATGTCGTTGTTCCGGTTTGCCGGCAAGGCGCGTTGCGCAGGACGGCCTGGTTGGCCGTTCAAGCGGCGCAACGCCGTCCGGCGGGCCGGAACAGGCCACCGAAGGCCGCGTTTGGAGGCTGTTCTGCCGCGTCGCAGATTTTGGACGATACCCCGTATCGATCTGCAATCTGCTCCTTGCCGAACAGTCTCCAAACGCGGTCAGATGGGTTCCTATTAATTGCGGTTGGTATAACAGGTGAATTTCAACAGGACTTGGTCGCATATCAGTTGAAATCGGCTATTAAGCACAGAATGCTTATGTACGGCCCGTTCAAATGCGAATCGCGCCGGGGAGACAGGATGGATGAATGACATGGACGGAGCGCCGAGCGGGCCGATGATCAGTCGCCCGGAGCGGTCCGGCAACATAGGTCTTCTGATAGGCCTGGCCCTGCTGCTGGTCGGCGCGGCTGCTGCCTTTGCGGTCATGGATCGCGAAGTCGCGCAGCCGTTCATCCTTGCCTTGCTCGGAATCCTGGCCGTTGTCGGCGTGTTCTGCCTTTTCGCCGGCGCCATAGGATTTCTGCGCCTGTCCGCACGTCCCGGTGAAGCCAATCCACTTGCCTCCGCGTTTGTCGACACGCTTGAAGACGGTGCCCTGATCACGGATCTGGACGGCCGTCTCGTCTATGCCAACAAGGCCTATGCCGATCTGACCGGCGCGGAAACCGCCGCCGACATCCGTGTGGTCGAACGCGTGTTCTCCTCCGATCCGGACGCGGCCGATGCCATTTTCCGCCTGTCCCAGGCCATGCGCGACGGGCGCCGGGCGCAGGAAGAAATCCGCATGCCGTTTCCGCTCGGCCGCGCGGACGGCACTGCGCGCTGGTACAGGGTCTCCGTGCGTCCGCTCCAGGTGTCCAGGGAGCGCGGCGGCGGCAAGCCGATGGCGGTCTGGCAGCTGGCCGATATCACCCGCGACCGGGCAGAGCAGGAAAACTCGTTCCAGGAGCTGCAACGCGTCATCAATTTCCTCGATCACGCGCCGGCCGGCTTCTTCTCCTGTGACGCCGAGGGCCGGCTTGTCTACCTGAACGCGACGCTCGCCGACTGGCTCGGCTACGACCTTGCCCAGTTCGATGCCGGCGACCTCGACCTGTCCAGCATCGTGCGCGGCGACGGAACCGAGCTGATCCGCTCTCTCAAGGGCCAGGCCGGCGAGGTCAAGAGCGAGACCTTCGATCTCGATTTCGTCACCCGCAACGGCCGCGGCCTGCCGGTACGGCTTCTGCACCGGGTTCCCTTCGGCGAGAACGGCCAGCCGGGTGACAGCCGCACGCTGGTGCTGAACCGGTCACGCGGCGAAGAGGCGTCCGAGGCGCTCAGGGCGGCCGAAGTCCGGTTCGCGCGCTTCTTCAACAACACGCCGATAGCGATTGCATCGCTCGACAAGGAAGGCCGGGTTCTCAGGACGAACGCTCCGTTCCTGAAGCTGTTCGGGGCGGTCGATACGGATGATGAATCGCCCAAGCTCGAAGCCTATGTGGCCGAGAGCGGGCGCGAGGAACTGTCGAAGTCCCTGCAGGCGGCCGCCAACGGCATCGGCGAGATCGCGCCGATCGACATTCCGCTTGTGGAAGGCAACGACCCGCGTTCGGCAACCTTCTACGTGTCCGCGGTCCAGGAAGGCGAGGGCGACGGCGAGGCCGCGATTGTCTACGCGCTGGAAACCACGCAGCAGCGCGCGCTGGAAGCGCAGTTCGCCCAGAGCCAGAAGATGCAGGCCATCGGCCAGCTCGCCGGCGGCGTCGCCCACGATTTCAACAACGTCCTGACCGCGATCATCGGCTTCTCCGACCTGCTGCTCGCCAGCCACCGTCCGACCGACCCGTCCTTCCAGGACATCATGAACATCAAGCAGAACGCCAACAGGGCCGCCGGCCTGGTGCGGCAGCTGCTGGCGTTCTCGCGCCGCCAGACGCTGCGGCCGCAGCAGCTGGAACTCAACGATGTCCTGGCGGACCTGTCCATCCTTCTCGACCGGCTGCTCGGCGAGAAGGTGGAGCTGAAGGTGATCCACGGCCGGGATCTCTGGCCGGTCATGGCCGACCTCAACCAGCTGGAGCAGGTGATCGTCAACCTGGCGGTGAATGCGGGCGACGCCATGTCCGACGGCGGCCGGCTGACCATCCGCACGCGCAACGTGACCGAGGCCGAAAGCACGCAGTTCGACAACACCCGCGGCATGCCTCCGGGCGAATACACGCTGGTCGAGGTCGAGGACACCGGCCACGGCATGCCGCCGGACGTCATGGAGAAGATCTTCGACCCGTTCTTCTCCACCAAGGAAGTCGGCAAGGGCACGGGCCTGGGCCTGTCGACCGTCTACGGCATCGTCAAGCAGACCGGCGGCTTCATCTTCTGCACGTCCGAAGTGGATGCAGGCACCACCTTCCGCCTGTTCCTGCCGCGGCACATTCCGCAGGTGGTCGAGGAGAAAAAGAAGGAGCCGAAGGAAAGCGAACCGGAAAAGGTCACCGATCTGACCGGCTCCGCCACGATCCTTCTGGTGGAGGACGAGGAGGCCGTGCGTGCCTTCGCCGCCCGTGCGCTCGCCTCGCGCGGCTACACGGTCCACGAGGCGGGTTCCGGCAACGAGGCGCTGGAGGTCATGGAAGAGACCGATGGCGAGGTCGATCTGGTGGTGTCCGATGTGGTCATGCCGGAAATGGACGGCCCGACGCTGCTGGTCGAATTGCGCAAGACCCGTCCGGACCTGAAGATCATCTTCGTCTCCGGTTACGCGGAAGACGCCTTCGAGGAAAACCTGCCGGAAGGCGAACAGTTCTTCTTCCTGCCCAAGCCGTTCACCCTGAAGCAGCTGGCGACCACCGTGAAGGATGTCTTGAACGGGTAGCGTCAACGGGTCCAGACTGGAGATGTGAGCGTTTTTCCGGAGGCTAGAAAACCATGCAACTGCCAGACTTCATTCGCAAATTTCCAGCCCTGGAGATCCCGTTCCCGGAGGACGTGGTGAAATCCTACGCGGTGCGTTCGGACCAGGGGCTCGTGGTCTTCTTCGACTTTGTGAAGGACATGGTACTGCCGCCGCATTCGCACCTGGCGCAATGGGGCACGGTCCTGAGCGGCGAAATCGAGTTTACCATCGCCGGGGAGACAAAAACGCTCGGACCGGGCGCCATCTACGATATTCCCAGCGGGGCCGAGCACGGTGCGGTGATCAAGGCCGGTACCAAGGTGATCGACGTGTTCGAGGAACCCGATCGCTATCCGATCCGGGGGTGATTGCGGGACAGCTCATGGACCGGGCGCTGGCGGCAATCTTGACAGTCCCCGGCCAATTTGGCACTTAAACCCCATGGGGCGAGCGAACACCCCGTGAGGCGTCAGCTGAAGTTTCGTGTCCTTGGAGCGCTTCCCGTTGGAGCGAAGCGCTCTTGAATCCCCTAGCTCAAGGGAGGACGCGCCATGCCGTCTCCGAATACGATCACCGTTTCCCAGCTTCACCGTCTTGTCGGCCTGCCGGATGCGCCGGTCCTTGTCGATGTGCGCATCGACGAGGACTTTGACGCCGATCCCTGGTTCATTCCATCCGCGTTTCGTCACCCGTTCGGACAAATCGATGCCCTGGCGCCGAAACTCGCGGGCCGGAAGGTTGTCGTGGTCTGCTGGAAGGGCCTGAAGCTCAGCGCCGGAGCGGCCGCAATTCTGCGCACCGCCGGCGTCGACGCGGAAGTCCTGGAGGGTGGAACGACAGCGTGGAAGGAGGCGGATCTGCCAAGAGTGCCGGCTGCCAGCATTCCCGCTCGCAACGATCAGGGTCAGACCGTCTGGGTGACCCGGCACCGGCCGAAGATCGACCGGATCGCCTGTCCCTGGCTGGTCCGGCGCTTTGTCGATCCCTCCGCCCGGTTTCTGTTCGTTGCGCCATCGGAAGTGACCGGCGTGGCCGAGCGCTACGGCGCGACGCCGTTCGATGTCGAGGATGTCTTCTGGAGCCACCGCGGCGAGACCTGCAGCTTTGATACGATGGTGGCGGAATTCGGCCTGACGACGAAACCGCTCAAACGCCTCGCGACGATCGTGCGCGGCGCCGATACCAACCGGCATGACCTTGCCCCCGAAGCGGCGGGTCTTCTGGCTGCTTCGCTCGGCCTGTCGCGCATGTACAAGGACGACCTCAGGCAGCTCGAGGCGGGTATGCTTCTCTATGATGCCTATTACCGTTGGGCCCGGGATGCGGTAGAGGAAGGCCATGACTGGCCATCCGCGAGCAGGAAGGGCTGACGCCGTGACCGCACATCAGCATACGGCGCCGGAAATGTCCGGTGCCGCTCCCGGTGCCGCTCCCGGGGGCGTACCGGATTCGTCCTGGCAGAGGCTTGTTGCCGTCTTCGGCGGTATCGGCCTGCTGTCCTTTGGCGGTCCGGCGGCGCAGATCGCGCTGATGCACCGCAAGCTGGTCGACGAGACCAGCTGGCTCACCGAGCGCAGCTACGTCAACGCGCTCGGTTTCTGCATGCTGCTGCCCGGACCGGAAGCGATGCAGCTTGCGACCTATTGCGGCTGGAAATTGCGCGGCACCGCCGGCGGGCTGCTGGCGGGTCTCCTGTTCGTCGTGCCCGGGGCGCTGGCGATCTTTGTCCTGGCGACGGTCTATGCGCTTTTCGGCAATGTGCCGCTGGTCAGCCAGCTGTTCCTCGGCATCAAGGCCGCCGTGCTGATTGTGGTGCTGGAAGCGCTGCTGCGCCTGTCCAGGCGGGCACTCACGGAACGGCGGCAATGGGTGATCGCAGGCCTTGCCTTCGTGGCGATCTTCTTTCTGGCCTTGCCGTTCCCGCTGATCGTGCTCGCGGCCGGGCTGTTCGGCGCCGTGTTTTCCGCCGCGCACAAAGGGGCGGGGGGAGGCGCGCCGGTGGCGGTCGGCGTGTCGCTGGCCGGAACGCTGAAGACGATTGCCGTCTGGCTCCTCATCTGGCTCGGGCCGCTCGCGCTCCTTGAAGCTGTGACCGGCCTGCCCATCCTGAGCGATCTCGGCTGGTTCTTTTCCAAGCTCGCCGTGGTCACCTTCGGCGGTGCCTACGCGGTGCTTGCCTACATGGCGCAGGATGTCGTCACCATCCAGGGCTGGCTCAGCGCCGGCGAGATGATGGACGGTCTGGGCCTTGCCGAGACCACACCCGGTCCGCTGATCCTGGTGACGCAGTTTGTCGGCTTCCTGGCTGCCGCCAAGAATGGCGGCCTGCTGCTCGGTCTTGCCGGTGGCCTCGTGGCGCTCTGGGCGACCTTCGCGCCCTGTTTCCTCTGGATCTTCGCCGGCGCGCCCTACATCGAGTGGATCTCGGCGCAGCCGCGCCTGAAATCCGCGCTCTCCGCGATCATCGCGGCCGTGGTCGGCGTTGTCCTCAACCTGTCGGTCTGGTTCGCGCTGCACGTCTTTTTCCAGGATGTCAGGTCGGAGCAATGGGGCTGGCTGACGCTATGGCTGCCGAATATGTCCAGCCTCGACTGGCGCGTGCCGGTGCTGGCCGTCCTGTGCGGTGTCCTGCTGCTGCGTTTCCATCTCGGGCTGATCTGGGTGCTGCTGGCTTCGGCGCTCGGCGGGGTACTGCTGTCGCAGATTTGAGGGGAGCGGCAGGTCGGCTGTCCAGTCGCGTGTTAAGAGCTTGATTCAAATCGGTGGCAAACTGATTCAGAAAATGCGGTCAAGACTCTGATGCCGCTTCGGCAGTTCGGGTGCCGGAGGCGCTTGTGCGCCCCAGCAGCTGTCTCAACTTTGCCGTGACCTTCTCCGGTTCCTCGATCGGCGTCAGGTGGCCGCTTTCCTCCAGAATGACCAGCTCCGCGCCGGGAATGCGGCGCGCCATGTCCTCGTGCAGGGACGGCGGCGTCAACACGTCGTGGCGGCCGCACAAAACCAGCGTGGGACAGCTGATCCGGGTGAGCGACGAACGGCTGTCCGGGCGGTCGACCCGGCTCTGGCGGATGAACACGTCCGGGCCGAGCCGTTCGGTCATGGCGCGCACCCGATCGATCAGCACGTGATTGGACTGGTTGTCCGGTGAAAGGTAGGACCTTGCGAGCTTGCGGCCAAAGCCATGAAAGCGGCCGGGTTTCTTCGCCTGGGCGACGAGGGCTTCGCGCTCGGCGGTGCGCTCCGGCGTGTCCGGCAGCATGGTCGTGTCGAGCAGCGCCAGATGGGTGACGCGTTCCGGTGCGCGGCGCATGATTTCCTGGGCGACAAGGCCGCCGAGGGAAAAGCCGGCCAGCGCGAACGTGTCGGCGCTGGTCGCCAGCACCATTTCGGCGAGCACCGCCAGCGTGTCCCCCCGCGTGATGTCGGCAACGCGCGGCCTTGCGATGTCTTCCAGTCCTGCAATCTGGTCGCGCCAGAGATCGGCGTCGTTCATCAGGCCCGGGATCAGGACAATCTGTGGCAGGCTCATTGCGCTTCTCCCCGTGAGGCTGCCGCAAGAATCGCCCGTGCCCGGATGCGGACCGGCTCGTCGACCATTGCGCCGTCGACGGTGGCGGCGCCGTCGCCGCTGGCCAGAACGCGGCCGGCCCAATCGCACTCTGCCTTGGTTGGAGCAAAAGCCCGCCGGACCTCGTCGATCTGCTTCGGGTGAATGCAGAGCTTGCCGGTCATGCCGAGATCCTTGGCATGAGCAGCGTCTGTGTAGGCGGCCTCAGGGTCGGCGAGGTCCGCAGTCACCCCATCGATCGGGGCGGCAATGCCGGCGAGTTTGGAGGCCAGCACCAGTTCGGATCGCACCGGCAGCAGCACCTCGCGCTTGTGGGCGCAGCCGAGATCGGCGCAATAGTCGATCGACCCGAAGGCAAGGCGCACAACGCCTTCCAGGCTCGCCAGCGCGCGGGCATTGGCAAGACCCGCGGCGGTCTCGATCAGGGCGATGACAGGCACCCGGCCATCGAGGGCCGTCCAGAGTGCCGTGACGTTTGTTGTTTCTTCCGCCTTGGGCAGGATGACCGCAGCGACGTCGAGCGCCTTCAGGGCATCGACATCCGCCTGAAAGGACGTCGTGCCGGCAGCGTTAATCCGGACGAGCACAGGCTTGTCCGTGAAATCCGCCGCAAGATTTGCCCGGGCGCTGTCCTTTTCTGCTGCTGGAACCGCGTCTTCCAGATCGAGAATGACCGCATCCGCGTCGCTCAAGGCCGCCTTGGCAAAGCGTTCGGGCCGGTTGGCGGGCACGAAGAGCGGGGCTTGAACGGAGGTCACCATGACGCGCTCGCCTCCATGGCGACCGGACCGTTTTCCTGGGCGGTCCAGAGGCGCAGGCTGCCGTTCTCGCCTTCACTTGCGTTCACGGTGAAGTCGCCCGTGTCGAAGATCGTGCCGATACTGCGGAAGCCGAAGCGGTCCGGGCGGCGCCCCTTCAGGTCGGCGGCGAACTGGCAGAGCAGGGTGGCCTGCAGGGGGCCGTGCACGATCAGTCCGGGATAGCCCTCGACCTCGCGGACGTAATCCTTGTCGTAATGGATGCGGTGACCATTGAAGGTCATGGCGGAATAGCGGAACAGATAGGCGGCGGACGGGGTGATCCTTTGCGACCGGTCACCAGGTGGCGCCGGCTCGGTTGCGGGCTTTGCCGGCGGCTGGTCCCTTGCAGGGGACTCCCGGTAGACGATGTCCTGGCGTTCCGTCAGGACGGGCCGTCCGTTGGCGGTGACCGCATGCTCCACGGTGACGAAGCAGAGCGGGCCGGTGCGGCCCTGCTTGAGGACGACATCCTTCACCGTCGACAGCCGCGTGACCTCGTCGCCGATCCGGATGTCACCGGAAAAGGTGAAGGCGCCCCCTGCCCACATGCGCCGGGGCAGGGGCACAGGCGGCAGGAAACCGCCACGGGCAGCATGGCCGTCCGGGCCGAGTTCGGCTGTCGGGACACTCGGCTGGGCCAGGCAGAAATGGATCAGGAGCGGCGCCACGTCTCCCATGTCTTCGCCGGAGGCGCGGTCGAAGGTGGCGTTGAACTGGCGTACAAGCGCGGGACTCAAGGTTTCCGAGGCGCTGTCCTGACGCCCGATCCAGCCGCGCAGATGGTCGATGTCGAGGCTCATGTCAGCTCTCCAGCGGGGTGAGGGCCGGGATCGGGCCATAGGAGCGCGGAGCGTCCTTGAAGATCGCGGCAGGGGCAGGGAAGGAGATCGGACCACACGGACTGTCAACGGTGATCCGCCGCAGATGCGGATGGACGGAGAGGCCCGCCATGTCGTTGACGGTGGCCAGCGCGATGCCGGCCCGGGTCAGGCGCGCGATGGCAGTCTCCGCGTCATAACGCGCAAAGGCTTCGGCAACAGCGCCGTCCGTCTCGGACCGGTTGCCGACCCGGGCGACATTGGTGGCAAAGCGGGGATCGGTGCCGAGCTCCGGCCGGCCGATGAAGTCGCTGCAGAGCGTCCGCCACTCCCGGTCGCTCTGGATCGAGATCAGGATCGGCGTGCCGTCCTTGGCGGTGAAAACGCCATAGGGCGAAATCGAGGGATGGGCCAGCCCGACCCGTTTCGGGCTGTGACCGCCCTCATGGTTGAGCAGCGGCACGGTCAACCAGTCGGCGAGCACGTCGAACATGGAGACGGAGATCTGAGAGCCCCTGCCGGTGATGCCGCGCTGGATCAGGGCTTCCAGGATCGCGGCATAGGCGGTGGCGCCGGTGGCGATGTCGACGACGGAAATGCCGACGCGGGACGGCTCGTTCGGTCCGCCGGTGATCGAGCAAAGGCCGGTTTCTGCCTGGATCAGCAGGTCATAGGCCTTGCGGTCCGCCATCGGGCCGCTCTCGCCGAAGCCGCTGATGGAGCAGGTGATCAGGCGGGGATGTTCCCGCGTGAGCCTGTCGGGATCAAACCCGAGCCGGGCAAGGGCGCCGGGCTTCAGGTTCTGGATCAGGACATCGGCTTCGGCGATCAGCTCGCCAAGCGCGGCCTTGCCTGTCTTCGAGGCCAGATCCAGCGTCACGCTGTCCTTGCCCCGGTTGAGCCAGACGAAATAGCTCGACTGACCCCTGGCGACATCGTCGTAACCTCGGGCGAAATCACCTTCGGGGCGCTCGATCTTGATGACCTGCGCCCCCGCATCGGCAAGGCGCGAAGAGGCAAAGGGAGCGGCGACCGCCTGTTCGACGGCGACGACCTTCAATCCTTCGAGCGGCAAGACCATCAGAACGACCTCGGCAGGCCGAGCACGTGCTCGGCGACATAGGAGAGGATCAGGTTGGTGGAGATCGGTGCCACCTGGTAGAGGCGGGTCTCGCGGAACTTGCGCTCGACATCGTATTCGGCGGCAAAGCCGAAGCCGCCATGGAACTGCAGGCAGGCATTGGCGGCTTCCCAGCTGGCCTTGGCGGCCAGATACTTGGCCATGTTGGCCTCCGTGCCGCAGGGCGCACCGGCATCGTAGAGTTCACAGGCCCTGTAGCGCATCAGGTTTGCGGCTTCGACCTCGATGAAGGCCCCGGCGATCGGGAACTGCACGCCCTGGTTCTGGCCGATCGGCCGGCCGAAGACCTCGCGTTCGCGCACGTAATCCGTGACCTTGTCGGTGAACCAGTAGCCGTCGCCGATGCATTCGGCGGCGATCAGCGTGCGCTCCGCGTTGAGGCCTGTGAGGATGTATTTGAAGCCCCTGCCTTCCTCTCCGATCAGGTTCTCCTCCGGGATCTCCAGATTGTCGAAGAAGAGTTCGTTGGTCTCGTGATTGACCATGTTGGGGATCGGCCGCACCTCCATGCCGGACGTCATGGCGTCCCTGATGTCGACCAGGAAGATCGACAGGCCCTCGGACTTTTTCCGGACGTCCTTCAGTGGTGTGGTGCGCGCCAGCAGGATCATCAGGTCGGAATGCTGCACCCGGCTGATCCAGACCTTCTGGCCGTTGACGACATAGCGGTCGCCCTTCTTCACCGCCGTTGTCCTGATCTTCGTGGTGTCCGTGCCGGTGGTCGGTTCGGTGACGCCCATCGACTGCAGGCGCAATTCGCCGGTGGCGATCTTCGGCAGGTACTTTTGGCGCTGCTCCTCGGAACCGTGCCGGACCAGCGTGGTCATGTTGTACATCTGCCCGTGACAGGCGCCGGAATTGCCGCCGGCCCGGTTGATCTCCTCCATGATCACCGACGCTTCTGTGAGGCCAAGACCGGAGCCGCCATAGTCTTCCGGGATCAGGGCCGCCATCCAGCCTGCGCTCGTGAGGGCGGAAACGAACTCTTCCGGATAGCCACGGGCCTCGTCGATCTTGCGGTGATACTCGGCGGGAAACCCGGCGCACAGCGCCCTTATGCCGTCGCGAATGTCCTGAAATGTGTCTGGCTGGGCGGTCATGGCGTCTTTTCGTCTGGAAGGGAACTGACCGCAGTTAAGCCGTTTGAATGGCATTAAACAAATATATGTTTTGGATCTTTGATATATAGAAAATGTATGGAAACGAATTTCGCTTCGAGGCTCACATGGACTTCCGGCAATTGCGCTACTTTCTGGAAATCGCCGAGCAGGGATCTCTCACAAGGGCCGCGGAGCGGCTGCACGTGGCCCAGCCGGCCCTGTCGCTGCATGTGAAAAACATGGAAGAGCAGCTCGGCACGAAACTGCTCACCCGCGGACGCTCCGGCGTCCGGCCGACGGAAGCCGGTGACCTGCTGATGCGCCGGGCACGGGGGATCCTGGATGACCTGGCCCGCACCGAGGACGATATCCGCAATCTGGACAGCGACCCGGCCGGGATCGTGCGTCTCGGTTTTCCCGGCACGATCAGCGCGATGGTGTCCCTGCCGCTGATCCTGGCCGCGCGCGAGCGTTATCCGAGGATCACGCTCAACATCACCGAGGCGATGAGCGGGTTCGTCGGTGAGTGGCTGTCGGAGGGAAAGGTCGACCTGGCCGTGCTCTACAGCAGGTCAGGAGATCCGCATATCCTGTCGGATCTCCTCCTGGAGGAGGAACTGGTGGTGCTGTGGCCCGGTGGCAGTGCCCCGCCAAAGACGCTGGACCTGGCTGCGCTGGACGGCGAGCCGATGGTCCTTCCGAGCGGTGCACACGGGCTCCGGGTGCTGATCGACCGGACCTGCCGGGAGCTTGGGTTCACTCCGGAGATCGCCATGGAGATCGACTCCTTCAACAACATCAAGCGCCTGGTCGCGGCCGGCTTCGGCCCGTCGATCCTGCCGCTTTATGCGGTCAGCGAAGAAGTCGCCTCGGGCGCGCTCACCGTCAGCCACATCGCGGCACCCGGCCTGTGGCGCGGCGCCCACCTCATGTCCCGCACCGGCCGGCCCGTGCCTCGTGCGCAAGGTGCGGTCCGGGACCTTCTCAAGGAAGTGATTATCGGCCTGCGCGACACAGGCGAATGGGCGGGGGCAAGAGTTCCGGCAGGCTGACCGTCAGCGCGTCCCGCCGGAGCCGTCCTGGATCACGTTCAACCGGCTCAAGTCATTGAAAGCGTCAGCCTCCGGGTTCTGCCGGAGCATCCAGTCGCGGACCTCCCTGGCATTGTCGTCCAGTTCCCGATCCTTCGGCCAGACGACGTAATAGCCGTTGCCTGTCCGGAAGGTGTGGCCGGTGACTTTCCGCAGACGGCCATTGTCGATGAAGGCTTCGACCAGGTGGCGCCAGCCGAGGGCGATGGCGTCGCCGTCGAGGGCCATCTGCACCACCGCGACATATTCGTTGGCGCGTGAGCCGCGCACCCTGTCGGTGCCGGGAACACCGGCCGAGCGCAGCCAGTCTTTCCAGGTGGCGGCATAGCGGTAGGGCTCGTCGAGATGGGCGAGGTGATGGTCGAGCAGGTCCCGCGGCCGCTCCGGCGTGCCGTGTTTTTCCAGATAGGCGGGAGAGGCGACCGCGATGATCTCTTCCGTCTCGAAGCGGGCACTGGCGTAGCCCGGCCAATCCTTCGGCCGGCCGCCGCGAATGCCGAGCGGGATGTCCTCGGCAACGATGTCGAGGTCCCGGTCAGCCGTGTGCAGGCGCAGTTCGATATCGGCAAGGTCGGTGCGCAGGAGTTGAAGGCGCGGAGCGATCCACAAGGTGGCAAAGGCGGTGGAGACCGAGACGGTGACAACGTCGTCCGCCGGCCTGGTCCGGACCGCATGGACGCCATCCGCCAGCAGGTAGAGGCCGCGGGTTACCTCCGCATGCAGCCTGTCGCCGGCGCCGGTCAGACGGACCTCGCGATGACCGCGCTGGAACAGCGGCTGGCCGATCTCCTCTTCCAGGGCCTTGATCGAATAGGAGACAGCCGACTGGGTCATGCCGAGTTCGGCGCCCGCCCGGGTAAACGACCCGAGCCGTCCGGCGGCCTCAAAGGCGACCAGTCCGCGAAAGGAGGGCAGCAGTCTGCGCAGGTTTGCCATGAACAAACCTTATGCGAAGCATGACAATTTTCAAGCGTCACAAACCGAAAACCAGCGCCTAGCATCGATAAAGGATATGGCTCTGGGAGGATGTTATGGCTGCGGTTTCAGATGTTTCCAGCCGGGAAGAGGTCGGTGAACCGGTTCGTGGCGGGCGCGGCGGCGGGCGCGCCGGACGCCGGGCCAAGCGTTCGGTGAGCGTCGCGCCGCTCGGCAGGCCCTATATCGTGCGGCAGTTGCCACCCCACGACATTCTCTCCGAAGAGAGTCTCGTGCGCATCGAGGCAACCGCGGAAACGCTTCTGGCAGAGATCGGCATCGAGTTCCGCGACGACCCGGAATGCCTCGCACTCTGGAAGGGGGCCGGAGCCGAGCTGGACGGTGTCCGCGTCCGCTTTCCGAAGGGGCTCATCCCCGAACTCCTGAGAACCGCGCCGAGCCGGTTCACCCAGCATGCGCGCAATCCGGCCAACAGCGTCGAGATCGGCGGTGACAACGTCGTCTTCGCCCCCGCCTATGGCAGCCCTTTCGTGATGGATCTCGACGAGGGGCGGCGCTACGGCACCATCGAGGATTTCCGAAATTTCATCAAGATGGCCCAGTCCTCGTCCTGGCTGCATCATTCCGGCGGCACGATCTGCGAACCGGTGGACGTGCCGGTCAACAAGCGCCATCTCGACATGGTGCTGGCCCATGTCACCCTGTCGGACAGGCCGTTCCTGGGGTCGGTGACGGCGCAGGAACGGGCGGAAGATTCCATCGAGATGGCCCGGATGGTGTTCGGCGCGGATTTTGTCGAAAACAACTGCGTCATCATGGGCAACCTGAACGTCAATTCGCCTCTGGTCTGGGACGGCACCATGACCAGCGTGTTGCGTGCCTACGCGGCCGCCAACCAGGGAACCGTGCTGGTGCCGTTCATCCTGGGCGGGGCCATGGGGCCGGTGACGACGGCGGGGGCGATCGCCCAGGCCCATGCGGAAACACTGGCCGGCTGCGCCCTGACCCAGCTGGTGCGGCCGGGCGCGCCGGTGATCTACGGCAATTTCCTGTCGTCGATGAGCCTGCGCTCCGGTTCGCCGACCTTCGGCACGCCGGAACCGGCGGCCGGGTCGCTGGTGGTCGGCCAGCTCGCGCGCCGTGCCGCTCTGCCGCTGCGCTGCGCCGGCAACTTCACCACTTCGAAACTGCCGGATGCCCAGGCAATGAACGAGGGCACCATGTCGATGCTGTCGGCGATCCATTGCGGCGCCAACTTCATCCTGCATTCGGCCGGTTTCCTCGATGGCCTGCTGTCCATGTCCTATGAGAAATTCATGATGGACGCGGATTTCTGCGGCGCGTTGCATACCTATCTCGGCAGCGTTGTCGTCGACGACAACACGCTGGCGCTGGACGCGTTCCGCGAAGTCGGCCCGGGCAACCATTTCTTCGGCTGCGCGCATACCCTGCGCAATTACGAAACCGCGTTCTTCGACGCGGCTGCCGCCGACAACACGCCGTTCGAGACCTGGCAGGAAAACGGCTCGGTCGATGCCGCGACCCGGGCCAACAGGGCGTGGAAGGAGACGCTTGCCGCCTACCAGGCGCCGCCACTGGATCCCGGCATCGCCGACCGGCTGACGGAGTTCGTCGCGCGCAGGAAATCATCCATGGAAGACCGCTGGTACTGAAGCTCGGCAGGTCTCGTTCCGCCGGCAGTCCGGCGACCTCATCTTCACCGAAAGCCTGCTGATCGGCTCGCTGCACCGGTCCGTCTGCCTCACTTTTGCGCATATGACCGGGAACGACTGGTCCAGCCGGGCATTTCATTCTAGCGTTTGTCGCCACAAGACTTCCGGCTGAACTGGAGAATGAATTGCCGCAGCTAATGACTGTTTCCGGACCAGCAGGCCGGTCCTGGGCCGTGAGCCGGGTGCGCGGATGATCGATCCCGTTCTTCTGACATCGCCGCGGATTTCTACATTTCAGGGGCAGACCCTGCTGACGACCGCCAGCAGCTTCTTCTTCGAGCGCGGCCAGCGGCTGTTTCTGGTGACCAGCCGTCACGTCATGGCCGATGCCGCCAGTGAACACTTTCCCGACAGGATCGAGATCGAGTTGCACAGCGATGCCCGGAACCTGGCCGCCGCGGTCAACCTGTCCATTCCCCTGTATCGCAACGGTGAGAGCCTTTGGCGGCAGGGAACGGATGCGGCGGGAGAAATCGACGTCGCGGTGATTGAAATCGACCGGGACGTGCTGGACAAAACGGTTGTCTACAGGGCGTTCGGACCTCAGCACCTGTGTGATCCGAAAGATCACGTCGAGATCGGCAGTTCCATCCTGGTGGTCGGCTTTCCGCTGGGCTTTCACGACACGCTGCATCACATGCCGGTGGTGCGGCACGCGGTTGTCGCCTCGTCTTTCGGTTTCCGGTTCCAGGGGCTCGGCTACTTCCTGACCGATGCGCGTACCCATCGCGGCACCAGCGGCGCACCGGTGGTCTTGAGGGCGCGCGAACTGGAAGGACTGCCCGGAGACCTGCCCTGGAAGCTTCTCGGTGTGCATTCCGCCAGGCTCGATGTCGGCACCCGCGACCTGGTGCTGGACGAGGCGCTGGGCCTCAATTGTGCCTGGTACGCGGATATCCTGATGACGCTCACGGACGGCTGAACGCGAAAAGACCTGTCATGCCGGCTTGAACCGGTACCGGCCCGTGATCTCGAAATCGAACAGCCGGTCCTCCAGCCGTGTTCCGGCGCCGATATTGTGGACCAGCATGGGGCGCTCTCCGTCGGCGGACATCCGGTGCGTGACGATGGCGATATGGGGAAGGTTGCCGGGCAGCATCTGGGAGACGATGTCGCCGGGCACATAGTCACCCGCACGGTCGCTGACGGGCAGGGCGGCGCCCTTGCGGCGAAAGAACGTCTGAAGGTTTGGCACGCGCCGGTGGTCGATGTTGCGGTCCGGACCCTTCAGGCCCCATATCTTCGGATATCTGGAAAAATGCGCCTTCATGTCCCGGTTGACCGCGCGCTGCAGGTCGAAGCCGAAGGCGTCCCGGTAGGCCCGGATCACGACATCGGTGCAAACCCCGCGTTCCCTGGGAATGTCTCCGTTCGGAAAGGCGAGTCCGACATAGGCGGGATCGTAGGTCAGTGTGATGCCGATCTGGTTTTCAGCGGCGGCAATCAGTTTCCCGGCCCAGGGTTCAGGTTCCTGCCCGATGGCTTTTGCCGGAGTGGCCGCAGTGCCGAGCATGCTCCCGCATGTCAGCAATCCGGTACCGATCAGGAAAACGCGCCGCTTCATACCGTTCCTTCCATTGTGGGAGCAAATCGATACGGATGGACTGCGTCGGCAATAGGGCGCGACGCCCAGGCAGGAGTAACCAGCGGCAGGCAATTGCCCTGCGTCACGTTAAGTGAGTTTATTCGATAGTGTTTCAGGAAATTTAATCAGTTCGATTTTTACTTGTAAAAATACGGTGGTTACGCATGATTTTTAGCAAAATACTGTTAAAAATAGCTATGGTTTCTTCGGTGCTCCTGCTGCAGTTTTCCGCTGCCTGCGCACAGGAAAGCCTGTCCTATGCACAGGCCTTTCTCAATCACAGTGCCAGCATGCTGCTGATCGATCCGGACACAGGTGCGATCCTCGACGCCAACAAGGCGGCGCAGGCTTTTTACGGCTACGACCGAGCCACCCTGCGGAACATGGCCATCCAGGACATCAATCAGTTGACGCCGGACCAGGTGAAGGCGGAGCGCCAGCTGGCGAAATCCGAAAACCGGAACTATTTCATCTTCCGTCACAAGCGCGCCGATGGCTCCGTGCGCAGCGTGGAAGTGCATTCGACACCAGTGAACTACCGGGGCGAACCGGCTTTGCTCTCGATCGTGCACGACATCTCTGCCGACGTGGACCGCCAGGAGCAACTCTGGCACTACAAGAACCGTCTTGAGGAGATGGTCGACCGGAAGAGTGCGGAGCTGGCCTCCGCCTATCGGGCGAGCAACCAGTGGATGCTGGCTCTGATTGTCACTTTGGGTGTCTCGCTCGTTGCCGTCTTCTTCCTGCTGCTGGAACGCGGTGCCGCACATCGCAAGTTACGGTCATCCGAATTGCGGCTTCGGGAAATCATCTTTGGAACCAATGTCGGTACCTGGGAACGGAACGTTCAGACCGGCGAAGCAATCTACAATGATCGCTGGGCGGACATCGTCGGATACAGTCTTGAGGAACTGGAGCCCGTCACCCCGGCAACCTGGGAGCGCCTTGCCCATCCGGACGATGTCAAAAAGTCCCGGATGAAGCTTGAGGAAGTCTTCTCCGGCCAGAAGGAAGCCTACGACTGCGAGATCCGCATGCGGCACAAGGACGGGAACTGGGTCTGGGTGCTGGACCGCGGCCGTGTGGTCGAATGGACCGGCGACGGCAAAGCGTTGCGCATGTCGGGCACCCATTCGGACATCACGCGGCTGAAGCAGACCGAAGAAAAAGTCAGGCGTCTTGCCATGACCGACTATCTGACCGGGCTCTCCAACAGGGCTCATTTCAGCGAGTGCCTGGAGGACAATGTCCGGATCGCGGATCGGGAACAGCGCAAGTTCGCGCTGATGATGCTGGACCTGAACACGTTCAAGCCGGTCAACGACAGCCATGGCCATCCCGTGGGTGACGCCCTGTTGCAGTCTGTGGCCGAAACCATCAAGAGATGCACCCGGGACGGCGATATCGTCACCCGGATCGGCGGAGACGAATTCGCGGTCATCATCGGCGACTATTGCGGCGAGGACGATGTTGTCTCCTGTGCCCGGCGCATCTATTCCGAAATCTCCAAGCCGACGGAGATCCAGAGCAAGTCGATCCAGATCAGTGTCAGCATCGGCATTTCCTATTTCCCGGACGATGCCGATACCGCGGCAGACCTGATCAAATGTGCCGACCAGGCCATGTATCAGGCCAAGAAAAGCGGCGCCAACGTCATGACCCACAAGAGCTTCCGGATGCGCGTGGCGAGCTGACAGCCTTTGTTGCGCCTGTGGGGAGCCTTTTCCGGTCCTCAGAGCCTCGTTCCTTTCACCAGCACTGCCTGCCTTGGGACAACCAGACCGGCATTTGTCGCGTATTGCCTGTGCATGTCCATGAAGGCGTCCCTGAAGGCCGCCTGTCCCGTGCCGTCAAGAGAGGCGTGGGTGGCGGCAACGGGACCGAAGCCTTTCAGGTATTCCTGCCACACCGTCTCTGCGTCCGGCGCGTATAGAACCGTCGTCTGCTTCCGGGTGGCAATCGCAAAATCCCTGCCAAGGGCCGCGGCCAGCCAGTCCGGATTGCCCCATGCGAAGGGCGAGACCGGGGGAGGCGGCGCACTTGAAAAAGAGGCGATCAGGCGGAAGAAACGCGGGATGTATCCCTCCGTTTCGTCCGCCCATGTGGCAAGGGCGAACCGGCCCCCCGGCCTGAGAACGCGCATCATTTCGGCAATGGCATTGTCCGGCACGCCCGAAAAGATGATCCCGTAGGTGGAAACAAGGCCATCGAATTCACCGTCCTCGAAGGGCAGGGCTTCTGCCGGGGCCTTCAGGAAGTCCGGCAGGGGATCCAACCCCTTTGACAGTTTTTCCGCGGCGTGAAGCATCCCCGGAGAGATGTCGATACCCGTGACCCTGGCGCCGCGCTGCGCCGCGAGGCGCGCGGCCCAGCCGGTGCCTGTGCCGATGTCCAGGATCCGTTCCGCCGGCCGCGGCCAGAGCATCTGCACGCAATGGGAAATCGTGTCCGAAAGGCCGAAGGAGATGCCGTCATAGGCGGCACCGGTGCTGCCCCACATCGCGGCTGCCGGATTGTCGTGGACCTGAATATCCATTTTGTCCTCCATGTTCGCTGTATCTTCAACCTGCGCGCGGACACCGCCCGGCGCTACTCCACGAACTGGAGTATTCGCGTTCCGGTCGGGCTGGTATGATCGGCGCAATCATGGGAGGTGCCGATGAAGAGCTACGGCCAGTTCTGCCCGATTGCCAAGGCCGCTGAGATCTTTTGCGAACGCTGGACGGCCTTGGTCTTGCGCAACCTCGGGGCGGGCGCCAGCCGCTTCAATGACATTCATCGCGGTGTGCCGCACATGTCCGCCACCTTGCTTACGAGGCGCCTGCGCCAGCTGGAAGCCGAGGGCCTCGTGGAACGGCAACGCAGTGTCAGCGGCAAGAGCTGGACCTACCACCTGACGGCGGCGGGTGCCGAGTTCCTGCCACTGGTCGGTGCGCTGGCGGTATGGGGACAGCGCTGGACCCGCCGGGACCTGGAAGACGGGGAACTCGATCTCGGGCTCTTGATCTGGGGCCTGGAATATTCCGTCAATCCGGGGGTTTTCGGGACACCACGGCGGGTCGTCAAACTGTCGGTCACCGACCAGCCGGAGCACAAACGGCGCTACTGGTTTGTCTGCGAGGACGGTACCCTGGACCTTTGTGTCTCCGACCCCGGCGGAGAAACGGATCTCTATCTGTCGGCAAGCCTGCCGGACCTCATCCATATCTATCGCGGCGACCTGCCGCTCGACGTTGCCGTCGACAGTGGCCGTCTCACCGTCGACGGGCCTCCGAAACTGATCCGGAAACTCGGCGCCTGGTTCAATTTCGGCGTCATGGCCGGCACACCGCCGGCCGAGGGCAGTCCGGCCCGGAGGGAGCCGCGCGGCAGGGAGACGGGAAGTCCGGCCGCGATTTCCGACCCCGGCATCGGCGATGCCGGCACGGCCTGATCCGCCCGATCGAACAAACCACGGATGGTTCCTCGCGCAGCCGGGCCGGAGCATGAGGTTGCTCTTCAGGGTTGATTGCAACCTCAAATGAGGCTATTCACTTAACTATGAGGTACGTACCTCATATTTTCATGCCGGGGTTTTGCCGTATGTGCCCACACTTGCGATACATCCGCAATCACCCAGGCGAGCGTGGGCCGGTTTGCGTTTTGAGGAGGCAATCGCATGACGGAGTACAAGTCTGATCCCGAACATATCATCGGGGATGAAGAGGCCCTTCGCGGCCTGTTTCCGGCGGTCACGCCCCTGGCGGTTCAGAAATGTCAGGATGTGCTCGACAAGCATGCGCAAGCCTTCATTCGCCGTTCCCCTTTCCTCTGCCTTGGCACGCAGGATATGGACGGCAAGGCGGATGTCAGTCCGCGCGGGGATCCGGCCGGTTTTGTCAGGATCCTGGACGACAAGACGCTGGCGATACCGGACCGGCCCGGAAACAACCGTCTGGACAGTCTTGCCAACATCATCGCAAACCCCAATGTCGGGTTGCTGTTCCTCATCCCGGGGTTTGACGACACGCTGCGTGTGAACGGCACGGCAACTCTGGTGACTACCCCGGACCTGCTGGCGGACTTGAGCGTTCAAGGGCGCGAGCCCAGGCTTGCCATCCTTGTCGAGGTGCGCGAGGTGTTCCTGCATTGCGCCAAGGCGTTCCGGCGCTCGCACCTCTGGGATCCGGAGCATTTTCAGGATCGCGGCGGAATGCCCAGTCTTGCAAGGATCATATTGGACCAGACCAACGGCATGCCGGAGGATGAAAACGAGATGCGCCGGATCGACGAGGAGCTCGAGGCGACCTACAAGAGAACGCTTTACTGAGTTGAAGCCCTGCCTTCCGGTTTATGCGCACCAACCTTCCAGCTCCCGGGTGTAATCCGAAAGATCTCCGAATTTTTCCGCCACCCAGTCCGGGTTGTAATAGGTATCGAGATAGCGCTGGCCGCTGTCGCACATGACCGTGACGATGGAGCCCCGTTCTCCCCGCTCGATCATTTCCCGGGCAATCTTGAGCGTGCCCCAGAGATTGGTGCCAGTGGAAGCGCCTGCCTTGCGGCCGATCAGCCTTTCGAGCCACAGCATGGTGGCGACGCTGGCCGCGTCGGGCACCTTGATCATCCGGTCGATCACCTCCGGCAGGAAGGAATGCTCGACCGCCGGCCGGCCGATCCCCTCGATGCGGCTGGAACAATTGGCGGCAAGGCTGCGGTCGCCTGTCCGGAAGGCGTCGTGGAAGACCGAGTTTTCCGGATCGACCACGGTCAGTTCGGTGTCGTGGCCGCGGTAGCGGATGAAACGGCCAAGCGTGGCCGAGGTGCCGCCGGTGCCGGCGCTCATGATCAGCATCCGCGGGACGGGATGGGGCTCGAAGGCCATCTGCTCGAAGATGCTCTCGGCAATGTTGTTGTTGCCGCGCCAGTCGGTTGCCCTTTCGGCATAGGTGAACTGGTCCATGAAATGGCCGCCCATCTCCGCGGCCAGGGCCGCGGCGGCGTCATGCATTTCCGGGGCGGAGCCGACATAGTGCGGTTCGCCGCCATAAAGCCGGATCAGCTCGATCTTGCTGTGCGCGGTTGATCGCGGCACCACCGCAATGAAGGGAACCCCGATCATCTGGGCGAAATAAGCTTCCGATACCGCCGTGCTGCCCGACGAGGCTTCGATCACCGGAGTGCCCTCCCGGATCCCGCCGTTGCACAGCGCATAGAGGAACAGGGAGCGGGCGAGGCGGTGTTTCAGGCTGCCGGTCGGATGAGTGCTTTCGTCCTTCAGGTAGATGTCGACACCTTCACAGCTCAGGCCGTGCAGCTTGAACAGATGCGTGTCGGCGGAACGGTGGGCATCCGCGTTGATTTTGGCGATCGCGTCATGCACCCATTTGTCCATCTTGCAGTCTCCCCCGAATGCGACTCCGGAAAGACTGGCCCTAAAGAGGAATTCCCGCAATATGGGCGACGAGCTCCAGGCTGTTGCGGGCGCTGAATTTCTTCATCAGGCGGGCCCGGTGCACCTCCACCGTGCGCGGGGACAGGTCGAGCAGGCGGGCGATTTCCTTTGTCGTGTTGCCTTCCGCCAGGAGTTTGGCGACCTGGCGTTCGCGCAGGCTCATCTCGGCGAGCGGCCGGTCCTCGGAAATATCGGCGAAACTCCAGACGGCCCGGGCAAAGGGGGCGTCGGGGTCGAGCGACTGGCCGCGTACCCGGCACCAGAACAGCTGGCCGCACTTGCGGCGCATGATGCGCTCGTCCCGATAGCGTCCGGTGCCGCGCATGATCTCCTGGCCGATGCGGCCAATGTACTGAAACTCTTCCGAAGAGGGATAGAGGATCGAGAGCGACGCGCCGGTGAGGTCTTCGGGCGCATGGCCGAACATCTCCGCAAGCCTTGGATTGCAGCGCCGAATGTCCCGGTTCTCCGTGAAGGCAAGTCCTATCGGAGCGTTCTCGAATGCAAGCACCGCCAATTCGTCCATGATCCCCCCGGCATGTCTTTACCGAAATCTAACGGCAAGAGGCCGGATAATACCATATGGCTGTAAGGCCAGTCGGGATGTCCGGCCCGGATCAGACGTGCGCGGGGAAACGGCGGGCCGCTTCGCCGCCGCTGGTGCCGGGAGGCTGCTCGCGCCCGCACTGCTCCAGGGCGGCGTTGATCCCTCTCAGTTCCGCCAGGCCGACATGACGGCCGACCAGGGGATAACCTGGCTGGCCGAGGCGCTTCCGGTCGTCCACCGTATCGGGGCCGTGATCCGGACGGAAGGGGATTTCGGCATCGGCACGTCCGGCGATGCGCCGGCGCGCCTCTTCGGCGCGGACTTCCGCTATCAGCGCGACCATGTCCACGTCGCCGGTCAGGTGGCCGCTTTCGTGGAAGGAATTGGGCACACCTTCCGTTTCGCGGCGGACATTTCTCAGGTGCAGGAAATGCACCCTGTCGCCAAGGCGCCGCATCATGCCGGGAAGATCGTTGTCCGGCCGTACACCAAGCGACCCCGAACACAGCGTGATGCCATTGGCGGGCAGATCGACGGCGTCCATGACGGCCCTGTAGTCGGCTTCGCATGACATGATCCGGGGCAGTCCGAGAAGCGGGAAGGGCGGATCGTCCGGATGGCAGCACAGGCGCAGACCGAGGCGTTCCGCGACAGGTGCGACCAGTTCCAGAAAGTCGGTGAGATTGGCGCGCAGACGGTCGGGGCCGATGTCCCGGTAAAGCTCGAGATGGGTCAGAAGCCTTTCGGGTGACAGGCCTTCGGGTTCGCCCGGTAAGCCGCACAGGATCGCACCGCTCAGCGCGGACAGGGCGTCATCGCTCATGCCTGCGGCCCTGCAAGCGGCGTTTTCGACGATGTCCGGGGCATGGACCGCTCCCGGACGGCGCAGGACGTGCAGGTCGAACACGGCGAAATCCGTGAGGTCGAAGCGCATGCAGGTCGTGCCGTCGGGGAGCGGGTGATACAGCGCGGTGCGGGTCCAGTCGAGCACCGGCATGAAGTTGTAACAGATGGTGTTCAGCCCGGCGGCGGCGAGGTTTTCCAGGCTCTCGCTCCAGGCGGCGACGTGATCGCGCCAGGCGCCGGACTGCCGCTTGATGTCCTCCGAGACGGGCAGGCTCTCGACCACCTCCCAGGTCAGGCCGGTAGGCGACCCGGTCGTGCCGGCAATTTTCTCCTGATGTGCCGCGATCTCCTCAGCCGGCCAGGTGACGCCCGGCGGCAGGTGATGCAGGGCCGAGACGATGCCGGATACCCCGGTTTGCCTGAGGCTTTCGATCGTCACAGGGTCGCTCGAGCCAAACCACCGCCAAGTTTCGCGCATCTGCCTTTCTCTCCCTTGCCAATCCTGTTACGCCGCCAAGGTCGACAGCACGGATCGTGTTGATTGTTGACTAGTATGGTAGAATGGTGCAGTGTGCACAAGAGGAGAGTTCAGATGCAAGTCACGCCGGAACCAGTTTCGAAATTGAGCACCACCGAGCCGATCGGTGCGCAGCTGGTTTCGATCTTGCGCGGGCGGATCATCCGCAATGAGCTTCAACCCGGGACAAGGCTGTCAGAGGCGGGGATCGCCTCCGAGTTCGACATCAGCCGGCAGCCCGTGCGTGAAGTGTTCATCCGGCTTGCGGAAGAGGGACTTCTTGAAGTGCGCCCGCAGCGGGGAACCATCGTGCCGCGGATTTCCGCCCGGATGGTGGAGGACGCCAGGTTCATTCGCGAGGCGATCGAGGCGGACGTGGTCAAGCATGCCGCAGCCAAGTTCGATCGTGGCCAGGTTGCCGAGCTTGATCAGCTTCTCGAGCATCAGAAGCGCGCAAAAGATGTGCACGAGTTCATCGAACTGGACGATCAGTTCCACCGGGGCCTGGCCGATGGCATCGGACGTGCGCACGCGTGGAATGTGATCGAGGCGCTGAAGGCGCAGCTCGACCGGGTGAGATACCTGTCTCTCCAGCAATTCCCCAAGGCAAAGCTGATCGAACAGCACTCGGCAGTGATCGAGGCGATCAGGGCCGGGGACCCGGGACAGGCGGAAGCCGCCATGCGGCGCCACCTGAACACGATCGTCGACGATCTTCCCGTGATCGCCGCCGAACAACCAGACCATTTCGAATAGTCGCAACCAGCATCACCAGTGGAGGAGACCAAAAATGATGAACTGGATACTCAAGGGCGCTGCGGTTTCGCTCGCCGCCATCATGGCGGCCGGCACCGCTTCGGCACAGGACTACACGCTCAACATCAACACAGCGCTTGCCACCTCCGACCCGCTTTATGCCGGGCTTGAGTCACTGCGCGACAAGATTGTCGAGGCCTCCGACGGGCGGCTGGCAGTCCAGCTTTTCCCGAATTCGCAGCTCGGTCCGGACGAGGACGTCCTGGAGCAGGCCCGCACCGGTGCACCCGTCGCGGTGGTTGTCGACGGAGGCCGTCTGGCCGTCTACCAGAAGGAAATGGGCATTCTGGGGGCGCCGTTCCTGGCGTCGGGCTATGACGGCATCCGCCGCGTTGTCACCTCCGACATTTTCGAAGGCTGGGTCGACGACATGGCCGAGGGCTCCGGCCTGCAGGTGCTCAGCTTCAACTGGTGGCAGGGCGAACGCCATCTCCTGACCAACAAGCCGATCGGCGGTCCGGCCGACCTGGAAGGCATCCGCATGCGCACGCCGGGCGCACCGGTCTGGATGGGCACCATCAAGGCCATGGGCGCCACGCCGACGCCGCTGCCGTGGGCAGAAGTCTATTCCGCGCTCAGCGCCAACGTCATCGACGGCGCCGAGGCACAGTTTCCGGCCATTGTCGGCGCAAAGCTGGACGAGGTGATCTCGCACGTGACCAAGACCGGCCACATCAACCTGATCACCGGGCTGGTGACGTCGGCCGAATGGTTCAACAGCCTGCCGGAAGACCTGCAGAAGATCCTCCGGGACGAGGCGCTTGCCGCCGGTGACGTTGCGTCCTACGGAACCCGGGACAGCCTGGCAGCCATCGAGACCAAACTGACAGAATCCGGTGTCACGGTCACGGAGATCGACACGGCGCCGTTCCGCGAGGCAACCGCACCGGTCTATGACGAGCTTGGCTATGGCGAACTGCGTGATACCGTTCGCGGCATTGCTGCCGGCAACTGAGCCAGACAAAATGTAAAAGAAGGCTGGCCCGGCATCGTCCGGGCCAGCTGCGCCGGGGAGGGCGAACATGCTGCAGCTTTACAGCCGGATCGAATTCATACTTGGCGCTGCAATTCTTCTGATCATCACCGGGCTGGTCTTCATTGCCGCGGTCATGCGGTTCTTCGGAACACCGCTGATCTGGTCGGTGGACCTGGCCCAGCTCCTGTTCATCTGGCTTTGTTTCATCGGGGCCACCCGTGCCCTGCGCCGGCGCGCCCATCTTGGGGTCGACCTGCTTGTGCAGCATCTGCCGTTCCGCATGCGCCGGTGGCTGGAAACGGGGCTCGCACTGATTGTCCTCGCATTTCTGGGTGTGCTCGCGGTCAAGGGATACGGCCTGACCATGAAGAACATCGAGCGCCAGTTCGGTGACAGCGGGCTCAGTTACGCCTGGGTGACCATCGCCGTGCCGGCCGGTTGTGTCCTCCTGTCGGCCTCGATCATCGCCAACCTGGT
This sequence comes from Roseibium sp. Sym1, assembly GCF_027359675.1. Classification (NCBI taxonomy): domain Bacteria; kingdom Pseudomonadati; phylum Pseudomonadota; class Alphaproteobacteria; order Hyphomicrobiales; family Stappiaceae; genus Roseibium; species Roseibium sp. Sym1. The sequence goes on from NZ_CP114786.1 coordinate 4,048,137, forward strand.
CCAATCCTGGAAATCCACCGAGACACTGGTTTTCGAGCGCAGCGGCCACGGGATGCAAATCCCGCAAACCGGCGACACGGGGACCGAAACAAAGACCGAAACAGAAGTTGGGGCCTCCTGACATGGGACTGATCGCGCTCGTATTTCTCGTTTTTCTGGTTGTCGGTCTGCCTGTCGCCTTCGCCATCGGCATGGCCGGTTTCACCTTCTTCCTGACCTCCGACATCATGCCGGTGTCCATTGCGGTTCAGAAGATCGCCACAGTCAGCCAGAGTTTTCCGCTGCTTGCCGTGCCGTTCTTCGTCCTGGCCGGCCACCTGATGAACGAGAGCGGCATCTCGGAGCGGCTGTTCCGGTTTTCGCATGTGGCGGTCAGCTGGATGAGCGGCGGGCTTGCCCAGGTCTCGATCATCCTGTCGACGCTGATGGGCGGCGTGTCCGGCTCGGCGGTCGCGGACGCGGCCATGCAGAGCCGCGTGGTCGGTCCGCAGATGCTGAAAAACGGCTACGGTCCGGGGTATTCCGCAGCCGTGATCGCCTTGTCCTCGCTGATCACCGCGACGATCCCGCCTTCGATCGGCCTGATCCTCTACGGGTATGTCGGACAGGTCTCGATCGGCCGGCTGTTTCTTGCCGGCATCCTGCCGGGCCTCCTGATGATGACGCTGCTGATGGTCGCCGCCTGGATTGTGGCGCGCCGGCGCGGTTACGTCTCGGCCGAGGCCGAACCGCCGACCGTGCGGGCTCTTGGAGCCGCTGCCTGGGACGCGAAATGGGCGCTGCTGTTTCCCGTCCTCTTGGTGATCTCGATCAGGGGCGGCGTCTTCACACCGTCGGAAGTCGGCGCCTTCGCGGTCGTCTATGCGCTGCTGGTGGGCACGCTGGCCCACAAGGCGATCACCTTCGACCGGCTCAAGGAGGGGCTGGATCACGCCCTGTCCGATATCGGCATGATCATGCTGATCATCCTGATGTCCGGCATGCTGGGCTTTGCGATTATCTTCCTGCGCGTGCCGCAGGACGTTGCCGGCCTGCTGCTGTCGGGGCTGTCAAATCCGGTCGTCGTCGTCGCGGTCATCCTCATCGGCCTGTTTCTGGCGGGCCTGTTCATCGAAAGCACCATCCTGGTGCTGCTGCTGACGCCGATCCTCGTGCCCGTGGTCGAACGGGCCGGTGTCGATCCGGTGCATTTCGGCATCCTGATGATGACCATCGTCACGCTCGGCTCGATGACCCCGCCCGTGGGTGTGGCCATGTACACCGTCTGCAGCCTGATGAATGTCAGGCTCGAGGACTATGTCCGTGAAAGTCTGCCCTTTTTCATCGCCATTTTCGGCGTCGTGCTGCTGCTGCTTCTCTTCCCACAGATCTCGTTGTTCCTGCCCGGCGTGATGTTCGGCTGACAAACGCCCCCGAGGAAGACGAGGCAAGAGCGCAAACCGCTTCGGGCGGCGGCGGATAGCCGCCGCCCGTTACGTGTTTTGCCGGAATATCCCGCCACCGGCCCGGGATAGTATCTGATGGCCACATCGGACCGGCCGGATTTCCCGAAAATCGAAAACATCAGGAAGACGGCCCCGATCCAGTTCGAGGAAGCGGGTGCCGGGGTGCTGCAGCAGTGCTCCCCGTTGCCGTGCCACAGGCCGGGAGGCGGGCTTGTCCGCGTCTTGGGAGACGGGCGGCCTGTCCGGAACGTGCCACCCGTCCATTTCCTCGCCTGGATCGAGCGTGGGGCCTTTCAACGTGTTCGCGAGGAGGCGGACGAGGCCCGTACCGGACCGGTGCGCTGAAAAAGGGGAGAGAGACATGAACCCGGCCGAATGGCTTTATCGAACCGCGGCACGGACACCCGAGGCGCCCGCGTTGCTGGAAGGCACCGAGCGCCGGGCGACCTACTCGGAGTTTGCGCAAAGGGCGGCAGCGATCGCCGGGGCGCTGACCGGGAAGGGTGTCGCCAGGGGCGACCGGGTGGCGCTGTTTGCCGGCAACTCGACCCGCTATCTGGAAGCGCTTTACGGGATCTGGTGGGCGGGGGCGGCGGCCGTGCCGATCAACGCAAAACTGCATCCGCGAGAAGCCGCCTGGATGGTGGTAAATGCGGCCGCGGACCTTGTCTTCACGGATGACAAATCCGCTGCCACGCTGGCGCCGCACCTGCCTGAAAGCGCAAGCCTGGTTTCGCTCGAAAGCGCCGCATTCGACGCCATGCGCCAGGGCGGGCCGCGCGCACAGCCCGTACCGCTCGGGTCGGACGATCTTGCCTGGCTGTTCTACACATCCGGCACAACCGGCAAGCCCAAGGGCGTGATGCTGACCTGCGGCAATCTCACGTCGATGGCGTTGAGCTATTTCGCCGATGTCGACGACGTCAAGCCACAGGATGCCGCGCTTTACGCGGCTCCGATGAGCCACGGCGCCGGGCTCTACAATTTCATGCATGTGATCAAGGGCGCCCGCCACGTGGTGCCGAAAAGCGGCGGCTTCGATGCAGCCGAGATCCTGAGAATCGCTCCGCTGATCGGTTCGATCTCGATGTTCGCCGCTCCGACGATGGTGCGCCGCCTGGTCGACGCCGCGCGGGCTGCGGGCTCGACCGGCAAGGGGCTCCGGACCATCGTCTATGCCGGCGGACCGATGTACGAGGCCGACATCCTGGAGGCCGTCGAGGTGATGGGCGCGCGGTTCATCCAGATCTACGGCCAGGGCGAATGCCCGATGGGGATCACCGCGCTCGCCCGCAACGAGGTTTGCGACCGCGTGCATCCGCGCTGGCGCGAGAGGCTGATTTCCGTCGGCACCGCCCAGTCTGTGGTGCGGGTCGCGATCGTGGACGAGGCCGGCGCGGAACTGCCGCGCGGCGAGGTCGGCGAGATCGTGGTCGAGGGCGCGACCGTGATGAAGGGCTACTGGCGGAACGAGGACGCCACCGCGAGCACCCTGAAGAACGGCTGGCTGTGGACCGGCGACATGGGCCGGATGGATGAGGATGGCTACGTCACCCTGCAGGACCGTTCCAAGGACGTGATCATTTCCGGCGGTTCCAACATCTATCCGCGCGAAGTGGAAGAGGTGCTGCTCACCCACCCGGCCGTGCACGAGGCAGCTGTCATCGGCAAGCCGGATGCGGAATGGGGCGAGGTGGTGGTCGCCTTCATCGCCTGCCATGAGGGGGAGAGCGTCACGGAGGCGGCGCTCAGCGCGCTCTGCCTGGACAACATCGCCCGCTTCAAGCGGCCCAAGATCTACCGTTTCGTCGAGAACCTGCCGAAGAACAATTACGGCAAGATCCTGAAGACGGAGCTGCGCAAGGACATCAAGGAAGAGGAACCGGCATGAGCGATCTGAACGGCAAAACGGCGCTGGTCACCGGCTCGGTCCAGGGCATCGGCCTTGCGGTTGCCAAGGCGCTCGGCAGCGCCGGTGCGCGCATCGCCGTCCACGGTCTGGCGAGCCCCGAGGACGCGGCTGCCGCCGTCGCCGAGATCCGGGAAGCCGGCGCGCCGGAGGTCCGCTTTTTCGACGCCGACATGCGCGACGTCGCAGCGGTGGAACGCATGATGGCGGATGTCGAGGCCTGGGGCGGCGCGGATATCCTGGTCAACAATGCCGGCATCCAGAAGACTGTCAGCTTCAGGGAGGCAGACGCCGCCACCTGGGACGCGATCATCGGCGTCAATCTCTCCGGTGTCTTCCACACCATGCGGCTCGCCCTGCCGAAAATGGCCGAAAAGGGCTTCGGGCGGGTCATCAACATCGCCTCGGTGCACGGGCTTGTGGCCTCGATCAACAAGGCGCCTTACGTCGCTTCCAAATTCGGCGTCGTCGGCATGAGCAAGGTGGCGGCACTGGAATATGCCGCGGAGGGCTCCAAGGCCTCCGGCGGCATCACGGTCAACTGCATCGCCCCCGGCTGGACGGAAACCGCCATCATCGAACCCCAGGTCCAGGCCCGCGCCGCGCTTCATGACGGCGACCGCGACAAGGGCATCGCCGATCTCCTGAAGGAAAAACAACCCTCGCTTCGCACCAGCGACCCGTCCGAAATCGGCGCACTGGCCCTGTGGCTGTGCGCGCCTGTGGCCCATAACGTGACGGGGGTGACGATCCCGGTGGACGGGGGCTGGACGGCGCAGTAGGTGGAGATTAGGGGAGGCGGGAAGGGACGGTCGGCTCTTGGAAATTCACTTACCTATGCCGACATTCGTTAGGACAATCAGGGGTGAGGCCACATCGCTTCGTGGGTTTACGTCGACACCACCTTATAAAATTTAGCGCCGAGATTGGTGGGCAACAAAATAGCATAGTGGAAGTGGAATTTTTCGAACTCGAAATTCAAATTCTTTAGCCTCAGCAAACCTAAATGGACAAGGTCTTCGTTTGTCGAGTTTAATTCACTTACTGTATGTTCGTTCGAAACTTCAGTTGCAAAGTATGGAAATCCATCCGCATAGTCATTTTCTTTAGGACGTGTGACACTTATTTTCTTATTAGTAGACCACGCAAATTTGAGAAGACCTAGTTTTTTCCATTTCGTTCTTTCTATAGCTGAGGACAATTCTTCAACGCTATCGATACTGCTATCTAAAAGCGCCAAAAAAGATAATCCAAAACCTACCCCATTTTCGCTTTCCAGTCTTTTTTCATCATATCCTCCGACTTCTAGGTCAAAAAACTCCATAATTTTGAGAAATCTATCCGCTTCAAAAGAACCGAGGCTCTTGCAAAAATTTATCATTACAATTTGCTCTGTTACGGTCGATTTATCACCCCTCGCAAGAATATTTGCGAACAGTTCTATTACTGTTTCATCTTCCGGGTCTTCTAGAGATACTCCTTCTAACCATGGTGCTAGTATTTTGGGATTTGTGGGCTCTACAGTCTTCCCTTGTTCCTCAATTAACTCCTTCGCCAGTATGAGCGCTTTCTCCGCGCTACGTTGGTTGTAAAGCTTGGTGCGTTGATACTCCATCCAATCACCTGCCATACCAAACGCATGCACAAAAGGTTTGGCAATATCACGGAAATCAGATGTTACAACCTTGGCAGACTCTCCGGTTACCGCCAACTTGGCCGACTTTGTGCTAATTTCAATTTCGACTTTGTCGTTGCTTTGCATACTCTACCCGTCAGCGAATTAGCTAATTTCTATTTGTCAGCGATTCTGACAGCAGCACCTATGTAAACTTCATCTGTTGTCTTTCGAACGACCCTTAGTGTGTTTAATATGATGCTTGTTGATTGGAATTACAAATCATGAAGACCGAGAGGTGTCCTAGCCCACTACATTCACACCAGTAGCCTTCATCTTATGGTGTTCTGCAATTATTTCTTTGGAGAACCAACCGTTCCGGGCCTACGATGTGCCGTGAAACTGTTTAGTTTGGGGTGGGCGCTAATCTTGTCATTCGTGCAAAAATTATAACATTTACACCACTGGCCAAAGCCGCTGTTTTCTGGGCTGAGTGTGTGACGCCTATTTGCTGTGCAATTCAGACGCCGCGAATTGGGACGCGATCATCGGCGTCAATCTCTCCGGCGTCTTCCACACCATGCGCTTGGCCCTGCCGAAAATGGCGGACAAGGGCTTCGGCCGGGTGATCAACATCGCCTCGGTGCACGGCCTGGTGGCGTCCGTCAACAAGGCGCCATACGTTGCCTCCAAATTCGGCGTCGTCGGCATGAGCAAGTTCGGGGCGCTGGAGTACGCCGCGGAGGGCTCTAGGGCCTCCGGCGGCATCACGGTCAACTGCTTCGCCCCCGGCTGGACGGAAACCACCATCATCGAACCTCAGGTGGAAGCTCGCGCCGCTGAGTTCGGCAGCGACCGCGACAAGGGCATTGCTGATCTCTTGAAGGAAAAACAATCGTCGCTGCGGACAAGCGACCCGTCGGAAATCGGTGCGCTGGCGCTGTGGCGCACAACTTGACCGGGGTGACGATCCCGGTAGATGGGGGCTGGACGGCGCAGTAGGGGGAGTTAGACATTCATAACAGCTTAAAGGAACTGTGACCAAAGTTGGGGCCACAAACATGATAGTGCCGTCACTAGGTATGATCCCTCTTTAGGTTTTCTGGGAGTCGACTAAATGCAGGTGCAATTGCACTAAACATGCAATTGGCAATTGAAGGCTGTTCGCAGAATTTGAACCAATATCGTTTGAAACGCCGAAATTGTTTTTTGAGTGACCTGAGACCCGAGTTTCTTCCGGTTTAGCGCAGAGTCCTTTGGTTGATTGGAGTGCTACCCAACGTGCCCCCAGGAAGGGCTAGAGTTTTCCGGACCAAATCAGGAACACGGGCTGGCTGCGTGTTCTGATTTCATGAGATCCACCGGCACTTTGTTGCCGATGGCACCGTGAGGTCTGTGTTCATTGTAGTCCTTGCGCCAATCCTCCAACTTTTCGGTCGCATCCGCAAGGCTCAGGAACCAGTGTGCATTCAGGCACTCCGCCCTGAAACGGCCGTTGAAGGCCTCAATGAAGGCGTTGTCCGTCGGTTTCCCAGGCCTGGAGAAGTCAAGCGTGACGCCCCTTCTATAGGCCCACAGATCGAGATCCCGAGAGATGAACTCGGAGCCCTGATCGACCCGGATCGTCTTCGGATAGCCAATCCGGGTGCAGACAGTTTCCAGCGTTCTCACCACATCCTCGCCACGGTAACTGAAGCGCGGATCAAGCGCCGGCACATAGCGGGAGAACGTGTCGATCACCGTCAGAACGCGGATCTTCCGACCGGTTGCGAGCTGATCATGCACGAAATCCATGGCCCAGACATCATTCGGACCCACGGCTTCCTGGCGATCTTCCCGAAGCTTCGCCTTCACTCGGCGCTTGGGATGCTTGTTCCTCAGTTGCAGGCCCAACTCGTTGTAGATCCGCCGTGTTTTCTTCATGTTGATCACCCAGCCTTCCCGAAGCAGCAATACATGCACCCGCCGGTAACCGAACCGGACGCGCGTCTGGCAAATCTCCCTGATACGCTGTTCCAAAGCGGCCTGGCCGGGCCGACGGGATCTGTAACGGTAGGTCGTCGGGTCAAGCCGGATCACCGCGCACGCACGGCGAATGGACACCGACCAGTCCGACCGCATCTCGTCGACCAGCGTTCTCTTCCGGGCAGGCCTCAGAGCTTTCGTTTGACAATGTCCTGAAGCATCTCCTTGTCGAGCGACAGGTCCGCGACGATCTTCTTCAGCCGGGCATTCTCCTGCTCAAGCTCCCGAAGACGCTTCATCTCCGACGGCATCAAACCCGCGTATTTCTTCCGCCAGTTGAAATAGGTCGCCTGGCTGATGCCAGCTTCACGGCAGATCTCCGCAACCGGAACACCTTCTTCCCCACGCTTGACGATGAACGCCTTCTGCGCATCAGAAAACTTCGATGCCTTCATCAATTCCGCTCCTTCCTCAGCCAGGAAAATCGTCGCGGAAAACTCTAACCCAAATCGAGGGAATTTAGCGGGGGCACATCAGGGGCGTTATCCAGGCCTGGGCGCTGGAAAAAGCACTGATCATGCGGATGAAGGTCTGGGTCATGCTCTTCGCCGGAACGGGGCTGATCGGCGGGGATTGAGATGACCTCGTCCTGCTGTTCCAGGTACTTGTCGAAGATCACCTTATTCCGTGAAGAAATACTCTTTTCCCGGTAGAGGCGAAGCATATAAATCCATGCCAGGCAGGACATGCATGTCACCCGGTGCCCTGGCAACCAGATCACGGTCTTCGCCCAATTCAAGGTGGACGATCGTATCCGCTCCCAACCGTTCGATATGGCGGACTGTACCCTTCCAGCATCCTTCATCTGCCGACAGGGTGAGATGTTCCGGACGAATGCCGTAGATCGAGCCGTTTCCTTTGGGGGCGTGATCTCCGCGCAGAAAGTTCATTTTCGGCGTGCCGATAAATCCCGCGACGAAGGACGAAGCGGGATTTTCGTAGAGTTCCATCGGAGACCCCACCTGTTCGATTTCTCCGTTGTTGAGCACCACGATCTTGTCGGCCATGGTCATCGCTTCGACCTGGTCATGCGTCACGTAGATCATGGTGCTGCGCAGTTTCTGGTGAAGGTCTGTCAGTTCGACCCGCATCTGCGAGCGCAGCGCCGCATCCAGGTTGGAAAGCGGTTCATCGAGCAGAAACACGGCCGGATCGCGTACCATGGCACGGCCAATGGCGACACGCTGGCGCTGGCCCCCGGACAGCGCCTTCGGCTTTCTGTCGAGTAGCGCTTCCAGTTGAAGCGTACGCGCCACGGCGTTTACCCGTTCGGCGATTTCCTCTTTCGGGCGCCTCGCAAGGCTCAGACCGAAACCGATATTCTGCCGGACGCTCAGATGCGGATAGAGCGCATAGTTCTGGAACACCATCGCAATGCCCCGTTCCGAAGGCTCCAGGTTCGTCACATCCCGGTCACCGATGTCGATCCTGCCCTGTGTCGCTTCCTCCAGTCCGGATATCATGCGCAGCAATGTCGATTTTCCGCATCCGGACGGTCCGACAAACACGCAGAACTCGCCGTCCTCGATCTCAAGGTCAATGCCCTTGATGACTTCGAGGCTGCCGAATGACTTGCGTATTCCTTCAAGACGTACACGTGCCATCGATGGCTATCCTTTCACAGCGCCCGAAGTCATTCCGGCGACGATCTGGCGATTGAAGAAAATGAAGACGAGTAGTGGCGGGATCGTGATCAGCAAGATGTTCATGAAGAGCAGGTTCAATTGGCTCACGAACTGGCTCTGGAAGTTATAGAGCGTCAGCTGGACGGTTATGTTTTCACGCCCGGGCAGGTAGTAGAGGGGGTGCGTGAAATCGTTGAAAATCGTGATCGATTGCACGACGATAATGGTTAGCGTAACCGGCTTGAGAAGTGGCAGGACGACGCGGAAAAAGACTTGCCAGGACTTGGCACCGTCGATGATGGCAGCCTCGTCGAGTTCTCTGGGTATCGTTGCGATGAAGTTGCGGTACAAGAGAACGGTGAACCCCAGTCCGTATGCCACCTGGATCAGGATCATTCCCGTCAGTGTCTTGAAAAGATTGATCCCCTGGAGCACCCAGATCGTCGGCACGACCGCCGGCGGGATCATCAGCCCCGCCAGAATGAAGCCATAGGTGAGCCGGGTGACGAGGCTGGGCCTTCGCTGGATTACGAAACCGACCATGGCGCCGAATATCACCAGAAGCGTGATCGCGGCGACCGTGATGACACTCGAGTTCCAGTAGGCAAGCAGAAGCGCGTAGTCACGGGTACGCACCACTTCAACGAGGTTTTGCCAGAACATCCACCGCTCCGGCAGGGTGAAGTCCGGCCGGGCGCTGCCCTGGGCCGTCTTCATGGCGTTTAGGGCAACGAAGATAAACGGGATGATGAAGATGACGAAACCGCCCACGAGCGACAGCCACCCTGTAACCTTGGCGCGCCTGGTCATACGTCGAGTTCCTTGCGGTTCAGCCACCATGCCAGCGGAGCGACAATCAGGGCGATCATCAGGAAAAGGATGACGTTGCCCGCCGTCGACAATCCCCAGAATCCGGCCTGGTATTGTTTGTAGATGACGCTGGCCAGCACGTCGGAAGAGAATCCAGGCCCGCCGCGGGTCATTGCCCAGATCAGATCGAAAAGCCTGAGACCGCCAATCAGCGAAAGAATGATGACCGTCGTTGTTGCCGGCCTGACCAGCGGAACCGTTATGCGCCAGAACTGCTGCCAGCGGGTCGCACCGTCGATCCGGGCGGCCTCATAGTATTCCTGGCCGATCGTGGCGAGACCGGCGATATAGATCAGCGTTGCGAGGCCGACACCACGCCAGACGTCGACCAGCGCCACGGAAATCAGCGCCAGCTTCGGGTTGGTAAGCCAGCCCGGGCCCTCGATCCCGATCCATGACAGCGCAACATTGATCGCGCCCTGTGTCGGGTGCATGAGTTCCTGAAACAGCAGTCCGACGCCGATTGTCGAGACGAGCACCGGAAAGAAGACGACCGAGCGCAGGAAACTCTGAAACATCATGCCTGATGTCAGCAACACCGCGAGCAGCAAGCCGAGCACCGTTTTCAGACCGGACGTCAGGAAGGCGAAGATCAAGGTGTTTGTCATGCCTCGCACGAGAAACGGCTCGGAGAAAAACTGCACGTAGTTTTCGAAGCCGGCAAAGCGCGCATCGAAAGGATCCCAGTAGGTCAGGGAAAAATAGAAGGAAGCGACCGTCGGCACGATGAACAGGACAAGGAACACCGCCGCCGCAGGAAACATGAACCAGTAGGGGTAGGGCGAACTGCGTCGCATTGGCACCTCAAACTTGTCGGAGCCCGCAGATCAGGCGGGCTCCAGTGTCACCTGGCGTGAGATTACCAGTTTGGCAGCCCAAGTTGACGGGCCTGTTTGGCAACGTCCTGGTCATACAGTTCCGCTCCGCTTTTTGCGTCACGGATGCCCGAGCCGACCTCTACGGTGATCTGCTCAAGCGCCGGGCCCTTGACCGGCGAGAGGAATTCCAGAGCGGGGGCGGTACGTCCATCCTCCTGGAAATAGGGAAGCATTTCCGCAACACCGGGACGCACGTCCTCCGGCAAGGTGCAACCTTTCACGACGAAGGGTCCGTTTGCACCGACAGTCTCCACGATCACGTCGCAGGCTTCGGGTGAGGCAACGAAGTTCAGAAAGTCTTTTGCGATCTCCTGCTTCTCGCTCGATTTGGGGATGTAATAGGAGTCAGGCATCCAGACCGTCAGGCCGTTGGATTCCGGATCGTCATTCGGCTGTCCGAAGATACCGACATCATCAAGCAATTCAGGGTGGTTCTGCTTGATCGCGTTGAAGCCGACGGTCAGCATCGGATAATGGACACCGCGTCCGGTCGCGACCATTTCGAGGCCGTCATTGTAGGTCGCAGCGCCGAAATCCTCGTTCAGATATCCGGATTCAAAAACCTGCTGCAGGCGCTCGAAGCTGCGGAGCGCGGCAGCGCTGGTTGCGAACTTGGCTTCGTTGTTGGTGTAGTCTTCTGCGAAGTCCGGAACTTCCGCCTGCACGTTGAAATAGTCCGCAAGTACCAGAATTTGCGACGTCCAGGTGTCCTGATAGGTCTGGATGACAGGTGCCTTGTCCGTCTGTTCATCGATCACGGCGTTGTTGGCCATGAAGTCTTCCCAGGTCGTCGGGATTTCGAGACCCAGTTGCTCGTAGGTTGGGCGGTGATAGAGAATGCCGCCTGCCACTGCCATGTTCCACGGCACGCCGTATATGTTGCCTTCGTCATCTGACACCGTGCTGGTGTAGCTTTCCAGAAGGTTTTCAACATTCGGCACGTCGTTGACCGGCACCAACGTCAGCGATGGCCGGAGAGCCTGCAGAAGCGCACCTGAATTGTGCTCGAAGACATCGGCCATGTCACCGGTCGCCAGCCGGGTCTTGACGATGTTGTCTCCTTCGCTGCCGCCGGGCCGCACTTCGATATCGAACGTCACGTCCGGGTTCTTTGCCGTATAGGCGGCTGCAAGCGCCTCGCCGATCGCTACGGTATCGGGGTTGCTTCCCAGCAGCATCGTCAATTCCTCCGCCGATGCTGCGTTCGCGGCTAAGGAGATTACTCCGATAGCAGCTGCTGTTGTCAGGTATTTGTATCGCATTTCCACCTCCCATGGTTTGCTTGAATGCTATGCGATCAGATCGAACTCGATTTCGTGTCCTCCCGAACCGAGAACGAAACCTTCTTCAGGGACTTCCACGTGTCTGCCGTCCACGGTCAGTCCTTGATAGAGACCGGCCGGAATCCGGCCTTCACAGCCCGACGGCAGGCTGACCTCGTAGGTCACGCGGCGATTGGCCACGCGCCATTCGGCTTCGATGCGACCATGTCGGCAGTCGTGCCAGATGGAGACGTGTCCGAGGGCTGGAAGAATGTGGGGAGCGACCCGCACGCGGTCGAAACCGGGCGCGGTTTCGCAAGGGCTGATGCCCCCGACCGCCTCGAACAGCCATTGGCAGACCGCTCCGTAGGCGTAGTGATTGTAGCTGTTCATGGACGGCTCGTAGATCGTGCCGTCCGGACCGATGGCGTCCCACCTTTCCCAGATAGTGGTGGCGCCCTGTTCAATCTGGTAGAGCCAGCCGGGAACCTTGCGGTTGAGGAATACTTTTTCGGCAAGATCCGTCATGCCGATCTTGGTCAATGCGGGCAGGAGAGCAGGCGTTCCAATGAAACCTGTCCCGATCAGGTAGTCGGCTTCCTCGATCACGCGCCTGAAATACCGTTTGGCTGCATCACGGTGCCGCTCAGGAACAAGGTCGTTCAGAAATGCAAGGGCATAGGACGTCTGGTCGTTGTGAGCGAGGCGGCCCGAGGGACTGATATATTCGTGGGCAAAGGCCTCCCTGATCTCGTCGGCCCGCTTGTCCAGACGCGATCCTTCGCTGGTTTCACCCAATATCCCCGCGATACGGGCCGTCAGGCTGACAGTGATAAAATGGTAGATCGTTGCGGCACAGTCTTCACCGATCGTCGGCCGTGGCTTGCGGTTGTCACCGACCGGTTGCAGCCAGTCGCCGAATGTGAACCCGTCTTCCGGCCATTTGGGGTTGGGGTGAATGATCGGTCCGCCTGACAGGGCCCAGAGGTAGTCCACCCATTTGACCATGGCCGGAAAACACTCCCGCAGGGCGTCTTCGTCTCCATAATGCAGGTAGAGCTGCCAGGGCATGATCACGATGACATCGCCCCAACCGGTCGATCCCGCCCAGTCACCTTGGCCCGGCTTGGCGGTCAGGCGGGTCGGATCGGGTGAGAAATGTGAAATCGCGCCATTCTCGCGCTGATCGTGCATGACGTCGCGCAGATACTTGCGGAAGAATAGCTGAACGTCAGCCAGCCAGCAGGCGGTGCCGGCAAAGACCTGTGCATCCCCTGTCCATCCCATCCGTTCGTCACGCTGAGGGCAATCCGTTGGAACCTCGATGAAATTGCCGCGCTGCGACCAGATCGTGTTCAGGACGAGCCGGTTCACTGTTTCGTCGCCGCACGTAAATCCGCCAGACTGGACCGGCACCGACGAGATCGGAACCGAGACAATGTTCTCGATTTCCGCGGCGCCTTCGATTGTCACACGGGCGTAGCGATAGCCCATGAACGTGAAATGCGGTGAAGTGGTCTCGGGTGCACCGCCCCTGAGCGTGTAGTGAAATGCGCCCCGGGCCTTGCGATAGTTCCGGTTGTCGAATTCGCGGTCGGGCCCGACAACCTCGGAATGCTCCACGAGGACGGATGCACCTTCCTTGCCCTGCACAACGATACGAACGAACCCCGCCACGTTCTGGCCGAAGTCATAGACAGTCCGGCCTTCGGCATCGGTCCAGCTTTCGACAGGATCATGCGGTTCCATCGCGGTGACCGGATCGGCCTCTTGGGGAACCAGCCGGGTATTGTCAAAATCGATTTCATCGACGCCGGACGAAGCTGTGAGACTTTCAAGTCGGGCGTCGTAGTCCTCACCGTAATAGATGCCGGACCGTGTTACCGGCAGCAGCCCGCTTTGCCAGTCCAAATCCGTTTCGAGAAGCAAACCGTCGTCGGACCGGATTTCCGCAATGGCTGCAACGCGATCACCCCAGATATTCGGCATGGCCTCATCGCGGGACATGATGGGTGACCTGAACCAGCCGTCGGCCAACCAGATTTCGATCCTGTTTTCGCCTGGCCGCAGAAATCTCGATACATCGTAGGACTGGTAGGCAATTCGGTCGTCGTAGCAGGTCCAGCCCGGGGTCAGCAGGGCGTCCCCGACGCGTTCGCCGTTCAGGAACACTGCGTAGAGACCTTGCGCCGACACTCTGAGGACCGGACTGGAGCCGGATTGTCCGACGTGAAAAGTACGGCCTACGAAACTGGCGCGGCCACCTTGACCAGCATCACAGGAGGGCGAGATCATCTTCGCGCTCCAGGCATCAGCTACATCACGATTTTTCGCGGAACCCGAACGGAACACCGTCTGATCCACATTCACCTCCCAGTTTGTAGACCGTTCTACATAGAACATTCTACATAACTTGTTCTCAGAATCAAGTGACCCTATTAGACTGGCGTGAAACGGTGAGAGAGGGCCTCATGGCAGATGAAGGCGGGACAAAAACTGCAAAGGTAACGATCCGGACAGTTGCCAAGGATGCCGGCGTTTCTGTTGCAGCCGTTTCCAAAGTCCTTCGAAACGCCTATGGCGTCAGCGATGGGCTGCGGGAAAAAGTGACCGCTTCCATAGAAAAACTCGGATATCGCCCGAGCACGGCAGCACGGGCCATGCGGGGACGGACATATTCCGTCGGATTGCTCGTCGTTGGTATCGGCAATCCGTTTCTTCCGGACTTGATTGACGGGATCAGTGCGGTGCTGTCCGAAGATGGCTATCAGACGTTGATTGGCGTCGGGAGGGCCCAGCTTTCTATCGAGAGCGCGTTGATAGAGTCCATGATCGACAACAAGATGGATGGCCTTATTCTGGTAGGTCCGCGCCTCGCCGGATCGCTGCTGGAGGATTTTGCCCGGCAGATCCCTATGGTGGTTATCGGACATCATGAAGCCACCGCCGACAGTTTTGATACGATCAATTCGGACGACAGGCTGGGCGCAGCGCTCGCGGTGAAGTCGGTCTTCGATGCGGGTTATTCAGATCTGGCAATGATCAGTCCTCCCGCGCGCTTCGGAACGGAATTTGACGTGTTCAGAAAGCGGGAAGAGGGCTACGAGGAAACAATGGCTGAGCTTGGCCATGCGGACCAGGTCCGCATCTTTCGCTGCCGGGAAGGGGCGGAATTTGTCGATGCGGATCTGAGCGCTTTTCTGGATACGCCCGATCGGCCCGAGGCTGTTTTTTGCTGGAGTGACCTCCATGCCGTGCCGCTGCTGGACCTGGCGCGTTCCCGCGGCGTCAAGATCCCGGAAGAGCTGGCGATCATCGGTTACGATAACTCGCCTGTGGCTGCGCTGTCGGCAATTGGCCTTGCGAGTATTGAGCAGCATCCCGGTGCCCTGGGGCGTCTGGCCGCAACAACACTTCTGGAGCGTATTTCGGGCCGCAAAGTCTCAAAGCACCAGATGCTGGAGCCCCGTGTTGTTATGCGGAGCAGCCTTGGGTAAGGGCGCAATCCAGTCGGTGGAATAATTCCGGTCCATCGTCTGGCCGAGGTTCTTGTAACGAGGCTTGGTTTGTTCCAACAGCGGCGGGTCTTCCACCGCTGTCTCGCAGTCAGTCGAGCCTTTGGCCTTGCCAGGGATGGTTCGCCGGGCCGACCGTGAATCCGCTGGCCTTCATTTCCTCACCTGCCTACCCTCTCGCTCAATCTCCGAATGTCGCCCTTCAACCCGGCAGGGCCACATTCGTATTGAATAGCCCTGGATCCCCCTTGATCCCGAGCCCGTTCGCCTTCCGGTGCATCTGGCGGATCTGGCCGCGGGTGAGGGTGAAATCGGTCTTGATGACGTTGTTGTGGGCGTCGACCTGGCTGATCGTCGGCATCATCAGGTTCTTGCCGCCGACGATCTGGCCGAGATGGGGTTCGACGGGCAGGACAATGCTGCCGTGGCCCGGTATCGGCAGGGTCATGGCCTTGGGATGGTCCAGGCCTAGGGCGTGGCCGATCTCGTGGGCCAGGACTTCGCCGGCGGCGAAGGCGCGGCGGTATTTGGTCGGGTCCCGGATCAGGATGGTCGGCGATGTGCCGCTGGTGACGCCATAGGCCACCAGCTTTTTGTTCTGCGCCTCTTCCTCGTTGGTCAGGATGTTGTTGACGAAGAAGACGTTGATATCCGCGGTCAGGTCCCGGTAGGTGTTGAGGTAATCCCACTCGTCGACCTCGCCGTCCTTCTTCTCGTCCGCCTCGATATAGTTGACCGCCTTGCCGAAGATGTGGTCGACGCGGCGGATGTCATGGGCGTGGAGATGGATGTTGGCGTGGCCGAAGAGAATGCGGTTCGCCGTTTCCAGGCTGGTTTTGACGTCCGTCTTCGAGCGGACCGAGCCGCCATGCTCGTCCTTCACGAGGTGGAAGGTCACCTTGACGGAGAAACTGCGGAGGATGTCGACGCCAAGCTGGGCGAGGATCTGGCCGTTGCCGTTGCGCGCGACGATCCGCCGGTCCTCGAGGCCGGTGAACCCGTGCAGGCCGGAGAGCAGAAACAGGCGGCTTCTGGTGATCGCGCGCGGCCGGATCTCCGTCACGGTGACATTGGGATCGAGGGCGGTCACGGTGAGGTCCTCACCGCCGATGAGCTGAACGATGCGGTTTCCGTTGGCCGGCACCATCTGCCAGGGCAATTCGCCCCTGTCGTCAAAGCCGTTGAGCGCCTTGCCGGCCAAGAAGCGCGGCTGCCGCGGGTCCTTCTTTGGTGGCGCGGGTTGGGGCGGCGCAGGTTGGGGCGGCGTCGGAAAGGGATGGACCGGGACCACACGTTTGGGGTCGGTTCCCGGGGTTACTGGCGTTGGGCCGTTCGGGTGCGGGCCGTTCGGGTTGGGCGGACTGTGCGGATTGGGCGGATTGACCGGCCTGGGGGAGGGATCGCCGAGCAGCGTGCCGCCGAGTTCGGTATCGAGGCATGTGATCGTCTTCTCGCCGGCATCGCCATCGACCGCAAGATCGTTCCGTGACTGATAGTGCCGCGTGACCGCGTCGGTCTCCTTGCCGAAAATGCCGTCCAGGGTGCCGCCGGGCCCGGTCGATACCGGCATCGCGTAGCCGAGCGAAACATAGGCTTCCTGCAGCAGGACGACGCCGGGGCCCCGTTCCCCCCGCTTGATCGGGGGCGCGTTGCACACCGCGGTTTTCAGCCGGATCTTGCCTGGCGAGTGCATGGGATTACATAGCCTTTCCCGTTCACGAGGTTGAAAATTCGCTGTGTCAGTCATCCGCCCTTGGCTATTTCCCTGGCCTTTTTCCACATGTCATGGATTTGGGTCTTGCGCAGATACGATGTCATGGTCTGGCCGATATCGGCCATGATCGTTCCATCCTGGTGAAAAAGATTCAGTGCGTGGCCGGCTTCGTGCATGAGCGTCCACTTGCCGACCTTGCTGGTGGCTTCGTCGTCCTCCATGATGATGCGGCCATTGCCGGAATGAAGGCCGACGTGAACGTCACCCTTCTTGGCGTTCTCCGCGTTCATTTCGTATTCCCAGACACAGAAGACACTGAGATCGGCCGTGTGCTTGCAGCCCTGGTAGATCAGGTAGACGTCCTGCGTCTCGACCCGTTTCTGCATGTCCTGAACGAGGATGACCTCGCCGAGATCGGCGTTCACCTTTTCCGTATAGACGTGCTGCTTTTCGAGGTGGATGTTGCACTGCTGGGCGAGAAGCTGGCTGGTGTCCTTCACGAGCTGGCGCAGTCCGCTGATGGGGCGCTTGGTTTTGCGAACAGTGTCGCTGACCATGTAGAAATCGACCGTCAGCACATAGGGCTTGCTCGCTTCCGCTTCCATGCGGGCGAGCGTATGCGTGCTGCTGCGCGCCGAGATGATGGCGCGCGCGCCGTCGACGTCGCTGGTGAGGCGGAAATGGCGGCTGCCGTCCTGAAAGCTCTTCGGAATTTCATGGACCTTTATGAGATTGTTGTCGCTGGTCACGGTAAGCCCCTCGCCGTGGAACAGCTTGACGATCGCGCCGCCGCCGCCCGAGCTCATCGGGTGGAAGGCGGTCGGCACCATCTGCCAGGGTGGCACCACGGTGTTGTCGAAGCCGCTCGCGATCCGCTCCTCGGCGAAATGGGGATGCTTTGAAGGCTTCGGGGAGGGCTTGGGGCCGGGTTTCGGGCCCTTGGGGAAGACGGGAGGTCCACTGGGCGTATGCGGCGTGGGCTTGACCGGGTTGTCGGGGCCGTTCGGCTTGGGCGACACCGGTGCGGTGCCGCCGACAGCGTTCACAAGGGCGGTCAGCGTTTCCCGGCCGGCAATGCCGTCCACGGAAAGCTTTTGCTCCACCTGAAAGTGGCGGGTGACCGAATAGGTCTCCTTGCCGAAGATCCCGTCCGCTGAGCCGTCGGTCCGGATGGAGCCGGGCATCGCGAAGCCCGCCGCCTCATAGGCTTTTTGAACCATCGCGACGGCCAGCCCGCGTTCACCCCAGCGCATGGGGGGAGCGTTCAGGGCGGCGCTTTGAAGCCGTGGATGGTCGTCGAGACTGAAGTTTTCGCTGGTCATGGCAAAGCCTGCTGTTGGGCCTTGTGGTAAAACCACAGGTCGCGCAAAAAATGCTCTTGCACTTTAGCGCGATCTTCCGTTGGGGAAGTGACGCAGGTCACGCTTCACCGGTTTGGAGAATTTTGGCGGCGCGGGGACTGCCGAAGTGCGTTGCCACACTGCAGTCCGGTCTACGGAAGGTCTCCAATGAGATTCCGGACCGGACCACTTGCGCGCCTCTCCGCCTTGCGGGCAGGGCAGTCGCATTTGACCAACATCCTGTCCGCGGTCGCCAAATTAACCTCTCCCGCCGGGAGAGGGAGCCGTGTTCTGCCAAAGTGGCCAGCGCTACGCGGCGCCGGGCCGGGCGGCCGGAAGACGCAGCGTCATCTCGGCGCCGCCACCGTCTGTCCGGTTTTGGGCCGAGATGTGCCCGCCGTGCCGTTCGGCAATCAGGCGGGTGATCCACAGTCCCAGGCCGCTGGAGCCCTGGCCGGCGGTGGAACTTGCGGACAGGCCAACGAAGGGGCGAAAGGCCCTCAGCAGGTCCGCCGCCTTGAAGCCGGGGCCCTCATCGCCGATCCGCACCTCGACGCAGTCATCGTGTGCGGGACCGGTTTCGCAGGTGATCGTGCCGCCCTCCGGTGAATGGCGGACGGCATTGCCGATCAGGTTGTCGAAGGCCTCGAACAGCAGCTCCGCGTCGCCATGTACCAGCATCGGATCGATGGCGAGGCAGCGAAAGGCGATGGATTTTCGCCGTGCGGCGGGTTGGTTGACGGCAAAGGCGAGCTGGAGAACCTCGACCAGGTTGACCGGTGCCATGGTGCCCGACAGCGGGTCGCGACCGTTGCGGGCCCGTTCCAGCACCGCGCTGAGCATCCGGGACATCTGGTCGATGATCCGGTCGGCGCTCTCGGCCTTGCGGGCGATGCGGCGTTCACCGGTGTCCCCGGCGCTGCGCGAGATATCCTCGACAAGGAGTGCCAGATTGGCAAGGGGACCCTTCAGGTCATGCGCCACGATCGAGAGGGCATTGCCGAAGGCGTCCGGAGCGGCCGGGCTGTGCGCGGGCTTGTCCATATACGTCTCGATCGCGAGCAGGGCCGCGATGTCGGCCGGGCCGGTGCCTTGAGGGATGATCTGATCGGTTTGCATGTCGAGGGTCCTGTTCTTGATAGGGGCCGGGAGGTCACCGTGCGGGCCGCACGGTGACGCCGGCGGGCCTTACAGACCGAGGTCGGAGAGGCCGGGGTGGTTGAGGGGGCGGGGACCGGACGGCCAGTGGAACAGCCGGTCTTCCGCCTTCATGGGCAGGTCATTGATTGAGGCGATGCGCAGGCGCATCAGTCCGTCCTCTGAGAATTCCCAGTTCTCGTTGCCGTAGGAGCGGAACCAGGCACCGTCGGCGTCGCGCCATTCATAGGCGAAGCGCACGGCGATCCGGTTGTCGCGAAAGGCCCAGAGTTCCTTGATCAGGCGGTAGTCCTGTTCGCGGCTCCACTTGGCGGTCAGGAAGGCGACGATCTCCTCGCGTCCAGTGAGGAAATCCGAACGGTTCCGCCAGCGGCTGTCGGGCGTGTAGGCCAATGCGACCTTCTCCGGCGTCCGGGTGTTCCAGGCATCTTCGGCCTTGCGAACCTTTTCGGCGGCCGTGTCGGCGTCAAAGGGAGGAAGGGGCGGGCGGGTCATGGGGCAATTCCTTGTTGGGTGTCTGTCGGGCCGCGGAAGGGGCGGGGCTTGCCCTTCCGCGGCGCCCTGGCCGGCTCAGGCGGCGTTTGCGCTGACGACCGGGAAGTCGATCGGCGTCTCGAACGCCTCGTTGAGGTAGTTGGTGAGCGTGTTGAGCGCGACATGGGCGACGATTTCGACGACCTCGGCCTCGCTGTAGCCGGCCATCTTGACCTCGGCGACGTCGGCGGCGGCAACGCGGCCGCGTTCGTTGACCAGCTTGACGGCAAAGCGGACGGCGGCATCCGCCTTCGGGTCGGAAGAGGAACCGCTCCGGTTGGCGTTGATCTCGGCGTCGTCGAGCTTGGCCAGGTTCTTCGCCAGGTAGGCATGGGCGGACAGGCAGTAGTCGCAGCCATTGATTTCTGCGACCGCCAGGGCAATGCGCTCGCGGGTCTGCGGCGAGAGGCTGCCCTTCGAAAGAGCGCCGTTCAGGCCGAGATAACCTTCGAGCGCCACGGGGCTGTTTGCGGTGAGGCGGAACAGGTTCGGAACCGAACCGAGCATCTTGTTGACACCTTCCAGCAGCGGCCGGGAAGCGGTGGGGGCGGCTTCGATGGAACCGGGCAGGTGAATGCGGGGCATGTCGTGTCTCCTTTGGGATCGTGGCTGACGAGGCCGGACGTGATTGCGTCGTCGAGGGATATATACAGACAGGTCTGTCTATTTGTCAACCAGAGGCACCGATCAGCAATTCGTGAACTTGAAAACCCTTGAAACTGTTGCTAAATCGATGCCGAACTAGACAGAACTGTCTGACCAATGGAGTGAGAAACTTGAAGTCACGTCGGGACGATCTCATCGACACGGCCCTCCGGCTTTTCTACAAGGGGGGCTTCAACGCCACGGGCATCGACAAGATCCTGGCCGAGGCGGGCGTTGCCAAGATGACCCTCTACAAGCACTTTCCCTCCAAGGACGACCTGATCCTGGCGGTGCTGGAGCGCAGGGACGAGCAGTTCCGTGCCTGGCTGGTCGCCGAGATGGACAAGGCCGGCCCGGGCGCGCGCGCAAAGCTGCTGGCCATGTTCGACGCGCTGGAAAGCTGGTTCAACGGAGAGGCCTTCAAGCCGCTCGGTTTCAACGGCTGCGCCTTCATCAACGCCGCCAGCGAGTTCGGTGCACAGCAGCACCCGGCCCACCAGACAGCCGCCGCACACAAGCAGCGCATCGTGGAGCATCTCGAGGGCCTGTGCGCAGAGGCCGGTGCGGATGATCCCCATGACCTGGCGGAAAAGCTGGCGCTCCTGAAGGAAGGCGCCATTTCGACGGCCCATGTCAGGGGCATGCCGGAGGCCGCGCAGATGGCCAAATCCATCGCCGCGACGCTGATCCCGGGCGGCTGAGGGCCGCAGGTCTCTTTGAAACCGGTTCGGGAGAAGACGGGCTGCCGGCGGAGTTGCAGGCGACTTCCGTCAATGATCAGGCTGACAACGCCTTGTGGCATTATCCGCCTGTCGTCGAAAATTGCCAAAAACAGTGGCAAATTCCGCTCGTCAATCCTTCAGGGAGGCAATCGCAATTGACTAGCGACCTGTCCGCAGTCGCCGAAATTACCTCTCCCACTGGGAGAGGTCGGACCGAAGGTCCGGGTGAGGGGGCATACTTTTCTGCAGGTCGCAGGCGTTTGTTCCCTCACCCCACCCCTCTCCCACAGGGAGAGGGAGCCATGCTCTGCCAAATGCGATTGCCCTGCCTTCAGCGATCCGGTCTCGCAACTTGAATGTCCCGATATCGACACTGCACAAGGGGTTCGGATTGAAGGCGCTGCGGGTCACACATGGTATTTGACGCGAGACTTCAGGATCCCGTTGGCTTGATCGGATAAAGGCAGGTCCTGAAGGCGATCAGTACGGGTGTTCCCGTCACATTGGCTGCACGAATGTTGATCTGTACCAAGATCCAGTGGTTTGCCGGATTGTCGGCGTCTGCAACGATCGAATAGGTGCGCTGAAGCGTGGCGTCACCATAGAAAAACTCCGCCAAACGGCGCGGATCGAGGTTGTCGAGATCAACGTACGCCATACGTGGTCTGTTCAGCGCTTGCTGATTCAACCTGATTGCGTTTGTGCCGATCGAGATGAATTTGTAGGTCTTGGCCGAAAATGCAAAATAGGAGGCGGCTGCGGGGAGACCCGCAAGGTTCAGGATCCCTGTGCCGCTCAGGAAGCCGAGGGCAACCAGATTGTTTTTGGTGTCAATGAGGCCCTGTTTCTGCAGCCTCGCGCGGGTCTCCACTTCCTTCTTCAAGAGCGGCGTCATGGGAACATCGTCTGCCACGAATGTGTCCTGGCCACTGGCCGCTATCGCCTGCAAGCCTGCCGGGGGAATTTGGAAATATGTTACCGGAACCTGCCCGAGAAGCGTCGTCGTCCAGGCAAAGCCACGTTTGATCTCGAGCTCTTTTTCTTTCCTGGAAGGCAGGATGTCCTGCCTCTCCCAAAAAAGTGAATCATTCCCGCCTGACATGTTGATGTGCTCGGTGCACGTGTGGCGCGTCTCCATGTACCAGGGCTTTTTCGGTTTCGAAAACCGGTCCCAGGCGTCGGCGGGCCCGGCACTCAGGCTGACGGCCGCAAGCACGGCGCCCAGAAAACGGAATAGATTCATGGGCAGGCTGCCGGAACGTATTTGCCGGGGCCGATCTCGACCGGACAACCGCTGCTCATGACCGGGGTCCGTGCCGGTTTCCTGACAATGGCGGGCTTTACCTCGGCGGGGGCCTTCAGCCAGGCCTCCTGCAACGTCAGTGGCACGCCGGCCGCGATCTCCCACAACTTGTCATTGTTCACACAATAACTTTCGGCGATGGAGGTTTGGCACAGACTCTCACGGAACGGGTAAAGCCGTTCAGCATAGGTTTTCCACCGGATGTGGTCCGTCAGCAGCTCTCGTCGTCTTGCGAGTGCCTCCGGCTTGTCATTGTCGTCCGATGTGCCCCATTCCTCAGACCCGCTGAGCGTGGCGAGGTCGAGCTGTTCCTGGGTCAACGGCGTTGTGGAAGCGAGGTTGTAGAGAACACCGACCCATCGGCCGATCGAGATCTCCGAGCACGGTTCTGCCGCTTCGAACACCTCGACGATTCGGTTGATTTCCTCCAAATCGCTGGTCAGAGGCATTTCCCTGGCGAACCCGGGGGTGCTCGCCCCGGAACTGCCGTGGCCGGGCAGTGCGCAATTGCCATCGGCGACCGGGCGGCGGTCCACGAGCGGCGCAAAATAGGTCTCGATATCCCGTAGCGCGAACTGTGCTTCCGCCTTCAGGCTGGCCAGATCTTCCCGCGCCGCATCAATGGCTGCACGCAGCTCCTCGAGCTGTTTTGCCAGCAATTCGCGTATTTCGTTTTCCACATCGGGCCGGTCTTGAAAAAGCGGCAACCCTGAAGTGTCCACGCCATTTGCGCCCGGGCTCCAGACGCGTGGCAGCTCTACGGCCAAGCGCCCGGGAATGCCGCCGGCCGAGATCAGGGACCTGGCGGGATCATTCGCTTTCAGACCCTCTAGATGGGCCGACAGGGTGTTATTTTCGAAGGAGAGTGCAAATTCGCCACCGTGTTTGGAGAGAATGTCACTCGTCGTGGCCCCGTTCCACAAATCCTCCATCAGCGTGTTGGCGCCACTTCGGCTTGTCAGTGTCTGGAACTGCCGCAAGGAGGCCTCCCGCTCCTCGATGCGCTTCTGGATCATGTCGCGTTGCCGGGTGAGCCACAAAATCGAGCCGTCCAGGTGCTCCCTGATGATGGTTTGCTCCAGTTCGGGCACCTTGATCAGGCGTGGATTGCATTCGCCGCTTTCGGCGTAGCATGCATCTATGGACCCACCCAGCACCCGCAGGAGCCGAAACACCTGAAACCGGGACCGCGCCACGGTCCGTTCAGGCTTCATGGACTGGATGTGCAAGGGCGCGTAAATCCGGTCAGTCTCGTCAAGATTGAGCGTCTCGGCGCGGTCGATTTCGGCGAGGATGGCCTCCAGGTCACTCAGGTAATAGAAAAGGGCCCGTTGTTCGTCCAGACGGTCGAACAAGGTAAGCTGTTCGATTGCTTCCGTACGGCCCGCTACATCGATCAGATTGGCATAGGGCAGGATTGACGCGGAAAAGGAGCTCTGGCCCTCCAGCAGCTTTTCGACCTGCAACGCACCGGCAAGATCGAAGCCGGGCTTGATCTCCCGGGCGGTTACGAGCGGAGCGAAGCCACCCTCCTGGTTTACCTGAAACTTGGCGGTCTTGTTGGAGGCCGCGGCATCGGTTTCGCCGCTTGTCGAAAAATTGGCCGCACCGCCGAAACCACTGGCCGATACGCTCGCGGCGAAAGTCTGTTTTTCGGATTGCGACGTGCCGTTGAACGTGGCCAGGACATTGACCCGCACACCGCGGTGCACGGCCAAGACAAAGGCGTCGCCGCAGGTTTGCAGAAATTTCCCGATCGCCCCGTTTTCAATCATCTCCCTTGCCTCCGGCGTGAGCCGGATGGCACGGCCAAACCTCGTGGCGTCGTGAATTGGTTTCGGCGCCGCGCTGTAGGCCACTGTCGGCACGAGCCTTTGCACAGGGACTGCCTGCGTGCTTCCGAAATCGAACTCGGCCCGGAAAAGAGCGGACAGGAAGTCCCTGTTCACCCGCGTTTGGCTTGTGCCGGAGGCCGAAACACTGGCTTTGAAGCCGAAGCCCTTGAACTTTCCGCCGCCGGAATGACTGTAGGACTTCGCATAGGTATAGGTGTCCTGGATGAAGTCGTAATCTATGGAAAACTCACTTTTGGGGACTGCGATTTCCATTATGTCCACACACGTGGCGGGCACGCGCTGGCCCAGGAACGAATTCCAGCCCGACCCGACTTCCAAACCATATTTGGGATAGGGCACTTCGCGGACTTGCGCCCTTGTCCAGGGGGCCTTGTCAGCCGCGGAGACCGGTGTGGCGGTTGCAATGAGGGCGGCTGCCGTTGCAAAGGCATAAAAAATTCTCACGATCAAAAGCCTCTTCGATCTTTCAAAAATGATTCTTCTCAAATCGTGTTTCACCATATCAGGAGAGGTGCCGGCAGTGCGATAACTTTCATTTCCGAGGTGTTCCAGTCGACTAGACTGGTGCGTTACGTAGTCGAGTGCAGCAAATGCAGGCGCTATCCAAAATCTATTCCTTTTGGTTCGCCTTGAGAGCATGGAACCTGGCAGGTCTTGAAAGAACACAATGGTTCAGACGCTGTAAATTGTTCGGTCAGGCCGTTTGGCCAGAGGCCTTCTCCAGGGCATGAAGGTGAAGCGACCCCTTGCTGTCCTGTGCCCGTTCGACGCCGAACAGGACAAATTCACGAGCGCATATTCCGGGAGCGGTGGCGCTTGCCGTGGCTGAAGGGCTGGTTGCGCGGCAGATGGCCAAATCCATCGCCGCGACGCTGATCCCCGGTGGCTGAGCGGGCGTCTCTGGACGCCTTCAGGTCCCTGACTTATCGTGGGATCGATGCGAATCCTCGAAGATCATAGGACGGCTCCGCCGTCGCGGCCCAGGCTCCGGACTGAAGGTGACTGACCCCGTACCGACCCCATCCCTGCCGGCAGCGATGACCGAGGATATTGTCGCCTCGTCGCGGGACGGCATTCTGACCATCGATCCGCAGGGTGGCATCACGTCCTTCAATCCGGGCGCCGAGACGATTTTCGGCCTCAAGGCCCCGGATGTTGTCGGCAGGACGGTGGCCGAAGTGTTCCTGCCGCTGGAGGGAACCGACGATTTCGTCGATTGCGTGCTGGAGGCGGTTCGCAACCCGGACGCCGAACATGTCGCTGCCATCAGCCTGACCCATGGGCCGAAGACGCTTCACCTGAGCGTGCGTGCCGTTCTGCTGCACCGGAAGGATTCGAATGAGCGGATCGGCGTCCTGGTGATGCTCGCCGATGAAAGCGAGCGGGTCGAGCTTCTGAAACGCACCGCCGAACGCGAGAGCGAGCGTGCCGCCACCGGCCGTTTCATCGTCGGCATCCTGACCATCTTCAGTGTCTTCACCCTGCTGCTGGAGCCGATCCAGAAGCTGGCCCGCGCCCATTTCTACGATCTCGGCCCTGTGATCGCGCTCTTGACCCTGGTGGTGATCGCGTTCTTCCTCGACCGCTGGGCGGCACCGGCGACGCGGATGTTCAAGCTGAACCTGCGCCCCAGGTGGCGCGACGTGATCGAGGCGGTTGTCTGGTCCCTCGGTGTCTGCGTGCTCATGACCGCCGGCAAGGCTCTGTTGATTGCCACCGGCGAGGTACAGCCACCGCTGTACAGTTTCCTGGTGCTCGACGACGGCTCAAAGGTCACGGAGCCCGGGCTCTTCCTGATCGCGCTGTCGATCTATCTCGTCTCGGTCCTGTTCCAGCAATTCGCCATCCGCTGCGCCATCCAGGCGCCCTTGCAGAGTTTCCTGACCGGGGTGATCGGCCCGGCCGGTTGGACCGCCAACATCGTGTCGACCCTGCTGTTTGCGGTTCTCCACGCCCACCTCAACCCGGTCGTGTCGCTTGCGGTGATCGCGCCGTCTCTGCTGTGGGGCTGGCTGTTCATGCGCTCCGGCAGCGTCGTGACCCCGATCCTCTCCCACGCCATCATCGGCGTCTACGCGATCTTCGTTCTCGGGATCTTTGCGGGGCTGGACCAGGTATGAGCGGGGAGAGATGGGAGCAGGGGGGCAGACGGAAAAAGCGTGTGAAATACGTGCGCGTGGCGGCGCTGGAAAATATAGCATCTCTTAAGGGAGTTTGGCGGACGTCCTTCGTTCGATTTCTTGGGCCTTGGCCATCCGGTTACCTCTCCCCTTGGGAGAGGTCGGCGCGACCGCGCCGGGTGAGGGGGCTGACCATCGCATATCTCGTCGACGTTTGTTCCCTCACCCCAACCCTCTCCCAGGGGGAGAGGGAGCTTAGCTGTGCCGCGAATGGGACTTTTACACGCAATGGAGAAAAGGCGATTTTGAGGAGATCCGCTCCGTGACCGCCTCCCGCCGCCCGCGCGTGATGATCGTCAATGCCTATGTCGATCCGTGGCGGTCGGCGGCGCCGATGAAGCTGTTCATTCCGCGGGCGATGGCTCCCTATTATCTTGCCGGGCGGCTCGACGGCGAACGGGTCGATCTGAAGATCCATGACGAGTGTTTTCACGGCGCGCTGCTGACGCCGAAAACCTTCGCCTGGCCGGACCTGGTGATCCTGACCGGCCTGACGGCAGCCTTCGACAGGGCCCGTCAGCTCGCCGCCTATTTCCGCAACGCCAACGGGAACGTCGCGGTGGCGATCGGCGGGCCGATTGCCCGGGCGCTGCCGGAGCTCTGCACGGAGATCTTCGATCACGTGCTCTCCGGCGATGTCGAAAGTCTGGACGATCTGATCGAGGAAACCCTCGGCCAGGACCTTGTCTCCGCCGACCCGGCGCCACGCTTCGATCTGGCGGGCTGGTCCTTCGGGCTCGGCTTTGTCGAGACGACAAGAAACTGCAATTTCGCCTGCGCCTTCTGTTCGCTGACCGGCGAAGGCCGGGCTTACCAGGCCTACAGTTCCGAAGAGATCGCCCGCCAGCTCGACGCACAGAAGCGCTTCCAGATGCTGATGGTGCTGGACAACAATTTCTACGGCAACAGCCGCGCCGATTTCGAGCGCCGCACCGAGCTTCTGGGGGAGCGCTGGCGCCGGGGGGATTTCATGGGCTGGGGCGCGCTGGTCACCGGCGACTTTTTCAAGAGCCCGGACAACCTGGCAAAGGCCGCCGCCAATGGCTGCAAGGCGCTGTTCTCGGGCGTGGAATCCCTCGATCCGGAGGTTCTGCGCAGCTACAACAAGCGCCACAGTCTTGCGTCCGACCCGAGGACGCTGGCCCGGTTCTGCGCCGA
Source organism: Roseibium sp. Sym1 (assembly GCF_027359675.1). Taxonomy (NCBI): domain Bacteria; kingdom Pseudomonadati; phylum Pseudomonadota; class Alphaproteobacteria; order Hyphomicrobiales; family Stappiaceae; genus Roseibium; species Roseibium sp. Sym1. The sequence continues at coordinate 4,075,891 of NZ_CP114786.1, forward strand.
GCACGGCATCCTGTTCGACTACGGCATGATGGTCGATTTCGGCCAGCAGACAGTCGCCGAAGTCGATGACCAGATCGAGGCGCTGCTGGCGAGCCCCGAGACGCCGTTGCCGGCGCTCCTGTCGCTGACCATCCCGATCCTCGGCACGCCGCATTTCGATGCGGCGGCGAAGGCCGGCCGGCTGATGCCAAACCTGAAACTCGCCGATCTCGACGGCCAGAAACTGGTCGAATGGCCGAAGGAGCCTGTCGAGACCGTCGTGCCGTATCTGAAGAAGCTGCTGCAGTTCCGCGGCCGCAAGCTGGAGCTGACCCGCCATGCCGTCCGCCACGCCTGGTCCCGCCGGGCCGCCTTCGATGTCTCCCAGTCCCTGATCAGCCTGATCGGTCCGCTGGTCCGATACGGCGGCGGCCTCCGCCTCGGCTCCTACCGCCAGATGCGCCAGACCTGGGCGGAACCCCGGCGGACCTTCTGCGCGATGACGGACGGCCTCAGCGCGGCCTACCGGCCGGTGATGCGGATGGACGCACGCTTCGCAGGCGAGTTCGAGCCTCTGGTGCTGACGGATGGGGAGGGGCGGTTGAGTGAGGATGTCAGGGTGCGAGCGGGGACGTTGGCGCACAGCGGGTGAGAAGACGTTTTTGCAGCGGATCAGCTGAAGATCGAAGTTCCGCCAGAAATGATCTTTTGCGACGAGTGGACCGGCAGGCCCCGGGCAGCAGAAGATCGCCCCCTTGGAGGCACCAGGCGATCGAAGCAGACATTCGGGGTTGGCGCGGCTAAAGCCGTTTCCGACCCTAAGCTGCCGTTCAACACCTATTGATTCAACGACAGCTACGCGTCCCCAAGCTGGCCGTTCCGTGTCTCCCAATCAGCTTTCCAAACCGGTCTTTCGTAGCGAAGCGAACAAGCGACCGAGATGCAAACTCCTTTGACATGTGCCGTACGTCTTGCGCCCTTCACCGTATTGTGGGTTGAAATGTCAGGCTCTGCTTCATCACATGGATGCCTTGGAATTAGGACCAGATGCGGGATCTGCTCCCTTGATCAACTGAACGGATTTCCGCGCAACAGTGTTTGTCGGAGTACATCATGTGTCGTCTTCGGTTGGCTTGGCTTGGCCGATCAGGTGTGTCGGAAGTTGTCTTGTTCCGTATTTCGGCAAGTGTGTTGCTTGTTGTGGGGCTTATCCTCTTCGCGATGGGACCTCGAGCCTTGGCCCAGCAAAACGCTCATTTGAACCTGGTGCTGGCTGTCGATGCTTCAGCCAGTGTCAATGATCAGGAATTCGGCCTGCAGCGAACCGGAATTGTTGTTGCTCTTCGTGACCCGGACGTGCAGTCGGCCATCATCCGAGCGCCCGGTGGGGTCAACCTCGCTATCGTGCAGTGGGCAAGCATCCGGCATCAGGCGGTAGCTCTTGAGTGGACGCACCTTCGAGAAAAAGATGACATCGATGCACTGGCTGAAAACGTCACGACAATGCCGCGCCGGCTCGGGGGCGGCAACACGATGATACATGCAGGTGTTGAATTTGCAGGGGAGATGCTCAAATTAGCCCCGATACCGGCAGTACGGCAGGTAATCGACGTCTCGGGCAACGGTCTCGCCGATGACGTGCCACTGCTTGAGAAAGCGCGCGACAGAATGGTCGCCAATGGCATCGTCATAAATGGGCTGGCCATTGAGGAAGATCCACCCAACGTTACGGGGCATTTCCGGCGACATCTCATTGGCGGGCCCGGTGCATTCGTGATAACTGCTCAAGACTTCACGGATTTTGCAAGGGCAATGCGGCTCAAGCTTCTACGCGAGATTGGCGCGCCGGTCGCCGGACAAGGTTGTGCCATCGACGCGTGCCAGAACTTATTGACTTTCAACGAGAATTGATCCGCCTTTCGTGTAAGGAACGGCAGTTATGCCTTGGTCATGATTTTGATATCCACCAATCGTTGCCTGTCTGGTATGCAATTATCGCCATACATGAAGAGACTGTCAGCAGTCGGCCCATTCTGGCCATTCGTTCAAAATGAAACGAAAGTCCGCTCTCGCCCTCTGTAGACCTTTGCACGCCGCGCAACGAACGGCGGCTTAGAAGATCGGGCCGAATTTCAGGGAACGGACGACTTGGCGGCACAAAGCAGCCGTTTTTCCAGTCTCCTTGCAACAATCGAACGAGATCGCAAACGAACCTTCGACCAGGTCACAGAGTCTCCGTTTCCACCAACCTGGCACCTTGCCGATCTTCCGCCCTTGCCCTCTTCGTCATTCTCCGCAAGTCTCTCCCGATAACAGATACCCGCCAGTTCATTTCGCCCCGGGAGGCCTCTCATGCATATCCTTGTCATCGGTGCCGCCGGCATGGTCGGGCGCAAGCTGCTGCAGCGGCTGGCCAATGAGCCGGAGGTGTTCGGCTTCGAGGTCAGCGAGCTGACACTGGCCGATGCGGTGGCGCCCGCCGTGCCGGAGGGGCTGGTGGCGCGGCGGATGACCGTGGATCTGGCAGCGGACGGCACGGCGGAGGAGCTGGTCAAGGGGCGTCCGGACCTGATCTTTCACCTTGCAGCGGTGGTCTCCGGCGAGGCCGAGGCGGATTTCGAAAAGGGCTATGCGGTCAATCTGGACGGATCGCGCAACCTCTTCGAGGCGATCCGGCGGGAGGCGATGCGCGAGCCCTATTGTCCGCGCGTGGTGTTCGCCTCGTCGCTGGCGGTGTTCGGCGAGCCGTTTCCGGACCGGATCGACGATGATTTCCTGACCGCGCCGCTGACGAGCTACGGCACGCAGAAGGCGATCACCGAGCTGCTTCTGGCCGATTACACCCGCAAGGGGATCTTCGACGGCATCGGCCTGCGCCTGCCGACGATCTGCATCCGCCCGGGCGCGCCGAACAAGGCGGCGTCCGGGTTCTTTTCCAACATCCTGCGCGAGCCCCTGAAGGGCGAGGAGGCCGTGCTGCTCGTGGCCGAGAGCGTGCGCCACTGGTTCGCCAGCCCGCGCGCCGCCGTCGGCTTTTTCGTGCGGGCCGCCCGGATGGAGACGGCCCGGATCGGCCCGCGCCGGAGCCTGACCATGCCGGGCCTGTCGGCCACGGTGGGCGAGGAAATCGAGGCGCTCAGGCGCGTCGGCGGAGAGGCGGCCGTCAAGCTGATCCGGCGCGAGCCGGACCCGGTGATCCAGAAGATCGTCGAGGGCTGGCCGCGGAATTTCGACGCGAGGCGGGCGGTCGAGCTGGGCTTTGAAGCGGAAACCAGCTTCGACGACATCATCCGCATTCACCTGGAAGACGAGGGGTGAGGGATCCGCATTCACCTGGAAGACGAGGGGTGAGGGGCACCGGGTTACGGCGATAAGACACCCCGGAGGGAAGCTTAGCCGTCTTCGGTGCAGGTACGCTACAAATACAGGCGTCACCCCGGGCGAGTGTTCAGACCGGAGACATAGCTTACAGGTGTTCGGAGACATGGAATGGTCTGCGGCCCTAGCGGTTGCTATGCCGGCTTTGGCAGGCGGCCTTGCGAGTAGGCCCCGGGTCTGCGCCTCGCTTGCCCGGGGTGACACGGGAACCTGGGCCAGGGCTTGGGCAAAAAAAACTCCGATCGGCGGTTTTCGAAGTGGGAGAGATTGATGAGTGAAGCGTTTGACGTGACGGGCAGGATCGCGCTGGTGACCGGCGGCGGCACCGGGGTCGGCAAGGCGGTGGCAACAGGTTTGAGCCGCGCGGGCTGGCGGGTGGTCGTCAGCGGGCGGCGGCAGGCGGTGCTGGACGAGGCCGCGGCGGCGATATCCGCCGAGACCGGCGGTGAGGTCACAGGCATTTCCGCCGATGTCGGCGATCCGGCGTCGGTGAAGGCGCTGTTTGCCGAGATCTCCGAAAGGTTCGGGAGGCTGGATCTTCTGGTCAACAATGCCGGGATCTCCAATTCGCCGGTGCCACTGGAGGAGATCACCTATGACGAGTGGAGCGCGGTCGTGGCCGCGAACCTCACCGGGGCGTTCCTGTGTACGCAGGAAGCTTTCCGGCTGATGAAGGCACAGGAACCGAAAGGCGGGCGGATCGTCAACAACGGCTCGATCTCGGCGACAACGCCGCGGCCTTTTTCCGCGCCCTATACCGCCACCAAGCACGCCATCACGGGCCTGACCAAGTCGACCGCGCTGGACGGGCGGCCCCATGACATTGCCTGCGGCCAGATCGACATCGGCAATGCCGCCAGCGACATGACCGCCAAGATGGGCAAGGGGGTGCCGCAGGCCAATGGCGAGACGGCGGTGGAACCGACCATCGATCCGGCCCATGTCGCCGACGCGGTCGTCTACATGGCCTCCCTGCCGCTCGATGCCAACGTGCTGACGCTCACGGTGATGGCGACGAAAATGCCGTTTGTCGGGCGCGGGTAGAAAACGATCCTGCCCAGTTGCGACTGCGCATGCCGTGACGTTGAAGTGACGAAAGGATGCCGGTTCCGGCTGCTGAGCGTTCGAAAATATTGAACAGTGCGGTCGCTTGTCGCCGCCTTATTCCGTCTCCTTGAACACCCCATCTTCAGGGCAGGCCCGATCCGGGCTTCCGCAAACCCCTGAAGACACAAGGAGACGACATGCTTGCAGATCTGGACATTCGAACCGAAGCCATGCCCGCGGAGATGCGTCTCCTCTTGGACGACTATCCGCGGGACAGCTGGGAAGACCATCCGGGCTTTCATGAAAAGACCCGCAACTGGCTGGGGGCGCACCGCTCGTTCCGCCGGCTGGCCGATTTGGTCCGGGGCGACACCGAAGACTACCTGGACCGGAAACTGGACCCGGACGACTTCGCCGAACGCCTGTCCTGGCTTGGCAACGTGCTGGTGGGCAACCTGCATGGCCATCACCACTGGGAAGACCGGAGCTATTTTCCGGAACTCTCCGCCGCCGATCCGCGTTTCGACGCCGGGCTGGGGATCCTGGAACAGGACCATGCGGTGCTCGATGGCGTGCTGCACGGCTTTTCCGGGACCGCCAACCGTGCGATCAAGCTGGTTCAGCTGGACGAGGCGCAGGCGCGTGAGGAAGCCGGCCGGCTGCAGCCGGTCGCCGAGACGATCGAGAAGCTGCTGGACCGGCATCTCGGCGACGAGGAAGACCTCGCCGTGCCGATCATCCTCCACCACCGCCTGCGCGGATAGGAGCCGACATGGCCGACAGGACGCCGGACACATCCACCGAGGAAAACCAGGGCGATGCCGAGGGGCGCCGCGCACGAGGTGAATTCGTGCGCGGCGTCAGCGGTTTCCGCGCCGTCCTCGGCGACCCGGAATTTCCGCCCGAGCCCGGGCGCTATCATCTCTTCGTCGCGCTGAACTGCCCCTGGTGCCACCGGGTGACGCTGGCGCGCAACATTCTGGGGCTCCAGGATACGGTCACGCTGGACATCGCCTTTCCGGGGCGCACGGACGAGGACGATCCGGAAGGCCCGAATTTCTGGCAGTTCGCACCGGACAAGATTGCCAGCCTGACCGGGGCGCCGTTGCCGGAATGCACGGCCGAAACCGGGACCGGCAGGGGCCACCGGCTGGTGCGCGACATCTACGCGGCTGAAGGTTCGGACGAAAAATCCGTGCCGGTGCTCTATGACAAGACCCAGAACAGGATCGTCAGCAACGAGAGCGCGGAGATCCTCCGCATGCTGAACGCCCATGCACAGGCGCTCGGCAGCACCATTGACCCGGGCGAGTGGATCGATCTCTATCCGCCCGACAAGATCTTGCGCGATGAGATCGACAGCCTCAACGAGGCGATCTACCAGGCGATCAACAACGGCGCCTACAAGGCCGGATTTTCCTCCGACCAGGCGGTCCATGCGGCGGCCTTCGAGGCCTATTTCGACATGCTCGAGACGCTGGAAACAAGGCTTGCCGACGGCCGACCGTACCTGACCGGGGAGCGTTTCACGGAAGCGGATCTCAGGCTGTTTCCGACGCTCTACCGGCACGATCCGGTCTATTACCTGCGCATGAAGCTGAACGGGGCGAAGATCCTCGACTATCCGCATCTGTGGCGCTGGCTCTGCCGGGTGCATGCCCTGCCGGGCGTCGCCTCCAGCAATTCGCTGGTGCATTGCCGCCAGGGCTATTTCGGCCGTTCTTGGAACAGGGTGGTGCCGCTCGGACCGTTCCGGCCGATGCCCTATCCGCAAGCCTACGGGCATCCGGAACTGGCACGCGAACCGGTTACGGATTGAGCGCCGGCAGGTGTGCGGACCTTGAAGGCGAAGAGGCCGCTCGGTGACGGTCTGCCCGGCGCAGGGTCTCTGCCAGTGTCTGCCAGTCCCGTGCCTCGCCTTCGTCGGTTGCGCCGCCATAGCGCCTGGCGCTGATCGGGACGAGGGCGGCCCGGATGGCCTGCCGGTCGGCTTGAGCGGTTTCAGGCGGTCGTTCCGCCCAGACCTGCAGCGCGGCAACAGTGGCTGAATAGTCATGGGCGGCAATCGCCTTCAGCGCGGTCTTGTGGGCAAAGGCCTTGCCGGCCCGGCGGTGCTCCTTCCGGGTGCGCAGGATACGCCGAAGGGCGGGAACGCTCCACCAGAGAAGAAACGCCAGCACCGCGATGAAGACCCCGGCCATCAGCAACACGCGTGCGTTCCGGCCCGTCAGCAGGTCTGCTGCCGATGCGGGGGCGCCGGTGGCGGAAACAGCCACCGGCTCGAGGGACGCGGTTTCAACGGCTTTGGTCTTGAGATTGTACCAGCTGATTTCGATGGCGGGCAGTTCACCGCCGCCATTGCCTTCCGCCATCAGCGTGAGGACCTCGCGCCGGGTTCCGGTGAGAAGGCCCCGGTCGTCCTTTTCTTCCAGGACCGGTTCATCGGCGTAGACGGCAAAACCCTCGATCTTCGGCGATGCCATCAGCTGTGGCAGCATCATCGGCGATGTGCCGCTGACCGTCGCCGTCACCGTGCGTTTCAGGCTGTCTCCCGGGGTCAGCCCGGTCGTTGTACCGGAAAGCTCCTGCTCCAGGGACAGGCCGGTCGCGGCAATAAAAGGCGAGAGCCCTTCCGCGCCCGGCGGAACGATGCCCTCGACCTGAAGCGCGGGCAGCGCGACGGTGGTCCTGACGGGTTCCGACGGCTTGTCTGGATCGGCATAGGTCACGGTAACGCGGTCTTCCGGCAGGGCGAAACGTCCGGGCGCCATCGGCGAGACCAGGTAACGCCGGGTGACGCCGGACCATTCGGCGCCGTCGATCCGCCGGCTTGTCGGCGAGGTCGACCGGTCCGGAAGCCGCACGCGCACATTGGGGGCATCGAGCGGGGGAAAGACGACCGGCTGGGGCATCCAGGTCGGCACCAGAACGGTGATCCGCAGGGTCAGGAACTGCCCGGGGACGGTGCTTGTTTCGTTGAACTCGACATCGACCACCGGAGCGGTTTGCGCCATCGCGGCTGCCGAGGTCAGCAGCACCGCCAGAGCCAGGAACGCCAATTTCAGGCAGCGGGTCATTGTTGGGCCGCCTCGATCGCGAAGCGCTGGCGCAGGAAATCGCCCGTGCGCGTGTCGACGAACTGCATCCACTGGTCGGCGGTCAGAAGGCCGCCATCCGCGTCCTCGCTGATCCGGGTTTCCTCGCCACGTTCGGCCTCGTTGTCATAGACCACGTCATCGGCGCCGATGCCCCTGTCTTCGCCGGTGTCGGACTGCTCCCGCTCGGTCTCGATATAATCGAGGATCTGCCGTGCGGTTGCCAGGTTGCCGGCTGCGCCCGGAAAATCCGGATCAAGAGCGAGGGTCTCCTCGAACGTGGCGATGCTGTCGCGGTAGGCACGGCTGCGCATCAGGGCCATGCCCTTTGCAAAGGCGGCCTCCGGCGTGTCGAGGCGGTCATAGGTCTGCGCCGCGGCCTCGTACTGGCCTGCCCGGTACTGCGCACGGCCTTTCCACATCGGGTCGGTGAACAGCTCCGCGGCCCTTGCGAAGTTCTTGTTGTCGTAGGCGATCCGGCCCTGCTGGTCCGGTGTCAGGAACCAGTCCGCGATGCCGGCCTGGGCAGGCGCCGGGGCGCCCGCGAACAGCCCCCCGGCCACCAGCAGCCACGACCAGCGCATGGTCCAGCCGCGGCGGAACCAGATCAGGGTCAGCAGTGCGGCGGGCCAGGCGAACATCCAGCTGCGGTCGTCCCACGGCTGGGTACCGGTTTCGTTGAGCGCGCGCCGGTAATCCGCGTTCAGGGACCGGTCCAGGGTGCGCAGGTCGCTGTCGTCTGCCGTCACCCGGACCTTCACCGCCTCGACCGCGTCAATTCCCCGGTCGCTTGCGCCTTCCGGAAGCATTGCCAGAATGCCGAGCGCCGTCCCTGTCCGCGATGCCTGGTCGAGACCGGTCACATCGGCGGTGTCGATGCCGTCGGCAACGAACAGGATGGCTCCGGGCGTCGCCGCGGCTGACAGGATGCCGGCCGCCCTGTCGAAGGCTGCGGTCGCGTTGTCGCCCTCGATGGGCATGACATCCGGGGCGAGGCCCTCCAGGTAAGGCTGCATCACGCTCGGGTCGCTTGTCATCGGCACCACCGCGTGGGCGCTGCCGGCATAGGCGACCAGTGCCGTCCTTGCTCCGGCGCGCAATGCCAGAAGATCGGTGATCTTCTGCTTGGCACGCTCCAGCCGCGTCGGCGCGACATCATTGGCCGTCATCGACGGGGTCACCTTGAGAACGGCCACCAGTGGAACCGTCTGGGCGACAAAGGGGTCCGGCTGGCGGGACCATGTCGGGCCGGCGGTTCCCAGCACCGCGCAGACAAGGCCGAGCGCGACGCCGTCGATCGGCAGCAGGCGCCGGCGCTTGCCGGTGCCGACCGTCAGGGCGTCGCGCAGATGCGGGGCAATGCCGGCGACCTCCGGCCCGGGCCGGGTGGCGCGCCGCCGGACCACGAACCACACCAGGAAGACCAGCGGTAGCAGCAACAGCCAGGACGGGCGCAAGAAGTGCAATTCGGAAAGGATGAAACCGATGTCGTTCACGCCGCCACCCTCCTGCGCCGCCGCGCCGACAGGGCAACGCCCGCAAGACCGAACAGGCCGACGAGGGCGGCGGCGCCGAGCGGGACATGGGCCAGGCTCGTCTTCGGCCGGAAGGACAGCGTCTGGGTCTCGCGCGGGGCCAGCGCGTCGATCCGGTCATAGACATCGGCCAGACCCGCCTCGTCTGCGGCGAAGAAATATTCACCGTTCGTGCGCCCTGCCACGGCCTTCAGCGTGTCGATATCGACCCGGTTCTCTCCGCTGCCCTCGGGGTCGCCGACGCCGACCGTATAGATCTCTATGCCCTTGCCGGCGGCGATTTCGGCCGCGTTGACCGGGCTCATGCGGCTGCCGGTATCGGCGCCGTCGGACAGGAGGATGAGCAGCCGCTGGTCGATGTCGCTGACTTCGAAGGTGCGAATGGCGAGGCCGATGGCATCACCGAGCGCCGTATGCGGCCCGGCCATGCCGACTTCCGTCTGGCCGAGCAGGGTCAGGATGGTGTCGAGATCCTCGGTCAGGGGCGACTGCACATAGGCCCTGGTGCCGAACACGATCAGGGCCATGCGGTCACCGTCGCGCCCGGCAACGAAGCCGTCGACAACGTCGCGGACAGCGGCAAGGCGTTGCTTGGGAGCGCCGTCGGGCGTCCTGAAATCCCGCGTGTCCATGGAGCCGGAGATGTCGATCGCCAGCACGACGTCGCGGGCGGAGCGGCTGACCTCGACCGCGGCGCCGATGCGTTCCGGACGGGCCATGGCCAGGCAAAGCAGGCACCAGGCCAGTGCTGCCACGATCAGTTGCAGGCGCGTGCGCGACAGCACGACCGATCCGGGACCGGGCGTGCTGCCTGCGGTGGCGGCGATGCGGCGGAAAAACGGGAACCGCAAGGCGGGCACCTGCTGGCGGTGCGGCGGCAACACCCAGAAGACCAAAAGCGGCAGCGGCAAGGCCAGCAGAGCCCAGGGGAAGGCCAGGCCGATCATGTCCGGTCCTCCCGCCGGTGCGAGCGGATCCAGCGTTCGGCGAGCTTCTCCAGCTCCGGCACCCGCTGGGCGGCCCGGTAGGGGGCCTTCAGCAGCAGGCGGCCGGGTGCGCCCTCGAACAGGACACCGCGTCCGGTGCGGTTCAGGAAGGCCAGCCAGGACTGGCCGGTCAGGCCGGCAACATCGCGGCGCGGGTAGGCGGCAAGCGCCGCCCGGCGCAGGATCAGCGCGATCCGGGCGGGATCGTTCGAGGCGGCCTTGAGCTTGGCCAGGGCTTCCCTGCGGTAGGCGTTGGCCCGGTGATGCCTGTAGGCCCGGATCGCGAGGGAGAGCAGCGCCAGCAGGAGCAGTCCGCCCAAGGCAGCCCAGCCCCAGGTCTGCGGCATCATCGATATCGGCGGTGGGTCGATGGGCTCGGTCAACCGGTTCAGGAGTTCGACCAGGGTGGCGTGTTCCGGTGGCTTTTCACTCATCGGCGCCGTCCCGGCCCGCCCAGAAGGCGGGTCATCTGGCCGACACTGTCGTCGCCCGCCGACAGGGGCAGGACCGGAAAACCGTATTGGCGCTGCCAGTCGAGGATTTCTGCCAGACGGCCTGTCGCCATTTCGTGCAGGCGGCGGTGGACCGCGCTGTCGCCCGTGTCGATCTCGGCCTGCAGGCTGCCGTCGGAGACGACAATGCGCATGCCCCTGGGCAGGGCATCCGTATAGGGATCGGACACCAGGGCGAGCACCAGGTCGTTATGGCGTGACAGGCCGGCGATGTGCCGGTGTGTGGTGGCGTCGATCTCGTCGAAATCGCTGAAGACGAGGATCAGATGGTCGCGCCGGGCGATCCGGGAGACCGCCTGCAGAACCTGGTTGAGCGGCATCGGCTCAACCGGAGGCGCGTCGGCGTGCAGCAGGCCGTTGGCGTCGGCGAGGGCGGTCAGGAAGGAATTGAGCGCGGTGCGGCTGCGCCTGGGACGGATCTCGGCAATGGTCCGGTCGCCGAAGACGATGCCGCCGACCCGGTCACCCTGGTCGAAGATGCGGAAGGCGGCCAGCGCGGCGCTTTCCGCGGCGGTCACCGATTTCATGTTGTGGCGCGAGCCGAAAAACATCGACATGCGCTGGTCGACGACGATGAGGGCCGGCCGGTCGCGTTCTTCCGTGAACACACGGACATGGGGCGTGCCGGTGCGGGCCGTCACCTTCCAGTCGATCGTGCGGATGTCGTCCGACGGCAGGTAATCGCGCAATTCCTCGAAATTCAGCCCGCGCCCCCGGAGACGGGAGGCATGCCGGCCGTTCAGGACGCTGCGGGCCGGCTGGCGCGGCAGGAAGGTCAGGGCGCGGGCGCGGCCTTCCAGCGACAGGAGATGGGCAAGGTCGACATGGACGCGCGGATCGGTGCCGGCTCCGGGCGGTGCCGGGGCGGTCAGTCCGGTACGGGTGCGTGCGGCCCTGTCGCGCATGGATCTGTCTCCCTAGGGCAGTGCCACCTGGGCGGTCAGTTCCGTGACAACCCTGTCAGGCCCGATGCCTTCGCCCTGGGCCTCGAAGGTCAGGGCGAGCCGGTGGCGCAGAACGTCGGCGACGATGGCGCGGATGTCCTCGGGGTCGACATAGTCGCGTCCAGCGAGCCAGGCATGGGTGCGCCCGCACTTGTCCAGCGCCAGCGAGGCGCGGGGCGAGGCACCGATCTCGATCCAGCGCTTCAGGTCGTCGCCGTAGCTCTCGGGGAACCGGGTCGCGTTGACCAGGTCCGCCATGTAACGTTCCATTGCCTCGGAAACATGGATGGCGCCGATCTCCCGCCGTGCGGCAAAGACCGCCTCTTGCGGGATCGGTCCTCCGCTTTCGGATGAAGACCCCGCGGCCGCTCCGGTTTCGGTCATCGCGGCGATTTCCTCACCGCGCACAAGACGAATGACCTCGACCTCGTCTTCGACCGGCGGATAGGTGATCAGCACATGCATCAGGAACCGGTCCATCTGGGCTTCCGGCAGCGGATAGGTGCCTTCCTGCTCCACCGGGTTCTGGGTCGCCATGACCATGAACAGCGGTTCCATCCTGTGGGTCTTGCCGCCGACCGTGACCTGGCGTTCTTCCATGGCTTCCAGCAGCGCGGCCTGAACCTTGGCCGGGGCGCGGTTGATCTCGTCGGCCAGCACGATATTGGCGAAGATCGGTCCGGCCTCGAAGCGGAACTCGGACCGGTCGCCCGCCTGGTAATAGACATCCGTACCGGTGACGTCGGAGGGCAGCAGGTCCGGCGTGAACTGGATGCGGCTGAAATCGGCTTCCAGGTTTCTCGCCAGCGCCTTGATCGCCCGCGTCTTTGCAAGCCCCGGCAGGCCTTCCACCAGCAGGTTGCCATTGGCGAGCAGTCCGATGATCAGCCGGTCGATCACGTCTTCCTGCCCGATAATGGCCTGCTGCATCCTGGCTTTCAGGTCTTGTATCTGCGTTCGCGCTTCCGGCATTGCGGTCCATTCCTTCGAGGAGGCAGGCTGTCAGGGTAGAATTTCAGGCAGCACCAAGCCGCGTGCTCCGCTGGGGGGCTTGATCCCCAGATAGGCGGCCAGGGTCGGGGCAAGGTCGACCGTTTCCACCCGCCGCCCGACCCTTGCGGGCTTGATGCCGGGACCGGCAAAGATCATCGGCACATAGGTGTCGTAGCTCCAGGGCGAGCCGTGGTGAGAGGCGACCTGCAACCCGTCCATGTCTCCAACGAAGTGATGCGGTTCGAAAACGACATAGACGTCGCCTGACCTTTCGGGATGAAAGTTGGCCAGGATGGCGCCGCTGATGTCGGTTTCCGCAACTGCTCCGGCTCTCAGGTCTTCACTGGAGACCGCCTGGGCAATGCCCGGCATCTTCTGGAGTTCCACCGCAAGGGTCCGGGCAACCTCGTCCTTGCCGAGATCGTTCTGTTCCAGGTAGGTCTCGTTCAGATAGACATAAGGCTGGGAGAAATTCTCGATCAGTTCCTGCGCGGCGCCAAATTTGCTCCTGAGAACTTCGGCGGCTGCCTTCTTGTCGATGTCGTCGAAATCGAAATAGCCGGCGGGTATGCCGAGAGATTGAAGATATCCGGGGACTTCCGCGGCGCCATGGTCGGCGGACAGAACGACAAGTGTCGTGTCGAGACCGATTTCCCTGTCGACATGCGCAAGCAGATCCGCAAGCGTGCGGTCAAGCCGGCGCAGATTGTCTTCGGCCTCCAGGCTGGAGGGGCCGAATATGTGGCCGACATAGTCCGTCGACGAGAAGCTGACCGCAAGGTAATCGGTCGCTTCGTCGGTACCGATGTCCTCATTGTCGATCAGGCTTTTGGCAAAGCCGGCCGTCAGTTCGTCGCCCGCCGGGCTGAGCGTGAGAAGCGTGGTGTAGTATTTCCCGTCACCGGGGCCAAAGGGATGCGGAAACGCCCTGCCGAAGCCGGGAAAATCGGTTTCCCATTCCATGTCGTCCGCATCGCCGAACCGATAGCTCTCCCTGGCATCCGCCAGCGTCCAGTCCGTGTCCGCGTAGGCTTGCACATTGCCGTTATCGTTCCAGGCGTCCACCCAGTCCGGATAGCGTTCCATGTAATAGGCCGAGGTGACGAACCGGCCCTCGCTCTTGGAGAACCAGTAGGCCGTGCCGGCGTGCCCCGCCATGGAAATGGCGCCACGGTCCTTGACCGAGACACCGAAGATCTTCGGCTTGCCGGGAATGCCGATTGCCATTTCGTCGGACAGGGTCGACGACAGGATCGCATTCGGGGAGCGGCCGTCGGTCGTGGCGGCACGCTGCGTCGGATCAATTTCGGTCGACTGGTCGATCCCCGAGCGCGCCAGAAGAGGGAAATTGCCGTCCTGGACATTGTAGTTCGGATGTCCGGTCTTCCGGTCGAACCAGACATTGGCGACCATGCCGTGCACGGCCGGGTCCGTGCCGGTCGCGAGCGTGGTGTGGCCGACGATGGTCTCGGTGTTGGCGTGTCGGTGGTGGGCGTCGGTGAAATAGAGGCCGTTGTCCAGCAGATACCGGAACCCGCCATCGCCGAAGTGGCCGGCGTTTCTGAGGATCAGGTCGCCGCGCAACTGGTCAACGGTAATCTGCAGCACGAGCCTCGGTTTGTCGGGATTTTCCTGGGCCGCAGTTCCGAAGGAAGACATGGCGGCAGTGGCCAGTGCGATCGAACGAACAACGTTGAGGTTTGGCATGAAAGCCTCCCGGCGGAACCCGGATTGGTGAAGACCGGAGCTTGGCGCATGGTGGCCGGCCGGTAAAGGGAGAGGGGCGGCACAAGCCGCCCCTGTTTTCAAGGTTTTACTACTGGGCTCCGCCCGGCACAGTCAGCTTGTCCATGACCTGTTCCAGCGAGAAACTGGCGGCTTTCTGGCGCGGCGGGAATTCCTGGAAGGTTGCCAGGAAGTTGCCCACATATTGCTGCGCCGGAACGAGCATGTAGGCCCTGTCCAGCATCCAGTCATAATATGTGTTGGAGGTCCTGTAGGAACGCTCGTACGGGTCCCGGCGCAGGTTGAAGATCAGCGGAACGCGCAGCTCCGTGAAGGGCTGCATCCAGGTCCGGAAGGTTGCCCATTTCTCTTGCTCCAGGAACACCAGTTTCCATTCGTCGTAACGCAGCGCCGTCAGGTCGCCGTCATCGGAGAAATAGAAGATTTCGTGACGCGGACCGTGCTCCTCTTCTCCCTTGAAGAAGGGCAGGAAGTTGTAGCCGTCCAGATGGACCTTGTATTCGCGGCCGATGGCCTGGACACCGCCCTGCTTGAGATCTTCCTTGATGTTGGGCTTGCCCGCCGCCGCCAGATAGGTTGGCAGCCAGTCCATGTGGTGCATGACCTCGTTGGAAACGGATCCGGGTTCGATCACGCCGGGCCAGCGCACCATCGAGGGAACCCGCCAGGCGCCTTCCCAGTTGGTGTTCTTTTCGCTCCAGAACGGGGTCATCCCGGCGTCCGGCCAGGTGTTCATATGCGGGCCGTTGTCGGTGGAATAGTGCACGATGGTGTTGTCGGCGATCCCGAGCTCGTCCAGCAGGTCCAGCAACTGGCCGACATGCAGGTCGTGCTGAATCATGCCGGCCTGGTATTCGTCGAGATGATGCCCCGCAATGTCGTCGGCCCGCTGACGCATGTCGTCGCTGACATGGGTGCGGAAATGCATGCGGGTGCCGTTCCACCACACGTAGAAGGGCTGGCCCTGCTCGTCGGCACGCTTGATGAAGTCGATGGCAGCGGCGACGGTTTCGTCGTCCACCGTTTCCATGCGCTTCCTGGTCAGCGGACCGGTGTCCTCGATATTGCCGTCCGCGGACGACTTCAGGACACCGCGCGGTCCGAAGGTCTCGCGGAAAGTCCGTCCGTCAGCGAGTTCCATATCGCCCGGATAGTCCTCGTTTTCCGGCTCTTCCTCGGCGTTCAGGTGATAGAGATTGCCGAAGAATTCGTCGAAGCCGTGGTTGGTCGGCAGGTGCTCGTCCTTGTCGCCAAGGTGGTTCTTGCCGAACTGGCCCGTGACATAACCTTCCGCCTTCAGCAGGCCGGCAATGGTCGGGTCCTCCTCCTGCATGCCGAGGTCGGCGCCCGGAAGCCCCACCTTGGACAGGCCGGTGCGGAACACGCTCTGGCCCATGATGTAGGACGAGCGGCCGGCGGTGCAGGACTGCTCGCCGTAATAGTCGGTAAAGATCATGCCTTCATTGGCGACACGGTCGATATTCGGGGTCCGGTAGCCCATCAGGCCCATCGTGTAGGCGGAGACGTTGGACTGGCCGATATCATCGCCCCAAATGACCAGAATGTTGGGTTTGTCTGCCGATTGTGCCTGGACCTGGGGCGCCGCCATGGCAAGCGTTCCAGCGGCGCATATGGCCACGGCCGTGGCCAAATTCCTTAAAGAAAGTGTCATGGGTGAATCCTTCCCCTGTGCACTGGGTGCGCCATAAAGCCAAATTGATTCAATGTCTTGGCAATATGGTCTCTGCAATCAAACGATGTAAGTAACGTCAAGTCAACACGTTCAGGCTTCAAAAATCGCTCTTGATGTGATGAAAAGGGCGGAGGCGGCGCGCCCGGCTTTGCGCCCCGCGCTTTCGCCCGTACCTGCCGTCGCGTGGGGCTGGCGGCCACCGGCCTGGAACAACAGATGCCCGAGGCGGGTCACCTCCTGATAAATTTCTGCTTGTAATTATTGTCGAGGTTTATCTTGATTTATGGTTCGAAACCTATCGGATCGGGATGAAAATCTTTTACCATCAAGAATAAAATACTGAAAATTCTGGTGAGTTTGTTCGCGCAGCCCATTGCCGCGACCAGGCGATTCATCTTGAATATGGTCTCGAAACCACAGTCCGTGTGAGGTCACGACCGAGGCAAAACGCGTCTTCCAGACGACCGCAACTTCATCGCTACCGTCGGGAAAGCTCAGCAACCCAACCGCCCGGGAAAGCTCTACAAGGACCTCCTTCAGGGAAGGCAGGCATGACTACGACCACGCTGAATGTCTCACTCTCCGACACTCTGCATACGAAGCTTTCCGGTGAAACCACGGTTCAGGCCTGGGCCATTGCATATGGCGAGGGGATCGCCACGCCCACATTTGTTTCCATTCTGGATGCGACCGAAGCGGCACCAGAAGCGATAAGCCTGCCGAATGATCTTGTCGGCGGCAAAGTGTATTTTCTCATTCAAAGTGCCGACGACTCTGGCATGGGGGGCGCCAATTACATACCCGACGTCATTACCGAACAATCCCAGCTGAACTGGTTCAACGGGCAAAAATACGGGTTTCGGCTCGACAGTTTCGAGGTCACCCTCAGCAACAACCCGGCGGATGCGGGCAATCTCACTTCCGTGAACGGGTTCGGTTTGCCCATGGGTCTCACGGTGAAGTATTCCGACGGAGAAAACTCCCGTGGCTACAGTCTCTCCGGCTCGGACCTGTTCACACAGTTCGACGGTATCGGCGACGCGGGCAGCCAGACCGTTTACACATATGCCGAAGGCGCCCTGGCAGGTGAGAACATGTCGGCCTTGTCTCCGGCCGAGACGCTGGCGATCTACCAGGATCCTGATGCGCCCGCATCCCCTCAGCCCTTCAATGCGTCCGACTGGGAGGCCTATGTCGAGAGCCTTTTGGACGTCGCGCCAAACGAGATCATACTCGACGGCTTCTTCAACGGAGCTGCGGATGCCAACGGCGTTTATCACCAGGCGGGGTACTTCGCCTACACGCTGGAGGGCGTGGCGTCAGACGATGGCGACTATTTCTGGCTGTCGCCGACCAGTTCCAGCCAGATCAAAGGCTATATAAAGATCACGTCTGAAGATCTGCAGAACAGTATCTATTCCACCCTGGGCAATGTCGGCGTCTATACGTCGAAAACGGACGCCACGCCCTACCAGATTCTGGACCACGACGTTCATTCAGACTGGACCATGAACTCGGGTGAAAACAATCAGTGGGGTGCGGTGCTGACCCAACTGGTGACGGGATTCTCCGCAGGTTATTTCGGCAACTCGGGTGCGTCGTTGAACCCTTCCGTCACGGAGGGGATAGATCTGAACAAGACGTATAATTGGGATCCGACCTATGCCTTCGGTGAGCATCTGAAAACCGCGGCTGCGCATTCCGGAGATCCGTATGCGGAGATTCTCTTCAAGAACTCCAATTCCTACGGCTTCGGCTATTCCGACAATGTGATGCAGCACTTCGACAACGGGGATCCGTTGATTTCCGTAAGCAACAGCGCGCAATCCGGCGGTACCTGGAATGTCTCTGAAATTGACCTGACCATTTTCGACGATAGCGAGACGCCCACCGGCTATGTTCAGCCGGAGGTGAACAATTATCTGACGCCCATTGGGGGGACAGGTTACGAGAAAGCCGACACAACGGGCGCAAACAATATCACGCTCAACTTCTTCAACACCAGCATGATGCTGGCGAACGAACCGGGAGAAACAAGTCCTTATGTGGCGCTGAAGGTCAAGTCCACCAAGGACTTTGATGCGCCCGACACGCTGATAGAGTTCAAGACGACCGGAGACAATTTCTGGGGCAACTGGACGATCGTCAAGGGGGCGGACGGGTTTGTTGCGAACGCACCGGCTGCCGCCGGTCCGGTCCCGGGCAGCATGACAATCACCGGTCTGCCTTATTCAAACGCCGGCGACTATTGGTACCAGATTGTGGTTGGCAAAGGGGACGTTCAAAAGACCTTCAACCTCTACGCCAGGATGGACGACAGGGGATCCGGGCTGCAGTTCGAAAATCCGAAAACCGATGCCATGAACGTCCAGATCGACGGCTTGGCACAGATCGCCGCGGCTGACCTCTCCGGGGAAACCGTTCCAACTTTCTCGGTAAATCTCCTGCATGGAACAACTTCGGCGATCGATCCTTCCCTGTTGACTTACAATCCCGACAATACGTTCCAGACATCACCGTCTGCACCCGTTGCTGGCCGATTGGGCGATGGGGCGGTCTTTGAGGCGCTCGACGGGCAGACACAATTGAACACCAACACGGTCACGACCTCGTTTGGAAGCGTTGTGTTTGGCTGGACCGGCTTGAACGTTGACGCGACGGATTACAGTACCTGGCTGAAGGAAGAGACCAACAAGATCCAGGGCCTCAATTATGCCGTTGTCGAGGTCAAGTGGAACGGTTCCACCATTCACAGGTTCACCAATACCCAGGCTGACATCGACGGACAATGGGAAACGCCCGTATTGGACCTGAGCGACGGAACGTATACGGTCACCATGACCGAATACATAAAGGATGCGTCCACCGGCGACCTGGAGAAGGCAGGCAAGGCCAGTGGAACCCTGACGGTCGATGTCCAACTCCAGGAAGGCATGCTTGAATTTGTGGAAGGCGGTTCGTGCCTGGGGTTGTCCGGTTTGGTCGGCGGATCCGACCCTGAGAACCTTGGCAGCTGGATCTCTTTCGACGTTCAACAGGCGGCGGGCACAAGAGACGGTGATACCATTCTGCTCTTCGTCAGGGACCTTGAGGGCTACTACGTGTCTCGGGAGGGCTTTGACGGCCCCGAAATCACGTTTGAACAATCCATTCGTGGGGCGCTGTCCTCCGTTCATGCAGATGACCTGAGTCTCATCCTGCTCGGAAATCAGACAGTGTATCTGGAGGCCGATCAAGTCTTGTGCTTCGCGGTTTTGTCCGGAAATGGCAGGATCGATATGACCCCGACCGTTCAAGATCTTTCGTCTGACGGAAACACAATTCTGCAAGTTGGCGACATACAGATACAGGCCGTGGTCGATAACGATCTGACTTTCGAGCAAAAGCTTGCTTCCGCGCAGCGCAGCTACAATGAGGAGTTCGTCTTCCTGGAGCACGGGACCGAAGTTTCGCTCAATCTGGCAGGCAGCGCGGGGAACATAAACCAAATCGGTTTTGTGCGGGTCCTGCTGGATCCGGAAACCGGCGACCCGTCGAGCGTCGGCGGCGTGGAATACGGCAATACGGAAGAATTCCGTCAGGCTCTGAGGGACGAAGTCGACGGCGGCTATCTGCTCGAGGGTGGCGGCGGAACGTTTGACTTCTCGGACACATGGGTGGTTGACGGGGAAGACGGCTACTATGCGCCGGTCCTGTTCACCCAGTCGGGCAACGTGTTTTTCATCGGGGACGCGCACGAGGGCGGATACGAATACATCCGGACATACGGCGCGAACACATTCGGGTTCGAAGACCTGTCAGCGGCGGAAGACTCCGACTTCGACTACAATGACATGGTGCTGAAGCTCAGCTTCCCGGACGACATGGTGTAGCGGCATTGCCATCCTGATTGCGCGATAAGCACGTGCGTGGGACACTGCTTGCGCGCGATCCGTCGTCGATATTCCAGTCGAAGCGAGCCGTTCCGCCGTCCTTTTCAGCTCTCCGGGTCCTTGTCTCCAAACCCTGTCCCCATGTTTCATGCCACTGCCTTCCAGACCTGGCACCACCGCACCGACACCGCCGAACGTGCGCCTGTGTTTCCGGACGGCTGCCGGGACGTGTTGATCGTCCGTGAAAAGGGAGGGGCGGAAAAGATCATTCTGACGGAACTGGATTTGCGGCCGCGGGTGGCGGAGCTGGCTGCGGGGACGGAGATCACCGGGTTCCGGCTCCGTCCCGGGGCAGTGGTTGGACAAGGCGTGCTGGCAGAGCTTCGGCGGGACTGCGGCCGTGCGGAGGAAGTGCTTGGCAACGAACTGGCGTCGGGAAAGGCGGCAGGGAAGGCGGCAGGGAAGGCGGCGGACGAGATCATCCTGGCGCTGGTCGCTCCCGGGGCAAGCGTCGAGAGCGTCGCGGCGGAGCTCGGGGTGTCGCGGCGCACGCTGCAGCGGCAGGTCAAGGCGCTGGGACTGCCGGCCCCGGACTATTGGCGGCTTCTGGCGCGGGTCCGGCGGGCGGCCGGGCTTCTGACGTCGGGACTGCCGCTGGGCGAGATCGCGTTTCTCTGTGGTTTCAGCGATCAGGCGCACATGACCCGGGAGTTCCGGCGCTGGTTCGGGCGGACGCCCGCCGAGCTGAAGGTTCTCCCGGATCTGTTGGTGCTGTTGTGTCAGCCCGCGCTGGGCAACTGGACCGGCGAACAGATCTCGACCAGATAACCGAACGGATCGCGGACATAGGAGGTCGTCTGGCCCCAGGGTTCCTCGCGCACGTCCTGGACCAGTGTTGCGCCGGCCTCGACAGCCTTCTTCAAGGCCGCGGGCACGTCGTCCGTCTCGAAAGCGAGTTCGAAGACCGGTTTTGCCGGGTCCGCCGTACCGGGCGTCTTGCCGAGCTGTTTCATCAGCGTCTTGGAGGAAAAAGCCAGCTTGGTCTCGCCGGTTGCCAGTTCGCCATAGTCGCCGCTCTCATGCAGGAACAGGCGTTCCAGTCCGAGGGCGCGCTCGTAGAAGGCAAGTGCGGCGGCGACGTCGTCGACGTAGAGAATCGTATATCTGAATATCACGGTTGGCTCCTGGGTGTTGATCCGCAGGTCTTGTAAACGCCGGCCCACCGCCTGTCTTGAAGGATCGCGACAGCTTTATACCAACCGCAATTAATAGGAACCCATCTGACCGCGTTTGGAGACTGTTCGGTAAGGAGCAGATTGCAGGGCGATCGGGGTATCGTCCAAAATCTGCGACGCGGCAGAACAGCCTCCAAACGCGGCCTTCGGTGGCCTGTTCCGGCCCGCCGGACGGCGTTGCGCCGCTTGAACGGCCAACCAGGCCGTCCTGCGCAACGCGCCTTGCCGGCAAACCGGAACAACGACATCAGATCGGTTCCTATTAATTGCGGTTGGTATTAGTCCTTCAGGATGCCGGCGAGCAGCTTCCGGGTCGCCGTCTCATAGGCCGTACGGTCTTCGCCGTTGGCGATGGCCAGCGCCGCCCGGTCGAAGGCTGAGGAAAGCAAGTCGGCGAGCGGTTCAAGGGGAATGTCCTTCAAGGCGCCGTGGCTGGCGGCGTGGCGCAGGCCTTCCAGAAGCGTGGCGCCGCCGGTGTCCCGGTCGATCTCCGCCATTTCGGCAAGGCCCAGAACGGTCGGGCCCTCCAGCAGCATGATCTTCGCGCGGCCTGGCACGGACATCGCCGTGAAATAGGCGCTGGCGCCGGCCATGAATGCGTCCAATGGCGTCTGACCGGTGTTTGTCCCGGCGTCGATATCCGCCGCAACAGCTTCGGATTCCCGGCGCACCAGCGCCCGCATCAGGTCCGCCTTGTCGGCGAAGTGGTGATAGAGCGCACCGCGCGTGACATCGGCTGCCTTGACGATTTCCGGCGTCGCAGTTTCCGCATACCCCTTGTCGACGATCAGGTCTCGCGCGGCGTTGAGGAGCGCCTTGCGGGTTTCCGCGCGCCGTTCTGCCTGGGTCCTGCGCGGGGCCGGGGCAGGGGAAGCGGGTTCTGTATCTTGCATACATGCAGCCTGTATGTTAATTGGAACTTACATGCAGACTGTATGTCTTTATCCCGGGGTTGGAAAGCCTTGGCACGCGCTGGAAGACCCTTAAGCAGGAGATGAGCGATGAAATGCACACAATATTACCCGGTCCTGATGACTTCAGATGTCGCCGGGACGGCCCGGTTCTACCAGGACAATTTCCGCTTCAAGGTGGTGTTCGAAGCCGACTGGTACATGCACTTGCAGTCCGGGGAGGATGACAAGGTCAACCTGGCAGTGCTCGACCGGAACCACGAGACCATTCCGGAAGCGGGCCGTGGCAGGGGAGCCGGCGGGCTGCTGCTCAATTTCGAGGTCGAGGATGTCGACGCGGTCTTCGAAGCGGCCAGGGCCAACGGCCTGCCGATCCTGCAGGAGCTGCGCGACGAGGCCTTCGGTCAGCGTCACTTCATCACGCGGGATCCGGACGGCGTCCTGATCGATGTCATCAAGCCGATCCCACCGAGCGCGGACTTCCTGAAACAGTTCGCCCCGGAAGCCCTGCCGGCCTGACAATCCGCGATCGTGCCGCGCTCAGGGGCGAGGGAGGTCTTCCACCGCCGTAAACCATCCCGGGACCCGGCATGGCAAAGGCATGACCGGTTCCCGGTCATGCCTCAGACCATAGTCAACAACTGCGTTGACGACGCCAGAAAGATCGTGCCGGTGGCAGGCAAAACGCGGTCAGGATGTTATCGGCGGGCAGGAGCTGTTCTGTTCGGCGCGGGATTTGAGACCCTGCAGGCTCTGCATGGTGTTCGGGTTGCCCGGCAGAACGAAGCTCTGCTCGAGCGCCGTGCGGACATTGTTGATGACCGCAAGGTCCTGGACAGCGAGGGTCTCGCAGGGTGTGCCGGTGAAGCGCACGCGGATGCGGATCACGCGCTGGCCGTTGTCGGAGGGGCCGAACTCGGAATCGAGTGCCGGGTTCTCGCCGAGCATCGGCCGCTCCAGAACCACCATGTTGGGCTGGTCCTGCAGCACCACGGTGCCGCGTTCCTGGGCGCTGGATGTCAGCGCCGCGCGCACGGCCGTTGGATCCGCGGCGATTTTGACCGACTGGGCACCGGCCGGAACGCTGAGCTGCGGCTGGTCGCTGACGGAAGAGCGTTGCGACGAGCCGGACTGGCAGGCGGCGAGGGCAAGGGCGCTCAGGCTGATGAAAAGAAGACGTCGCATCGGCTGTTCCGGGTTCTCAATGGTCACTTAAAGGGCACGTTCTAATCTGGCTTGCAGTCAAATAACAACAGGCGGTCTCGGTGCCGCGGCATTTTTCCGGCAAAAGACTGACACAACACCCCTAACGAAGCCTTGTGTCGGAACTTGGATGCTCAACAACTTCCGCCACAGGTTTTAAAAACTGTCGCCGGTCTTGAACCCGCCGCCGCCGAAGCTGCCGCCGCTCTTGAACCCGCCGCCGCCGAAGGTCTTGTTGCCGCGCGAACCGCCGAACCCGCCCATGGATTTCGGCAACCCGGATCCGCCCGGAAAGGCGACCTGGCGCCCGCGCGGCTTGCGGCGCTTGTGCGCCCGCTCGGCACGGGACCAGTATTCGGCGCCGGTGATCGCGCCCTTGACCAGTTCGCCAAGCAGGACCGTGGTCAGCCTGTCGTCGGAAAACGTGGATTCCCAGCTGCCGTAGCCCCTGGAGCGGAACCGCTTGATGACATCGGCCAGTTCCGCGCGGCGGCGGCTGATATCGCGCTGCAATTCCCTGTCCTGACGGATTTCACGGGTGATCTGTTCGACCCGTTCGCTCAGGTCCTCGATCCTCTGCACGATCTTTTCGTCGTCGGGCGAGGGGGTATCGAGGGCGGCCCGCCACAGGTCGTTGAGGTCGTCCGCCTGCAGGGAGACCGACAGGTGCTCTTCGGCTTTCTGAAAGTCCGTGTCCTCGCCGCTGGCAAACTCCGTGAGCGCGCCGGACAGGGTCTCGATCCGCCGGTCGAGCTTGTCGAGGTCACTGTCGATCTGGTCGATGTCGCCGCTCAGGTCCTCGATCGTGCCGACCAGGTCGGATCCGGCGGCATCGGTCATCGCGTTCCGGCTGAACTCGGCCAGCTTGGCCTGTTCTTCCTGGGCGACCTCCGCGCAATGCTGCGCGTGCCTGGCCATGCGTTCGGGGATGCTGGTCAGCATGGCGTAGTTCGCACGGGCGTCGTCAAAACGGATCAGCCCAGCGACCCAGCGGTCGAGCGAACGCACCAGGCCGCGGCGCTTGTAATCGGGCGTGCCGTAACCGCATTGCCAGAGATAGACAAACAGCGGGTCGGCGTCGTAGGCCTTGCCCTTCTCGAGGCGGTCCTGCTCGGAGGTGGCGGCCTTGGTGGCGGCGGCTTCCGCGGTGGCCAGGGCCGCCTCGGTCCGGTGACGCTGGGCCTGGTAGGCCTCGTCGTCTTCCAGACGGCTGTCGACGGCCTCCATCAGCTCGTCCATCTGGTTTTCCGCGGCGTCGCGGGTGTCGTCGAGCCCGGCGCGCTTTTTCTGCAGCTGGGCGCGCTCGCTTTCGCACTGGCGCAGCTGATCGGTCAGAACCTTGAAATCCGCGTTGCGCTTGTCCAACAGCCGGCGCGCTTCCCGGGCGGCGCTGTCGAGGCGCGTGTTGAGCGTGCCCGCGCTGTCGGTGTCCAGCCGGAAACGGGCAAGGTCCCGGTAGGCTTCGCTTTGCCGCTCCTGAAGGTCGGTCAGCGCACGGGTCGAGCGCTCGATGCGTTTGCTCAGCTCGGCTTCCTCGCGGCGCAGGTCGGCAAGCGACTGCTCGATGGTGCCCAAGGTCTGGCGCCCGGTCAGCATGCGGGTTCCTCCAGCGCGAATGAACGGTTACCGCTGCCTACCATTTCGTGATCGCTCCGTCCTGGACACCGCTGCGCCACTTGATGTCGAGCTCGCCGCGCCGCTTCTGGCCGAGCACGCCCTTCTGGACGATGCCGTCTTCCATCTTGTCCTGCCGGACCGCGTTGTAGATGGTCTCGGAGACCCGCTGTCCCCACTTGTCGACCCGTTCCGCCTGACTGCTTTCCTCCGAGAGGATTTCCCGTTCCAGAACATTTCCGTCCGGGTCGATGGCTTCGACCAAAATGTAGTAATTCTGGGTGCTGGTGTTGGCCTCGGGAATGCGTTCGACGCCGGTCGGGACGCCTTCTCGCGAGATGATCCGAACCTCGAAGACTTCCTGAAGTTGACCGGTCAGCCTGCGCAGGTCCGTTTCGGCCTTGAACGCGGCGTCGTTGCGGCCGTCCGCGAGTGCCAGGCGGCCGTCCTCTGCCAGGCTTTGCGCCTTGGCCCCGATATCGGCATCATCCGACAGCGACCCGATCCGCCCGACCAGCTCCGAGTAAGTGTCCGGCAGGGCCTGCAGGCGGGCCAGAAGCTCGGCCTCTGCCCGATCGGCCGGCAACTTGATGAGGAAGAACCACGCGGCAGCGCAGACGATCAGCACGGCGGCCACCGCGGCAAGCCATTTCGACCAGGTGCCCCGGGAGATGTAGATCATCGCCAAGGTGCGCTGGAAGCCCGAAGATGGCGGCGCATAAACGAAGCGGTCCCGTTTCAGATCCTCGACGCCGGCCTTGAGGATGTGATCCGGCACGTCGATCCCCTGAGAGGCATAGACCTGGCGCAACCGCTCGATCATGGCGGCGTCGCGGGCGTCGGATTTCAGCTCCCGGGCGACCTGCCCCTCTTCGTGACGCAACGTGTCGACCACGTCCATGGCCATCATCAGGTCATCGAGACTGGCGTCGGATTTGCTTGCCATCTACGGGTGTCTTCTCCAGCGGGGCGGCTTAGAGGGCCTGCCCCTGTGCGGTCAGCTTGGCGAGCCGGCGCTTGCCGTCCTCGACCGCGTTGCGGATTTCCTCGGAATTCTTGGTCGACATCTCGCGCATCTCGTTGATGATCTCGCGGGAATGGACCTGAAAGTTCACGACGCTGTCGACCAGCTTCTTGACCGAAGCGGCCGCGACCGTCGGGCCGTACCCGGCCTTCAGGGCCTCCTGCTGGACCGTGTCGCCGATCTCCGCCAGCGTCTCCAGGCTCTTGTTGATGCCGTCCTTCATGGCGTTCAGCGTTTCGGTGGATTCATGCAGGCCCTGCAGACCGGTGAAGGACGCGTTGAGCGCCGTCAGAACGGATTCGTTGGTCGAGAAGAAGCTGACCGACTGGGCGTAGACCCGTTCCTTGGCATTGGTGGTCTGTACAAGGCGCGCCATGATCACTTCCGACGTGTTGTAGCCGACCGTCAGGTTGTCGGAGAGGTCCTTGGCGATCTGGTAGCGCTTGTCCTCATCCTGCATCTCGCGCAGCTTTTCATCGCGGGCCAGCTCGAGCCGGGCTTTCTGTGCCGGGTCGTCGCCGGCATAGGCTTCGACCTCGCCGGAGGCCGCTTCAAGGGCCGCCTTGGACGCGCCGAGTTTCTCGGTGGCCATGTTCAGGATCTCGAGCGCGGTCACCTCGGCCTGCTTCAGCGCGCCGCGGAAGTCGCGATAGGCTTCGAGGATGGTCTGTTCGCGCTCGATCTGGTCCTTGGTGGCCCTGGCAACATCCTTGTAGGTGCCGCGGATGTCGTCGAAACGGTCCGAAATGGTGCCGCGGCGCATGTCGCGCCATTTGTTGGAAAGGTTCTCGGTGAAGGAGATCCTGCCGTCGGCCAGCTGGTCGACCAGGGCCTTGGCGTCGTCGCGGATGGTGTTGAAGGCCTCGGTGATTTCCTCGTAGCGCTCGCCGATGTCCATCTGCCGAACCTGGGTGCGGACAACCTCGTTGAAATTGGATGCCTGGGCGAGCGTGCGCGAAATGATCAGGACCTTGTCGGGGGAGAGATCGGAGATCTGTTCCAGAAGTGCGTTGATCGGGGCGTCCGCCTCGCTCTCCGGCGTGATGCCGATGTCGCGCAGCGTCGACAGGGCCCGATCGAGATACTGGAGCGGGGAGAAACCGCCGGCCGGCGCCGTTGCATTTTCGGGTGTTTGTGAAGCTGGCGCGTCTGTCATGTCCTGACCTCCTCGAAAGACGGCGGCGTTCAATCAGCAAGTGTGCCGCATCGTCCTGTAAATCTCTTATAGGGGCATGTTAGGGCAGGCTTACGCCGCTCTGTCAACGGCTTGGCGCCGATTTCGGCCCGGGGCCGGACAGACATCCGAGCCTGTTGCGGAAAATCAATAGGATGCTTTTGCGACAGTGTCATTTCGATCGCCTGCAATATCCGTCAGGCCGCGCGACAGCCCCTGCCGGCCGGTGAACAGGCGGCATCCTGCCGGTTTTGCTCTTCCCGGAAAAGACGGCTAGCCTGATGGCGAGTCCGTTGCTTGAGTGTCTCCCAAATTTCGGCCTGTCGGGGACACCGGACAACGTTGCGACTGATCACGAACTGGCTGGCATTCATGTTTCCTTTCACAACGGTGTTCTGGCAGGTGCTCAGGGGTGCCATCATGCTGCTCCTGCTGACATGCGGCCCCTTGCAGGCGCAGGGTGAAGATGCGGGGCCACCGGCGGCACCCGCCGGGTCGACCGATCTGTTCGAGCGGACCACCACGGCCCTCCAGGACCGGGTCGTGTCTGCCAACACACTGGAGCAGCTTCGCACCCAGCTGGTGGCGGTGCGTGACCGCAACGCGGCGATCGTCAACCGGGGAGACATTCGCGCAAGCGCCCTGGAGGCGCAGCTGGAAAGCCTCGGGCCGCCGCCGCCCGAAGGACAGGTCGAGGCGGAGGAGATCGCGGCAAGACGCAAGGAGCTGACAAACGCGCTGGCCGAGGCAAACGCTCCCGTGCGCCAGGCCAACGAGCAGCTCGGCCAGGCCGAGTTCTTCATCCGGCAGGTGGACAGGCAGCTGCGGTCCCGGAAATTCGACACGCTGCTGTTGCGCTATCCCTCACCGCTGTTTCCGTCGACATGGTCCGCCGGCATCCGGGAGATCTCCGATTATGTGAAGAGATTCGAACGTGATGTCGCCAGCGAGCTGGCCCGTCCGAGTATCTCCAAGAAGCTGAACGAGACAGTGCCGCTCGCCATTGGTCTTGCGGTCTTCGGGTTGTTGTTCCTGACGGTCCTGCAGCATCCGGTCTCCAGGGCGCTGAAACTCTACTGCAACCGGCCGGCCACCGGTATCAAGGCGCTGCTCCTGGGACTGACCTACAATGCCAGCTTCATCGTCCTGCCGACCATTGGGGCGGTGATCCTGATCTCCGCCTTTCCCGTCCTGGGCATCTATCCGAATTCCGCGCGCACAGCGACCCTGGCGATACCCGCGATGGCGCTCTTCCTGATCATCGCCAACTGGATCGGTCATACGCTTTTCGCGCCCGGTCAGAGCCGCTGGCGCCTGCTTGACCTGGACGAGCGCGACGCCCGGCGCGGATTGCGCCTGTGCCAGGGACTTGGCATCTTCCTGACGCTCGAGATCGCCCTGGAGGCGCTGCAACGGGACAACACCTTAAGCGAGGCCACCGTCTCGGCGCTGTCCGCGCCACCCCTGCTGCTGGCCGCGGTGCTTTTGTGGCTGCTGGCCGGCGTCATACGCTCCAGCGAGGAAGACGCGGTGCACCAGGTGGCGGAACCGGCCCAGGAAGATGACGAGGAGATAGAAGAAGCCTATGTCAAACCTCAGGAATCGGGGTTCCTTCTGTTCCTGTCGCTGTTGATGAAGGCCTCGGCGATACTGGCGGTCTGCGTGACTCTGGTCGGCTATGTGCAACTGGCCCGCGCCGCCATCATTCCGGTGATCATGACGGCGGCACAGCTTGGCATCGGCTTCATGCTCTATCACTTTGTCCTGGTCATCGTGAAAACGGCGATGCGGCGTGAGGATGACGCGCCGCCGGTCTTTCTCTCGATGGGTCTGATCGTCGTCCTGACGCTGATCTTTGCGCCGCTGATTGCACTGACCTGGGGTGCGCGCGGAACGGACATCGTCGAGGTCTGGCGTCTCTTCACGGAGGGCGTGCAACTCGGCGATATCCAGCTGTCCCTCGACAGCTTCATTGTCCTGGTGGCGGTGTTCGGGATCGGCGTCGTGCTCACCAGGTGGCTGCAGAACCTCCTGAAAAACACCGTGCTGCCGCAGACGCGCATGGACAAGGGGGCCCAGAATGCGATCGCCACCGGAACGGGCTATGTCGGCCTGACCCTGGCGTCGCTGGTCGCGGTGTCCACGGCCGGTCTCAACCTTTCCAGCCTGGCGGTGGTCGCCGGGGCGCTGTCGGTCGGCATCGGCTTCGGCCTGCAGACCATCGTGTCGAATTTCGTGTCCGGGATCATCCTGCTGATCGAACGGCCGATCAAGGAAGGGGACTGGATCGAGGTGTCCGGCCAGTCGGGCTATGTGCGCAAGATCTCGGTCCGGTCGACCCGGATCGAAACCTTCGACCGTCATGACGTCATCATTCCGAATTCGGACCTGATTGCCGGCACCGTTCGCAACATGACCCTGAGCAACAAGCAGGGGCGGCTGATGCTGCCGGTGCGGGTCGCCTATGGCAGCGACCTGGACAAGGTCAAGGCGATCCTTCTGGACGCGGCCCGCGGGCATTACACCATCGCCCGCTACCCCGCGCCCTTTGTCCTGTTCACGGGACTGGGCGACAGCGCGCTCAATTTCGAGCTGCGCTGTTACCTGAAGGACGTCAACAACATCCTGACGACCCAGTCGGATCTCATGTTCACCGTCTACAACGAACTCGGCAAGGCAGGCGTGGAGATTCCGTTCCCTCAGCGCGACCTGCACATCAAGGACGTGGACAAGCTGGTCACGGCCCTGGGAGCAGGGAAGGGGGCCGAATTCGCGCCGGCCTCGTGAAGCCCGTCAGCCAAGCGCGGCGGAAATCCTCGCCGCCAGCCGCGCGTTGTTGCGCACCAGGGCAATGTTGGTGTCGAGGCTGCGGCCGCCGGTCAGGTCCAGGATGGCGCCGAGCACGTAAGGCGTGACTTCCTTGCCGCGGATGCCGTCCTTTTCGGCCTGCGCGATGGCCGCATCGATGAAGCCGGTCATTTCGCCGCGCGGAATTTCGTCGGCTTCCGGCACCGGATTGGCGATCAGCACGCCGCCATGATCAGCGAAGTTCTCGCGCATCTTCAGAAGCGCACCGATCTCTGCCGCCGTGTTCAGGGAATAGGGCGCTGCGAGACCGCTCTCACGCGACCAGAAGGCCGGCAGTTCGTCCGTGCCGAAGGCAATCACCGGCACGCCCCTGGTTTCCAGCACTTCCAGGGTCTTCGGGATGTCGAGCAAGGCCTTGGCGCCGGCGGAGACGACGCAGACCGGCGTGCGGCCGAGTTCATCGAGATCGGCGGAGATGTCGAAGCTCCGCTCCGCACCCTTGTGCACGCCGCCGATGCCGCCGGTGGCGAACACCTTCAGGCCCGCCGCGTGGGCGGCCATCATGGTGGCCGCGACGGTGGTCGCGCCATAGCGGCCGGTGGCGAGCGCGAAGGTGAGGTCGGCGCGCGAGCATTTCATCACGTCTTTCGCCCGGGCAAGACGGTCGAGATCGGCATCGGACAGCCCGATCATGATCTTGCCGTCCATCAGGGCGATGGTCGCGGGAACGGCACCCTCGGCGCGGATGTCGTCTTCCACCTGGCGGGCGGTCTCGACATTTTTCGGAAACGGCATGCCGTGGGTGATGATGGTCGATTCCAGCGCGACCAGCGGCTTGCCGGTTTGAAGGGCGTCCCGGACCTCGTCGCTGTAGACGATCAGGTCCTCAAGAGCTGCGGAGGAGGCAGTGGCGGTCACGGCGCGGGCCTTTCTTATTCTCAAATTCCGGCGTTTCCGGCCGGGTCTGTCCTGCCGGTCTTATAGGCGCCGGGCTTTCGGGCGCCAAGGCCGGAATTTGTCCGGATGGTCAAAAAGATTGCAGGGCGTCCCAACTGAGATCCTCTGCCAGGGCGCCCGTGCTGGCGAGAGTCAGGGCGGCGGCGGCAAGACCATAGGGCACCGCGTCGCCCAGAGTGGTGCCGCGCGCAAGGGCTGCGATTGTCGCCGCCATGAGCGCGTCGCCGGCACCGGTCACATCGACGATCCGGGTGACCTGCGGCGTGAAGCGGCTGATTGTCCCGTCGTCCAGAACCAGAATATCGGCCGCGCCGCTGGTCAGCACGAAGCGGCGCAAACCGGTCTGCGCCAGTGCCGAGGCGAGAGCTTCCGGGGCGGTCTCACGGTCAAGTGCGGTCAGCGCGGCGGCTTCGCCGCGGTTCAGCATCAGGCATTCAAGGTCACCCAGCAACGGCTTCAGGCGCGGTGCCTTGGCATCGGACACCGCATTGGCGATCAGGCGGTGCGATCCCAGACGCGCGCCCAGCCGGACCAGCATCGCCTCCGGCAGATTGGCATCGACGAACCAGATCGTTTCCTTCGGCAGGGTGCCCAGGAGCTCGTCGATAATGCCGTCGAAGAGATCCGGCGGCGCTTCGGCGAGGACACGGTCGTCGACACAGGCCGCCGTCAGGGCGCCGCTCGGCCCGTGCAGGGCGAGATACTGCCCGGTGACGAAGCCCGGCCGGGTCCTGACCGCGAGGCGAATGCCTTCGCCCTCCAACTGACCCGTCAGTGCCTGTGCCGCGCCGTCATCACCGAGGGCGCCGACCAGCCGTGTCGGCACGCCGAGGCGCACCAGGGCACGCGCCAGGTTGGTTGCAACCCCGCCGGGCCTGGCACTGAGCCGGGCCGGGGTCGAGGTTTCCGGCCGGATCGGCTCGCGCGCATGGGCGATGGTGTCATGATGGATCGCGCCGACAGCGACGACCGGGCAGGCGGGTGAAGTGGTCACGTCCGGAACAGGGCTCTCTCTGGCGGTCCGTGGGCTCCCGGAGGCGGGATCTTGCGGACGCTGACATGTCTGACAGGCGGGCTAGCAGATAAGCGGGAGGGCGGCAACCGGTTCGGGCGGGCGGATGACACTGTCAAAGCGGAACGTGCTAGGACGGATGGCGGATCACACGCCGCCCGTTTTCCGCATCGCTGCCTCTTCCTGGGCGCGCTGTTTGGCGGCAAGCTGTTCCTTGATTTCGGAAAGATCGCCCTTGGGTGTTTTTGGGTTGGACGGGTTGTCCGGGATCAGCTCGACCAGGACCGGGTTCGGGTAGTGGTCAAGGGTGGCGCCGGAGACGCTGTCGACACCGACGCCAATGACGCCGCCGATCAGGACATTGCCCGCCATGCCGGCGACACCGCCCGGAGCGACCTTGGTGCCCACGTGTATGGTCTGGGTCTTGTAGCCGTCCTTGGAGACGGTGACCGAAAACTCCTGCTTGCGGGAGACCTGGAGCGAGCATGGCGACGTGTTGCAGGTCAGGCCGATCGACGTGGCGATCTGCGCCCCCTCGGGCGAGGCATAGACCATCACGGTTTCATTGGTGCCACGCGTGGCAGTGGCGCAGCCGGCCAGGCCGAACGCCAGTGCGGCGCACAGCAAATTGCGAATTTTCATGGTGTTGGCTCCCCAGCCGGTTTCCTCAAGAGCTGCTATCTCTAGACGAAATGCGGCCGGGGGCACAATCGATTTTTCGCGTCTTGGTTGTTTCGTTGGTGCCCTGTTGGTGCCTTTGGCAACGGTCTGCGGCGCTCAAACAATCGGTGGTGAGAATGCGTGGTTTGAAGGCTTTGAAGCCAGCCTCGAAGCACGCCCGGTGACTTGAAGCGCGCCTGACCTGAGACCCGAGGTTCCTCCGTTTTGGCGCGGAGCCCATCATGTATGCGAACTATCTCCCTGCATTCGATGGGCAATTCCATGTCAGGGTTCTTCGACGTCCAAAACCGATGCACCGTCGCTGATTGTGTTCTCGATCAACGAGAGTAGTTCACTGCGAATGTGACCGCTCCGGGCACTGTACAGCCCAATGCGCTTCATCGCCTGACGGACATTGATGTCCCGGCCCAGGAATTCCAGCGCCACCTTGGAGGCGCCGGGCTTTCGGCCGCGCCGGGTCGGGCCGCCGGTCTGAATACCGACCAGAATGTCGAGCCGGTTGCGGTGGCTGGGATAGAGCGTTGCCTGCGTGATAGAGTTCACTTCGAGCGACTCGTATTCCAGAATGTAGATCCGGTCGGCAAGGTAGAATATCGCGCCATCGTATTTATGCATGCCACGCGACCGGCCGGTTTCCTGGTCGCGCAGCAGTTCGATGTTTTTCCAGTAAAAGCGCTCGTCTTCCTTGTAAATGGACACCAGCGACCGGATCACCTGCCCCGGATTGCTGAAGGAATAGAAGTAGCGGAAATAATAACCGACGTATTTGTCGAGCCCCTGGCTACGCTGATAGAGCCTATCGAGATGGCGCAGGGGTTTCTTGAGTTCTTCCTGCTCCATCGGTTTTCGTTTGAGCGATACTATGTTTTCGAATTGCTGCGGCTCCATGAGCAATTCAGACTCGGACACACCGAAGAAATCGCAGATCCGGCGCATGTTGTGGCGTGAGGGGTGGGAAGCGCCAGCCAGGTATTTGTTGAATTGCTGTCGGTTGATCTGGAGCCTGCGGCAGACCTCCGCAATCGACGAATGATAGCCGCACAAAAGGGCTAGGTTTGTTCGCAACTCGTCGGACATGATGAAACGTAAGTTGAAGTCATTTTCGCGTCAAGTCGCGAAATCGAGCGAAGTTGTGTCGTGATGAACGAACGTTAGGCTCAGACCCTGCCCGCGCGACGCGTGCGGGATCATATCTGTGCAATGGAGACAGCATGAAACACATGCGGGCATTCCCTCACCGGGTCAGGGAAATCCACCATATCGAGATCGCCATGCCCGATGGCTGCCGCCTTGCTGCGCGCATCTGGATGCCCGAAGGCGCGGAACAGGCACCGGTGCCCGCCATCCTGGAATACCTGCCCTACCGCAAGAACGATTTCACTGCGGCGCGCGATGCATCGATGCAGCCCTACCTGGCAGAGCACGGATATGCGGTGATCCGGCTTGATCTGCGCGGTGCAGGAGATTCCGAGGGGCTGTTGGTGGATGAGTATCTGCCGCAGGAGTTGCAGGACGGCTGCGATGCCATCGCATGGATTGCCGAACAGCCCTGGTGCGACGGCAATGTTGGCGTAATCGGCATTTCTTGGGGTGGGTTCAACGGACTGCAGATCGCAGCCCTGCAACCGCCCGCGCTGAAGGCGGTAATCACGCTGTGTTCGACCGACGACCGCTACGCCGACGACGTTCACTACATGGGAGGCTGCCTGTTGGGTGAACAACTCAGCTGGGCCTCGATCATGTTCGGCCGCAACACGCTGCCGCCGGATCCGGCCAATGTCGGCAATAAATGGCGCGAAATGTGGCTCGAACGGCTCGATGGCAGCGGATTGTGGTTGAAGAACTGGCTTGAGCATCAGCGCCGCGACAGCTTCTGGAAACATGGCTCGATATGCGAAGACTGGGCGAAGGTCCAGGTGCCGGTTTACGCGGTTTCCGGCTGGGCGGACGGATACTGCCGGTCGGTCTTCCGGCTGATAGAGCACTTGCAAGGGCCGAAAAAGGGGCTGGTTGGCCCTTGGGCGCATCGCTATCCGCATCTGGGAGAGCCGGGCCCGGCCATCGGTTTCTTGCAGGAGGAGCTACGCTGGTGGGATCACTGGCTGAAGGGGCATGACACCGGGATCATGGACGAGCCGATGCTGCGGCTTTTCATGCAGGACAGCGTCCCGCCGCAAGGCCATTATGCGATGCGCCCAGGGCGGTGGATTGCGGAACCGTCCTGGCCGTCGCCGCACATCACCCGCACCCGGGTTTACCTGACACCGGAAGGCGGGTTGAGCATGACCCCGCGTGCCGAAGATGCGGTTTTGACGCATCGAAGCCCGGCGGATGTGGGCATGGCGTCAGGCAAGTGGTGTGGCTACGGCAGGCCGGGCGACGCGCCGGTGGATCAGCGCCGCGACGATGCGGGCAGCTTGTGCTTTGAAATGGCGGTGCCCGAAGAAGGACTGGAGTTTGCCGGGGACGCGAATGTGCACCTGCGGCTGAGTGTGAACAAGCCGGTGGCCCAGATCGCTGCCAGGATTGTTGACGTTCATCCTGACGGCAGCGCCACGCGTCTGTCTTTCGGAGTGCTGAACCTCACCCATCAAGAGGGGCACGAAACGCCAAAGACGGTTGAGCCTGGGCGGATCTATCAGGTGGTGATCCCGATGAAACACGTCGCCCAATCCCTTCCAGCCGGCCATCGATTGCGGCTGGCATTGTCCAGCAGCTATTTTCCGATGATTTGGCCGGCGCCCGAGCCGGTGACGATCTCCATTCATACTGAGGGCAGCGCGCTGGAGCTGCCGCTGCGCCAATCCTCGAAGCTGGATACCCAGCTCGCGCCCTTCGATGAACCGGTTGCCGGATCACCCCTGGCCACAGAACAGATCGAGGCGCCCGAAACATATGTCCGCATCGTTGAGGACGCGGCTTTGGGAGAGGTTCAGATGCAAATTGCCATGGACGCGGGTATCTCCCGCCTCTTGGCGAACGATCTCACCATCCACACCCAGGGATACGAGACCTATGGCGTATCTCTGCAGGACCTGAGCGCCTCTTGGGGACGAACCGAGTGGCATTACGGCCTGAGCCGCGGCGACTGGTCGGTCTGTTCAAAAACCGAAACCTCCCTGCATGCCGATGCCGGGGCTTTTGTCATCGAGGCCAGGCTGCGCGCCTGGGAGGGGGACGCGCTGATCGTCGATAACCACTGGACGGAGAGGATTGAGCGGGATCATGTGTGAGCGACTTTATGCTCTTTTCGCGTCATCTCGCGAAAGTGTGCGAAATTTACGTACTGTCCGGACCGTGCCACGATTTTTTCAGGGACACAGCCCGATCAGGCAGGTTGTGACACGCATGACAGCAAAACGCCGAACGTAGGGGACGACGGCGTACCTATTAGGATCAAGCAAGGGAGGCGACAATGCCAGACAAACCCATTTCCAGACTGACGACCATGCTGAGCACCGGCCGGATCGACCGACGCACTTTCATGAGTGGAGCCCTGTCCGCCGGATTGACCGTAACGATGGCAACCTCTCTGGCCGAGCGGGCGCAAGCCGCGACACCGAAGCATGGCGGCCATCTCAATGTCGGGCACGGGCATGGCTCCACCTCGGATTCCACCGACCCCGGCCATTTCGAGAACGGCTTCCAGACTGCGATGACCTACGGCTACAACGGTTATCTGACGAAGGTCGATGCCAACGGAACGGTTCAACCGGATCTGGCGGAGTCCTGGGAAAGCACGCCCGATGCCGCACAATGGACCTTCAAGATCCGAGAGGCGGAATTCCACAATGGGCGAACAGTGACCGCCCATGACGTTGTGACCTCGCTCAACCACCATCGCAGAGAGGATTCGACATCGGCAGCAAAACCCTTGATGACGGCCGTGACAGACATCCGGGCGGACGGGGACAGGACCGTAGTGGTGACGCTGAACTCCGGCAATGCCGACTTCCCGTTCATCGTGACCGATTACCACATGCCGGTCATGCAGGACGACGACGGCAATTTGGACTGGAAATCGTTGATCGGCTGCGGGGCATACAAGGTCGATCACTACGAACCGGGCCGGTCTTCCGAGCTGTCACGGCACCGGAACCACTGGTCGGACGATGTCGGTTTTTTTGACACGGTTCAGCAGATTTCGCTCATCGACCCGAATGCCCGCACCACGGCCCTTGTGGCCGGGAATGTCGATGTCATCGATCGGATCGATCTCAAGACCGCAGCGTTGCTGGGGCGCAAGGCTGGCGTCAACATTCACTCGGTCACCGGAACCCAGCACTACACGATGCCGATGCGTTGCGATACGGCCCCCTTTAATGACGTCAATGTACGGCGTGCCTTGAAACACGCCATCAACAGGCAGGAGTTGCTTGACAAGATCCTGTTCGGATATGGCGCGATCGGCAACGACATTCCAATCGGAAGCCATCAGCGGTTCTATAATTCGGACCTGTCTCAGACCGAATACGACCCCGACAAGGCCCGGTTCTATCTGAAAGAGGCAGGGCTCGATTCGCTCAGCGTCAGTCTGTCTTCCTCGGAAACGGCCTTCGCCGGCGCAATCGACACGGCTGTACTGTTCCAGGCCTCGGCCGGCAAGTGCGGGATCGACATCAATGTCGTGCGCGAACCCAATGACGGCTACTGGTCGGATGTCTGGATGAAGAAACCCTGGTGTGTGTCCTACTTTGGCGGCCGTCCTGTCGAAGACATGACGTTTTCAACCATGTACGAGTCGACCGCCGCCTGGAACGACTCCTTCTGGAAAAACGAGCGGTTCGATACGCTTCTCGTGCAGGCCCGGGCCGAGCTTGACGAAAACAGGCGTCGCGAGATGTATTACGAAATGCAGGCTATCCTGCAGGACGAGGGGGGCGTCATCATCCCGCTTTTTGCAGCCTATGTGTTCGCCATGAACGACAGCATCGGGCACTCCGGCAATTTCGCCTCGAACTGGGATCTCGACGGGAATCGGTTCATGGAACGCTGGTGGAAAGCGTAAGACATCTCGTCACAACCAGCAATGAGACCGGAGGTGTCGCCTCCGGTCCCTTGTTCCGGATCCCAAGTCTCTTGCGTGACACTGCGAATTTCAGAAAGTGCGTACCAAATAACGTGCTGGCAAAGAGGACGAAAATCCGATTCCTAAATTATCCCTCATTGTTATCCAAGATGTTCAATGGCCAAACGGAGTGCGGCACAGCAAGCTTTTTAAATCGAGTTGCCCACAACAGCCTACCCATCCAAAAAAATGAGATAACAAATCATCGCAGCTTGTCCTGAGATCAAGCGTTTAATTAGTGACCATAGCAGCGCTAATGCCGGTGAAGATCATTTTGGACGCATATGCTCAAGCGGCGATGTAAGCTTATCGAGGATCGCGCCAATTTGAACAGCTTGCGGCATCCGGAAGAATGGGCTCAAACCAGTCATTCAGCGCACATCACGTGAATGGCCGGTTCGGGCCGATAGGGGCTTTCGTTCTCCCTCGATCTGGGTGCCAACTGAAGTCGCACGATTCGCCAAACGAAGTTGCGCGCCACAGAATTGTAACGCGCAAGTACGGATGGCGGAGGCGGGGAAAACCGAGATTAGGCGG
This sequence comes from Roseibium sp. Sym1, assembly GCF_027359675.1. Taxonomy (NCBI): domain Bacteria; kingdom Pseudomonadati; phylum Pseudomonadota; class Alphaproteobacteria; order Hyphomicrobiales; family Stappiaceae; genus Roseibium; species Roseibium sp. Sym1. The sequence continues at coordinate 4,113,895 of NZ_CP114786.1, forward strand.
GATCTGGTGAAATTTGGCGGAATTCAGCTGGTTTTGTACGGTGACCCGTGGGGCAGGGCGGGAATTGGTGCGCAAGTTCATTTGGCGGAAACGGGGCGGATCGCGGTGCGGCGGATGGCGTGCGGTATGAAATAACCTTTAGATTTCAATCAACGGAGGCTTTCAAGGAGGGAACTGCTTCAAGGTATTCCCAATGAGTTCCCTCCTCGAAGAAAGCGGTAGATTTCTGCCATTTATGACTGTTTGCCCATTCAACTTCCGATAGGTAAGGTGTGAACTGAAAATGGGGGGCTGGGAATGGAGCCTATCCCTTCCAGCGGGTTGAGAAGCAAAGTTGGCAGTGTTTCCGATCAAAACAGGCGTGGCGCGAGATGAATGGCAAGACAAAAAAGCTTAGTTCACAAGATAAAGAAAGAGTCATCACTTGGCTGAACCAGAAGGGAAAGAACCACATCTGTCCAGTATGTGGAGAGAATAACTGGGTCGTTGGTGACCACCTCTTGAACGGAATGGCGTTCTCAGGTGGCAAAATGATACTTGGCGGTCCGTCTTATCCTATGGTGTTTATTTTATGCTCCAACTGTGCGTATACGCGACAGTTCATGGCAAAGCCCATTGGCCTAGTGAACGAGATTCAACAAGCGGCCGAAGCTTCTCAGGAGCCGGAGAAGGCTAAGTGAGATGTCCAGTCAGACTTCGATCAACATAAACACTAAAGGGCACACGGATCCGGTCATAGTAACCACGCAACCTGACTTAATTTTGCGCCACAGTATTTCCGACGAAGAACTAGACATGCTTTGTGAATCCAAATCGGAGCTTGTCATTGAAATGCTACTGATCGCAATCGGCGGAGCTGTTGCTGTTTCGCCATCAGTTGTAGCGAACATTTTCTCTTATCTGACTACGTTGGAAGATAAGTCGCAAATTCTTACGTTGTTAGATTTCATCCAAATTATTATTTTCTTCAGCTGTGTTTTTGTGGGGATATGTCTAGGTGTTGTCTTTCGAAGAAAATCACGCAGAGGCTTATCTCTTAGAGAACAGATCAGAGCGAGATCGAACAAAGCGACGAAATAGAATATGTTTCTGAAGAGACCGTTTTGGCTAAAATATTCGGTAATCTTGGAGAACTTCTAAGCTGCAGCTCCCTCATTGCAGTCGACGGCGACAGCAACGGCTGTGACGGCGTGAGTATGCGAGATATGGGGGATGGAGCGCCGTTTGTGTCAGGTTACGACACTCCGGAGATCTGGTCGAACCAATGCCTGCAGGAGCTGGAACTCGCTCGCAAGGCCAAGGCACGAATGGCTGAGGCGCTGGCGACACCAGGCGTGCAAGTCTTCAGGTCCAAGTCAACCGATAACACCGAAAGCCTCCGGCCGCGTGTGTGGGGGCATTCTGCAAGATGGCCAGAGCACTGGGGCGTTGCTGATCAGCGAAGGATTGGCAAGGCGCTGGACGCCCGAATATGAAGCTGACTGGTGCGATTAGAGCTTTCCACAATGCAGGTAATGCGAGGCTGTCCCGGATGGTGACGACGTTGGTCAAAAGGGTCTCAATTGAATAAAGCAGGCGCGTTCTCCGCGACGTGGGAAAGTAATTGAACTGTTTAATTCCTCTCGTTGCGCCCCGATCCCCAATAAGGCAAGCTGCTTCATTAGCAACAGCAAAGCCAAGTTGGAAATTCAGTAACATGATGGATATTGCCGACATCAAGGCGCCGCCCGAAATGCCGTACGATCCCTTTTACCGGCAAGCGACATACTGGATAAAACGCTTCGAACAAGCCAGAGCTGAACTTGATACCAAGGATGGCGACAAACAAGATCAAGCCTTGAGTATGGCCGTTGACATGGTGAACACGTTGTTGCCTCAAGGAGCTGATCGACTCACGATTCAAATGCTGCGCCAAATCAATTCGGGCTCTGGAATTAAGCGGAGCAGAAATGATTTCTACTATCCGGTCGGGTTCGGTGCATCGACCGTCCAAGAATTTCAAAATCGTTTTGGCAACGAACAGGCAGCATCGATACTTGCAATAGCTGCAATTATTTTCGAAACCACTGGCGAGGTTATAAACGAAACGTCTCAAATTCGTCTGGGTATTCACCCTAGCGCTGTTGCTTCAATTGCAAATCTATACGCCTCTCTGAGCCTGCAGAATGCAGCGCTGATGCACAGCGAAGACAATACCATTTCGACTACCTTACAACGGACTGTCACCGATGCAATTACTCAGATCGACAGGGTGACAAGCAAGAACCGTGTAGACAGTGAAAATGAACTCGCGAAAAGGGCAAACGAGCATGCAGCCAGTATCGCGAAATCGGCTGACGAGAAGAGGACAGAGATTGTCAAACATTTGGAGCAAAAAGAGAGTGAATTTTTGGACCACATTGAAGCGGACTTCGAGGCGCGGATAATAAACAAAGTAGACGCGCTACGAACCGAACGTGTGCTGGGTGAAACGTTCTCGATGTGGAGTAACAAAGCCCTCGTGCATACTTTGTCGTTTTGGTTTTCTGCAATCGTCTTTGCAGCGCTGATCTTTGGGCCCCTCTACTATGGCTTCACGCATTTCGAACAGTTGAAAATGACGATTGAAGACTTTCTGCCCACCAGCGAGACAATTCCTTTTGGTCGCTTGGTTGTCATTACAACCCCCGTGTTGGGATATGCGTGGATTTTGCGTCTTGTCAGCCGGTATCTGAACCAAAATTTGATGTTGGCACACGATGCCAATCAGCGAAAGGTGATGGCTCGTACATTTGTCCATCTCGTCTCAGAGGGAGCCGCTAGCGACGACGAGGACCGGGCAACCATATTGACTGCGCTGTTTAGGCCGATGCCGGGAGTCAATTCCGACGACGACCAACCGCCAAACGTGATTGGTATGATCAAAAAGGAAATTGTCGGAGAAAGAAAAGAATAAATCTCAGTAAAAAGTTCTGATCACACGCATTAGAATACTAGGGAAAGACTTAAGGTTGTGTGCTCAATTGTTTGCCGTCAAATAGGAAAAGCAACGCGCATCATTTATGAACGTTCGCTCCATTTGGCATTACTATGCCTTCGTACTTTCGTGATACACGGATGCTCCCCATCATTCAAACTGTGAAGTGGTCCCACCTTTTCGGATAGCTAAGCGGCTGATCTAAGGTGTATCCTGGTTGGTTTTCATGCCGCCAATTTCTGATCCAGACCGAGCCAGTATGCCTCCCTTGGCGTTCTGCGTTCAAGGGAGGAATGGGGCCGCTTGGTGTTGTAGAATGCCATCCAGTTTTTGACGACCCTTCGGGCTTGGAAGCCGTCAGTGATCTCTTCGAGATAGATCGCCTCCTGCTTCAGGCTCCGCCACAGCCGTTCGATAAAAATGTTGTCCAGATAGCGGCCACGCCCATCCATTGAGATGCGCACGCCTGCCTCGGTCAGCGTCGTGATCCAGGCCGATCCCGTAAACTGAGATCCTTGATCTGTGTTCATGATCTCCGGCGGGCCATATTTGGCGATGGCTTCGTTCAGGGCATCGACGCAGAAGTCGGCGTGCATCGTATTCGATAGCCGCCAGCTCAGGACCTTGCGCGACGCCCAATCCATGATAGCCACGAGATACAGGAAGCCATTCCTGACCGGCGCGAAGGTGATGTCGGCGCACCAGACCTGGTTCGGACGGTCGATCTGCATGCCGCGAAGCAAATACGGGAAGACCGGATGCCGCGGGTGCGGCTGACTGGTTCTGGGACGTTTGTAGATTGCCTCCAGCCCCATCCGCGCCATCAATCGCCTGACGCGATGACGGCCTATGACAACGCCCTCCCGGCGCAGATAGGCTACGATCTGGCGGCTGCCGAAGAACGGATACTTGGTGAACACCCGGTCGATCTCTTTCATCATCGCCAACGTGTCCGCGTCGATCCCGACCGGCGCGTAGTACAACGCGGATCGGCTGAGCCGCACCAGCTTGCATTGCTGGCTGATACTGAGCTGCGGGTGGTCCCGTTTGATCATCGCGCGTTTCTTCTCGGGGCTCACCGCTTCAGCCCTTCGGACAAAAAATCGTTCTCGACCGCCAGCCTTCCGATCTTGGCGTGTAGTTCCTTGATCTCGGCTTCGGTCGGCCCCTCTGGCTTGCCGCCACGGGCAAACACATCAGCCATCCCCTCGACGGCTTGGCGTTTCCACGTGCTGACCTGGTTCGGATGCACCTGGTGCTTCGCCGCGATCTCCTGGATCGTCTTGTCGCCACGCAGCGCTTCCAGCGCCACCTTCGCCTTAAACTGGTCCGTAAATTTCCGGCGCTTCGCCATTCTCGTATCCCTTCAAAGGTTTGGGATACACCTTAGCCGACTGTCCAGTTTTCCGGGACCACTTAAGTTGACAACCCCAACGCAGATAATCTCGAATGTAAGCCGATCAATATTCCTAGCGGAAAACAAACTGATGGCCAGAACAGTTCCGGGGAGAGAGTGCGGTGATTGCACGGTTTGCTGCGAGATAACGCGCATTCGGACGCCGGAGTTGGTCAAACCCACGGGAGTGATTTGTCCTCATTGTGACCGAGATAGTGGATGCACGGTCTATGATGCAAGACCAGCGCCTTGCCGCGGCTATGAATGTGGATGGAAGGTTTGGGAGCATTTGCCAGACATATGGCGGCCAAATCAGTGCGGTTTCCTCCTTGACATCGAAGCAGGAACAAAAATCACTGTTCACATCAAAGCATTTAGGGAAGCTCGGGATTTGGAGCGCGAGGACTTAGCTTCGTTTTTGGGTGCCTGGATTGAGGGTGGTTGTTCGATATATCTATCCACCATGGGTGGTCCTGGGGTGTTGCAATCTTTGTTAGAGATCACCGACACACTCAGGGCTCCGGTGCATGCTCGAGATTTGGATGGTGTCTACAAGGCCATTAGAAGCGAATTTGCATATCTTGAGAAACACCATGTTTGGGAAAACGATCCAGAAGTATTGCACTCATCAATAACTTGATGCGTTCGGCTGAAATTGAGAGCCTTTACAAGGCGGCTTGAGGGGCTGTTTAAACCCCGTTTAGAGGCGCGGATAATTCGGTGTTTGAGATGCAAGGTATGTGGCCGTCCGGCCGGGCAAATCACCCTGCAACCCAGATGAGATGGACCATACAGGAATTGGTCGGAAGGCGCCGTCATGATTGAATTAAATGTATTTTGGCCGGTGTATAAGCAACTCGAAAGCCGCGCAGTAAGGCTCACTGAGGACATCCATGTCTGCGACGATCAACTCGAAGTTTATTCATCCACGATAGCCGATATCGTAATTCGATGCGGTGTGGAATTAGAGGCGATTGTCAAAGAATTGTACGTCTCGAAAACTTCTGGGGTGGTGTCGCAAGAGGTTGAAAAGAGTGACGTGGATCATTTGCGCTTCGACGATCTATTAAAGGCGCTTCGAAGCAATTGGCACCTGGACAAAAAGGTCGTGTACATCAGCCACTACAGTTGCTTTCAGTCACAAAAAGTATTGTACCCCTTTCTTAAGGATACGCCCCGCACAGGCAAATCTGGGCAGACGTTCGCCTGGAACAACGCTTATCAAAACCTAAAACACGATCGTCAAAAATATCTCTCATCGGGCTGCCTGCGAAATATGTTTTCTGCACTAGCAGCAACATACTTACTCAACCTTTATCTAAAGGACGAAACACTCCTACTTGGCCATGACTGCTCGCCAAGTGCAGTTGATTCTGCGATGGGATCGGAACTGTTTTCCATTGAAGTCGCACGAGATCGTGGTTGGGACAGCAGTGGAGATCCGAATATTCCTGAGAACTATGAGGCATGCGCTGTGGTCGTTACATCGACCGAAGAGACAAGAAAAAAGGCGTTTTCAGCTTTTTCAGCGGCGCAAGCAGAAGCTCACCAATTTTCTATGGGCGAGGTCTTGGTTGCGGTGACAAAAGACCAAGAGTTAACCGAAGCAAAATTGAGGGACACCCATATCTCCAGCATGAGAAAGGCGTTTGCAAATCCAGCCCACTTGGTGGGAGACGCGATGAAGTCGCTTGAGTACGAGGCGAGAATGAACAAGCATAATTTGATGAAGAACGTGGGTGCCAACTGAAGTCGCACGATTCGCCAAACGAAGTTGCGCGCCACAGAATCACGACATGTTCCGTTTCGTGTTGACGCTAGGTCAGTTTTAAGGCGCGTTCATGAGAACATATTGGAAACAAACGCGCATTTCCATTTGAATACCAATCGGTTTTGGCGACTTGAAAAATGAGAACAAAAAGTGTACAAAAGCCTGCATTGAAACAGCGCGTCCATCGTGGAATAAGGAGCGTGAGCATGTCGCAAAGTACCCTTCGTCTCGTAGAAAGCAGCCAGATGGACAAGACAAAAGCGCTTGATGCAGCGCTCAGCCAAATCGAACGCGCCTTCGGCAAGGGCTCCATCATGAAGATGGGCCAGGGCCAGGCCGTCGAGGTTCAATCCGTCTCGACCGGATCGCTCGGTCTGGATATCGCCCTGGGCATCGGCGGGTTGCCGCGCGGCCGCATCGTCGAGATCTACGGGCCGGAATCGTCTGGCAAGACGACGCTTGCGCTGCACACGGTTGCCGAGGCCCAGAAAGAGGGCGGTATCTGTGCCTTTGTCGATGCCGAACACGCGCTCGACCCGATTTACGCCCGCAAGCTCGGGGTCAATATCGACGACCTCCTGATCTCCCAGCCCGACGCCGGGGAACAGGCTCTGGAAATCGCCGACACGCTGGTGCGGTCCGGCGCCATCGACGTGCTGGTGATCGATTCCGTTGCCGCCCTGACGCCGAAGGCCGAGCTGGAAGGCGAGATGGGCGACAGCCTGCCGGGCATGCAGGCCCGCCTGATGAGCCAGGCACTGCGCAAGCTGACCGCGTCGATTTCCAAGTCGAAATGCATGGTGATCTTCATCAACCAGATCCGCATGAAGATCGGTGTGATGTTCGGCTCGCCGGAAACCACGACCGGCGGCAACGCCCTCAAGTTCTATGCCTCCGTCCGCCTCGACATCCGCCGCATCGGTGCGATCAAGGACCGGGACGAGGTCGTCGGCAACCAGACCCGCGTCAAGGTGGTCAAGAACAAGCTTGCACCGCCGTTCCGTCAGGTCGAGTTCGACATCATCTACGGCGAAGGGGTGTCCAAGACCGGCGAGCTGATCGACCTCGGGGTCAAGGGCAACATTGTCGAGAAATCCGGCGCCTGGTTCTCCTATAACAGCCAGCGCCTCGGCCAGGGGCGCGAGAATTCCAAGCAGTTCCTGAAAGACAATCCGGAAATCGCCGACGAGATCGAACTGGCGATCCGCCAGAACGCCGGCCTGATCGCGGAGGCAATCATCGATCCGGAGGGCGATTCCCAGGACGCGGACGAATAAGACCGGGTCATTCCAGACCCTTGCGGCTCCGGACACTTGTCCGGCCTTCCCTGAAGCCTTCTTCCGTTCGCGGGAGAAGGCTTCTGCGTATGGGGACACGTTGGCCCGCCCCGACCGGCAATTCCGCGGAATTCGGCACGGGTGACAGCGTGCAACCGCTGGACAGGGTTGGAGGTCAAAGTTAAAAGGCTGTTCCGGCCGGGACCGACGATGTCGTGCGCGGCCTTTTAAAGACTTTCAACCGGCCCGCCGAGACGGGCTACGGACCGATGCGAGACCCGAATGACCGGCGTAAATGAAATCCGCTCCGCCTTCCTGGACTATTTCAATAAGAACGGACACGAAGTGGTCGAATCCGGACCGCTGGTGCCACGCAACGATCCGACGCTGATGTTCGCGAATGCGGGCATGAACCAGTTCAAGAACGTCTTCACCGGGCTGGAAAAGCGCGATTATTCGCGCGCGGTGACTTCGCAGAAATGCGTGCGCGCAGGCGGCAAGCACAACGACCTCGACAATGTCGGCTACACCGCCCGCCACCACACGTTCTTCGAGATGCTCGGCAACTTTTCCTTCGGCGACTATTTCAAGGACCGGGCGATCGAGCTTGCCTGGAACCTCGTCACCGGCGAGTTCGGCCTGCCGAAGGACAAGCTGCTGGTGACGGTCTATGCCGAGGACGACCAGGCCTTCGATCTGTGGAAGAAGATCGCCGGGCTCAGCGAGGACAGGATCATCCGCATCCCGACCTCGGACAATTTCTGGTCGATGGGCGACACCGGCCCCTGCGGGCCGTGTTCGGAGATCTTCTACGATCACGGCGAGCACATCTGGGGCGGACCTCCGGGAACGCCGGAAGAGGACGGTGACCGGTTCATCGAGATCTGGAACCTGGTTTTCATGCAATACGAGCAGACGCCGGAAGCGCGGCTCGACCTGCCGCGGCCGTCGATCGACACGGGCATGGGCATCGAGCGCATCGCCGCCGTCATGCAGGGCGTGCACAACAACTACGACATCGATCTCTTCAAGGCGCTGATCGCCGCCTCCGAAAACGCCACGGGCGTCGACGCGGAAGGCGATGCGCTTGGCAGCCACCGCGTGATCGCCGATCACCTGCGCTCCACCAGCTTCCTGATCGCCGACGGCGTGCTGCCGTCCAACGAGGGCAGGGGATACGTGCTGCGCCGGATCATGCGCCGCGGCATGCGCCACGCCCACCTGCTCGGCGCCGCCGAACCGCTGATGCACAAGCTGGTGCCGGCGCTGGTGCGCGAGATGGGCCGCGCCTATCCGGAGCTTGGCCGCGCCGAAGACCTGATCACCGAAACGCTGAAACTTGAGGAAACCCGTTTCCGCAAGACGCTGGAACGCGGCCTTGGCCTGCTCGACAGCGCCACGGAAGACCTTGCCGCCGGCGGCCAGCTGGACGGCGAGACCGCCTTCAAGCTCTACGACACCTACGGCTTTCCGCTGGACCTGACCCAGGACGCCCTGCGCGCCCGCGACATTTCCGTCGATACGGACGGTTTCGATGCCGCCATGGAGCGGCAGAAGGCCGAGGCCCGTGCCGCCTGGTCCGGGTCCGGCGGTGCGGCCACCGAGACCGTCTGGTTCGCCTTAAAGGAAAAACACGGCGCCACCGATTTCCTCGGCTACGAAACCGAAACGGCGGAAGGCGTGGTCGCGGGCCTTGCCTCGGACGACAAGGAAGTGACCGAGCTGACCGCGGGCCAGAGCGGCTTCGTGGTGCTCAACCAGACGCCTTTCTACGGCGAAAGCGGCGGCCAGGTCGGCGACACCGGGCTGATGCTGGCCAATGGCGTGAAGGCGCTTGTCACCAACACACAGAAAAAGGCCGACGGCCTGTTCGTGCATTCCGTCACCGTGGAAGAGGGCACGCTTGCGCCGGGCCTCGCGCTGGAACTGAAGGTCGATCACGGCCGGCGGACATCGATCCGCGCGAACCACTCAGCGACCCACCTGGTGCACGAGGCGCTGCGCGAGGTGCTCGGCACCCACGTGGCGCAGAAGGGCTCGCTGGTGACGCCCGAGCGCCTGCGCTTCGACTTCTCGCACCCGAAACCTGTCAGCGACGAGGAACTGGCGACGGTCGAGACCTTTGCCAACGAGATCGTGCTGCAGAACGCGCCGGTCGATACCCGCCTGATGGCGGTGGATGATGCCATCGAGGCCGGCGCGATGGCGCTGTTCGGCGAGAAATACGGCGAGGAGGTTCGCGTGGTCTCCATGGGCACCGCCCTTCACGGATCCAAGGAAGGCAAACCCTATTCGCTCGAGCTTTGCGGCGGCACCCATGTCCGGCGCACCGGCGATATCGGCCTGGTGACCCTGGTCAACGAAGGGGCGGTCGCTGCAGGCGTGCGCCGGATCGAGGCGCTGACCGGGGCGGAGGCACGCACCTACCTGGATGCGCAGGACAAGCGCATGCGCGAGGTTGCAGGCATCCTGAAGACCGGTGCGGACGACGTGCCTGCCCGGGTTGCCCAGCTGGTGGAGGAACGCCGCAAGCTGGAAAAGGAACTTGCCGACGCTAAGAAGAAGCTCGCCATGGGCGGTGGCGCCGGCGAAGGCGCACCGGTCAGGGAAGCCGGCAGCTTCAAGGTGATGGCGCGCACAGTCGAGGGAATCAACCCGAAGGATCTGAAGGGCATGGCCGACGAGGCCAAGACGCAGCTCGGTTCCGGCGTGGTGGTGCTGATCAGCGTGGCGGAGGACGGCAAGGCCGCCATCGTCACCGCCGTGACCAAGGACCTCACCGAAAAGGTCAGCGCGGTCGACCTGGTACGGATCGGCTCCGAGGCGCTTGGCGGGCGCGGCGGTGGCGGCCGGCCGGACATGGCGCAGGCCGGCGGTCCGGACGGTTCCCGGGCCGACGGCGCCATTGCGGCCATTGAAGGTCATCTGGCGGCACTCTGACCACCATCGAAGCGGCTGAGGAAATGTGAAGAGGGCGGTTCCATGGGACCGCCCCTTGTCATTTTCTCTTTCCGAGAGCCGGACCGATGACCTCGATCCGGTTGGTCCAGATGTAACCGCCAAAACCTTCCGGGACTTTGGCCAGTTGCTCGAGCGTGTCGATGCCGGCGGTTCCCTTCGGCGGGCCGCTCAGGACGATTTCCGCGCCGTTTTCCTCCATGCGCTGAAGAAAGCGGTTGGGCCAGCCCCACAGCCACACCGCGTAGTTGACCGGGACCAGGATCTGCCTGTTGCGGCAGGACGCCGGTACATGGCCGGACCAGCCGAGCACGATATAGCCGAGCAGACAGGACTTGGTGTCTTCCTTTGTGAAGCCCCGCACGCCCGGTGTCAGTTCGACAAAACGCTGCGTCGGGGAGGCGCCGCCATAAACCCCCCAGATACGCTCTTTCCATTCTGGATGCTGCAGCAGGAGGGTGTGAAGCCGGTCGGCTTCGCTTGCATCCCGGCTCTTGAAATTGACGAGGAAAAGTCCGTCCGGGAACCGGTCCAGGACCTCGGAAAGCGCCGGCATACGGACCCCGTCCTTGCCCCGGAACGGATGGGTCCTGCCGCCATCGGCGGTGTAGCCATAGCCGATGTCGAGCGTCTGCAGCTCGGTCAGGTCATGGTCCCGGGTCACACCGGTGCCATTGGTCCGGCAATCCAGCGTCCAGTCGTGAAAGACCGCAAAGTGTCCGTCGGTGGTCGGGTGAATGTCGAGTTCGACAATGGCTGCGCCGGCGGCAAAGGCCGCCTCCATCGATGCCTCCGTGTTTTCAAGGTAGGCGTGGGAAGGTGTGGCTATGCGTGTCGCGGTGCAGGTGTCGCGCCCGATGTCCTTGCGGTCATAGGTCTGGTGCACGCCGCGATGCGCAATGAGCGTCGGCCGGCCGGTTTCCGGGGAAGCAGCAAGCCAGGAGGCATTGGCGGCATAAAGGGCGAGGCCGGCCAACACCAGCACAAGGGCTAGTTTACGGGCCATGAAAATCCATCGGCAGAATCAGACTGGAACAATCCTGACTGTATCTGCCGGAAGTGTGGCGCCGGCATGACCCGCCCGGCCGAGCTTCAAACGGACGGCCCCGCTCAGATCAGCGCGGCCGAGATTGCCAGGACGGCGGCGGCCAGAACGGTCGAAACGACCAGCATCTTGAGCACGACATGATGCGGGGTGGTTTCTGCGGCCCGGACCTTGTTGGTGTCGATCGTCATGGTTTCCTCCATGCTTTCGGTGGCTACTCCATTTAAATGGGGCGTATTGCGCTGGGGCCAAATCACGATGCCGCGACCCGACAGCCGCAGGAATGCGCCGATGCGCGCACGAGACGTCTGCGGGCTTTGTCACCCGGCGTTCTTCGGTTATTCATTGAAATCAGGAGTTTGACGCGAAACGGGGAGCGCCGTGCACGAAGAGACCTTGAAACGGGCGCTTTACGAGGTGCTGGAGGATACGGGCAAGCGCAAACTGGTCGCACGCGCGGTGCGGCAGGCTCTGGTGGTGCTGATCCTGATAAACATTGTGCTGGCCGTTCTGGAAACCGTGCCGGAGGTGCGTGATTTCCTGGGCACCCACCTGCGCCTGGTCCAGCTCGGCAGCGGGTTTGTCTTCCTGATCGAATATGTGCTTCGGCTCTATGTGGCCGACCTGCACCCGCCCCTGCGCAGATATGGCCCCATCGGTGCGCGCCTGCGCTACGCGTTTCATCCGGACGCGATCATCGATCTCATCGGCGCGCTGCCGCTGCTGTTCGTCCTGTTTCTTCCCAACCAGGCTGTCACGATCGTCGTCATCCTGCGGTTGATGCGGTTCCTGAAGCTGGCGCGCTATTCGCCGGCGCTACGTTCATTGATCTCGGCCGTGGCCGGTGAACGCAAGGCGTTGCTTGGTTCGACCATGATCATTGCCGGGGTAATCCTGCTATCGGCGACACTCATGTACCTGATTGAAAACGATGACCAGCCGGAAAAGTTCCGCAGCATCCTGCACGGCATCTACTGGGCGATCACAACTGTCACCACGGTCGGCTACGGCGATGTCGTGCCGGTCAGCAATCTGGGCAAGATGGTCGGCAGCTTCGTGATGCTGATGGGCTATGGCCTGATCGCGCTGCCGGTCGGCATCATCGCGTCGGCATTTGCCCGCGAGATTCACAGCAGGGATTTCGTGGTGACCTGGTCCATGGTGGCACGTGTGCCCCTGTTTGAGGACCTGACGGCGACGGAAATCGCCGAAGTTTCCAAGTTGCTCCAGGCGCAAAGTGTCAAGAAGGGCGGGATCATTGCCGACCAGGGCGATGTCGCCGACCGAATGTATTTCATCTCCACCGGAGAAGTGGAAATCAAGCTCCCCCATGACACCGTCTATCTGGGCGAAGGCAGTTTTTTCGGCGAACTCGCCCTGATCAACCAGACCCGGCGGACAGCGAAAGTGACAGCCTACAGCGATTGCCAGCTGCTCGTCCTGGAGGTCGAAGCGCTGCAGCAGCTGATGCGCCGGGACGAGAGCTTGGCCAAGAAAATCATGGCCGAGGCCAGGGAGCGCGCACTCGCCGGCAAGAAAGTCCTTGGCGAGCTTGCCGAGGAAGAACTCGAGCAGGCCGGCGTGTTTGCTTCCATAGACGAGATGGAGCAGGAGCCGAAACTGTTCGAGGACGACGATCCGGTCGCCGCGAAGGACGAGAAGCCGGATGAAGCCAAATCTGACGAAGGCGCGCCGGACGACGACACGCCGGGCAAAGGCTGATCTGTCGGGTCTTCAGACAAGCAGACGTCTCCCGCTCAGTAGCAGGGCAATCGCATTTGGCAGGGCATGGCTCCCTCTCCCTGTCGGAGAGGTAAACTTGGCGACTGCGGACAGAACTTGGTCAAATGCGATTGCCTCCCGCTCAGTAGGGGGTCAGGCCGGGTGGCAACTGCGCATAGAGCGGGTCGCCCTGCCAGAACACGTCCGTCGGCCCGACGGCGAAGTCGATCAGGTTCCAGCGGTCATATTGATATCGCAGCAGCGCGAAGGTGATGATCCCGTCCATGTATTCGGCCTGGTTGGCGTAGGTGGTCCGGTAGAGATCGATGGCGCCGCCGCCAGGGCGCTGCGGGCTCAGCTGGACGAAGGCCCAGCCGCTGCCGGAGCGCATCCAGTTCACGACGAATTCGACCGGCGGTCCGAGACGTGCTTCCACCATGGGACGGACCGTGTTGAGGATATCGGAGCGCTCCGCCGTGCCGCGGGCCGGCTCGTGGACGCTTTGGGCAAAGGCACCGATACTCGCGGCGGTAAGCAGGACTGCGCTTAAGAAAAGCGTCTTAACGGTCTGGATTATCGATGAAAAAGGCCGTTTTTGAGAAAGTGATTCAAGCATGGAAAGTCCTCATCTACCGCCCGCATCGGGCGGACCTCAGGCGGGAGGAAGGCTAGCATGAAAGCGATCGGGCTGCTTGGCGGAATGAGCTGGGAAAGCACCGCCGTCTATTATCGGCATCTCAACCGCATGGCGCGTGAACGCCTAGGCGGACTGCACTCGGCCAGATGCCTGATCTGGTCATTCGATTTTGCCGAGATCGAGGCCGCGCAGGCGACCGGCGACTGGGACGGGGCGACGGAGATGATGGTCGTGGCGGCGCGAAACCTTGAACGGGGCGGGGCGGAATGTCTGGTCATCTGCACCAACACCATGCACAAGATGGCAGGCGAGGTTGAGGCCGCCGTCGGAATCCCGCTTCTTCACATTGGCGATGCAACCGGGCCGGCGATCCGGGAAGCGGGCTGCAATGCGCCGCTGCTGCTCGCCACCGCGTACACCATGGAGCAGGATTTCTACAAGGGGCACCTGCGCGACCGGCACGGTATCGAGGTGCGCATACCCGGATCCGACGACCGGGACGAGGTGCATCGCATCATCTACGAGGAGCTCTGCCGCGGAGAGACCTGGGCCGACAGCAAGCAGACCTTTCTGGACGTGGTGCAGACCGAGGCAGAAAAAGGCGCCGACGGCGTCATCTTCGGCTGCACGGAAATCGGCCTCCTGGTGGCGGCGGACGATTTCGATATGCCCGTCTTCGACACCACGGTGCTGCATGCGCGAGCCGCACTCGACTTCGCCCTGGCGAAATAGGGAACTTGCCGCCGGCCGTTGCTCTAGCCGTCCCGGCTTCGGGCCGGGATCGGCCTCAGATGGACGAAATCCCGATCAGCCCGGCACGATCGGCTGGACCGGTGTCACCTGTGCTTCCCACAGCGCCTTGAATTCCGGCAGGCCGAGGGTGGCGAGCGTCTCGTGGTTCGGGCCCAGGATTTCGTAGATCATCCCGTCAGTGCCGCGATTGCTGAACCAGGCGATGCAGTCGACGTCGCCGCCGCCCTCCGTGTGGGGGGCTCCGCCGGCCGGCTTTTCCACGAAACTCGCCGTCGGGCGGATTTCGGTCAGGGCGCCTTCCTCGTCGTAGAGCCGCAGTTCACCCTGAATAATGAAGGTGCTGTAGTCCGCGTGGTGCCGGTGTAGCACGATGCGCTGGTTGGCCGCGAACTTCAGAAGAAGGTCGACCACTTTTGCGTCCGGATCGACCCGGAGCACGTGGTACCAGACGTGGTCGATGCCCTCCAGACTGTTCCAGGTGATATTCGACTGGTCGAACGAGCCCGCCGCAGGGACTGCCGCCGACGCCGCGCTGCCGCCGACTGCCACCGCCGCAGCCGCGGTGCCGACGCCGGCGAGACCTTCGCGGCGCGTGATTTTCCTGTCTGTCATGATTACCTCCCATCGCGAAGACAACCGATATGTTTCGCCGGTCCGTGTTGGCACATCCCGCCTTTGAATTCTTGCCATTTGGTGCCATGCTCGGC
Organism: Roseibium sp. Sym1; assembly: GCF_027359675.1. Classification (NCBI taxonomy): domain Bacteria; kingdom Pseudomonadati; phylum Pseudomonadota; class Alphaproteobacteria; order Hyphomicrobiales; family Stappiaceae; genus Roseibium; species Roseibium sp. Sym1. The sequence goes on from NZ_CP114786.1 coordinate 4,129,117, forward strand.
ATCGGGGAGGTTGAACAATGGCCGGTTACACGCGTGCGAGCGCTCTTGGACCGATCACGGATTTCGTCGAGGCGCGCGGCGGCTCGATCGGGCGGATATTCCGCCGTGTCGACCTGCCTCTTGCTCTTCTGGACAATCCCGACCTTCCGCTTCCCTTGAGCGAGCAGTTCAAGGTGCTGAGCGAAGCGGGGCGCGACATCGGCGACCCGTACTTCGGCGCAGCGCTCGGGCAGCTCGTGAGCATGAACAAGTTGAGCGCCTTCGGTGCCTGGGTGAGCAGTGCACCGACGCTGGCGGGCGCGATCGACCGTTCCGCCCGCGGTCTCAATCGTTTCCTTCAGACCGAGACAGTGTTGCGCTTCCGGATATCGGGAACGAAGGCGCGCTGGTCCATCGAGTTCCTGGATCCCGGGCGCGACGGCAGGTTTCAAAATGAACTCCTGGGTGTCAGCTACCTGATCGACGGCGTGCGCCATTTCGCAGGCAGCGGCTGGTCGCCGTCGCTGATCCGCTCGACCTGCGTCGGCGCGGCGCAGGCCGCGGAGCTGGAGAAGATCTTCCGCGCACCGGTCCGGCACGGCGCGCGGGCATCTGCGGTCGAATTCGATGTGGGGCTGCTTGCGGCGACCGGACGGATGAAGGAGCGTCCCGATTTCGGGTCGGAGCCGCCGATCGCGCCCGACTTCGGCTTGCGGGAAGAGGTGGCGATGCTGTCGTCCATCGCGCTTCTGGAAGGGCATCCGAAAATCGACTGGGTCGCCCGCAAACTGTCTATGAGCCGCCGTTCCCTGCAAAGGGCGCTGGACGCGGAAAGCTGCAGTTTCTCGACCGTTCTCGACGGCCTGATCAAGGACCGGGCGATGGTTCTGCTCCGGTCAGGCAATCGCAGCCTGACCGATATTGCGCTTCAGCTGGGCTACAGCGACGGCGCGCATTTTTCCCGGGCGTTCCGGCGCTGGACCGGAATGGCCCCTTCGCAGTACCGCGCCCGTTCGCAGCGAATTCACGCATGACCGGTGTCATCAGGCCGCCGGTTCCGTCGCCTTGAAGGCCGTCCGTCGCCCGAAGGCTTCCAGCCAAGCCGACAGGTTCGGCGCGCCCTTCAGCAGCAGCCTGCCTTCCTCGGCCTTTCCGAGCAGCGCCAGCATCGGTGCTGCATGGCAGTCGGCAAGGGACGGACGGTCGCCGAGGAGGAAAGGGCCGTCCGCCACCAGCGCCTCCAGCGCCGCCAGAACCGTGCGCGCCGGACCCATGGCCGAGGCGATGGCGACCTCGTCGGCGGCGCCGCCGTCACGGGTCTTCACGACTCGTTCCACATAGATCTCCCAGACCAGTGTCCGGTAGGCATGTGTGTCGAGGATCGAGAGGAACTGTGTCATGCGGGCGCGGCCAAGCGGATCGTCCGGCTGCAGCGGCGGCCCCTCGAAGGCCTCGTCGACGTAACGCAGGATCGCCACGGTCTCGTAAAGCGTGACATCACCACGCTTCATGGCCGGGATCTTGCCGAAAGGCTGAAGCTGCAGGTAATCGGCCGGTGGACCGCCGGGGGCAAAGACATCGATGGGAACGAGCGTGTAATCGATCCCCTTTTCCGCCAGCGCAAGGCGCGCGGAGCGGACATAGACGGAATAGTCGGCACCAAAAAGTTCGATCATGAAGATCCTCCGGTCAATCGGTCCAGTCGAAGGCGGTGACGGGTGTCGGTCAGCCGCCAGACGCTGCCAAAGGTTGCGCCCAGGACACCCAGGCCTGTGGCGCCTCCAAGCAGGAACATGATCAGGAGCTGGTACTTGACCGCTTCCCTCGGGTCGACACCGCTGAGGATCTGCCCGGTCATCATGCCGGGCAACGAGACCACGCCGGTTGCCGCCATGGCGTTGATGATCGGCGTGAAGCCGGAACGGAGCGCCTGACGAACGAATGGACGTGTCGCCTCCCAGCGGGTCTTGCCGAGCAGCAGTTGCGCCTCGACGGCGACCCGTCCACGGACCAGGGCCGTGTGCAGGGTGTCGAGCCCCAGGCTGACCCCGGTCATGGTGTTGCCGAGCACCATGCCGAACAGCGGCAGCGCATATTGCGGCAGCCAGACCGGGTCCGGCCGGATCAGCCCGCCGAGCGCATAGACCGTGACCAGCGTGCCGGCCACCAGCATGGCGGCGGCGCCGAGGCCCGGCCCCCAGAGCCCGGAGAGCCGGCGGTCCTGCCGGGCCCAGATCTCGCGTCCGGCAAAGCCGAGCATCACCGCCGCGGCCAGAAGGGTCCAGAAAACGGATCCGGCAATGAATATCGCCTTCAGGAAAAGGCCTACGAGGATCAGTTGCACCGTCATGCGCAGGGCGGAGACGATCAGGGTGCGGGTCAGGCCCAGATCGAGAACGATCGAAAACACCGCGTTCAGGACCAGGAACACCGAGGCGGCCACCAGGTCCCAGTAGGACAAGGCAAGATAACCGGTCACGGTGCGGCCTCCCAAGGGGCGCGGGCCGACAGCTTGCCGGACGTCATTTCGAATTCACGTGCGCCGAGACGCTTCGGCTGGTCCGGGTCATGGGTGACCAGCAGGACGGCGCATCCGGTCTGGAGCCTTTCCCTCAGGAGATCTTCCACCTGGGCGACGGAAGGCGGGTCGAGTGCCGAGGTCGGTTCATCGAGAAGCAGCACCTCGGGCTCGTTCTCCAGGGCGCGGACAAGGGCAAGGCGCTGGCGCTCACCGGTCGACAGGCGGGAAATTTCCCAGGGAAGCGCGTCGCCCAGGCCGACCGCGGCCAGGCGTTCGGCAAGGCCGTCCCTCTTGTCGAAATGATCCTCGACCCGATCGGCCCACCAGCCGCTTTCCGCGGGCACGTAGGCCACTTTCCGGCGCCAGTCGGGAGCGGACAGGCTGTCACGGGACAGGCCGTCCAGCGTCACCTGACCGGTGCTCTCGTCGAGGTCGGCAATCGCGCGCAGGAACAGGGACTTTCCCGCACCGGACGGGCCGGAAATGGTGCAGCAGGTGCCTGGTGCGATGTCGAGGTCGACCGGACCGATCAGGGGTGTTTTCAAGTCGCGGATCGTCAGCACGCGCGCACTCCTCCAGGTCCGGCGGACATGAGCGTAACGCGGTGAACGGAGGGTGACAATCGGGCACGTCCGCGGGGACACGCCTCCTGCGACATGGCCCTTCGGGAAAAGACGCCCCGGGGTGTCCCCGGGGCGCTGTCTTTACAGATCCGCCATGGCTTTCTGGAGGTTCTCGTCGATCTTGTCGAGAAAGCCGGTCGTGGTCAGCCAGGCCTGGTCGGGGCCGACGAGGAGGGCTAGATCCTTGGTCATGTAGCCGGATTCGACGGTCCGGACGCAGACATTCTCCAGTGTCTTGGCGAATCTTGCCAGCTTGTCGTTGCCGTCGAGCTTGGCCCTGTGGGCCAGGCCGCGGGTCCAGGCGAAGATCGAGGCGATGGAGTTGGTCGAGGTGCTCTCGCCGGCCTGGTGCTGGCGGTAGTGGCGGGTAACCGTGCCATGCGCGGCTTCGGCCTCGACGGTCTTGCCGTCCGGCGTCATCAGGACGGAGGTCATCAGGCCGAGCGAGCCGAAGCCCTGGGCCACCGTGTCGGACTGGACGTCGCCGTCGTAGTTCTTGCAGGCCCAGACATAGCCGCCGGACCATTTCAGTGCGCTGGCGACCATGTCGTCGATCAGCCGGTGCTCGTACCAGATGCCGGCATCAGCGAATTTTTCCTTGAATTCCGCCTCGTAGATTTCCTGGAAGAGGTCCTTGAAACGGCCGTCATAGGCTTTCAGGATCGTGTTCTTGGTGGACAGATAACAGGGCACCTTGCGCTGAAGGGCATAGTTCATCGAGGCCCGGGCGAAGTCGCGGATCGAGTCGTCGAGATTGTACATGGCCATGGCAACGCCCGCCGACGGCGCGTCATAGACTTCCTTCTCGATGACATCGCCGTCTTCGCCGGTGAAGGTGATGGTCAGCTTGCCCTTGCCCGGAAAACGGAAATCGGTGGCGCGGTACTGGTCGCCGAAGGCATGGCGGCCGACGATGATCGGCTGGGTCCAGCCGGGCACGAGGCGCGGCACGTTCTGCATGATGATCGGCTCGCGGAAGATCACGCCGCCGAGGATGTTGCGGATGGTGCCGTTGGGCGAACGGTACATGCGCTTGAGGCCGAATTCCTCGACGCGGGCCTCGTCCGGCGTGATGGTGGCGCACTTGATGCCGACACCGTGTTCCTTGATGGCGTTCGCCGCATCCACCGTGATCTGGTCATCGGTCTCGTCGCGCTTCTGGATCGACAGATCGTAGTAGAGCAGATCGATATCGAGATAGGGATGGATCAGCTTGTCCTTGATAAAGGCCCAGATGATGCGGGTCATCTCGTCGCCGTCGAGTTCAACAACGGGATTGTCGACTTTGATCTTTGCCATGGAAACGCGGCCTCGCGGTCTTTAGGAAACGGAATCAGGCGGAGGAAATCTCTCGGCACCGAGTTGTACCGGATTTCTATTGTGTGCGCTTGTATACAATCAGTCGCGGTGAGGCAAGGGGTGACCGAGCATGCGTTGCCTGTCGCCGTTCGACCTTAGGCTACGGGGTCACTCCGGTGAGCAATGGGACCGCGGCAGGGGAGACAACAGAAAGGACCGGTCTTCCGCGGTCCGGCTGAGCATGGCATCACCGGCATCGCACTGGGTAAAATAAAGATCGCTGCGCAGCTTGACCAGCAGCCGGTCCTGATCGCGTGCCTCGATCTCGAATGTTCCGCCGTCGCATTCGATGGCGCAGGACAGACTGTCTCCGTGAGGCTCGCAGATTGCGTGCTCCTGCCAGGACCTGTCCTGTCCCCGCAGCCAGACATCAAGGCGCAGCACCATGCGCGGAGTGTCGGGATAGGGCTGGAACGGGCTGTCCATTCCCAGCAGTTCCTGTTTTTGCGGAAAATGACTGACGGCCATGTCGATCACCTGTTGACCATGGTGCTGTTGGAGGTGGTCGCTGGAGTAGCTGCGGCCGTAGCAGGTGTTCAGGCTGGAAAAATAGTCTTCAAGCGGAGCGGCGACGGCTTCTCCACCCATCATCATCGATGCCAGCAGGACAACGGCGGTTTTTGCGTTCATCGGATTTCCCCGGGGGCGTTCGAGCTTGACGGTTGCGAGGAGCCGCTCTCAGCAGCTGTGGCTTGGAGACAGGCCGGTTGAAAGAAGGTTGAAGGTCAACACCGGCCGCCCGGCATCGGCTATCGCAAAGGCAAGCCCGGTGTTGTTCACCGACCATGATCCCTTGACCCGCTCACCGGCGGCGTCGCAGCTGCTGCCCAGGTAGTAAACCTGCTTTCCCGACAGGATCCGGCCGGTGAAGCCGTCGCCCGAAGGTTCGAACTTGTAGGTTTCGAGAAGCGAAGTGAACACGTAGCCGTTGGGATTGGACGTGACGGCATAAAGCAGGCCGTCGCTTCCGATCGCGACAAACTCGGTGTCATCCGAATAGGCGGGCAATTCAGCAGCTGTCCAACTGGCCGCCTTTGCGGGCAGACCGGCGGCAAGCAACAGGGAGACAAGCAGGAGGGAGACAGGAAAAAGGATCCGGTTCATGGCAGGAGGCATCTCTCGTGAAAATTGAATTCTGCAAACATTGATCGATTTCAAACACTTGCACAAGTTACGGAAACGATTGACGGAAATCCAGTCTTAACTTTCGGGCAGGGACAGACGGGCAACAGCGTTTTGCCGTCAGGAGGCAGTTCCAGTGCCGGAGCGCTGATGCGCCTGGTATTCCCGGATTTCCTGAGCGTGCGGTGCCACCAGATCCGCTACGGTCACTTTCTGCAATTCCGCTTGAAACGTGGTTCGCGCGGCTTCCAGCGCCATTGATGTTGCCGCGTTTGCCGCCCGTTCCAGCAGGCAGTCCGGCGCGTCGCCCGATGGGCCGACGGCGAAGAGCTGCGGTGCGCCGAGCGCCGCATAGACGGCGGCCAGGGTGATCTCCTTGAGCGGCCTTTCCAGCACCCAGCCGCCGCCGTGCCCCTTGGTGGCGCCGACGAACCCGGCTTCCCTCAGGCCCGCCATGGTGCGGCGGACAAGGGACGGGTTGGTGTTCAGCATCCTGCCGATCTGCTCGGAGGTGACCGGCTCCCGGATCTGCTCCAGGTGCAGAAGAACGTGAAGCACGCGGGGCAGGCGGCTGTCGGTGCGCATGGTTGATTCCCTTTTTCCCGATCATAGCGGCCTGACTGTTATGTGACAAATAAAGGCACATGAGATTGACCGGCCGAGATTCGTAACTTAAGAAGTAACAAATTAGGTTTCGCGATCTCAGGAGATTTTGAAATGACGCTCGCACGTGCCGGCGCTGCCCGGGAAGGCGGCAACCGTTGGACGGCGCTTGCCGCGCTCTATCTCGCCATGTTCATGAACATTCTCGACATTTCCGTCGTCAATCTGGCCCTGCCGGTCATCAGGGCCGATCTCGGGGCCAGCGATACCGAGCTGGAATGGGTGCTGGTCATCTATGTGCTGACCTTCGCCGCCGGCCTTCTCCCCTTCGGCCGCTTTGGCGATGTTCTTGGCCGCGGCCGGCTGTTCTGCCTGGGCGTTGCCGGCTTCACCGTGAGTTCTCTCGCCTGTGGTCTTGCGCCGGACACAACAACCCTGATCGCCAGCCGCGGGACCCAGGGGCTGAGCGCGGCAATGATGGTGCCCCAGGTGCTTGCCATCGTGCATGTGGTGTTCGCGGAGGAGGAAAAAGGCAGGGCGATCGGCCTGTTCGGGTCCGTCAGCGCGCTCGGGGCCGTGGCCGGGCCCCTGGTTGGCGGGGTGCTGGTCTGGGCGGATCTTTTCGGCCTCGGCTGGCGGCCGATCTTCCTGATCAATCTCCCGATCGGTCTTGTCTCGTTATACGGTGCGCTGCGGTTCCTGCCGGATCTTCGGAACGAGACCAGCCTGAAACCGGACTGGGCGGGAACCTTCCTGTTCGCGCTGGCGGTAGTGGCTCTGGTGTTCCCGCTGGTCGAGGGGCGGCAGTTCGGCTGGCCGGTCTGGTGCTTCGCACTGATCGGCCTCAGCGCCGGTCTGACGGTCCTGTTTCACCTGGTCCAGCGCCGGAACGCTAATCAGGGCCTGCCGCAATTGCTGCCTGTCGCGTTGACGGGGGACAAAGCCTTCCTGGCTGGCGTGCTGTTCGTCGCAGCCTTTTTTTCCGCCATGGCCGGAGTGTTCTTCATGATGGCGGTTTTCCTTCAGGCCGGGCTCGGACTGACGCCGCTCTTTGCCGGCCTGATCCTGGCGCCGCATCCTGTCGGCGTCATCGTGGCGTCGGCATATTCGGGACGGTTCGGTAGCCGCTGGTTTTCCGGACGGATCGTAGCGAGCACGCTGATGGTGCTTTGCGCCCTGGTGGCGATCCGGTTTGTCGTCCTGTCGGACCGTGCGCCCGAGACCTTGCTGCTGCCTTTCCTGCTCCTGGGACTCGGTGTCGGCACCGGCATTCCCGCGCTGTTCCAGATGGTTCTGTCACGGGTTGGCGGCGTTGACGCCGGTGCCGGGTCAGGGGTGCTGCAGGCCTTCCAGCAGGTGGGCATGGCCTTTGGGATCGCCATCCAGGGGCAGATCTTCTTTCAAATGCTGGGGGCGGACATGAGCGAAGCTTCGTTCCGGCAGGCGGCACAGGCGACGCTGGTCTATCCAATCGGTGTCCTGGCCGCACTGTTCTGCCTGACTGTCGCCAGGTGGAGCCGGTTCCGCTTTTGGCACGATTGAGACCAAAGCCAAGATATTCGTCCGGAGTTGAGCCGAAGGTCCTTTCGAAGGATCGCCACCGGTTTGGGCCAAGCCGGAGGTCCCTCGAGGCACGTGTGAACGCGCCTCGGGATGTGGGTGAAATGGCGGCCGTCTCCGGTCGACAAGCCGCCGGGGATTTCTCCCGCCGGGAGAGGGGCTGCGTCACGCACGGGAAAGCCCGTTGCCTGGAACCGGGGTGCCTATTGCGCGGCGAAACCCTGCTTCAGCTTGACGATGACCCGGACAACCGCTTGCGGATTGCGGCGATCGTCTTCCGGATTGTGATAGCTCAGCACGATGCTGGCGCCGGGGGCGTCGAAGCGCGTTTCCGGGTTTTCCAGGGCGGCGCTCTGCTGCTGATGCAGGTCGAGCGCGGTGATGCCGAAAAGGACGGCGCATTCCTCGACGGTCGTGCGCGGGTTCTCGTAGGTGTCCCGGCTGAGGGCCTGATAGCCCTGGGCCCTGAGGCTGGTGGTGGTCGGGACGGTCCCCTTGGACGGGTGATCGGAGCGCAGCGGCATGGCAGCCTTCGTGATGGTGTCGGGAACCTGCAGGAGCCTTCGAATGGTAAACCGCACTTCCGCCAGCGGGCAATTGACCGTGTGCGGATAGCAGTCGTGGTAATAGGCATTCACCAGAGAGGCACGCAGGTTCTGTTCGCTCAGCCAACTGGCGCCCATGCCGGAATAATGCCGTGTGCCGAGCATGTCCTTGCCCATGTACATGGCATTGAGACCCTGCCAGAAGCCGTCCGGCGCCCATTCGAGATAGTCGTCCTTGTTCTTGAAATACATGTAGTCGCCGGGAATCGGCGGATCCTGCAGCGAGGCTTTCTGCGCCATGAAGTCCGTGGCCGGGTTGTCGGTCCAGGGACCGACCAGCATGGTGCCGAATTCGGCCGCCAGCTTGCTGAAGCCGTCCGCACCAAGACCGTTCAACAGCCCCCAGAAGACCGTCAGCTGAAAGGCTCCCGCGCATTCGCCGCGGAAAGGCAGCGTGTGACCCTCCGCCGGTGTGATGGCCGCGAGACTGTCCGTATCGGCGACCTGCTGCCAGGCGGCGTCCGTGCCGCCGGGCGTGATGAATTCCCAGTATTTGGAGACGCGGCTGTCGCCGGTCGTGCCGAGCCGCGGCTCGGGACCCGCGACCGGGTCGTAATAGTCGCAGTCGTAGACACCGGAAGTCAGCGCCGTCATGGAAGCGATGGCACCGAGGCGGAACAGCAGGTTTTCCCAGAAATGCTGCAGCGACGGGAAGGAAATCGGCAGGCTTGCAGCTGCCGAGGCGACGATGATTTCATCGGCCAGCCGGCCGTGAACAACGTCTTCCCGGTCTTTTCCGGCCAGCTCGACCAGATTCTTCTTGAGGGTTTCAGTGTCACGGACCGGCGTGCCTGCGATCAGGAGACCGCGCCCGGAAAGCGCTTCATTCGTCATGTTGCCCCACCCAATGTGCTGAAAAGAGACCCGCCCGGTGACTGCCGTCAGCGGACAGGGGTCATTCCGTAGATGTATTGTCAATTTATACAGCTATTGATTTAAAAAGCGTGACTATTGCGGGAAGTTGCCGCCGCCTTCAATCGCGGTTTTTCGGGTTCTGGCCAGATGCAACCAGTTGCCGGTCCGCAGGGCCATGCGTTCCGATTTGTCCAGAAGCGTGCGGGCCCGGTGCCGCGCTTGCGGGTGCACAGCCCTGGTTGCCAGGGCGGACAGGCGCAACAGTTCCGCATCGAAGTAGCGTTCACCGGAGCGCAGCGTGAAGCGGCGGACCGACATCAGCTCGCGCAGGGCTTCCTGCGGGGTGTTCCGGTGAAGGCGTGCCTCGGCAATCCAGGCCTCGGCATAGGGGCGCGCAAGAACGGCGCCCGTGGACAGGTAGGACTTCAGGCCGGCGGCCATCAGGCGCATTCCGGACTTGTCACCGGCGACCGCTCGGGCGCGTCCCAGGTTGATTTCCGCCTGGGCCATCTGTTGCGCGAAGCCTTCCCGCCGGCTGAGATCCGCGGCAGTCAGGGCATGGCGTTCCGCTTCCGGACCGTCACCGAGGAAATTGTAGGCGGTCGCCATGAAACAGCTGGAAAAGGCCCGGCAAAACGCGTGATCCGAGAGCAGGGAAGCGGTTTCGAGGGACAGGCAATTGTCCCGAAGGCTGTCGGGCCGGTCCATTAGCGCGTAACACCAGCTCAAGTAGGACCTGGCGAGAATGCCGAGGTCCAGGCTGTACCGGGTGACCATCTCGTCGAAATCGGCCAGCTGTGAAGCCTCGACGGCGGCCAGCATCGAGCGTTCCGCTTCCTCCAGAGCGCCGATATAGAAGGCGCCGACACCAGCCATATAGTGCCCTGCCGTTACCTCGATCGGGTCCTGACGCACCATGGCGTGGCGTAGGAACTCGTCGCTGAGCTGTTTGGCAAAGCCGACCTCGGCCTTGACCATGTGGGCGCCCCACACGCCCCAGAGCATCTGCAGGACTTCTGCCGAGCCTGTTTCCATGGAGGTCAGCGAGCGGGCCTTTGAATAGACCTCGCGGACTTCCTTCGAGGCAAAGCCGTGCTTGGCGATCAGCTGCGGTCCGAGCAGCAGCAGGAAGCGGTTGACGGCCAGCTCACGGTCCCTGGTGTCGTTGATTTCCTGTGCCAGTTCAAGCGCCTTGCCGAAGTAGCGTCCGGCGTCCCTGTGGGCGGCGACGCGGACGGCGTCCATACCGGCAATTTCCAGGAATTTCAGGGCTGCCGCGGTGTTGCCGCCGCGCTCGAAATGGCGTGCGATCACTTCCGCGGCGACGGGTGGGTAACTCTCCGGGTTTTCCGTGAGGGCAACAGCGATTTCCCGGTGATAGCGGCTGCGCCTGTGAGGGGCGATGGACTGATAGGCCAGCTCCAGCACGAGGCTGTGCTTGAATTCGAACAGGCCATCTTCAAAGGGGCCCTTGCGATAGATCAGATTGGCGCGCTGCAGGGCCGTCAGCTGTTTTTTCAGCCGGTCCGCGGAGAGACCTGACAGGTCCCTCAAAAGTGCCGCATCGAACTCGCGACCGATGACCGCTGCCTGCAGCAGCAGATCCTTCGCCTCGCCAAGGTGCGACAGCCTTGCCGCAAGGGTCTCGCGCAGGGAAACGGGCACGCGGGCCGAGGCGGTATCGCCCGGGCCGCAGTCGGCGGCATTGAACATCAGCTGTTCCAGGAACAGCGGAATGCCGTCCGACCGTTTGACGATCTGCTCGAAATACGCGTCGCTCATGTCATCGGGCCGAAGCAGGGCCGCCAGCTTGCGGGTCTGGTTTTCCTGGAGCTGACCGATCCGGCAGGTCAGCTTGACGGCGCCGGTCAGGTCAATTGCGCACTTGCCTGGCCGCATGCTGACGAGCGTCATGACCCTGTTTCTGCCAAGCGACTTGTGGAGTAGGGCAATCGATTCAAGAGTGCTGATGTCCATCCAGTGGGCATCCTCGTAGACAAGGATGACCGGATGAATTTCCGCGAGCTTCCGGATGCAGGCAACGAGGGTATCGTTCGGGGCGTCAACATCCGCGTCCGGCTGGGACGGGTGACTTTCGAGGCCGCCCGCCTTCAGGAGCGCGCTCAGGTTGGCCTTGTCGCGGCGGCTGTCCAGTCCAAGGTCCGCGAGCAACTGCTCAACCACGGTGTTGAGCAGCATGGGGCTCTGGAAGCCTTTCAGACCGAGAAACTTGTAGAGACCCTGTGCGACCGGATAAAAGGGCGTCCGCCGATGGTGCACGGATCCGAAGAAATTCAGTATCAGGGGGTGATCGGTCCGCGCTGTCTGTTGAAAGGCGCGTATCAGGCTGGATTTTCCGATACCCGGTTCGCCGACAAGCATGACGGATTGTGAAATCCCGGACTTGGCGCCTTCCCAGCAGATCTGCAGCGTGCCCAGTTCATTGCTCCGGCCGGTGAGCGGAACAGGCTCCTTGCCCCGGTCAGCGCTTTCATTGCGGGCCGTGGGCGGCACCGCGGGCGAAACCTCGAAGACGGTTTCCGTTCCGTCGCGCAGCTGCACTTTCCTGGCCATGAAGTCGCTTCGAAACAGGGCATGGGCTTCCGGGGAGATCAGCAGCACACCTTGCGGCGCTTCCTGTTCCAGCCGGATCGCGTTCTCAACCGCTGCGCCCGTCACCGAGACCGGTGCCATGTTTGGGCCGTCTTCCACGACAACGTTGCCTTCTCCGCTGGCGATGCCGCAGCGCAGCCGAACCGGCTGGTCGTACCCGTCGCGCCCGAAGGTTCGCAGGATCTTTTGTGCCGCCAGCACAGCGCGTTCCGCGTCCATCTCGTGGAGCGTCGGTACGCCGAATACCAGAACCTTCGGCCCGCTGGAGCGGATCACAAGTTTGCCGCCGAATTCCGAAGCGGCAATGGCGCACGCCGTACCGAGCCTGCCGTTGAGAAAGGCGAGTTCCTCTTCCGACAACTGCGCCGCCAGGGCGTCCGGATCGTCAAACCCGATAACCGCAACCGTCAGTGCCGCATGGAAGCTGGAGGCGGACGCGTGATTGATGTCTTCCACGTTCCCCGACAACGGTACCGGCCCCTGGCCGTTCCCGGCCCCGGTCGGTTCGTTGTCGCCAACAACCAAATTGGCAGGAGTTGAGTTCATCGACACCCCGGAGTTTGCCCCATCGCACCAGCGCGCAGTATCTGGCTACAAGATACTTGAATCAATCTAAAGTTGTCATGCTCCAACAACATACAAAATTCATTACCAACCGGCTAACACTGTTAAAAATACGTGGTGCGACCGCTGGAAGATTTCGGCACGCTGCTCCTGACACTTTCTGTTCGGACCCCGGCGGATTCGACAGGCGGACAACGGGTGGGGCATGAAAAAGCAGTCCGGTAAAGCGTTGGGAGAGGCGTTTTTGCCGAATTAAACTATATTGCGTAATTATGTCCTCGTTTAAACTGTCAATTTCCAGATTTGTGTCTTTCTTTTTTCGTAGTTTTCATGAAAAGGCGGATGGTTCTACTATTGTGTTTAGTATTTGTTGAGGGCGAGCGGCAAAACTTGCACCGAGCGCCGCGCCTTAGGTGACGGTATACAAGAAACCGCTGGAGCGTTCTTCGTGTTGCAATTCATTCGGTTTTGGACCCGCCAGATCTTGAGACGTGTTTTCGTGCGTGCCACGCTTTTTGGCGTTTGCGGGCTGCTGGCATTCTCGCTGGTCCTGATCGGAATCGATTATTACGCACAGACGAGCAAGATCGGTGACCGGCTCGCGCGCACTGCGCATGACAATGCACTCCTGATCACAAATACCGCGGCGCGTGACATTGAAAACAAGAACTACGGAGAGCTCGAACGCATCCTGAATGCCGTCGCCGGAGACCGGTACATCGTCGCCGCCAAGGTCTACAGCCGCTTCGGCCGGGAATTTGCCAGCGACTTCACGTCCGCAGTGCCGTCGAGCGAAGTCGATTTCAACGAGGACGCACTGGTGGCGGCGCAGGAGGGCCGCTCGATACGCAAGGAAACCTCCGAGACGATCGAATACGTGCTGCCCGCCTTTCGGGGCGGTGAAGCCGTCGGCAGCGTGCTTGTGCGCATCTCCAAGCATGAGATGGCCGGCATCCTGCGCGAAAAAATCTTCCAGGTGACCATCGTGTTCGGGCTGTTGCTGCTCGCCTTCGTTCCGGTGCTCGCGCTGCTGATGTACCGGGCAACCGCCGGTGTCAGCCGGGTGACGGAGGCGGCGAACGAGGCTGCCGCCGGATACCTGGACTGCAACATGAAGTCCGACGCCCCGGGCGAAGTCGGAGAGCTGCAGACCGCGTTTCGGGAGATGGTGAACAACCTGCGCCAAAACATCCAGAAAATCGAGCATCTGGCCTATACGGACCGCATCACGGGACTGCCGAACCGGGCAAAACTGGACAATGTGGCCCTGTCGATGATCGATCTGCGTCCCGACAGTAGCGGTGGTGTTCTTTACATCGGCCTGGACCGCTTCAAGTTGATCAATGACATGCACGGCCACGCCGCCGGGGACGCATTGCTCAAGCGCATTTCCAGACGGCTGGCCCAATTCGTCGATCAAATGGCCGGTCCGATGACTTCGAGATCCCCCTGTGCCGCCAGGTTTTCCGGCGACGAATTCGTGGTCCTGCTGCCCGGCCTGGCCGATCCGGATGCGCTTGAGCGCCTTTCCGAGGCCGTCGTCGAGCATCTTGGTGGCGCGCTGCGCGTCGGCAGCCTGTCCCTTTCAGTGACGGTCAGTGTCGGTGTCGCCAGATGGCCGGACCACGGCAAGACCGCCGAGGAAGTGCTGCGCAATGCCAATATGGCCATGTATGAAGCCAAGGCCGGCGGACGGGCCCGGTCGGTTACCTACAACGACCGGATTCGGGCACGCATGACCGAGCGCGAACGGATACGCCACAGACTTGAAGATGCGCTTGCCAGCCGTTCCCTCTCGGTGCACTACCAGCCCAAGGTGGATCTTGCCTCGGGCAGGATCGCGGGTTCCGAAGCGTTGCTGCGCTGGAGCGATGACGAACTCGGTCAGGTGCCGCCGTCCAAATTCATCCCGGTCGCGGAAGAAAGCGGCATGATCGGGCCGATCGGTGAATTTGTTCTCGAGACCGCGCTGAATGACATGAAGGCCATCGCCGGCAGGGGGGCGGACGTTTCCGTCGCGGTCAATGTCGCGCCGGCTCAGCTGCAGTCGTCCGACTTTTGCGACCGTACCCTGGGCATCCTGAAGGACAGCGGATTTCCGCTGGACAAGCTTGAGCTGGAAGTGACGGAATCCAGCCTTGTCAACTACTCCCAGAACCTGCTCGACCAGATCATGCCGATCAAGAACAAAGGCGTGAAATTCGCGATCGACGATTTCGGTACGGGCTATTCATCGTTGCACAGCCTGGCCAGCATGCCGTTCGACACGCTCAAGATCGACCGCTCCTTCATCACGGAAATCGGCAACAGCGAGGACCGGCGCACCATCGTCGAGCTGATCCTGATGATGGCCCGGCAACTCAACATGAACACCGTTTCGGAAGGTGTCGAGACCAGGTTGCAGATGGAGTACATTCACATGTGGGGCGGCACCCTGGGGCAGGGGTTCCTGTGGAGCCCCGCCGTGCCTTATGCCGCGTTTTCAGAAATGGTGTTCGAAGAAGCCGAGCGCGTTTCGGAAAAGAGCGGCAGAGCCGCCTCCTGATGCCCGTTGCGGGCGATATCCGGAACGACCACAGCCTAGAGCATGTCGCGTTTATTTGAGTTCATTTGACCGAGACAATTTTGGTCACCGGCGAGTCGGTTTGCGCGCCGTGGTGCCGCCCACCACAAGGGCAAGCCAACGACGCAGGTGGCCAAAATTGTCCGGCCCATTCTAGGGCCAACGTCAAGAGTTTCGCACCTATCCGGGTGGCGCGAAACGGCCCATCGTCAGCGTTGCGCCACTTGCCCGATGCATTGCATCGCGCTGCGCGACGCGCCTTGCCGAGTGAACCGTTTTGCGCCATCAAATGAACCCAAATAATCGCGACATGCTCTAGAGGCCGCGGTCAGCTATTTCTTTTCGACTGAACGGCTGATTTCCGTGATGATGCCAAAGGCCACGGCAGCCATGATCTTGAGAAGGCCGCTGTCGATCGCCTGTTCCCTGGTCATGTTTCCCAGAAACAGGCCGGGGCGAGGTTCGACGATGGCGCCGACGGCGACGCCTATCGCGAGGGCAACCTGAATGCAGCCAAGGAAAAACACCACACCAGCGATAAGGGTTCCCAATTTTGTAAAGGGCATTGCGAAGTCTCTCGATATCACCTGTCGAGTATTCAGGTTATCTTTGGTTATTGTTATCGCAAGTATAAATCCCAAATACCCTAAATATAGAAAATTTTAATCGAATTCGTTTCTGGATTTTTGAATGACGAACTTGGGCGCCTTGGGTAAAAACGAATGTATTTTCAGATCTTTGTGCCGGTTTTTGAAAGTCTTAGTGAGATCAACAACATCGGAACTGTTTGATGATCCGGACATCGTGCCGGACCGGCCCGCGATACCACCCGGTCCCGGTTGCTCCGGCAAGTGCCGTGGCCGTGCTAGGAGAGGTAATCCGGCAGGTCTGCAGCGCTGTCCAGGACGACATCGGCAAGCGGTTCCAGGTCGGCCCGTCCGCTGGTGCCGGTCAGGACACCAACACGGAGC
Source organism: Roseibium sp. Sym1 (assembly GCF_027359675.1). Classification (NCBI taxonomy): domain Bacteria; kingdom Pseudomonadati; phylum Pseudomonadota; class Alphaproteobacteria; order Hyphomicrobiales; family Stappiaceae; genus Roseibium; species Roseibium sp. Sym1. The sequence goes on from NZ_CP114786.1 coordinate 4,145,055, forward strand.
CCGGCACCGGCGGCCCGCGCCATTTCCAGATCATGGGTGTTGTCGCCGATGACGCAAATTTCTGAAGGCGGCAAGCCGGTTGCCTCGCAAAAGGCGCGGACCATGCCCGGTTCCGGCTTGGGACCATAGCCGGTATCATAGCCGGTGACGAAGGCCATGCGGTCGGCGAGGCCGGCACCGGCCAGGAACGCCCGGATGGCGGCTTCGCTGTCGCTGCTGGCAACACCCAGGGTGAAGCCGCTTGAATGAAGGCTCTCGATGGCATTGGGGATGCCGGGCAGGGTGGCGGCGTCGTGCATCCGGCCGACAAATGTCCGGTCAAGTTCCGCCGTCAGGGTCACCGGATCAAAGGCGGCGCCAAGGACGATCCACGCTTCGGCGATCTCGGCGGAATTTCCGGCGGCAAGCAGTGAGCCGGCAGCCGATGTGCCGGTGGCCAGGTCCATGCCGGTTCGGGCCAGGAACGCGTTCGCCTTTTCCTGATCGCCAGCGGCGGCAAACAGGGCCATCGAACGGTAGGCTGGTGTCCAGGTGGCGTCGAAGTCGAGCAGGGTGCCGTCCTTGTCGAAGAGAACAGCCTTGATTATACGCGCCATGAATGTCCCTGCGGTCTTGGAGAGCGGTCCGGTAAAGCGCCTTCCTGACCGGAGAACAGTGTGCTGTCAAGTGCACTGAGTGCAGATGGGCGGCCTGGCGGGCCGCCCACTTTCATCTTGTCCCGGGGGATGCTCAGCCCGGAATATCCTGACCGGGCCGCCGGGCTCCGGGTGCCGGTGTCGCTGGACGGACCGGTCAGAGTTTTTCCGCAGCCGTTGTGCGGATCTTGTCCCAGTTGGCCGCCGCCTTGGCGATGGTGCCCGCTTCGTCCTTCTGGAACTCCCGGAAAATGTCCTCGTTCAGGAACAGGTACAGCTTGTCGTCGATCACGGCCGCATATTGCGGATCGCCGTCGAACTTCTTGCCGACGGAGACGCCGAAGGTGCAGAAACCGCCATTTTGGGGTAGGTAGGCCGCCGGGTCTGCGCTGAACGCTTCCATGGCCTCCTGCGAGGCAAAATAATAGGCGACCCCGTCATGGACGGCGGTGTGCCGGGCGGAGCCGTCGACGCGGTTGCCAAGGTCCACGAAAGCAACCGGATCGATGCCGTGCAGGCCGAGCGGTGCCCCGGCTGCGGTCAGGCCGCTGGACGTGTTGTATTCGTCGGCCGCGAAGGCGGGGGCGCTCATGGCGGTGGTTGCCAGGAGAGCGGCGGCAACGAGGGTGCGGGTCAGGTTCATATGGATTGCTCCTCAGTGTTTCTGGAATGAAAGCCGATGGTTTGTCCAACGGCCGAGATCACTCTGCGTCCGATCCGGCGCTGCCTCCATGTGCGATAGCCCGCCTGAATTTGCCGATCGTCCGGACCGGCGCGCAAAAAGAAACACCGGCCAAGGCCGGTGTTTCAAAGGTCCGCTGCTGGGGGAGACGCACGAGGCGCCCCGGTCGCGTTCAAGCCGCCTGTGCTTCCCGCACCGTCGGCTTTTGAAGGGAGACAACGGTCAGGACGGCCAGCGCGTTGGCGAGGTAATAGGCGAAATCCAGTCCGGACAGGCCGAGCACGAACGGGGCGGCCAGGAAGGTGAGGCCGACCAGGAAATCCACGCCAAGGTGAAAGGAATAGGGCAGCACGCGGACAAGGCCGGTGTCATGATCGGTCAGGACCGTCAGCACCAACGCGGCGAAGCCGGTGCATACGGACAGCCACAGGGCAATCGGATTGGTCTGGCCGAGGCCGAGCAGCACCGGCAGAACGATCAGCCCGAGGGCGACGGGATAGTCCAGGTAGGAATGCATGGTCTTGGTAACGAAGCGCAGGGTCATGTTTCTACTCCTTGAAGGCAGGGATGCGAGGCAATTGCCTCTCGAGCAGAAAGATGTTTCGGCTACTTCGTTTGATCCATGCACGAAAGTCCCCGAAAATTGACCGATCGTCCGGGAGGCTTGTCATGTATGCGAAATGACGGACAATCGGCCTTTCAGAGCCTGAATGACGGAAAAGCATGAAACACGATGCCCTGAGCCAGATCCTGGACGCCCTGAAACTGCGTGGCTCGATCTATTTTCACACCAGCTTTTCCCCGCCCTGGGCGGTCGAGGTGCCGGCCTTCGGCCGTGTCGCCCGGTTCCACATGGCCATGCGCGGCTCCTGCTGGCTGATGGTTGAAGGGCGCGAGAAACCCGTCTTTCTTTCGACGGGCGATCTGGCGGTCATTCCCCATGGCGCCGCGCATGTCCTGTGCGACGAACTCGGGCGGGAGGCGACCTCGGTCGACCGCGTGCTGGAATTGAGCGGCTATAGCGGCGAGGGGGCGCTCTATTTCGGCGGCCCGGAGCAGGACCAGAGCTGCAAGCTGTTCTGTGGCCATTTCGAGTTCGAGGAAGGCTCGGTGCATCCGATCCTCGAGGCATTGCCGGATGTTATCCATGTGCCGAACACCCAGACGCTGAACGCCCACTGGCTCGAAGCGGTCATGCGTTTCGTGGCAAGCGAAGTGCGTGCGACCCTGCCGGGGTCCGACGCGATCGTCCACCGGCTGACCGAAATCATCTTCATCCAGGTCGTGCGGACCTTTGTCGACCAGGAGGGTGACAGGGCAGGCTGCCTCGCGGCCGTGCTCAACCCGAAGCTCGGGCGCAGCATGTCCCGGATCCATCTTGCCCCGGAAAAGCCCTGGACCGTGGAGGCGCTTGCCAGGGAGGCGGGCATGTCACGTACGGTCTTCGCGGAGAGGTTTACCGACCTCGTCGGCATGACGCCGCTGGCCTATGTCACCCACTGGCGCATGGAGAAGGCGCGGCGCGATCTTCGCGAGACAGATCTGCCGCTGATCGATATCGCCGAGACCATCGGCTACAGCTCGGAAGCCGCGTTCAACCGGGCCTTCAAGCGGCAGTTCAACCTGACGCCGGGCCAGATGCGGCGCGGCGGCGGCTACGCCCCGGCCGGGTAGAGCGCAGCGCGGCGGCAGAAGGGAAGGGTTCTTCCAAACCCGCCGCACCAGTGCCTGTGTCAGGAGGTCCTCAGGTGCGTCCAGCGCACGATCAGGGCGGCAATCACCATCTCGATCCAGGCGAGTGGTAGGGCGGTCAGAACCACCGGCACGGTTGCCAGGTTCATGTTGTAGAGCCCGAGCCACAGGATCACGAAGACAGTCGCCCAGATCAGGGTTCCGGCGGCGATTGCCACTCCAATCGTATTGCCGAACCGCTCCAGCATCAGCCAGGAGAGGAAGGTCGCTGCCAGGATCAGCACTGTGTCCCAGAGCCCCCAGATCAGAAACACCGGCAGTGTCATCGGCGCGACATCGGGCAGGGTGGGCAGGGCTTCGCGCATCATCGGCATGACGAAGGCGAAGTACCGAAACACTTCCGAGGCATTGATCCAGAGGAAATTGTAGCCGAGCGCGGGGCCCAGGGCCTGAAGGGACAGACCAGGCATTGCGCAGGTGTGGTCGAGCGTCATTTGAGCTGTCTTTCCAGGGTGGCGAGGAAGGTTTCAACGGCCGCGCGGAGCGTGTCCGCCGAGGACGTCACGCGGGAGAGGGACCAGAGCCCGGTGGCAAACACCAGCAAGGTCTCGGCGAGATGGGCGATGTCGCCGGGACCGAGAGTCGAGGTCCCGGCACGGCTGTTTTCAAGCGCATTGAGGAATCCGGACCGCAGCCGGTTGTTGTGTTGTTCGACCTTGTCCAGAACCGCGCTGTCGTGAGGCGCGACCTCGGTGGCCGAATTGGCGACAAGGCAACCGGGACCCGGCAGGCCGGTTGTTTCGGCGCGTGCGATCTGTTGCTCGAAATAGGCGGCAACTTCTTTCAAGCGGGCGCCGGGCTGTTCGACCCGCGTGAATGCCGGGCTGACCACTTCTGACTGATAACGCTCGAAACAGGCCAGGAACAGCGCGTGTTTGCCGCCGAAATCCGAATAGATCCCATGCCGGCTGACCCCGGTCGCCTTGACCAGGTCGTCCATCGAGGTGGCGTGGTAGCCGGCCTGCCAGAATAGCGGCAGGGCTTTTCGGGCAAGGGTGTCAGGCGTGTGGGTTCTGGGACGGGGCATTCTGATTTTTTAACAGAATGTTTGTTCTGCTACAAGATGCCGTCGATCGACGGGACCGGACGCCAACGAAGCCCATCGGTCTTCAGGGAAACCCTGCTTTCTTAAAAGGGTGCAATCTGGTATCCTTCCTGGATTGTTTTGCAACTTTTGATAATTTGTTCGGTTGAATTGAGACGCAAATGATAGGCGCTGCTCTTGTTCGGGTGGATCGTTTCAACGGCTTCACCCTGGTTTGCCCAATCGTCCCCCATGGCGGGGTTCCGGACATTCTCCAGACCAGCCAGGACGCTCACCGATCGTTAAAAATCGGGATCGGCGCATTCCGCAATGTCCAGCAGTCCAAAGATCAGATGACCGGCCGCGGGCAGGACGCGGACGGCGGCGGCCGCGCCGCTACGGACCTTGGTGCCTTATCGGCTGAAATCAAACAGCAAATTTCAAGATGACCATTTAACGGGGAGGTCAGACAATGGCAGATATTTTGAACCCGGACATCGTGGAGGCAGCTTCGGCACGTTATTTTGCGCATGATTCAGCGTGCGACAAGGGCGACGAGCTGCTCAGATACGTCAACAGGCTGGTCCAGCTCGGCCGGCCGGATCTGGCGGCCGAACTTGTCCAAAAATCAGGGGAAGGGCGACAAGCCGAAACGTTTGCGCTGGAACGCGTCATCGGCCAAAGCGAACTGCTGGCCGTGGCCTTTTTCAGCCGGGGGCTGGTCGCCGCCCGTGCCGTCGGCAGGATCGTCATCAAGGACAGTCTCGGTGCAACGCGCGGCTATGGAACCGGGTTCATGATCTCGCCCCGGCTGATGATGACCAACAACCATGTTCTTGGCTCCGAAACCACCGCGGCCTCGAGCCTGATCGAGTTCGACTATGCGCTTGGTCTCGACGGCAAGCCGATGCCGCCGGTTCGTTTCCGGCTCGACCCGGGCCTGTTTTTCGTCACCAGCGAACCGCTGGATTTCACTATCACCGCCGTGCAGCCGGTCAATCAGGAAGGTGATCAGGTCAAGGACCGGGGCTGGATCCATCTGATCGCCGACAGCGGCAAGGCGGTGGTCGGCGAACCGATCAACATCATTCAGCACCCGCGGGGCGAGCGCCAGCAAATTGCCTTTCGCGGCAACACCGTTGAACGCACGGACGGCGACTTTCTGATCTATGCAACCGACACAATGCAAGGCTCGTCCGGATCGCCGGCCCTCAACGACCAGTGGCAGCTTGCCGCGCTTCACCACGCCGGTGTTCCGGACAAGGATGGGATGGGCAACTGGCTGCGCAAGGACGGCAAAATCTACAGGCGCGGCTTGGACGATCCAGACACGGTGAACTGGATTGCCAATGAAGGCGTGCGGATCAGCCGGATCGTTTCCTACCTCAATGGTCTGGCGCTTCCCGGTCCGCGCCGGGACTTTTTCGAAGAGGCCTTCGAACCTGCGCCCGTGATGGACCTGTTCAGGCGCGATGTCGAACTGGGTGCCCGTGAGAGCGGCGCGGCAGGCGGTGCTCCACCGGTTCCCGGCAATGCGAATGTTGATGCGGACGGCGTCGCCCGGTGGACCTTCCAGCTCAGCTTTGGTCCGGTCCCGGGCCATGCTCCCTCACAAGCTCCAGCGGCCGTGCCGGCACAGCCGGCGATGGTGGTCGAGCGGCCGGACGATGCGGCGGATGCCGGTTCGGGCGCATCCACCGCAGTGGAAAGCGTGTTCGAGCCGCGGGGCGACTATTACGACGCCTCCAAAGACCAGGCGGCGGCTGCCGCCTATTATGCAGGGCTGGATGATGGGCTTACCAAATCCAAGCGCTACGCCGCGCTGAGGGACCTGTTGCAACGAACGCATGCAAGGGTGTTCGGCTATTCGGAGGCGCGCCACAAACAGCTCTATCCCTGGATTGACCGGCATGAGGACCAGTCGCTGAAATCGGTTTATTCCGGCGACACCATGGCGGAAGAACTGTTCGTCGCGGAAATCAGAGAGTTCCAGGCGGCGGTCGAGCGGGCAACGATCCTCGAAAGCATCAGCTCCAGCAGTCTGGAGGAATTGATCGCGCGCGAAGAGGATGCGCTCGAGGCGAGCGGGCCGTTCAACTGCGAACATGTGGTGCCTCAATCCTGGTTCGCCGGCGCGGCGGAAACCAAGGCGCAAAAGTCTGATCTTCATCACCTTTTCACCTGCGAGGGCGGCTGCAATTCCTTCAGGTCCAACATTCCGTACGCGGACTTCACACCGGAAGAGGAGGCGGCCATTCGGGCGGCTGAAGTGACGCCGGTCGAAGCGCTGCTGGATCCGACCAAGGAGGCGGCAAGACCGCAATGTGGCTTGCGCGACGGTCGCCGCTTCGAACCGACAGCCGGCAAGGGGGCCGTGGCACGGGCCACGCTCTATTTCCTGCTTCGTTATCCGGGCATCGTCGGCGACATCAAAACCGGTTCGAAAAGAGAACTGGTGAAGTCGAATGTCGGCTTTCTGCTGGATTGGGCTGAGGCGGAACCGCCGTCGCGCTACGAAAAGCACCGAAATGCGGAGATCGCCAAGGTGCAAGGCAACCGCAATCCGCTGATCGACCGCCCCGACTGGCTGCGGAAGATCGCCTTTGAGGACGGATTTGGATAACGGCACCCCGGCTTGCGCACCTTCCGGCCGGGACGGAGGTCGCGGGAGACGGACCAACAGAAAAGGGCGGCCCGAAAGCCGCCCTTTGTGTCTTCAGAATAGGTCGACCGATCAGCCGATGATGCCGTTGAGCGTGGCGCTCGGGCGCATGACGGCGTCGACCTTGTCCTGCGGGGCGTGGTAGTAGCCGCCGGTGTCGGCCGGGCTGCCCTGAACGCCGTTCAGTTCGGAGACGATGGCCGCTTCGTTTGCCGCGAGTGCCTCGGCGACCGGCGTGAAATGCGCCTTCAGGTCCGCGTCCCGGTCCTGGGCGGCGAGAGCCTCGGCCCAGTAGAGCGCGATGTAGAAATGGCTGCCGCGGTTGTCGAGGCCGCCGACTTTACGCGCCGGGGACTTGTCGTTGTCGAGCAGCTTGCCGATGGCGATGTCGAGGGCGTCGGCCAGCACCTGCGCCTTGGCGTTGCCCTTGACGTTGGCCAGGTGCTCCAGCGACGCACCCAGGGCGCAGAATTCACCGAGCGAATCCCAGCGCAGGTAGTTTTCCTCCTGCAGCTGCTGCACGTGCTTCGGGGCGGAGCCGCCGGCGCCGGTCTCGAACAGGCCGCCGCCATTCATCAGCGGCACGATGGACAGCATCTTGGCCGAGGTGCCGACTTCCAGGATCGGGTAGAGATCGGTCAGGTAGTCGCGCAGCACGTTGCCGGTGATCGAGATGGTGTCCTCGCCGCGGGCGATACGCTCGGTGGTGTACCGGGCGGCCTCGGTCGGTGCCATGATCTTCAGATCGAGGCCCGACGTGTCGTGGTCCGGCAGGTAGGCATTGACCTTCCTGATCAGCTCCGCGTCATGGGCGCGGGTCTCGTCCAGCCAGAAAACGCCGGGCATGCCGGACAGGCGGCAGCGGGTGACGCCGAGCTTGACCCAGTCGCGGATCGGCGCGTCCTTGGTGCGGCAGGCGCGCCAGATGTCGCCCTCCTCGACCTCGTGCTCGATCAAGGTGGTGCCGGCGGCATCGACGACGCGGATGGTGCCGTCGGCAGGCGCCTTGAAGGTCTGCGGGTGGGAACCGTATTCCTCGGCCTTCTGGGCCATCAGGCCGACATTCGGCACTGTGCCCATCTTGGCGGGGTCAAGTGCGCCGTTCTCGCGGCAATGGTCGATCACCGCGGAATAGACGCCGGCATAGGAGCTGTCCGGGATCACGCATTTGGTGTCGGCTTCCTTGCCGTCCGGGCCCCAGCCCTTGCCGCCCGCGCGGATCAGGGCGGGCATGGAGGCGTCGATGATGACGTCGGAGGAGACATGCAGGTTGGTGATGCCCTTGTCGGAGTTCACCATGTACATGGCCGGGCCGTTGTCGAGCGCGGCCTTGATGTCGGCCTGGATTTCGGCGGCCTTGTCGGCCGGCAGCGTCGCGACCTTGGCTTCCAGGTCGCCGATGCCGAGATCCGGGTTGACGCCGAGCTCCTTGAAGGTCGCGCCGTGCTTGGCGAAGACATCCTTCAGGAACGCCTTGACGCAATGACCGAAGATGATCGGGTCGGAGACCTTCATCATGGTGGCCTTCATGTGCAGGGAGAACAGGACGCCCTGGTTCTTGGCGTCCTGGATTTCCTGTTCCAGGAAATCCGCCAATGCGCGCACGCTCATGTAGGTGCCGTCGATGACGTCACCGTCTTCCAGCTGCCAGTCGCCTTTCAGCACGGTGGTCGCACCGTCCTTGCCGACGAACTCGATCTTCGCGGTGCCGGCGGAAGCGGCGGCAACGGTCACGGATTTTTCGTTGGCGAAGAAGTCGCTCTCGCCCATGGTGGCGACATGGGTCTTGGAGGAGGGCAGCCATTCACCCATGCGGTGCGGGTTCTTCCTGGCATATTCCTTGACGGCCTTGGGCGCGCGGCGGTCGGAATTGCCCTCGCGCAGCACCGGGTTCACGGCCGAGCCCTTGATGGCGTCGTATTTCGCCTTGACGGTCTTTTCCTCGTCGGTGGCGGGATCGGACGGATAGTCGGGCAATTGATAGCCCTGGGCCTGCAGTTCCTTGATGGCGGCGTTCAGCTGCGGCTGCGAGGCGGAAATGTTCGGCAGCTTGATCACATTGGCGTCGGGCTGCTTGACCATCTCGCCGAGCACGGCAAGGTCGTCGGACTGCTTCTGGGCGTCGGTCAGGTATTCCGGGAAATTCGCCAGGATACGTCCGGCCAGGGAGATGTCCTTGGTGCCGATGGTAAGGCCCGCCGCCTTGGAGAAGGAGCGGATGATCGGCAGGAACGACGCGCTTGCCAGCTCCGGCGCCTCGTCGACCTTGGTGTAGATGATATCGGCCATGACTGTCCCATTTCCTGAGGTTGAACTGTGGTCGATCGGACCCTGCATTTCCGCCGGTCCGGACAAATTCCGACATGCGTATACAATTGTACGCAATCAATTGAAAGCCCTCCGGAAGGCGAAGGCCGGAGTGTTCGGGGGAGTTCTAGCAAACGGGCTGGAAAAGGCAATTACGCCTGTCAGATTGAAGCTATCTGGTTTCTCCAGGCCTTCGCATGGGTCCTGATGGTTTGCATTAAATCTTCGGGCGTGGACTTGAGGAGTGACGGATCAAGAAGATAGTCATTCGGCTGTCCCAGGCGAGCTGATTTTTCGGCCTTCGGGTTGTTCTGATTTTGATCGGAGAGCGTGTCTGCTTTTGTTCGCTGGATGCGGATCATTGTTTTGCCCCAAAGCTTGTACGAGGAAATATCCCCCACCTCGTTCCAGGGAAGAGGTTCCTTTGAAGACCTGAAATGGAAAAGCCCTCCCGGACCAATCCGGAGGGAATATTTTTCTGGCGACAGGATCTTGTTGATGCACTTTCTGAGTTCCCATCCAGCCGTCACGGCAAAGATTGCATACACCAGAAATAACAAGCCGAGATTCTCTTGGGTCACCAACGGATACATCACGACCAGTGTCATGATGAGCCAGAACGCGAAAAATGCAGCGCCGAAATACGCGCGGCCAAGCTTCGGTCTGATCTGAAGTGTTGTCTCAAAATCCATAGTATCTTGCACCAAATCTGGTCGTCGATTTGCTGTTGGTGGCCTGGCCACAGCGCCTCATTGCAGAGGCTAACTCCACTCTTCGGCTGCAGGTGCGCCATATGCCCGCGCATAGGCTTTTGTGACCTGCATCAGCTTACGATGGGAGCCGGTCAGATTAGACGCGAGTATTGCGACGTCTCCGAGACCCCGGAACTTTCTGTAGCGGCGAAACCACCGATGGGAGCCGCGCAGCTTGGGCAGAGTTTCCTCTTCGACAAACAATACGATGTAATGCAATTGACCTCTGTTGACCGAGCGCGTTCGTTTCACGATCCGGCGCATTTGCTGCCACGGCACCGGTTTTGTCATACAGCGTTTGTCGAAAATGCCATCCGGCCCGATTTCAACAGGTGGGCGGTTCAGACGTGTGAACCTGAACAGATGGAATATGAACATGCTGCCGAAAACGCAGAGAAAAAACACCGGGAAAAGAAGATCGACATGGGCACCGTGCTCCTTCCATGAATCGACTATCAAGAAAACAGCGAAGCATGTCGCAAGAGCCCCAAACACCAAATAATAAAGTGTCTTGCCTGTGGAGTAGTGTATTTCGGTCGTCCTGGATGTTTCTACGACGTCTGGCGGTGATGTGAAAAACAACTTGGACCTAAATTTGGTTGAACAGGATATGAAAGTATCTTTTAGCCACTCACCTTCCAGAAATCCACCGCTCCCTCCGGCAGCCACTTTAGCACCCGGTCCAGTTCCCGTTCGTCGATCGACGACCGCCTCAGCGCCGGCGCGATGTCCTCGATGGCACTTCACCGATCTCATCTGCCGTCAGCCGCAATTGGCGCAGTCGGACGATCAGGTTCCGCCAACCAGCCATATATATGCATTGGAGCAGGTCCTGGGTGCGCTGGAGCGGGCGATCAGCCCGGAAGGACCGTGCTCGCGAAACCGCTTCAGCCATTTGTAGACCGTGCGTACGGAAATCCCCAACGCAGCTGCAATCGAAGGCGCCTTCTCGCCGTTCTGATAGCGCTAAACGATTTGTTCTCGACTGTAAAAAACACGTCCGGGCATTCTGATGTGGGTTGTTCATTCCATCGATCCTGAAGCTGATTAGGTTTGGTCACCAACCAGTCTCAGATCTTCAATGAGAGTGAACAACCTCTTTGGAGTCCACACCTAGCTCTCGGTGGAAATTTCATTCAAGAAAGGTTTTCATTGCCAGCGGATTGACGAATATGAACGATACCGGCTCGGTCAGCTTTCTCACCCTGGACACACCCATAGCATGAACAGTCTCCTTCAAAAAATTGACGCCGCGCGACTGGCATGCGGCTTCCTGACAGTCGAAGCCATGATGGAGGTGCTGGACGGCAACCATGTGCTGGACCCGTTTTCGACGCTTGTGTCGGCCGGAGTGGCGTTCGGCAAGGGCAACATTCTTTATCCGGGCGTGACCCTCAAGACGTCCGGTTCCGCCAATTTGACGTTTGCAGACAACAACACGCTCCATGCGGGCTGTCTGTTCGAGGCGTCACTTGGCGATATCCTGGTCGGAAGCGGCAATTGCTTCGGCGAAGGCGGGTTTACCGCGAAGGCAAATCGCGCCGGAGCGCGGATCCGGATCGGAAATTCCGGGCGGTATCTGAACAATCCCGGTGTCTTTGGCGAAACAACCCTTGGCGACGGCTGCCAGCTGCTCGGCGGCATCACCGTCGACAGCTGCACTCTGGAGGGGGGCGGATCCTATGAGGAGCCGGATCCGGATTTAAGAGGCGGCCTGCTGAAAGGTCGTGGCCTTGCGCGCAACCTGACGGTTCCAAAAGGCAAAGTCATCGCGGGTGAAGGTGGGTTCGTGCAGGCTGATCTGCTGCCTCAGAGTCATTTTCACCCCAAGACCTGATCAGTCAACGCATCGGATCTGTGACCTGATGGCTTGCCCGCGATATCCGTTCAGCCTCATGTCAGGGTCTCCCAAAAATCCACTGCTCCCTCCGGCAACCCGGCCAGCACCCGGTCCAGTTCCCGTTCATCGATCGACGACCGCCTCAGTGCCGCCGCGACATCCGCGATGGCGCTGTCCGGGGCCATGTTGTGGTCGCGGCGGATGGATTTCACTTCCCTGACCAGTGCCGCCCGGTCCGGAAAGGGCGGCGGGCTGTCCGACACCGTCCAGTCCTCGACGAAGATCGCGCGGGTCACCGCCGGCAGGATATTGGCGAACTCCAGCGCCTGCCGGGTGGTCAGGTGCGCGCGGAAGGTGTGCAGGACGGCGCGCAGGGTGTGATAGGCCTGGTGGCGGGTCTGCAGCATGCAGGTGTCGCGCACGTCCTGAATGAAGGCGTCAAAATCCTTCGAGGCATGAAAATAGGTCTGTGGCATCGGCATGGCGGACCCCTGAAGGATCGAGAAACGCGTGCAGTGTGGGGTGGTTTGCCGACCTTGTCACCCGGGTCCTGGAAAGGTGCGTCATACACTGTCCGCACGCAGGATTTCCCGTCGAACCAGCTTCCCATTTCTGCAAAGACCGGCTACATCCCCGGCTCATGAGCAAGAACGCACATATCAGAGATGAAGCCCGGGCGGTGAGTGCCCGGCCGCCGGCGGTGATCCTGTGCGAGCCGCAGCTGGGCGAGAACATCGGCACTGCGGCGCGGGCGATGGCGAATTTCGGTCTGGTTGATCTCAGGATCGTCAATCCGCGCGACGGCTGGCCGAGCGAGAAGGCGCGCGCAGCCGCCAGCCGCGCCGACCATGTCATCGACAAGGTGCAGGTCTTCGACAGCGTCGAGGCCGCGATCGCCGACCTGCAATTCGTGTTCGCCACCACGGCGCGCTCGCGCGAGGTGCCCAAGCCGGTCCGCGGGCCGGACGAGGCAGCGAAGAAGTCCGTCGAACTCGGCGAAAAGGGCGCGGCAACAGGGTACCTGTTCGGCCGCGAGCGCTGGGGCCTCAACAACGAGGAAGTGGCGCTGGCCGACGAGATCGTCACCCTGCCGGTGGATCCGGACTTCGCATCGCTCAACATCGCCCAGGCGGTTCTGGTCTGCGCCTATGAATGGCGCAAGACGGCAACGTCAGGGGCGCTGCCCTTCATCCTGTCGGAAGAAACGCATCCGCCGGCCAAGAAGGACGACATGCTGCGTTTCTTCGAGCATCTGGAAGGCGCGCTCGACAAGGCGACCTTCTTCCGCCCGCCGGAGCGGCGCCCTCACATGGTGCGCACCCTGCGCAACATCTTCCAGAAGGCGGAACTGACCGACCAGGAAGTGCGCGCCCTGCGCGGCGTCGTCGCGTCGCTGGAAAAACGCGAAACCCGTCCGCGCAAGGACAAGGGCGAGGGCGGCGAAGACTGATCTTCGGGATTGCCCGGGGATTTCAGGCCTGTTTCAAGTCACCTCTCCCTTGGGGGAGAGGTCGGACCGCAGGTCCGGGTGAGGGGACAAACCTCTCAAGGATACGGAAGTGTTTGATCCCTCACCCTAACCCTCTCCCGATCGGAGACGGGACTGTCCGTGGCCGGACTTGAAATTGTTGCTGGACCTGGTCAGTCCTGGTGGGAGAAGCGAATGGCAGGCATGGCGGATAGCGGACCGGTTCTTTTCTTCGATTCCGGTCTCGGCGGGCTGACGGTCCTGCGCGAGGCGCGCTACCTGCTGCCTTACGAACATTTCCTTTATGTTGCCGACGATGCCGCCTTTCCGATCGGCCGCTGGCCGGAAGCCGAGCTGACCGACCGGATCCTCGTTCTTTTTGAAGAGCTGATCAGGGAGCACAGGCCGAAGGCTGTTGTCATTGCCTGCAACACGGCCTTCACCCTGGCGGGCGATGCCCTGCGCAAGGCCCATCCGCAGGTGTCCTTTGTCGGCACGGTGCCGGCGATCAAGCCGGCGGCGGAACGGACTTCTTCCGGGCTGATCTCCGTGCTGGCGACGCCGGGCACGGTGCGGCGGGCCTATACCAAGAGCCTGATCGACAGTTTCGCCGGCCAGTGCCACGTGCGCCTTGTCGGCTCCGACAAACTGGCGGACCTCGCCGAGCGTCACCTGCGCGGCGAAGCCGTCGCGGACGCGGATCTGCTGGCTGAAATCTCCGACTGCTTCCTGGAGCGGGAGGGCCGGCGGACCGACATTGTCGTCCTGGCCTGCACCCATTATCCATTCCTGGCCAACCGGTTCCGCAAGATCGCGCCCTGGCCGGTCGACTGGCTCGACCCGGCGGAGGCGATCGCCCGGCAATTGGTGCGGGTCCTTGGCGACAAGGCTGTCACTGTTCCGTCGGACCACCCGCCGGACCGGGCCGAGTTCACGTCCAACCCGCAAGATCCGGCACTGGTGCGGCTGCTGGCCGGGTTCGGACTGGTGCTGGATTGAAGGTTGGGAATTCTTCGGAAACGCCCACCCACGGCGTCATATTGAGAGACTGGCTCGAAAGTGATCTAGGGTCAGGACCCATTAAATTGAGTGAAATGGTAGGGATGAATTTGTTCGGATACGAGGCGCAAAGCTGAAGGAAACCGTCCGGTTTCCAATGATTTGCAACGACGTTGCCGGGCAAATTCACCCTATCCCGGAGGGACGCAAAAACGGCATTGATCTGCTGCGTCAAACCGCTCAACCGGGCAGGAAGCCCGCTTTTCGCGCTTTTCCTTGCAGCTCGTCGCCGTTTGTTACGCCATTTCGTTCAAATTAATGAGTCCTGACCCTAGGACGCAGTTTTCATCGTTCCTGGCACGAACCCGTCGCTTCCCGGTTCTCATCCCCGCGAAAGCGGGGACCCAGTAACCTCATGAATCCGCTATAAATTCGGATCCAACCTCACGGAGTCCTGATTTCCCGCTTTCGCGGGAATGACAAATGTGAGTGAAACAGTCGCCCCGGCCATCACTTTCGGGCCAGACACTGAGGAGGGGGCAAAGGCCCGTTTCGAAGGGTCTGCTGCGAGTTCAGGACCAAGTGACCCGTCCTTCGAGACGGACCTGACGGTCCTCCTCAGGATGACGCTGAATGTTAGGCTGTTCCAGGCTGTAGTGACAAATTAACGACCGGTATCGTTGGGGGCAGGAGCATCCCTGAAGGCGTTGGAAATGCTCGAAAGTGCTCAGGCCGCCAGGCACTTCACCGCGAGGCCGTCGTCGGAGCGTTTGGCGGCGCGTTTCAGTTCCATGATCTCGTGGTTCAGCGCGTCGGGATGCAGCGTCGTTCCCTTGGGCAGGCTGAGAATCGAAATCGAACATTGCAGCAGCGGGAACTGCCGCGTGGTGCCGAACCGGTCCTGGGCCTCGATGTAGCCGCGCTCCCGGTGATCGGGTTCGTAGAAGCTCTCCACATCGAGCCGGAAGGCACGTTTCAAGGCAAGCATGCGCGCGGCGACATCGGTCTGGTCGGTGTTCTGGAAGCCGACGAAGAAGTCGTCTCCGCCGATATGGCCGTGAAACGTGCCTGATCCCGAAATGTGACGCTGCAGCAATTCGCCGAACAGGATGATCGCCCGGTCGCCCTGGCGGTAGCCATAGGTATCGTTGAACGGCTTGAAATTGTCGAAATCGAGGTAACACAGGTGCCGGTCATGGGCACCTTTGCGTGCCGATTCGGCGATGAAACGCGCGATGGCGCCGTTGCCGGGCAGCCGTGTCAGAGGATTCTGGTCCTGGGCTTCCTGCAGGCGCTTCTCGTGGATGATCTTCAGCAGCGACGTTGCCGAGAGGAACCCCGCATAGCGGAAATTCTCCGTGATGATGATGCCGTCCGAATTGATCGAGGAGGCAAAGGTCACCAGCAGCATGTCGGCGTTCGAATCGATGTCGGCGATCGGGCAGGCGCGCACGAAGGAGCGCAGCGGGAAGTCGAGCGCCGCCTTGGCGTCCTCGTCATCCGGTCCGCCGGCATAGAGATAGGCTTTCAGGTCGCGCTCGTGGATCAGGCCGCGCGGTTCGTTATTGTCGTCCAGAACCGGGACAACGCTGGCGTCCTGGTTGTGGACCACCATGTCGAGCAGCTGGTTCATGGAGGCGTCGAACTTGATCGTCGGCAGCTTGATCAGTTCGTTGCGGATCCTGTCCTGTTCCTCGCGGCGTTTCCTGCCCAGACCCGGTGCGCGCACGTGATCGTAGAACAGCTTGGCCCCGGAGGCCTCCTGGAAGGGTTTGGCGACGAAATAACCCTGGATCAGGTCGCAGCCGGCCTCGCGGCAAGCCTTGAATTCCTGTTCCGTTTCGACCCCCTCGGCAATGACCCTCGCACCCAGGACGTGGGCGAGGTTGGCGACGGTGGTCACAAACAGCTTGCGCCTGGCGTCGGTGTCGATGCCGTTCAGGAAGAACCGGTCGATCTTGACGTAGTCGGGCGACATGTCGTGCAGAAGCCGCAATTCCGACGAGCCTCGACCGAAATCGTCAAGGGCGATCAGGAAGCCGATCTGGCGCAGGTCGTTGACGGCATGGTGCGTGACATCGGTGAAGGTCTGCTGGTGCCGTTCCGAGAATTCGAGGCATACCTGATTGATCTGCAGGCCCGCTTCGCTCACCAGGTCCGCAAGACGCATGCGCGGATCGTCCTCCAGCCCGAGGTCGCGGCCGTCCAGCTTGAAATAGAGTTTGGTGCCCTGGGCGATCTTCAGGCTCGCGAACCGTTTCAGCGCCTTGGCGACAAGGCGTGCCTCCAGCTGCGGCAGGTATCCGCCCGCATGGGCGTCATCGATCAGGTCATCCACGGTCGGGGCGCCGGCCAGGTCGCAATTGCGGATCTGCGCCTCGTAGCCGTAGACGACACCGGTGCCGATGTCGACCACCGGCTGGAGCGCATAGTCGAGGGCTGCAAGGACGTCTTTCGGCGCACGACAGAGCAAACCGGAGCTGTCCGGGTCGGTCTGCAGGGCTGATTGACTATTCGCTGACATGCTCGATCCTATTGCCAGGGTCCGGCGACTTGACTTCCAAATGTGTGATGGGTCCCAACGGTGCTGCCGTACTGATACTTTTCTCTAGGTTGTATCGGCGATTGCATAGTGAAAAGCTGCAATTAACATTTCCTAAATGTATGCATTGTTTTCCGCATTTTGTGTACGTTACGTCATCAATTATGACGTCAAATTCCGATTTATCCGTTAAGAACGCCGGGTTGTCCGACAAAATCGGCAAAATTGTGCGGTTTCCGGCGAACAATCCGGTGCCGGCATTGACAATCTCCGGCCCTGCCTGTACATCCGCGCGGTCCGGTGGGCAAAGGCCTCCCGGATCTACGCACCCGTGGGCATCCGGCCGGCGCCGTCTAGCTGGATCCCTGTCGATCCGATCTTTCCGTGAAAACGGGTTGTGACGATAAAGGAGGGCGCGTTTCCTTTTAAAAAACAACGCGAATTCAAAGGAAACCGCGATATGTCGAAGCGCCATAGCGTTAAGTACAAACTCGATCGCCGGATGGGTGAAAACATCTGGGGTCGTCCGAAGAGCCCGGCCAACAAGCGTGAATACGGCCCGGGTCAGCACGGCCAGCGCCGCAAGGGCAAGCTGTCCGACTTCGGTGTTCAGCTCCGCGCAAAGCAGAAGCTGAAAGGCTACTACGGCAACATTTCCGAAAAGCAGTTCCGCAAGGTCTATGCCGAAGCGTCCCGCCAGAAGGGTGATACCTCGGAAAACCTGATCGGCCTGCTGGAGCGTCGCCTGGACGCGGTTGTCTACCGCGCCAAGTTCGTTCCGACCGTGTTTGCGGCCCGCCAGTTCATCAACCACGGCCACATCAAGGTCAACGGCAAGCGCGTCAACATCCCGAGCTACCAGTTGCGTCCGGGTGACGTGATCGAAGTTCGCGAGAAGTCCAAGCAGCTCGCCCTGGTTCTGGAAGCTGTCCAGTCCGCAGAACGCGACGTGCCGGACTATGTCGATGCCGACCACAACAAGATGACGGCCACCTACAGCCGCATCCCGGGTTTCTCCGATGTACCCTACCCGGTGCAGATGGAACCGAACCTGGTCATCGAATTCTATTCGCGCTAATCCGCGACGAATACGGTTTGAAGGGAAGGGCCCGCCACTCGGCGGGCCCTTTCTTTTTGAGGTCGGGACGGCGAGGTGAGCGTGTCCTGATCCGCGATCAAAATGTCAGCCTTCGTAATCCTCGTCCGACACCTTCTCCAACCAGGTGACCGGTGAGCCGTCGATGCTTTCCTGAATGGCTATATGGCTCATGACCGTGTCCGGCGAGGCGCCATGCCAGTGTTTTTCACCCGCCGGGAACCAGACGATATCGCCTTGCGAGATCTCCTCGACGGGTCCGCCTTCACGCTGGACGCGTCCGCGGCCGAACGTGACGATCAGCGTCTGACCGGCCGGATGGGTGTGCCATGCCGTCCTTGCACCGGGTTCGAAAGTCACATGAGCGCCGCTCGTACGGCCGGGGTCTTCCGCCTGAAACAGCGGGTCGATGCGCACCGTGCCGGTGAACCAGTCCTCCGGCCCCTTGCCGGACGGCGCCGTTCCGGAACGAATGATCTTCATGACAATCTCCCTTTCTTGACGAGCGACCGGCAGTCACTCGTGCAGTTTTTCAAATCGGTAGGTCAGCGCAGCCCCGCCCGGCTGGTTGTAGGCCAGTTCGGCGGTCACCATGGCGAAGGGCTCGACGAACCGCGCCGTGCGCAGCGGCCCGGCTTCCAGCGGCTCGAACCCGATCGCGGTGATGAGCTCCCTGGCGGCTGATTTCGCGCCTTCGTCATTGCCATAGGTCAGCACTTGCGGTGCAGGCGCGTCGCCCATTCTGGCATGGACCGGGAAGAAGGCTTCCGACGGGATCGTGTTGAAGCAGGCAACCCACCGGGCCTCGGGGCGCCTTGCCGCCAGTTGCTCGGCCCCGGACGTGGTCGTGCCGACAACGAGATTGGTGTTGCTGAGGTCCAGCGGGACGCAGCAATTGAGAATGACCACCCCGGCGAGATCGCCGGCCTGGTCCAGCACATCGTCGATGCGCGACCAGTGGACGGCCAGCAGCAACGCGTCCGCGTTTCGGACGGCGTCGGCAACCGAACCATGCTTCGCGCCGGCATCCCTGGCGAGCTTTTCGAGCTTGGCGGGGTTGCGGGAATAGGAAAAGGTCACCTCGTGTCCGCAGTGGGCCCAGAGCCGTCCGAGCCTGCTTCCCATGAGACCGGATCCCAAAATACCGATTTTCATGCCTTGATCCCGATAGCTGGTCGGCGGGCCAAACGTCCGCCGGATGGATGGTTACTGGCCGCGTTTCTCGAACACGTCCTTGGCGACCGGCAAAGCAGAGAACACGCGCGGCCATCCGGCGTAAAAGGCCAGGAGGGACAGCATCGCGCCGGCTTCCTCCCGGCTGAGGCCATTGTCCATGGCCTTGTTCAGGTGAAACGTCATCTGCTCGGGCTGGCCCGCCGCGATCAGGGCCGCCACCGTGATGAGACTGCGGTCCCGGGGCGCCAGGCCGGGGCGCAGCCACAGGTCAAGAAAGAGCAGTTCGCGGGTGGTGTCGACGACACCCCGGCTCACGTCTCCATAGGTGCCGCTCACGAAGGCTTCGCGGGCCGCCTCTGCTTCCTCGTTCAGGGGAAGAAGCTCCGGGTCGGCCGAAGGCAGGTCCTCAGGGGATACACCGTGCGCTTCGAAGACGGGGGCGGTTGCTTCCGCTGCCGCGGTGGCGTTGCCCCAGCCGGTGTAGAAGGCAAGATGGGTGATGGTTTCGGATATCTCCGCAGGCGTGAGGCCTGCCTGAAGCGCAAGCTCGGCATGGGCTCCGAGTGCCCCGGTTTCATGACGGGTCATCAGGGCCGCGAATGTCACAAGAGCCCGGTCCCGCCCGGACAATTCGCTTCCGGCCCAGACGGATCCGAACAGGTCGTCCCTGGAATAGGCTTTAAGTGCCGGCGCGACACGCCCGACCGCCTCCGGAAGCGTTGCGGAGAGATCTTGAGCGGCGGCGGCCGTCGAGAGGAGGGCGAGGGTGGTGGCGGCAACAAGCGTCTTCATTTCCGGTCTCCTGGTCTGAAGGCAAATACTACCGACACAATTGGAGGCTTGCGCCCAAAGCTTAATAGCCGCGTTGCTCAACCCATTCATGATCAGTTCTCATGAATGCTCAGCCACGCTCGCGCAAGGCGTCCAGAACCACCTGGAACGCGGACGAGGGGCGCTGGCGGCTGGTGTAGTAGAGATGAAAGCCCGGAAAGGAGGGGCAGTATTCATCGAGGCAGGTCCGCAATGTGCCCGCATCGAGATCGTCCTGCGCCAGTCGCTCCGGGACCAGTGCCAGTCCGTGGCCGTCCCTGGCGGCGCGAAGAACCGGGTTGATCGTGTTGAAACAGGCCTGCCCCTGAACCTTGACGCGGATCTCGTTGCCGTCGCTGTCCTCGAACTCCCAGGCATAGAGCGCGCCATGCGTTGACAGCCGCAAATTGATACAGCGATGTTCGGACAGGTCCTGCGGCGTCTCCGGAGCGCCTGCGGCTTCGAAATATTCCGGCGCGCCGACGCAGATCATCCGTTCTTCCGGGCCGATCCGCATGGTGATCATGCCCTCGCTTACCTGGTCGCCGTAGCGGACACCGGCGTCGCACTGGGCCTCGGCAAGATCCGTATAGCCATAGTCCATGACGAACTCGACATTGACCGACGGGTGTTCCTTGAGCACAGGCGAGAGCTTCGGCCAGAGCAGCGATTCGATCGCGTATTCCACCGCCACGATCCGGACGGTTCCCGTCGGCTGGTCACGGGAATCGTTGAGGGCCTGAAGCCGGGCCTCGATCTTCTCGAAACAGGGATTGAGCGTGGCAAGCAGGTCTTCCCCCTCAAGGGTCGGCGCGACGGAGCGGGTCGTCCTTGTCAGAAGCCGCAGGCCAAGGCGCTGTTCAAGCCCCTTGATCGTGTGGCTGAGCGCTGACTGGGAGATGTTCAGCCGGGCCGCCGCACGCGTGAAGCTGCGCTCTTCGGCGACGGCGGCGAGGGCGATGAGGTCGTTGATGTTTTCTCGGAGCATGAGGGAGGCCCTGATCTCGTCATCCAGGATCATTCAAGGTCTCCCTCACGATATATGTCTCAGGCTCATGAAGTCTAACGATTATGCAGCTGGGACATCGTGCGTTCCCTTGAATGCACACATGAGGCCCCATCACTTTCAGATCAATCAACGGACGTGAAATCGCTCCCGATTGAACGTCCGTTGATCTATGGCGTCAGACGGATCAACCTGTCTGGGGACGCGCCGTCATGGCGGGGCGAGCGGTTGGTGGTGATCGCCAGAACCGTATCGCCGGTGACAAGAACGTCCCGGATCCGCTCTCCGACGGCAAAGGCTTCCGAAACGGTTCCATCGGTTCCGATCTCGAGAACACCGCCGGCACGCAATCCGGCGAGAAGCAACCTGTCCCCGTCGAACGCCAGGCCCGACGGCGCCCAGGTGCTGCCGCCCGAATGGGCCAGCGGCGCCGTCATGCCGTCGGCGGTTTCATCCCCCTGGATCAGCGGCCAGCCGTAATTGCCGCCAGGCTCGATCCGGTTGACCTCGTCGTGTCCGGACTGGCCGTGTTCTGCAGCATAAAGCTGACCCGTGTCGTCCCAGGCCAGGCCTTGCGGGTTGCGGTGCCCGAGGGACCAGACGGCAGACCCCGGAAAGGGATTGTCCTCGGGGATCGCACCGTCGGGCGTGACCCGCAGGATCTTGCCCGCCAGGCTGGAGAGGTCCTGTGGCCGTTCCCGGTTTTCCGTCCAGCCGGTGGTTATGTAGAGCATGCCGTCAGGACCAAAGGCGACGCGGCCGCCGTTATAAAGGGGATGCCCCGGAATATCGTCGACCAGGACCCTGGTCTCGCGCCAGCCACCCTCGGCCCGTTCGGCCTCGATCACCCGGTTCCTGCGGTTTTCGGGCGTGCCGAAATGCTGGTAGAGGACAACGCGCCCGCTGTCGCCGAAATCCGGCCGCAGCGCCAGTCCCAGAAGGCCGCCGCCGCGGTCGTTCAGGACCGGCTCGCTGGTTTCCACCTGCATCCGGGAGAAGCCTTTTTCGTCCAGAATCCCCAGAGTCCCGGCCTTCTCCGTGATGTAGATACGGCCTTCATGCGCCTCGATATCCCAAGGATAGTCGAGGCCGGGCAGAACGGTTTCGGCGGCCTGCGCCGAAACCGGAAGGAGGGCGGCCAGGACAAGGGCGCGCAGAAAATGAAGGGTCCTATTGTGCATAATCTGCATCCGTCACCTTCTCGCCCCAGGAAACGGCGGAGCCGTTGACGGTGGCCTGGATGGCGTAGTGCGACACGGAGGTCGTGTTGGTGGCGCCGTGCCAGTGCTCGACGTCCGGCGGACACCAGACCACGTCGCCGGCCTGAATGACCTGTCTTTCCTGGCCGCGTTCCTGGACCCAGCCGGTGCCGGAGGTCACCACCAGCATCTGGCCCGCCGGATGCGTGTGCCACGCGGAGCGGGCGCCGGGCAGGAAGGTGACGTGACCGGCGCTGACGTCGTGCATGACCGGAGGAAAGACCGGGGCGACATAGGCCGTGCCGCTGAAGTAGTCGGCGCTGCCGATCTGTCCGCCGAGATCCTCGGCGCGGGTGATTTCCATGGATTGTGCGAAAGCCGGCGGGGCGGCGAGCAGAGCGACCGTGAGTGCGATGAGGACAGGTTTCATTTCAGGGGATCTCCGTTGATGGGGATGTGGCCGTCTGGCCTGTGCCCGTAACGTAAGGAGAACCGGCTTCCGGATAATGCCGGAAATATCGCATCCACTCATGAGACCGGCTCATGAACATGGAGGGCCGGATGCAAAGTGGAAGGTGTCCGTTCCGAGACGGGTCCAGGAGCAAGGTTGCATTCATGAGCACCTCTCATGAGTGCCAGTGTCCTGGGGGGACTAATCCTTTTTGCAGAAAGGATTAGATTTGGGAGGACCGAACAAGGGAGCTCGACATGTGCAGGCTGAAACCGAAATGCGTTGCGCTCCTATTCGCGCTTGCCTTTCTCGGCCCGGCTGCCGCCGGTGGTGCAACGGAAACCCAACAAGAGACTGTCATGACCAGGATCCAGGTGATTGCCGGAGACAAAGTGCTCGCCGCCACGCTTGACGACACGCCCGCAGGCCGGGACTTCGCCTCAATGTTGCCGCTGGACCTGACCCTGACCGACTACCACGGGATCGAGAAGGTTGCGGATCTTCCGCGCGAGCTTAACACCACGGGATCGCCGGCAAGCTACGCCCCGAAAACCGGTGACATCACGCTTTACGCGCCCTGGGGCAACCTTGCGATCTTCTACAAGCCGTTCCAGTCGTCCCGCGGCCTGGTCCGGCTGGGGGAATTCGACGGTCCACTGGATGCGCTGATCAAGGACGCGCCGGTGCCGATCCGCATCGAAGCGGCCGACTGACACAACGAGACAACAGCGCCAACGGCAACACGCCTCCGGAAAAAGGGGCTTGACCGGTTGCGCAAATTCCAAGGAAACGGAGACCATCATGAGCAACAACATCGAAGGCAAAGTCATCATCATCACCGGCGCCTCCAGCGGCATCGGCGAAGCAACGGCGAAACTGCTGGCCAGCCGGGGTGCGAAGATCGTGCTTGGCGCGCGCCGCACCGAAAAGCTTGAAAAGATCGCCGAGGAGATCAAGGCGGCAGGTGGCGACGCCATCTACCAGTCACTGGACGTCACGGTTCCGGCGGAAAACGAGGCCATCGTCAAGCTCGCCAAGGACACGTTCGGCAAACTGGACGTGATCTTCCTGAATGCCGGCCTGATGCCGTCGTCGCCGGTCTCTGCGCTCAAGACCGATGAATGGGAGCAGATGGTGGACGTCAATGTGAAGGGTGTCCTGAACGGAGTTGCCGCGGTCATGCCGACTTTCATGGAACAGAAGTCGGGTCACGTCATCGCGACCTCTTCGGTCGCCGGTCTGAAGGCCTATCCGGGCGGCGGCGTCTATTGCGGCACCAAGTGGTTCGTGCGCTCCTTCATGGAGGTCCTGCGGATGGAATCGGCCATGGAGGGCACCAATATCCGCACCGCGACGATCTATCCGGCGGCGATCAACACCGAACTCCTCAACACCATCAGTGACGAGGGCAGCGCCGAGGCCTTCAAGGCCCTCTATGACCAGTACGGCATTTCGGCGGACCGGATCGCGTCCGTTGTCGAATTCGCAGTGAACCTGCCCGAAGACACCACGGTCAACGAATTCACCGTCGGCCCGGCCAACCAGCCGTGGTAGGAGAAGGCGGATAAACAATTGGAAGCAGGAGGGAGAAATTCCCTCCTGCTTCCGTGATTCAGGGCCAGTGTCCCGGCGACATGTCTTTTGCCGCCACTGGCACAATGGCCGACAAACAACCTCGTTACCCGTTCCTGTGGCGAACAGGCTCGTGCGGCGCGACCAGGGCAACAGGCGTCAGTTCGCATATGTTTGCCATTCCTGCCGCGGAAGGCGCACCGTTCCAGACGGTTACCGTGATGCGCCGGGCGTCGTGCAATTTGGCACGGCTCGAAAAAGCAACATCACCCGAATTCAGATTGCTCATTGGAACCACCTCGCTACGATCTCGTGATCTGACGGGTGAAACCTAGCGGATGCATCTTACAGGTTGTGTGATCGCTGACACAAAATTCCGCTTCTGCCCGACATGGCCAGCATTCGGTGCAGCTCAGATGTCGTTGCGCGGGATCCTCAGCACCTGGCCGGGAAAAATGACGTTCGGATTGCTCAGGATGTGCTGGTTCGCCTCGAAAATCGGCTGGTAGATGGACGTGCCGTAATGCTGCTGAGCAATCTGGGTCAGGGTGTCGCCGGGCTTGACCGTATAGGGCTGCCAGCCGCGATAGCCCGACAGGATCCGGGGGCCGAACAGGATCGGGATCACCACCGACGGGCCGTTCTCGTTGCCGGTGTCGTCGGCCAGCGTGAGGAACAGGCGGTTGAGTTCGAAACTGTTGGTGTCGGGAATGTCGATAAAGCCCTGGAATTGCCGCAGGCCAAACGCGCCGACCTGGGTAAACGAGGCATATTCGTCATGGCCCTCGGAGACACGGATGCTGAGGGTTCCCTCAAAGGCCGCGGCATTTCCGGCGATCAGGATCTTTGAACCGACCAGGTCGAACGGCTGGGGCTGCTGGATGTCGAGTGTCACGGTCACGTCAAACCCTCCTCGAAAACTGTCTGAAATCCTTGACGCCCCCCGGCGAAGATCCATCAGACTACAACGTTTTGGCGGAAAATTGACAGGTGCAACTTGTCCCCGGAGCAGGACCGGGGCTGGCCGAGCCGGGGCTGAGCGCCCGGGACTTGCGCAAAGCTCCCGGGCGCCTGCAGCTTATTGAACGCCGATTTCCTTGTAGTAGCGCGCCGCGCCGGGATGGAATTGCGCCGTCCCGAGCTGCTGGGCGGCGTATTCCGGCGACAGGGCCCTGGCCCAGGGCGCGTCCGTGGTGATGCTGTCGAGGTTTTCCCAGAAGGCCTTCGTGATCCTGTAGACGAGCTCTTCGTCGAGATCCGCGCGGACACCGATGCCGACTGCGGTGTCGTTCGACATGACCGGGCCGTCATTCACCTGGTTTTCATAAAGGCCTGCCGGGATTTCCGCACGTTTCCGGAACTTGCCGAGAAACTTGTCGACCTCTTCGCCCTCATGTTCCTCCGGGCCGATGAAGCGCAGTTTTTCGGTTTCCGTGAACTGGATGAACTGCTGGCACGGATCGATGCAGCCATTGACATACATTTCGACCTTTCCGTCCAGGAAGGACTGGAAACCGGTTGCCCAGTTGGCCTTGATGGCATCGTAGTCCTCGCCGGCGACGAGGCCGGTCGTGGCCTCGACCCAGCCCTTGGCGGCGTTGTAGGCGCCGCCGCCCTGTGGCCCGAGAAACACCGTGGCGCCCTCGATATCATCGAGCACGGTAATATCGCTGTCGCCGCGTACGGCGAAGTGATACTGGCCGTAGGGGAACCACATCAGGACCTGGGCGTTCTTGGCGAGTTCCGGAGCCTCCGGCTCGTTCTTGTACATGGCCGCACCCTTGCTCATCAGGATGTGGATGGTCGGCGAGATCATGTACATGTCGAGATTGCCGCGTGCGGTCTCGATCTGGTGCAGCGTCGCGGCGCCGCCGCCGGCGACCTCGATGGCGACATCATCGAGCTTGTCGGTGACGATATTGGCGAAGGTCGCCATGGTGATCGCCTGGCCGAGACTCGGCTCGATCGTCTGCATCTTGAGCGTGGTGTCCTGGGCGCTGGCGGTTCCGGCGAGAACCAGGCCGGCCAGGGCCGTAAGTGCAAGTCGTTTCATGTCTTCCTCCCAAGTTTCATTGCATGTGCGGGTGTGCTGCCGTTTCTGGGCGGCGGCGCAGAACTGCGTGGCCGGCGATTGCGGCAAGGGTCAGGGCGAGGGCGGGGGCGGCATAGGCCATGTCCGGAACCAGAACCAGAAGGCCGAGGGCGACGCGAAGGCCGCGTTCCCACAAGGGCATCCGGCCGCGGTCGAAACCGGCGAGCGCGGATGCGATCGACCACATGGCCACGGCGTAGGCGACGACGATCCAGCCAAATTGCGCCCAGGTGACGGTCGTAATGTCCACCATGGCGGTGCTGTCCGGCGCGGATCCTCCGAACCATTCGAACAGCACCTGAAGCTTGTAGAGCACGGCCGGGTGATAGACGAAGATGAACGGGATCAGGAAGCCCGCGAAGCCGATCCGCGCCGCCTCGAAGCCCGTCCGGATCGGATTGGCACCCGCGATGGGCGCGGCGGCGAAGGCGGCGAGCGCGACCGGTGGCGTGACCGTTGACATGACGGCGAAGAACACCACGAACAGATGCAGCGTGAGTTCGGGGATGCCGACAGCGTCAATGCCCGAGGACAGGGCGATGACGATGATGAAGTAGGTCGCGCCGGGCGGCAGGCCCATACCCAGGACAATGGCGCCGAAGGCAACCACGATCAGCACCAGCGGCAGCGGTCCGCTGGCCAGCTGGGTCAAGAGCAGCGCCAGCCGGCCGGCGAAACCGGACACCTGGATCAGTCCGACGATCAGGCCGATGGCGGTCACGATGACAACGATGGAGGCGGCCATGCGGCCGGCATTGACAAAGGCGCGCCAGATGCGGTCCCGGGACCGGAAATCCCGGAACAGGACGAGCGCGGAACAGACCGCCGCGACGAAGCCGTAGAAACCGGCTTTCGGAACCGACGGCTGGCTGAACAGGAACCAGGTGAGCACACCGAGCGGCACCACGAAAACCAGGCATTGAAGCCATTCCCGGCGGTTGAGCGGCGGGCGCTGGTCCGCGGGAAGCGCGCCGATGCCGTGACGGCGCGCCTCGAAATAGACCGTCAGGAAGGTGGCGAAGTAATACATGATCGCCGGCAGGATGGCGGCGACGACGATGTAGCGGTATTCGAGACCGATCTGGCCAGCCACGAAAAAGGCGACGACACCCATGACGGGGGGCATGATCTGCCCGCCCGTGGAGGCGGCGGCCTCGACCGCCCCGGCAAAGGCCGGCTTGAAACCCGATTTCTTGATCACGGGGATGGTCATGACACCGGTCGAGACGACATTCGAGATGGCGGCGCCGGACAGGGTTCCGAAAAGCGCGGAGGAGGCGACGGCGGCATGGGCCGCCCCGCCGACCATTCCGCCGGTCAGCCGGTTGGCGATCTTCATGAGCAGGTCGCCCGCGCCCGAGGCCATCATGACCGCGCCGAAGACGATGAAGATCAGGACACTGCCGGAAACCACCTGCAGCGGCTGTCCGAACTGACCGCCGGTCTGCGCCCAGAAGTTCAGCACCATGGCGCGCAGGCTCTGGGAGAAGGTGGACTCCGAACCGGCCAGAATGCCCGTCCAGTCCGGCAGGTAGCCGCGGACGAAGAAATAGACCACCCAGAACAGGCAGAAGGCCACGATGAAACCGCCGAACATGCGCCAGGTCAGATAGAGCGTGATCGCGGTGGCGATCGGAAACATGACGAAGTCGATCGGGCTGGCGGAGGGCAGGGCGCCGCCGTCGGTGGCGAAGATCTTGATCATCCAGGAGACGAAGGCCACCATCGACAGGAGGGTCAGGCACCAGTTGGCGATGCGCCCGGCGGATCCCCGGTGCAGGGTCAGCAGCGAGATGGCAAAGGAAAAAACGATCGGAAGGCCGATGATCAGTCCCGTCGGCAGGAGGAAGGCCCGCTCGAAGGAGCGGTAGCCGGAACCCAGCCAGTGTTCGCGCAACAGGGCGCGCTGATCCCTGCGCGACAGTTCGTCAAAGCCCTGCGTGCTTGTTTCGATGAACCAGCGGACAAAATCCGTGATCGGGCCGGAGGCCGCATAGATCAGGATGATGCCGACAAACAGCACCGCCAGAAGGTCGGCGACCTGCTTGTCCGCCCTGGGAACTACCGGCGCGGATTGTTCGGGGGCGGCTTGGTCGGGAGCGGTGTTCATCTCACGCACCCTCCTTTCCGGAACTTGCCGTGTGGTCCTGGCCGACCGGGCCGCGATAGGCCTGGGTCAGCTCCTCGGGAACCTCCGAGCCGTCCTTGAGAAAGGGCAGGATGCCGCGCCGGGCGGACCGCCCGCGCATGGCTTCGATGTCGGCTTCCGAACGTGTGACCCGCTGGGCCATGCGCCGGCCCCACCGGGCCAGGTGCTGGTAAAGGCGCTCGATCTCCGCACCGTGCGTGTCCCAGCGCGCGAGGTCGTCAAATTCGTCCGGGTCGGTGGCCAGATCGAACAGCATCGGCCGGAAGCCGCCCTCCGCATGGATCAGCTTGTAGCGGCCGTCAAACACCATGAAGAGTCGCGCGTCCCTGGAGCTGACCCCGAGAGACGCGCGCATGGGCGTGACCGAATAGTCGTATTCGCTGATGACTATTTCACGCCAGTCCGGTGTTTCGCCGCGCAGCCATGGCGACAGGCTGCGGCCTTCCAGGATGTGATCGGGAATGGTGCCGCCGGCCGCCTCGACAAAGGTCGGGGCGAGGTCGATCGATTCAACGAGGGCATCGCACACCGTGCCTCGCGTCGCGTCGGCCTCGGGGCGCGGATCGCAGATGATCATCGGGATCTTGACCGACGGTTCGTGGAACAGGTCCTTCTCGCCGAGCCAGTGGTCGCCCAGATAATCGCCATGGTCCGAGGTCAGAACGATCATGGTGTCGTCCAGGCGCCCCGTTTCCTCAAGGTAGTCCAGCAGGCGGCCAAGCTGGTCGTCGCACTGCTTGATCAGGCCCATATAGGCCGGGATGACCTTGCGGCGGACCTCGTCGTTTTGGAAGGCGGCGGCGATCTTGTTGCCCATGAAGGCGCCGTAGACCGGATGCGGATCCTCGCGTTCCTTCTCGGAGCGCATTGCCGCCGGAACGTGGTTCGGACCGTACATTTCGTGATAGGGCGCAGGAACGATATAGGGCCAGTGCGGCTTGATATAGCTGACATGGGCGCACCAGGGGGCTTTTGCCTGGTCGATGAACTCGATGGTGCGGGAGGTCAGCCAGGGGGTCTCGCTGTCCTCTTCGCGGATATTGGCCGGCTTGTCGGCATTGTCGAACATCCAGCCGGACGCCTTCTCGCCCGCATCGATCCCGGCATTGGCAAAGTCGGCCCAGGGGTTCTGGCCTTCGTAACCGCGCGATTTCAGATATTCGTTATAAGGGGATCGTTTTTCGTCGTAGAAGCCGTCGGGTCCTTCACCCCACAGACCGTCGTCGCGGATCCAAACGTCGAAGCCGCATTCCGCCTGGCGGGCGCCGATGACGCTGTCGGGCGCAAGGCCGAGCCGGGCCATGCCCTCGGCGTCGACCTTCATGTGGGTCTTGCCGATCAGCCAGCAATCCATGCCCGCCTTGCGCAGGTGATCGCCGAGCGTGTGTTCGCCGACCCGCAGGGGAAAGCCGTTCCACTGGGCACCGTGGGAGGAGACATACCGGCCGGTATAAAAGCTCATCCGGCTGGCACCGCAGACCGGCGACTGCACATAGGCGTTGGTGAAGCGAACACCCCGGGCGGCCACCCGGTCGAAATTCGGGGTTTCCAGATGGGGGTGGCCTGCGCAGCTCAGATAATCGAAGCGCAGCTGGTCGTACATGACGAACAGGATATTCAAGCGAGTGTCCTCCCAAACAGCCGGTTTCCGGCTCGTTTGAAAGAACGGTACCACTTTCGTCGTATAGCCCTCAATTATCCTGATCTCATGGATATAACCTCAGGTTATGTCTTCGGGGCGTGGCTGCGGCCTTCCTCCCGGATAATGTCGGCAAAGGCGAGGGCCGCCGGCGTGAGCAGTCTTTCCTTCGTCCAGGTGAGGGCGATGTCGACCGTCAGGTCGCTCAGGTCCACCGGCAGGGCCGCAACCGCCCAGCGCTGCCGGACGTCGTCGACGATCAGGGAGGGAAAGGAGCAGATGACATCCGAGCGCTCCAGCACAGACAGGATGCTCAGGATGGAGTCGGAGCGAATGACAGGCTCGGGTCCTATCAGGCCGCGGCTTTTGAAATAGTCCTGGTAAAGAGGTCGCCGGCTGCGCGGCCCGATCACCGCCCATCTTGCCTGCAGGAGATCCAGAGGTTCGCACAGTTCCTTCATCGGCGAGTGTTCTCCCGCGAGAAACGTGACCGAAGTTGTCAGAAGATGTTCCGCATGCAAGCCCGCTTTCGGCAGGCCGTCGGGGGCCGGGCCGATGACAAAATCGGCTTCGCCGGAGCGCAGGGAATGGAAGGCCTTCGGCGCGTGGCCGCCGGTGATGTTGAGTTCTATGCCCGGAAACCGGCTCTGGAACCGCCGCGTCACCGCGGGAACGATCTTCAGCGCGGCCAGCGGCGACACCACCACGGAAATCGAGCCGACATAGTCGCCGCGGCTTTGGGCGATGTCTTCGGTCAGTTTCTGGAGATCCGTCTGTATCCGCCGGCATCTGTCGATGACCTTCTGGCCCTCGAGCGTCGGTACGACGCCGCTCGGGACGCGATGGAACAGGACGATCCCGAGTTCGCCCTCGATCTTCTTGAGCGCCTTGGTGATGGCCGGCTGCGACCTGTCCAGGGCCTTGGCCGCGGCGGCCAGGCTGCCAAGGGTCGCAACCGCATCGACGAGTTCAACATATTGCGCTTTCACGTTGCGGGTCTCCCGGGTGTTCGCGGCGGGGTACGACTTTGCCAAAGTTCATGCCCTTGCACCACTGTGCTTCCTTGCCTTGAAAACCGGAGCTTTTCCCTTTCCGCTGCCGCGCCGATCCGCTATGTCACCGGAAACCGCCACTTGAGCTCCAGGGCCACAGACATGAACGATATCGCCGACAGCACCGACATTGATGTGCCCGCGCTTCTGCGCAAGGCGCCGTCCAGCGTCGAGTTCAAGAAGCTGCGCAAGCGGCTTCTGAGGCAGGCGCGCGAGGCGATCGGCGACTTCGGCATGCTTCCTGAAGGCGCGTCCCGGGACAACAAGCCGAAATGGCTGGTGTGCCTGTCCGGCGGCAAGGACAGCTACACGCTGCTTGCCGTCCTGATCGAATTGAAATGGCGCGGCCTGCTGCCGGTCGATCTGGTCGCCTGCAATCTCGACCAGGCCCAGCCGGGTTTCCCTGCGCATGTTCTGCCGCAGTTTTTCGAGGAAAACGGCATCGAGCATATCATCGTGCGTGAGGACACCTATTCGATCGTTACCGACAAGATCCCAGAACACCGCACCTATTGCTCGCTGTGCTCGCGCCTGCGCCGCGGGATCCTCTACCGGGTCGCCCGGGAGCAGGGCTGCGAGGCGATCGTGCTCGGCCATCACCGGGACGACATTCTCGAAACCTTCTTCATGAATCTCTTCCATGGCGGACGCCTGGCTTCGATGCCGCCGAAGCTGATCAACGACGAGGGCGATCTCCTGGTGCTGCGCCCGCTCGCCTACGCGGCCGAAAGCGATATCACGAAGTTTTCCAACAGCATGCAGTTCCCGATCATCCCGTGCAATCTCTGCGGCTCGCAGGACGGACTGCAGCGCGAGGAGGTCAAGCGCATGCTGCAGGGCTGGGAAAAGGAAAACCCGGGCCGCCTCGGCGTCATGGCCCGGGCGCTGGGCCACACACGGCCCTCGCATCTGCTGGACAGAAAACTCTACGACTTCGTCAACCTGCGTCCCGCGGACGGGGGGACCGAATTGGAAGGCGGCGAGGCGGAGGAGCCCTGCGGCGCCAGCCTTGCGATGACGGCAAAGCTGTTCGCGGCGGAGTGAGCAGGCGCCTGTTCATCCGGGAGAAACCCCACAGTCTTCGGCCTTGCCGGACTTGATCCGGCCATCCATGCCGTTGCCTTGCCTGCAGTCGGGGCGCGAGGATAAGATGCGGCAGGGTTTGAGGGCCGACAGCAAATGGAATTGCCGCCGACCTCATGGGGACAAGGCTGAATCACGAAAGCCGTTTCAGGGCCTTGGGGGCTCGAAAGCGTGGTGCATCGCATGAAGGAAACGATGCGCGGATTCAGGGTCCCCAAACGGCGGCATGGTCGGGGTAAGGTCGCCCCGTCGCCTGTCGGTTTCGGCGTCGTAGACAACGTTATTGTCCTTGATCGTGACCTCTACCTTCAGGTCCGCGAGCGTTTCGGGATCAACCGCGGTCGGATCGCCGGAGAGGATGACGAAGTCGGCGATCTTGCCAATCTCGATGGAGCCCTTGTGGTCTTCCTCGAATTGCTGCCAGGCGGGCCAGATCGTCATGGCCTTGAGCGCGGTCATGACATCGACGCGCTGGCTCGGCCCGAGGATGTCTCCGGACCGGGTGCGGCGCGTAACGGTTGCCGACAGGATGCGCATGCTGTCGGGAAAGGCGACCGGGGCGTCGTGATGCGAGCCGAACATCATGCCGCGCTGCCGGACCCATCCTGTTGGCGAGATGTTGTCGGCATTGACCGGACCGACCGTGTGGTCGCGGTGCCAGTCGCCCCAGTAGAACGTGTGCATGGGAAACAGAGACAGGAACACACCGAGGTCCTTGAAGCTGTCGACCTGGTCCTCACGCAGGAACTGGCCGTGGATCAGGACGGGCCGGTTGCCCGGGTCGCCGTATTTTTCCTGTGCCGTACCCAGTGCGGCGATCAGCATGTCGGATGCACCTTCGCCATTGGCATGGGTGATGACCTGGATACCGTTTTCATAACACCAGTTCACAGCATCCTGGGCCTGTTCCATGGTGATGGCGGCGTAGCCGGAATAACCGGGTGGGTAATCGCCGACCGGGTCGTAGTAGGGCCGGTCCCGGAGCGCGGTGAAGCCTTGCGGCGAGCCGTCGATGGTCAGCTTGCAGCCGCCGACACGCACGCGGCCGGTATAGTTGCGCGACACATTGGCCTTGATGTAATCCCTGGCTTCGAGGACGTCGGGGTAGGCAACCACATCGACGGGAAGTCCCTGTTCGGCATCGACCGTTTTCAGCGCCTCGACCACAGCACCGGACGCCCGGCCTTCCTGTGAGGTCGTATATCCGTAGCTTGCCCAGAGATCGGCACCGGCCGCCGCGAACGCCTTGAGGCCGTCCGGGCCGAGTTTCGCAAGCATCGGGACGAGGGCATTGAAGAAGGCGTATTCCTCAAGCACGCCGTTGGGGGACCCGTCCGGATTGCGCCGGATGACACCTCCTTCGGGGTTCTGGGTCGAGGCATCGATCCCGGCGATCTCAAGGGCCCTGGAATTGGCGACGCCCAGATGGCCGGATTGATGGACAATCATGATCGGAATGTCGCTCGAGACAGCGTCGAGATCGGTGCTGGTCGGGTGCCGGAGTTCCGCCAACTGGGCATTGTCGTAACCAAAGCCGACGATGATCTGCACCTGGTCGACGATCTCCTTGTTGTCCGCGACCCAGGTTTTCAGCGTCTCCTGGAGACTTGCAATATCCTTGACCTCACCGTCGGGCGGGGCCAGAAGATTGGCGGAGAGGGCCTGCAGTCCGCCCATGACGACGTGGCCATGGCTGTCGACAAAGCCCGGCAGCATCGTGCGGCCTCCAAGGTTGAAATCCTGAGTTCCGTCTCCGCGGTGTTTCGACACTTCGTCGACTGTCCCGACTGAGAGGATCCTGCCGTTCCTGACCGCGACTGCTTCAGCCCTTGGGCTCGCGCCGTTGATCGTCAGGATGGGACCGCCTGTGTAAATCGTGTCGGCAGTCTCCTGTGCCAGGGCGCCGGCGGGCAACAGGGCAAGAGCAAGGGCGAAAGGTATCAGGGGAAGTTTCATCATCGCCTCCAACAGGTGGGTGCCGCCTCTGAAGGGCGCTGTGTCTGATGCGGCAGCCAGACCGGAAATGCTATTTCGACGTGTCTTGATCGCAGCGATTATGGTCGGAAAAATGGCATACCGCCAGTTGTATTCCGGGGCGCGGGAGGACCGGTCTTCCCGGCAGCGCCTCCTCCGCCGGGCTGCTGGATGAGGAGCGCTGTCCCTTTTGGCAACTGCCGGCTGGCCAGGTCGGCGCGCCTTGCTTCGGCAAAAACGGGCGTCCGGCCTCGGTGGACCGGATACGCCCCTAGATCACGACAATCGGAGAACCGGCCGGAACGCGGCTGTGCAGGTCTATGATGTCCTGGTTGATCAGACGGACGCAACCGCTGGAAACGGCGGTTCCGATCGTCCAGTACTCGGCCGTTCCGTGCACGCGGTAGAGCGTGTCCTTGTTGCCCTGGAAAATATACAGTGCACGGGCGCCGAGCGGGTTCTGCAGCCCCGGAGGCATGCCGCCGTTGCGCCAGCTCCATTTTTCCAGTTCGGGCTCGCGTTCGATCATCTCGTCGGGTGGGGTCCACTTCGGCCACTCGGCCTTGCGCGCGATGCGGGCGCGCCCGGACCATTCGAAACCCGCGCGGCCCAGACCCACGCCATAGCGCATGGCCTTGCCCTGTTCCTGGACGAGATAGAGGTAGAAGTTGCTGGTATCGACCACCAGCGTGCCGACCCGTTCGGATGTCGGATAATCGACCTGCTGGCGGAAAAACCGCTCCGGCACTTTCTTCAGGTTGACGGCCGGCAGCGGAAACCGCTCCTCCGGCATGGCCCGGTACATGGCCAGATAGGCGGGGTCCTCCGCCAGGGAAACCGGGGTGGGAGACGTGTTGGTCGACACGCAACCGGTTACGGCGAGCCCTGCGAGGCTCGCCGATCCGGCAAGAAAGTGTCTTCTTGTAAGCTGGTTCATGTGATCGTTACTGACCCATCTTCATGTAGGGATGAGGTTTTTTGTCCGCGCCTCTCCCAAGGGCGAAGACCGTGTATTTGGCATCGGGGTCGTGGCCCATGCCAAGCGAGCCCTGGGGCATGCCGGGCACCGCGATCCCGCGAATGTCCGGCCGTTCCGTCATCATCTTTTCGACCGCCTCAAGCGGAACATGGCCTTCGATGATGTATTTGTGCGCGCCGCCGGTCACGGCTGTGTGGCAGGCCTGCATGTCGTCCGGAATACCCGCCTGTTTCTTGATCGGCGCAAGGTCCTCCATGTCCTCGATGACAACCTTGTAACCGGCCGCTTCCATGGCATCCGTCCAGACCTCGCAGCATCCGCACCAGGGAGACTTGTAGACGGTGATCGTTGTGTCTTCGCCGGCCTGGGCCGCGGTGGCCAGGGACAGCGCTCCGCCGAGTGCGGCGATCATCAGAAAAGGTCTGGTCATCGGTCTGCTCCTGATTTTCGGGAGGAATGACAGGTCGTCCCCATGAAGCGGTAAATGACCGCATGCACAGCCAGGCAGCCGGCTATTGGGGTCGCCAGAACCAGCGTTTCCGACCAGGTCAGGCCGGAAGGAGAGGAGACAACCAGCAGCCCTGTGCCGGCGGCCAGGACCGCGCAGCAGGCGACCATGAAAAGCGTGTGCGTGTCGAGGTATTTGCGATTTGATGTGCGACTGGCAACCGACAGGGTGCGAGTGCCGTTCTGAGAGAGGCTCATGGAGCGTTTCCCTTCGAAACGAGGCGAACGGAGTGTGAGCCGGGCTACCGATGCCCGGATGTGTTTCGTTCAACCTTCCAGATGACTGATCGTCCGGCGCAGCTTCGCCGGGGCGAGAAGTCAGGCGCTTATGGGAGGCTGAATGAAAGGCACAGGTGCCAGGGCGGTGAGTTCGGGATGCGGTGAAAGTTCCAGCGTGGCTTCAGCCGGGCAGGGAATGTGGAGACTGCCCGGTTGAAGCGATGCACAATCGACGCTGCAATGCGCGATCTTTGCCGTAAGTTCCTGCTCTTCGGTCTGCTCGCAGCATGCGAGATGGTGCGGCATTGTGAGCTCCATCACCGCGGTGCGGCCGGCTTCAGAGATCTTGGAGCCTTGAACGGCTGGCATCCCTCCCGGCGCACCGGAAAGGGCGCTGGCCGTATGGACCCCCGCAAAAAACACCACCAGCAATGTCACCAGGACGGCGCGCATGCTCGCCAATTACCTTGTCTTCCGAATTTTCAAGACCCGTCCGAAGTATCGGGCAAGTTACTTCCTAACGCAGCTAGTCGCGAATTGCGGTCAAAGCGTGGCCGCGCGGACAACAGCACTGGAGAAGTGCCACGAGGTCCGTAACGTCTTGGTGAGCTTGGCCTGACATCATGACCTGCCGGGTGTTTTCACCTCCTACAAAAGCCGCATTTTGGGGAATGCACCAGGAGCTCGGCCAGAAAGCTGGACAGGCTTTCAGGCCTTGCCTATCTCTTTGCCATGACCCTACGAGCACAGCAGACATCCAATGACTACGGCATCGTCGTGGAACCCCTTTCCGGCGAGGTGATTGCCTGGCGGGGCGACGAGATGATCGCCCGCTCAAGCCGTGCCCGGGTGATGTACGAGACCAGGCTGCCGCCGGTGGTCTATTTCCCGGCCGAGGACATCCAGGCGGAGCTGGAACCGGCGCTGGACCACAAGACCTTCTGCCCGTTCAAGGGAACCGCTTTCTACAGCCATGTCCGTTGTGGCGGCGAGACACTGGAAAACGGTGCCTGGAATTACCCCAAGGCACTGCCGGAGGGCCAGGCGGTGGACGGTTGTTATGCCTTCATGCCCGGAGTCGCGACGCGGATCGAGCATCAGGGAGCCGCCATCGAGGCCCTGCCGACGGGCAATATCAGCGGACCTGTTGTCGACTGGCTGCTGCGGGAAGCCTGGCTGGCAAAGTCTCCGGAGGATCTGCTCGCCGCCCTGGGCGACAAGCTCGTGGAAGACGGTATTGCCGTTTGCAGGATGAGCATCCTGATCTGGTCCCTGCATCCGATGATCGCCGGACAGAACTGCATCTGGTTCCGCGGCAAGGACGAGGTTACCAGCCGCTACCCGTCCTATGACATCCTGGAAAGCCCGGTGTTCAGGGAAAGCCCGTTTCAGCATGTCGCCGACGGGCTGGGCGGCGTGCGCCAGAAACTGGACACCAATCCGGACGAGTTCAATTTCCCGATCATGGACGACCTGAAGGAGCAGGGCGTTACCGATTATGTCGCCATGCCGCTGCCGTTTTCAGACGGCCGCATCAACGTGCTGACGCTGGCGTCCGACGATCCGAACGGCTTCACGACTGCCAATCTTGGCCTGATCTTCGAATGTTCGGCACTGATCAGCCGGTTGTTCGAGGTGTTCGCGCTGACCTCAAACGCGACGTCGCTGCTGGAGACCTATCTCGGCAAGCGCACCGGCGCCCGGGTGCTGGGCGGCAAGATCCGGCGCGGGGACGGCGACGTGATCGACGCGGCGATCCTGTTCTGCGACCTGCGCCACTCGACGCGGCTCGAGACGGAACTCGGCCGTGAAGCCTATGTCACCCAGCTCAACCGGTTCTTCGAAGTGACCACGGAAATCGTCAACGCCCATGAGGGTGAGGTGCTGAAATTCATCGGCGATGCTGTCCTGGCGATCTTTCCGGCAAGCGCGGGTCACGAAGCCGCGTGTCGCAATGCCGTTGAGAGCGCCACCGAAATCGTTGCAAAGCTGAAGGCGCCAGATCCGGAGACCGACGACA
Organism: Roseibium sp. Sym1; assembly: GCF_027359675.1. NCBI lineage: Bacteria > Pseudomonadati > Pseudomonadota > Alphaproteobacteria > Hyphomicrobiales > Stappiaceae > Roseibium > Roseibium sp. Sym1. The sequence goes on from NZ_CP114786.1 coordinate 4,182,742, forward strand.
TTCCGATGGACTGCGCAATCGGAGTGGCCTTCGGCGAAGTCACCTACGGCAATGTCGGTTCAAGGGAGAGGCTGGATTTCACCGTGATCGGCAGTGCCGCCAACATCGCGGCCCGTCTCGGTGAACATGGCAAGGCTGCAGGATATCCGGTGGTGGCGACTTCGGAGGTTGCCCGGGCTTCGGGGTTTCAGGTGGAGAGCCTGGGCGCGGTCGACCTGCACAATGTGAAGGATCCGGTGACGGCGTGTGCGCTCACGGTCAGCGGCTAGCGTTTGCCTTCCCGCGAAGCCCTTCAGCGCAGGGCGTTTTCGCCGGCAAACCCGCCCATGGGCTGGTTGCGGACAAGGATCACCAGGCCTTCGTCCGTGGGCGCAGCGTCCTTCTCGGCAACACCGCCGTAATTGGCGCACAGCTCTTCGGCACTCTTCTTCTGCGCGGGCGTGAACATGGTGATGGCCTGGCAATCGACGCGGCGCAGCTCGCTGTCGGTTTTCACGCCCCCGGACATGGCGATGCTGACACCGACCAGAGCGATCGCGAGAGTGGAGGTGGCTGCAACAGTAATCGTCTTCATTGTCCCCGGTCCCATTTCCCGGCCCCGAACTCTTCAGGGGCCCCGTGATATGGACGGAGAATTGCGGAACACACCTGTACTCACCCTGAAATCCGCATTCACCTTGCGTTCAGCTTAGGCGATTCGTGCTTCCCTGCCGAGTTTTCGCCCCAATTCAGGCGATTTCGATTCGGGTTAACGTTGGATAAAGCGCAAGCCTAGGTGGTTTTGACGTTGGGACAATCCGGGTGGTGTCGTCCTGGAAAGCCAGGCGCGGCTGAAGGGGGATCCGGTTCCTGCGGTTTGTGATCGTAGACACACCGGTCAATGCGCTACCTTCCCGGCGTCTTCCCGGCCAAGCGCAGCGCGAGCCGAGACCGGGGAGCCTCATGCGCTGGCGGACAGACTCTTTACCGTCAAGAGACCTTGTCTCCCCGGTCCCGGGTCTTCGCTGCGCTGAGCTCGGGATGACGAAGGAGAGGTGGGGCGGCAAAACAAAAGGGGCGGAAAGACCGCCCCTTCCAAGAATGCCTACGTTGAAAACTGTGTTGAAAGCCTAACGCTTATGTAGTTGTATGCACAAATCGCTCGCGAATAAAAACGCATAAAATTGAAATTCTTATTGAACTATGAAGCATAAATCATACAAAAAGGAATTTGTTGTATTCATAATCCTATGGATATTATATTTTATATTAAGAGAAATGCTTCCTCCGTCCCATTATGGCGATAAGGCGTTTGTTATGCTGGTGATGGCTACTTTGTTCTTGTTTTTTGTTTTTGTTTTCAGAATCTTCAAAAATAAATAGATCGGGACTTCCTCCAATTATTCGTACATTGCGCAATGTAGCGAAGTCTCAAGATCGGAGCGACAAGGCCACGCAAGGAAAAGTACTTTATGAGTAAACGCCTGCGGTACCTCGACCCCGGCTTGCGCTCTGCCTGGCCGGCATGACGAACCTCTCAACTCGTCATTCCGGACAAGTGCAGCGTCGCTGCACGCTGATCCGGAATCCAGCGCGTCGGCGCGAGCCAATGCGAGCACAAAACCAACCAAGCACCTGAATTTATTGACAATGACGCGCCTCCGGCGCGGAGTATGCACTGGGTTCCGGATCTGGCCATGCAGCTGCGCTGCAGACCGTCCGGAATGACGGAGAAACTTTGTCAGCAAAAAGGGGCGGAAAAACCGCCCCTTGCACTCAATCGCTCAGAAACCGATTCCGGTTCAGGCGGTCTGCTGGCTGGTCTCGATGCCCTTTTCGGACATGAGGCCCTGCAGTTCCTGGTTCTGGAACATCTCGCGGATGATGTCGCAGCCGCCGACGAATTCGCCCTTGATGTAGAGCTGAGGAATGGTCGGCCAGTTGGTGAATTCCTTGATGCCGTTCCGCAGTTCGTCGTCTTCCAGCACGTTGATGCCTTTGTACGGCGCACCGACATAGTCGAGGATCTGCACGACCTGGCCGGAAAACCCGCATTGCGGGAAATTCGGCGTGCCTTTCATGAACAGCACCACGTCGTTGCTGTCGACTTCGTTCTTGATCCAGTCCTGGATGCTCATGTTGTCCGTCCTTTATCGTCTCTTTGCCGCCTATCTGGAGCGAACCGGCGGCAGAATCAAGGGTGCGCGCGCGCTGCGCGGCATCGTGTCAGCCGGTTTCGGCTCAGTCCGGCGCCTTGGTCTGCAGGGCGAGGGCGTGCAGCGTGCCGCCCATATTGCCCTTCAGGGCCTCATAGACCAGCTGATGCTGCTGGACGCGGCTCTTGCCCCGGAAGGCTTCCGACACAACGTTGGCCGCGTAGTGGTCGCCGTCGCCCGCCAGGTCACGGATCTCAACCTGAGCGTCGGGCAGCGCCTCCTTGATCAGGGTTTCGATCTCATTCGCGTTCATCGGCATCTTGCGTCCGTCCTTGTTATTAAGTTCCTGACAGGCAAGCGCCTTCAGGCGATCGCCATGTAGTTCGGGAACCAATCTTCGTGCGCTTTTTTCAAGTTTGCAACGGATATGGTGAGAATGCCCTCAACAGTCAAACTGTCGCCGCCCGTGGTGCCAATTTGTTGAACGTCGACACCGGCGTCCAGGATGTCTTCGACGACGGCCTCGACCTTGTCCTGGGCCACGGTGATCACATAGCGGCCCTGGTCCTCGCCGAAGAGCGCGGCATGGGCCGGACCTTCAACCTTCACCGTTGCGCCGATGCCACCGGCCATGGCCATTTCGGCGAGCGCAACGCCCAGGCCGCCGGAGGAAATGTCATGCACCCCGGTCACACGCGCGGCACCGATCAGCTGGCGGACCAGCGTGCCGTTGCGCCGTTCCGCGGCGAGATCCACCGGCGGCGGTGCGCCTTCCTCGCGGCCGAGAATGTCTGCGAGATACTGTGAGGCGCCGAGATGGGTGCCCGGTCCGCCGATGACGAGAATCGCATCGCCTTCACCGGCAAAGCTCGCGCCGGCGCGCACGGTGACGTCCGGCAGCAGGCCGACGCCGCCGATGGCAGGGGTCGGCAGGATCGCCTCGCCATGGGTCTCGTTGTAGAGCGAGACGTTGCCAGAGACGATCGGGAAGCTGAGCTCGCGGCAGGCCTCGCCGATGCCCTTGATGCAACCGACGAAGGAGCCCATGATTTCCGGCTTTTCCGGGTTGCCGAAATTGAGGTTGTCGGTCGCGGCCAATGGCTCGGAGCCGACGGCGGTCAGGTTGCGCCAGACCTCGGCAACCGCCTGCTTGCCGCCCTCGAACGCATCGGCCTCGCAGTAGCGCGGGGTGACGTCGACGGAGAAGGCAAGGCCCTTGCGGGTGCCTTCGACGCGGATGACACCGGCATCGCCGCCCGGTGTGGCCGCCGAGTTGCCCTGGATCAGCGTGTCGTACTGCTCATAGACCCAACGGCGGGAAGAGCCGTTGGCATTGCCGACCAGCGTCTTCAGCGCCCCGGCATAGTCCCGAGGCTCTTCGATCTCGGCTGCACTCAGGACCGGCCGTTTCTCCGGTTCGACCCAGGGACGGTCATATTCCGGGGCTTCGTCGCCCAGTTCCTTGATCGGCAGGTCGGCAACGATCTCGCCCTGGTGCTTGACCACGAAACGCAGCGTGTCGGTGGTCTTGCCGACAATGGCGAAGTCGAGGCCCCATTTCTTGAAGATCGCCTCGGCCTCGTGCTCCTTTTCCGGGCGCAGCACCATGAGCATGCGCTCCTGGCTTTCCGAAAGCATCATCTCGTAGGCGCTCATGCGCTCCTCGCGCACGGGCACCTTGTCGAGGTCGAGCTCAATGCCGAGATCGCCGCTGGCGCCCATTTCGACCGCCGAGCAGGTCAGGCCGGCCGCGCCCATGTCCTGGATGGCGATGACCGCTCCGGTCTCCATCAGTTCCAGGCAGGCTTCCAGCAGGCATTTTTCGGTGAACGGGTCGCCGACCTGAACCGTGGGGCGCTTTTCGTCGATCGTGTCGTCGAATTCGGCCGAGGCCATGGTCGCGCCGCCGACACCGTCGCGGCCGGTCTTGGCGCCGAGGTAAACGACCGGCAGGCCGACGCCTTCGGCCTTGGCCAGGAAGATGGCATCCGATTTTGCAAGACCCGCAGCAAAGGCATTGACCAGGCAGTTGCCGTTGTAGCGGGCGTGGAACTCGACCTCGCCGCCGACTGTCGGCACGCCGAAGGAGTTGCCGTAGCCGCCGACGCCGGAGACGACGCCGGACACCAGGTGGCGGGTGCGCGGATGGTCCGGCTCACCGAAGCGCAGGGCGTTCATGGCGGCGACCGGGCGCGCACCCATGGTGAAGACGTCGCGCAAAATGCCGCCGACACCGGTCGCGGCGCCCTGATAGGGCTCGATATAGGACGGGTGGTTGTGGCTCTCCATCTTGAAGACCACCGCCTGGCCGTCCCCAATATCGACGACACCGGCATTCTCGCCCGGTCCCTGGAGCACGCGCGGGCCTTCGGTCGGCAGGGTCTTCAGCCATTTCTTGGAGGATTTGTACGAGCAGTGCTCGTTCCACATGGCCGAGAAGATGCCGAGTTCGGTGAAGCTCGGCGTGCGGCCGATCAGCTCGAGGATACGCTCGTATTCATCCGGTTTCAGGCCGTGGGAAGCAATCAGGTCGGGCGTGATCTTGATGTCGTTCGGGATCATGTCGGTCCGGTATCTAGATGGCCGCTGCGGACGGGCCGCGCTGGCGCAGGCTGGCAGTGATGCCGCCCAATAGCAGATTGTCCGGGAAATGGGGAGCCTCGCAGGTCAAAGAAAATCCACAATTTGCAGCTCATCCAAGAGCTTTGGCAAGAATGTTGCCTGTATAGGCGGCATAGCCCAGCAGCATGAGCGCGCCTTCGCGGCGGCAGATACGCCAGCCGCTCATGGCGAAGACCAGCAGGGCGGCAGTCGCGCCGAGCAGTACCCAGATGTCGAGCCGCATGATTTCCTGAGGAACACGAAGGGGTGAGATCACTGCGGTCAGTCCGAGAATGCCCAGAATGTTGAAGAGGTTGGATCCCAGGATGTTGCCAAGCGCGATGTCCGTCTGGCGTTTCAATGCGGCCATGACCGAAGTGACCAGCTCAGGCAGTGACGTGCCGACGGCAACAATGGTCACGCCGATCACCGCATCGCTGACACCGGCTGCCTGGGCAAATTTTGTTGCTCCGCTCACCAGAAAATGGGCGCCTCCGAGAATCATGCCAAGGCCGCCGAAGGCCATGAGCAGATTGAGCGGCAGGTTTGATGGATTGGGTTCCGGGACAACGAGATCCGTTTCGCCGCGGTGCAGTTGTGCGGCGGGTGTCCTCCGGCCTTTTTCCATCCGGTAGGTGATCCCCAGGTAGACGGCAAGGGTCAGGATCAGTGCCAATCCGGCTTCCCGGCCGATAAGTCCGGTCAGGGCGAGCCCTGCAAAGGCAAGCGCCGCCAGGGCATTCGCGGGTCCGTCCCGCAGGAGCGCGGCCGGTTCGGCACGCAGCGGGCAGATCAGAGCGGTCAATCCCAGAATCAGCAGGATGTTGGCAATGTTGGAGCCCGCGACATTGCCGACGGCAATGCCGGGGGAGCCGTTCAGCGCCGCCAGGACACTGGTCATCAGTTCGGGTGTCGATGTGCCGAAGCCGACCAGCACCAGGCCGATCAGCAATTCGGAGATGCCGAAGCGCTGCGCCAGGCCAACTGATCCGCGCACGAGAAGGTCGCCACCTGCCACCAGAAGGACGAGGCCGAGCAGAATTACGAATGTTGTCATGTGAGACATCCAGAGGGAACGCGTCCGGCAAATGGGGGCCGGAGCCTGTGCATTCAATGGCCTGTGACCAGAGGTGGAAAACTTTTTCCGCATTCGTCGAAACACGAAAGCGGTACACGGAATTGACAGTCTGGCTGTCAAGATGTATATGACAGGTAGGCTGTCAATTAAGGGGTCGCAATGCAAGCCACCAAATCCTCTGAAGCCGCGGACCTGCGGCTGCTGATCGGCGAAGTCCGGAAAACCTTCCGGCTGATGGCCGGCCTGTCGGACCGGATGCTGGAGGCGCGCGGCCTGACCGCGTCGCTGCGGGCAATTCTGGAGTTTCTCGCCGAGGAGGGCTCGAGCCCGGTACCGAAAATGGCGGCGGCCAAGTCCATGACCCGCCAATCGGTGCAGGCGCTGGTCGACCGGCTGGACGCCCTGGGGCTGGTCGAAACAAGACCGAACCCGGAGCACAAGCGCTCGCAGCTGATTGCGCTGACCAAAGCCGGGCAGGCCGCGTTCCAGGCGATTCTCCTGGAAGAAAAGGACCTTCTGGTCCGGATTGCCAACGACTGGACGGACGGCGATCTGCAGGAAACCAGCCGGACCCTGCAGGTGTTTCAAACCCGACTGAACGACCTGAGGAGTGAGATCGATGCAAGCTATTCTGAAACAAACGCATGAGGGCAAATCCGACAGGCGCCGGAAAGGCCATCTGGTCCTGAAGCTCGTGGCCGGACTGGTGTGTGCCGCCGTAGCCCTGACCTGGTTCTGGACAACCACCGCGGTGGAGGTTTTTGAAGCGCCGGCGCTCCGGTTCTCCGACGCATTTGCCACGGTTCTGGTTCTGATGCTGCTGGCCTTCGGGTGCGGCACGGCTTTTCGCCTGGGGCGGGATCGTGACGACGCCTGACGCGGACCGTGAACCGGTGATCCGCGACCCTGTGATCGTCGGCCAGTTCCGGTGCCCCCGTGGCATGTTGGGAACGCTCGCCGGCTGGGTCATGGCCAGCCGGGCGTCCAATGTCGGTCGCAACCGCTGGAGCGTGGAGCTGCTCGGCCTCGCACCGGGTGCAAACGTTCTGGAGATCGGCTGCGGCCCCGGCATCGGCCTCGGGGCGGTTTTGGAAAACATCCCGGAGAGCCACGTGACCGGGCTGGATCATTCGGCTGTGATGATCAACCAGGCCGCCGGCCGTCACAGGGCGGCGCTCAAGGCCGACCGGCTTGAGCTCTGGCAAGGCACGCTGGAGAGCCTGCCGGCCGGGCCGCGCTTCGATGCGGCTTTCAGCTGCAACGTGCTGCAATTCGTGACGGACCGGGACGGATTGCTCACGGAGGTGAAAGCGCGTCTCAAGCCAGGTGGCGTCTTCGCCACCACCTACCAGCCGCGTGGCCGGTGTGCGACCTCCGAGGAAGGCCGGGCCTGGATCGGCGGCTTCGCCGAGGATCTCTGCGCAGCGGGGTTCAAGGATGTTGATGTTCGGGAAAAGCTGTTCGGCGAGATGCCGGCGTTTTGCGCCCTGGCTGTGGCTCCAGATGCACACTAGTCAGCTGAAACTACAGCGGAAATCTCACACACCACGTCATCCTGAGGAGGGCCGTCAGGCCCGTCTCGAAGGATCGGCCACATAGTCCGGTCCTTGTAGCCGGTCCTTCGAGACAGCGCTTCGCGCTTCCTCAGGATGACGTCGAGTTTGTGGTTGCCGCTGTTCAGCTGCTTGTCCCGACATGCGCTTCAAGCGCATCCGTCAGGCCCTTGCCGTAGAAGGTAATCTGCCTGCCGCTTCCGGATCCGGGCACCTGGACGTCGAGGCGATAGGCCTGTGTGAAATAAAGGTTGGTCCGCTGGCCGCCGGAGATCGCCGTCCAGGGGATCAGCAGGGGCCGATGCCCGATCCGGAAAGGAAGAATGGGCCGCATGTAGAGACCGGCGGGGGAAACCGAGACCGACAGGACATTCCGGTAGCTGGAAAACCAGCCGAACTTGGCGCTGGTCCAGTCCCAGTTTTGACCCGATGGCGGTTCCGTGGCCGGATAGTGCCGTGCCAGCGCGGCCCAGCCGGAGATGCGCGAGCTCAGGAAGACGATTGCCGACCAGAGCAGGCCGAAGGCCAGGAAGAAGCCCGGGATGATCATGGCGATGAGGCCGGTTTGTGTCATGTCGCTTGCCTTCCTGTCTGGGCAGCTGAAACTGTGCCGTAACCGGACGGTAGCCTAGCGCATCGGGGAGCGGCTTGAGAATGTGCGGGCCGAAATACCTCTTGCGGTCCGGCCGTCTCACTCGAAGCTGTCGTAACAGACGCAATGGTCGAGCAGCAGATCCTGCAGGATCTTGAGCCCCTTGGCGGTTTCCATATGGGTCATGGTGTTGGTCACGCCGATCCGGACCCGGTGGTAGACATTGCCGGACCGGCCGGCCTTGAATTCGTCCTCGTCGTCGATGAGCACGTTTTCCGAGGCGGCCGCCGCCTTGAAGGTACCGGAGAGCCAGGGTTCGGGCAGTTTCAGCCACAGGAAGGGCGCGTCGGGGGCCGCTTCCATCTCATAGGCGCCGAGATGCTCCTTAACGAGGACGTGGCGCGCGGCGATTTCTTCCAGGATTTTCGTGCGGAATTCGTCCGCGGCTCCCGAAAGAACGAGCCGGGCGGACAATTCGGCCAGCAGAAATGCGATCCCGCCGGTGAGCATCTTGTGGGCGGTATAGACCCGCTGGGCATGGGAGAGGGGGCTGGACACCCAACCGCCGCGAACACCCGCCGTCACGGATTTCGAGAGCGAGCCGACATGGAAGGTCCGCTCCGGTGCCAGTGCGGCGATGGGGGTCAGTCCGGTGGTCCGCAGGGAGCCATAGACCTCGTCCTCTATGATCCACAGATTGTGCTGACGGGCGACCGCCACAATCTCCTCGCGCCGTTGGGCCCCCATCATGCCTACCGTCGGGTTGTGCATGCTCGGCATCACGAACAGCAGCTTGGGGTGTTTCTGGGCGCAGACCCTGGCGAGATCCTCCGGCAGCGGTCCCTCGTCATCGCGCGCGACCTGGACCGGCCGGCGGCCGGCCAGCGCCCCGCCGCGGGCAATCGAGCTGTAGGTCAGGTTCTCGAAGGCGATCTGGTCCCCCGGGGCCGTGGTTGCGGCGATGATCGCCATGATCGCCGCCTGGGCACCGGTGGTCGGCACGATGCTGCCTTCCGAAGGCTCCCAGCCGCCACGCGCCAGCCAGAGGCGTCCGGCGCGGCGCCAGCCGTCCGGCACGGTGCGGGTGTAGCTGGCAATGTCATGGGCCGCTTCGCGCGTAATCTCGGAGGTCAGCCGGCAGATGGCCTCGGCCTGGCCGATTTCCGGGGCGGATGTGCTGTCGAAGCGGATCGTCTCCGGCCCGGGCACGGATATCCGCGTGCCGGCGAAGGCCGTGTCCTTTGGCACCGTCATGGCGCCCTGCAGCCAGGAGGAGGCCGGCGGAACCGTGGCGCCGCCCGGCGTCCGCGAGGCGCGGTCAAGGTCCGGCTTCGGGTCTTCTTCGAGCGCGGGCTCGTATGCGCTGCCAAGCACGAACGTGCCGCGACCGACCTCGCCGCTGACGAGACCGCGCTGGCGGATCAGCGCGTAGGCACGGCCGATCGTGCCCACCGTGACACCGAGGTCGTAGGCAAGATCGCGCTGCGGCGGCAATTTCGTGCCGGCCGCAAGAGTGCCGGTGGAAATGTCCTCGCCGATGCGGTCTGCCAAGCGGATATAGAGCGGCCCCTGGCCGTCGGGTATCTGCGGGTGCCAATTTGTCATGGTGACAATTTAGTATATTGCATCTCCGAATGAGTCAATTCATATGATTGTAACGCTACAATTTTCCAAATTGAGCATATTGTAACCCTTGAAAGGAAGGAAAATGAGTTCAATCGAAACAATAACGGCACGCCCGGTCGCAAGGCTGCGCCCCGGCCAGTCGCTCCTGAAGTTGCTGCTGGCTCAACTGCTCAAGTGGCGTCAGGCCCACCGGACCCGATTGCATCTGCTCGAATTGAGCGACCATGAACTGGAAGATCTTGGTCTTAGCCGGGCCGCCGCCCATGAAGAAGCCATGCGTCCGTTCTGGGACACGAGTGTCCTGAAAAAGGGCCGCTCTTGATGCGGGTCGCCTGAACCGGGGTCTGTCGGAAACCGGATGCCGGGACACTGACCCGTCATCGGTCCGGTTTCCCGCAGATCCCGGCCTAATTCTCCTTACAACGGCCCGCTTCCCCTGGCGGGTCCTTGCCGATGCCGGACACGGTGCAGCCCGTGTCCGGCATCTTTTTTTCACATCAGACAGCGCCGGTATATTCGCCGCGCGCCGACCATTTCCTGGAAATGCGGCCGAGATCGGATCTCGTCGGTCCAAACGGTCATGGCCGCCTTTCCCGGCATTTTATCTACGACGTCAGATGGATATTGAACTTGTTGCCATCCGGATCGCGGAAATAACCGCCGTAGAAGTTGCGTCCACGCGGTCCGGGCGAGCCTTCATCGGTGGCGCCGAGGCGCAATGCGAGAGCGTGTATTGCGTCAACCTGCGAGCGCTCCTTCGCTGCAAGCGCTATCATTGTGCCGTTCCCGAAGGTTGCGACTTCGCCATCGAATGGACGCGTCACGACTATCATGGGTGAGTTTTCCCCGAAGACATAGCCGATCATGGTGTCCAGGCTGTAGGCGCGCGCGCCGTTCAGAGCTCCGAACAGCGCATCGAAAAATGAGGCAGCCGCGGTCAGGTCGTTCGACCCGATGGTGATGTAACCGATCATTGGATTGTTTCTCTTGCATGAGCATAAACGCGCCTCCGGGGGGAGGCGTTGTTCAGATCTTTCAGAAGATCTTTCGGGGTGGCTCAAGCAATCATGTCTTTGAGGTAACCGAACCAGGCCCTCGGGTCAATCCGCCGACCGCTCAAGTCAAAAGTGACTGCACCACCATCATTGATCGATCGAAGTTGCCGCGCGATGCACGAATGGCATCGGATCCGACTCAAACCGCGCCGGTGTACTCGCCGCGCGCCGGATAGTCGTTCTTCTGCACGAAATCGAGCGCGCCGACCATTTCCTGGAAATGCGGGCGCACGAACGGCATCGTCTGGACGGATGCGAAATAGAGCGTGCCATCCGGCCTGACCAGGAACACGCCCGGCTCGGAAAACAGCGCCGGTTCCTCGATGCCGATCGAGGTGGTGCCGCGGCTCGTGGAGATGAAGAGACCCCACTCCCGCGCGACGCCCAGCGGAAGGCCATGGCCGAAGCGCAGGTCCGGGTAGCCGACCTTGTCCGCCATTTGCCGGGCGCGGTCCTCGCCATCGGACGAAATCGCGATCGTCTTGACACCCTTCCCGGCGAAGTCCGGGGTCAGGCGGCCAAGTTCCTTCAGATAGGTGGCGCAGATCGGGCAGTGCAGGCCGCGATAGAACACGACAAGCGTCGCGAATCCGGCGCCGTCTGCGGCAAGATCGAATGATCCGTGGTCGAGCGTATCGACGCTGAGATCTGGAACCGGCTGGCGTGGAACAAGCATGATTTACCTCATTTCATTGGAGCAAGGGATTCTTTTCCCTTGCGGATGTCCTTAAGTTAGTGAACGCTTGTGACAGAAACATTCTAAAAAGATGATCTGGAGTACGGAAAATGCCGGTTGCCTATCGCACATCCTTCAATGGCAGGCTCGACCGGCTGTCCTCGCTGATCGACCGGCTGCGGGTCAATGTTTCCAATGCCCCGGTGGGAGGCAAGGACGGGAAGGAAGCCAACCTGAGGATCTACCAGGCGGAAGACGGCAGTTTGCGCCTGGTATTCTGTCCCTCCCGGGAGGACGGGATCCGTGACTGCGACGGCATGGGGCCGGAGGCGGCGGAAACCACGCTGGTTGGCGCCCGGATCACGATCACGGGCATCGGCAGGCAGCTGATCAATGCCCTGCCGGATTGCATCTCCGTTCCGCTTGCCGAGGAACCCTACCTGAACGCCGTCGTCACTCCCCTGATCGAGGAGGTGACGCAGCCCCGTTGCGGCGGGCAGGCGGCGTTTCAGCGCCTGTGCGAGGTGGTGGTGATCCGGCTACTGCGCCACGCCATGGAGGAGGGCAAGGCGGATACCGGGCTCCTGAACGGGCTCGCCCATCCGCGTATCGCCGCCGCGCTGGTGGCGATCCACGAGGCGCCGGGCGAGCAATGGACGCTGGAAAAACTGGCGACAACTGCCGGCATGTCGCGGACCCAGTTCGCCGTGACCTTCAAGGAACTCGTCGGCACGACGCCGATGGGCTACCTGTCGGGCTGGCGGCTGGACATTGCCCGGGCGGAACTGGAGGCCGGGCGGCAGGTGAAGGCGGTCGCAACCTTGTGCGGCTTCTCCAGCCCGGCGGCGTTTTCCCGGGCCTTCGCCCGGCGTTTCGGCCATTCGCCGAAGAAACGGCCGGTGGAGGCTGCGTAAAGAGACGGAAGCTTTCAGGCTTCCCTCCTCGTCATGCCATGGCTTGACCCGCTGCTGTCCGGATAAGCAGGAGCCTCTTCGCGCAAACAAGCTTCGCCGCTTGTTCCGGTCTCCCCCCTAGTGGGGCAGGGCAATCGCACTTGACCAATATCCTGTCCGCAGTCACCAAATTTACCTCTCCCACTGGGAGAGGTCGGACCGAAGGTCCGGGTGAGGGGGCAGACGTTTCTGCAGGTCTCAGGCGTTTGTTCCCTCACCCCAACCCTCTCCCGCCGGGAGAGGGAGCCATGCTCTGCCAAATGCGATTGCCCTGCCTTGCGGGAAATGTCTCCGTCAGGAGACCGAGGGGGGTGTTAACCTATCGAAATCATTCGGCGTCTCCGAATTGGTGGCGACCGTTTCACCTCCCTCTGTCCGGTCCCCGGACATCTCCCCCGCAAGGGGGGAGACGGCAACAAGCGGCATGTCTGTTTCAAGTCAGACAGGCCGTTCAGCGCAAATAGACAAGTCGTTTCAGCATTTTGCTGAAAACATGGTCGCTTAACCGGACACCAGTGGGCTTGACCATCGCATCCATGCCGTTTCGTCTCCAACCAAAGGCAGTGCTGCTGGAACGGTCACGGCATGGATTGCCGGATCACGTCCGGCAATGACGAACGGAAGGGGGAGGCCGGGCGTTTCGGCAACCCCTATCGGGTTTCCACCGGTCGCTCGAGGGCGTAGAGCTCGTCATTGAGGTCGTCCGCCTTGCGGGCGAACAGCGCCTGGGCGTCCTTCAGTCCGAGATTGTAGAAATGGGCCCCGAGGGTCGGGGTCAGGAAATCCATCAGCATTTCGGCGTCCATATTGCCGATGTCGATGTCCAGGTCCGCGTCCATATAACGCTTGATCTGTGCGGCGAGGCGGGTCCTGGTGTCCTTGTCGAGTTCAAGCTCAGCCATGTCCGCCTCCTTGCCCAGGCCCCTCAAGCCGCGTCGAGCAGGCTTTCGAACAGGGTTCGTCCATCCAGGCCGCCCTGCAGCGGTTCAACCAGGTTTTCCGGGTGCGGCATCATGCCGAGCACGTTGCCGCTTGCATTGGTGATACCGGCAATGTCGTTGATCGAGCCGTTCGGATTGGTGCCGTTGGCATAGCGGAACACCACCTGGCCATTGTCCTCGATCCGTTTCAGCGTCACCTCGTCGGCGAAGTAGTTGCCGTCGTGATGGGCGACCGGGCAGCGCCACACCTGGCCCTTCTCGAATTTGGAGGAGAACCGGGTCGCGGTGTTGACCGTCTCCATCATCACTTCCTTGCAGACGAAATGAAGGTCCGCGTTGCGCATCAGCGCACCGGGCAGGAGACCGGCTTCCGTCAGGATCTGGAATCCGTTGCACACGCCCAGGACGGAGACGCCGCTGTCGGCCTTGGCGACGAGGTCCTTCAGGATCGGCGAGCGGGCGGCAATGGCACCGGAGCGCAGGTAGTCGCCATAGGAAAAGCCGCCGGGCACCACCACAAGGTCGACATCGGGCAGGGTGCTTTCCGTGTGCCAGACGCTTTGCGGCCTCGTGCCGGTGATCAGTTCCAGCGCATGGAACATGTCGCGGTCGCGGTTGGAACCTGGGAAAACGATGACGGCGGTTTTCATGTCGGTCGATCCGGTAGTCTAGAGCAGGACGAGGACGGCAATCGCGGCCGCGAATGCGGGCAGCAGGATGAAGACGGCGGCCTTGATCGCCAGAAAGGTGATCGCCTTGCGGGCATCTTCATCCATGACGCCGCCTCAGGCGATCTCGATGGCGTAATTCTCGATGACGGTGTTGGCGAGCAGCTTTTCGCACATCTGCTCGAGCTCCGCCTGGGCGGCTGCCTTGTCGGAACCTGTCAGCTCGACGTCGAACACCTTGCCCTGGCGGACGGAGCCGACATCGCCGAAGCCGAGGCCGCCAAGCGCGCCTTCAATGGCTTTTCCCTGAGGATCGAGCACACCGTTTTTCAAGGTGACGATCACACGTGCTTTCATGATTGGGGTCCCCGAGAGTGACTGCAGATTCTGTTTAAACAAACAGTTTGGGGCTCCCCATACACGAGGAGCCCCAAATGCGAAAGTGCTATGACCGGAAAAGCCGGAAATTACGGCACGCGGCGGACCGTTGTCTGCTTGAGGAAACGTCTGAGATTTGCCTTTGCGGTGGCGCGGTTCTTCGCGAAAGAGGCAACTGCACTGCCACGGTTGTTCTGAACGATGATGCGGGCGGCGGCGTGGTCGTAGCCGCTGCGTGTCTTGAACCGCGCGCTCATGTCGAACCCGGAATAGGTTTTTGTGACCACACGGCGCTCGGTCTTGAACCGGACTTGGCCTTTTGCCGCGACATTGATCACATTGCCGACCGCATTCATGAGTTCGGCTGAAAAGACGTCATCGCGAATGGCGGTTTCAACGTCGCCACGCACCTTGACCGGACCGACCAATACGACTTGCGGCGACTTGCAGACGGACGGCAGGCAGACATAGATGGTCTTGTTGCCGCTTTTCTCGCTGACCCATCCCTTGGGAGAAAAGCCGGTAGAAATGCTGCCCGGCTTGAGGCCGCTGGTCTGGCAGGCCGCCAGAAGGCCGCAGACGACGACAATTGCGGCAGCTTTAAATACGGATTTGAATTGATAAGACATGAGGCCCCCGTGAACAAACAGGAGGTGTCTTATCAGTAATTTTTACATACGCAATTGTGACGTAGCGGCGGGTTTCGAAGAATGCCGGCCGGCTGTGTCTTTGCGGCATCAGCGTCGGGCCGCAACCGGCAGGTTGCTGGAACAGCTTCAAGAGCCATGTCGGTTCGCGCCTCAGGGAAAGACAATCCGCAAGGCGGCGGCTCCCAGAAGCAGCACATATCCGACAAGCAGGCAGACCTGATCCCGTTGGCGCCAGCCTTCGACATTCTCCTTGTGCTTGTCGGACAGTATCTTGCGCGTGCGGGCCCGGAAGTCGCTGTCGTCCTCCGCCTCTTTCTCCGCCTGCCGGACCTGGTGGAGCTTGCGTTTTCGCGTATTGAGGTCCCAGACGGGGACCGCGAGGATCGCGATCCCGGAAAATGTCGCCAGGTTGAGCCACCAGTGAAACGAAAGCATCAGGCGAACACGAGTTCCTGCCCGGGGTCAAGGCTCGGTTCGATCTCTTGAGGTGATATGATCAGGGCAAGGTGACCGCCGCAGGCCAGAACATAGCGCTCGATCGATTCAAGCTTGGGGACGGAGCCGGTCAGCGCTTCCAGCCGGGCCACGACCGACTGGGTCATGCCCGACTTCCTGGCAACATCGCTCTGCGTCAGGCCGCGCGAGTCGCGCAGGGCGCGCAGGCTCTTTGCGATCGACTGCTTGCGGGCGTTGCTTTCCTGCCGCTCCACGACATCCGGGCGCGTGTCGCGCATGCGATCGCGGAAGGTCCTGGTCTTCTTGCTCATGATCATTTCTCCCAACTCGGATCGACAAGGCGGAACTGCCGGACCGCGATCTGTCTGCCCTGTTCACAGGCGCTTTGGGATGCCGGCAAGGTGCCATGTATCCAGCGCGGTTCGCCTGAAGCCTTGCGATCGACGGAGACGATCATGACCCTGCGCAGGCAGTCCGGCAGCGGGATCGCATAAAGTTCGTACCGGTCGGCAAGGGTGCCGCAACGGTCCTTGAGGCCCGGCTCGTTTTCCTCAAGAATATCCATCAGGGCCGAAAAACCGTCCGCGCAGGCGAGCGGCAGGCCGGAATATTCCTTCAGAAGTCCGTCTTCAAAGCCGGCCACGGGCTCCACCTTGTATGTCGTCATCTGCCGACGAAACCTCACGGATTATAGCAAATTTGCGATATTTATCAAGTCACGGTCATGCCCGGGAGTTTCCGTGCATGGCATGAATTGAAACCAGAATATTGAATTCAATGAGCTTTTCAGTTCGTTGCAAGGGGTTTGTGTCGGGGTAGCAACCCTATCAACGTCAACCTTGAAGGGCAATCGGGCGGCGGCCGGTGTGGAAATGCAATGAGCGCCGCTGGTATCGGGGCCTGGGGCCTGTCGTCTGGCCGAAACGAGAAGACCCCGGGACAAAGCCCGGGGTCTTGAAGTGTTCAGAGGCCGAAAGACCGTGACCTCAGGAGGTCTGGCCCGGAAACCGGATTATTGCACCAGTGTCGGGCCGGAGCCGGCCGGGCGCTCGTTGCCGAGCATGATGCCGAGGCGCTTGGCGACTTCCTGGTAGGCTTCCAGCATTCCGCCCATGTCGCGGCGGAAGCGGTCCTTGTCCATCTTGTCGTTGGTCTCGATGTCCCAAAGGCGGCAGCTGTCCGGGGAAATCTCGTCGGCGACGACGATGCGCATCATGTCGCCCTCGAACAGGCGGCCGCACTCGATCTTGAAATCGACCAGGCGGATGCCGACGCCCAGGAACAGGCCGGACAGGAAATCGTTGACGCGAATGGCCAGCGCCATCATGTCGTCGAGTTCCTGCGGCGTGGCCCAGCCGAACGCCGTGATGTGCTCTTCGGCGACCATCGGATCGTCGAGCTCGTCGTTCTTGTAGTAGAACTCGATGATGGAGCGCGGCAGCTGGGTGCCTTCTTCAAGGCCGAGCCGCTTGGCAATGGAACCGGCGGCGACGTTGCGCACAACCACTTCCAGCGGGATGATCTCGACTTCGCGGATCAGCTGTTCGCGCATGTTGAGGCGGCGAATGAAGTGGGTCGGAATGCCAATGGCGTTCAGATTGTTGAAAATATATTCGGAGATGCGGTTGTTGAGCACACCCTTGCCGTCAACAATCTCGTGTTTCTTGTTGTTGAAGGCTGTGGCATCGTCCTTGAAGTGCTGAACCAGGGTTCCCGGTTCGGGACCTTCGTAAAGGATCTTGCCCTTACCCTCGTAAATGCGCCGGCGGCGGTTCATTGGCTATACCGTTTTGTTATTAGAGAAACCTTTGAAAGGTCCTTGCTGCCTTGTTCGGTTCCGCCGGGACATCAGAGCATCGACCGGCACGTGTCATAAGGCTGCAAGCCCTGTTTTGCGGCGCGGAACTTACCCGAAGCGGGACAAAAGTACAATCGAAGTTTCCGGCACGTGACATTCGAATTGGCCGCACGGTAATGCTTTTGACGCATGAGCGCAGGTAGTGCGTTGATTTGCGGGCCTTGCGAGGATATGCAAGAGACCAAATCAGCCCCATATGGGGAGAAGTGCATCAGCGCAGTTCAGGAGACGATGAGTATGAGCACATTCGACAAGCGCGAAAAGGGATTTGAGAACAAGTTCGCGCATGACGAGGAGCTGCGGTTCAAGGCGACCGCGCGGCGCAACAAGCTGCTTGGCCTGTGGGCGGCAGAGCTCCTGGGTTATGAGGGTGACAAGGCGCAAGACTACGCCAAGGAAGTTGTCCGGGCGGATTTCGAGGAGCCGGGCGACGAGGACGTGTTCCGCAAGATCCGTGAAGACTTCGACAAGAACAACGTCGACCAGTCCGACCACCAGATTCGCCGGACCATGGACGAACTGATGGCAACTGCCGTCGACCAGGTTCAGAACGAAGCGTAAGCGCCTTCCGCGCTACACAAGTTCAGGAAAGCCTCCGTTGCCGACGGAGGCTTTCTTTTTTGCGGCACCAGGACGGCACGTCGAAACAGCGGCGCGGCGCCGTCTGAAACAGGCCTGATGTGCTGGACGCCGTCACGCGTGTTGCTTGAACCGGCCGCATCGATCCCCGCGGCATGAACCGGCAAATGTCCGGATGGAACGCAATTTCGCTGATCACCCCTTGCAGTTGCCGGAAAGCACGGATTTGATGGTCGGGACATTCAGGAGCCCGCCCAGTGACCAATGGTCTTTCCCTAGCTGAAAAACTTCGTTCCGGTCCGCCGGTCATCACCGCCTGGTCCGTGTTGTCATCTCCGATCGTCTCGGAAATGCTCGCGCGTGCCGGATATCCCGCGATAACCATCGACCTGCAACATGGCATGCATGATTTCGATGAAGCCCGGGAAACGCTTTCCGCCATCGCCCTTGGCGGCGCCCATCGGATCGTGCGTCTGCCGCTTTACGACAACGCACTCGGGGCCCGGCTTCTCGACATGGGGGCCGAGTGCGTGATCGCGCCGATGATCAACACCGCCGGGGAAGCGGAATCGTTCGCGCGGAGCGTCAAGTATCCGCCGGCCGGCGACAGAAGCTACGGACCGTTCCGGGCTGCCGCCCTGAGCGGCCAGAGTGATGGAGACTACCTGAGGAACGCCAATTCTCAGGTCGTGTCGCTTGCGATGATCGAGAGCCGGGAGGCTGTCGATGCCCTGGACGAGATCCTTGCAGTTCCGGAACTGGACGGCATCTTTGTCGGGCCGAGCGACCTGTCGATCTCCCTGTCGAATGGCGCGGCGGTTGATCCGAACAGCGCGGAAACCGCGGAAGTCTGCAAGATGATCGCCGAGAAGGCGGTCGGAGCTGGAAAAATCCCCGGCATCTTCTGCCTTGGTGCGGACAAGGTCAGGGAAATGGCCGGATACGGCTACAAGCTCATTACCCACGGCATCGATGTTGCCTTGCTCGACGGGGCCGCGCGGGCGGCTCTGGCCGATGTGGGCGACTTGCCAGGATAGGCGGCAGGCCGCCACCTTCTTCCGGCATGGGCTCCCGTGTTTCGGGCAGGGCTATCGCATTTGACTGACGACCTGTCCGCTGTCGCAAAAATTGCCTCTCCCGTTGGGAGAGGGAGCCATGCTCTGCCAAATGCGATTGCCCTGGCGTTTCGGGGGGACTGGTCTCGCGCGGTCAGCCGAGCCGTTTCATGAAATGGGCGAAGGACATCATGCCTTCGGGCCAGGGGCCATGGCCGCTTTCCAGGTTGATATGACCGGCTTCACCGGCATCCTGGAACGTGGTGCCCCAGGCCTTTGAAAAGGCCTGCGCGCGCTCATAATCGCAATAGGGATCGTTGCGGCTGGCAACCAGGTGCGACTGGAAGGGAAGCGGGTGCATTGGCACCGGCTTGAAATCCCCGCCGTCGAATTCGGCGACCAGCCCGTCCCGGTCCCAGTCGGACGGCGCGACCAGGTAAGCCCCCGTGATTTTGTCCTTGAGCGCGTGGGCGCCATGGGCGACCAGAATGCAGCCAAGCGAATGGGCGACCAGCACCACGGGCCGCTCGGCGGTCTCGACCTCTTTCACCAGCGTGTCCAGCCATTCCTTCCGGCTCGGCCTGTGCAATTCCGCCTGTTTGACCACACGGGCGGTCGGCATCTTGTCCCGCCAGCGCAAGAGCCAGTGGCCTGGCAGGGTCTTGCCGTAGCCGGGGATGAGCAGAATGTCGGTTTCCGAAATTTTCACGAGGCGATGACCTGTCGAGAGCGGTTGAGGACGTTTCCGCTCTGTCGCAGATATTCCTGCCGCTTGTCAAACCGGTCCGCCGGGGACCGGTTCTTTCGGTCCCGGTCAGGGCCCATAGGGCGACACGCAGGCCCGCCTTGGTCCGCGATACGGCTGGAAACTGTTGTCGACGGCACGATAGGACCGGTACCGCCGGGCGCACCACTGGTAGTGGACCGGTGGCAGATAGCCTGTGTAGGCGGGCGGGACGATGACAAGCGGAGGCGGGGCTATGTATCTTTGCGGCGGCAGCACCCGCAATCCATAGGGAAAGGCAACTGGCGGGAACCACCAGCCATTGTAGCGCCGGTACCCCCGGCGATATTTCCGGTAGCCGCGATAGCCGTTGTAATAGTGGCCCTGCTTGCCGCGATAATAGCCGCGGTATTGACGGCCGCTTTTTTGCTGAACCTGCACCACCTCCAGATTGACCGGAGCCTTCGAGACCGGAAGGTGTGCGGGAACGGTCCCCATGGCCGGGATGGACAGGCCGAGCGCGAGGCAAAACGCGCCAAGCGCGGTCAGGACGGGTTTCCCGATAGACATTTCACTCTCCATCTCCCCCGGATGGAAGCTTAACGCATATCAGGCTCCCTTGTCTCCCGTTCAGCCGATCGTGATCGGAGGCCCAGATCAGTGGCCTTGATCAGGAAAGAGGGCCGTAGAAACCGTTCCGAAGCGAGCGGGCCCAGCCGGGGCGACCGTTTTTCTGCGCTTCCCCGGCTGCCGTGTCCCAGTCATAGGTCAGGATCTTTTCCTGGAAGTTCCAGGCACCGGAATTGTTGGTCATCAGGGCGTAGCGCGCATGCGGGCTGCCGGCTTCCATGACATGACGGTGCGGATGATCGTCCTCGTAGGAGGGCAGGCCGACGCTTCCCGGGTTGAGCAGGACCTGTCCCGTCTTCTGCAGGCGGATCACGCGCGGGATATGGGTGTGGCCGCAGCAGATCACCGGCGCCGTCTCGCCGTTCAGTTCAGCCAGCAGCGTGTCCTCGTCCGGCAGATGCCCTTTCGGGCCGTCGACCTTTTCGGTGAGGTAGCGGTCGTCATTGTCCGGGGTGCCGTGGCACAGGAAGATGTCGTCCGTCAGCCGGACGGTCGGCTTCGTGGTGGCCAGCCAGTCGCGGCTTACCGATGACAGGCGCTCGACCGTGAAGCTGTCTGTGGGTCCCATCTTGTCGACGGGATTGTCCAGGACGATGCGGTCGTGATTGCCCCGGATGGTCGGCCAGCCGGTCTCGCGCAGGATCGCGGCGGTTTCCTCGGGCCAGAGCGGACCGGACACGCAGTCGCCCAGATTGACGATGACATCCGGGGCTTCCAGCTTGAGGTCCGCCAGAACGGCTTCCAGGGCGAGGACGTTGCCGTGAATGTCCGATACGACTGCAATTTTCATGAACCGGCCTCCTGTTGGCCGTTGCGGCCGGGAAGGGGAAACCTGAAACCGACGCGGCTTTCCGGCTCCGCGGCTCCGAGGTCCCGGCTCGCGTTTCACGTGCCGGGACGACTGTGGACGCTGTTCGGGGGCGCCGGCGTCAGCTTTCGCCGAAGACCCGCTCGAAGATCACGTCGACATTCTTGGTGTGGTAGCCGAGGTCGAAGCGGTCGCGGATCTCTTCTTCCGAGAGATACTTGCGCACATCCTCGTCGCCGAGCAGTTCTGTGAGGAAGTCGACCGAGGCCGAACCGGCCACCTGGTAGCTGTCCCAGACCTTCATGGCATTGCGCTGGACGAGGCGGTAGGCGTCTTCACGCGAAGACCCGGCCTGGGTCAGCGCGAGCAGGATGCGCTGGGAATGCACCAGGCCGCCGAGACGGTCCATGTTGCCGATCATGCGCTCCGGATAGACCATCAGCTTGTCGATGACGCCGGTGAGGCGCGCCAGGGCGAAGTCGAGGGTAATGGTGGCGTCCGGGCCGATCATGCGCTCGACGGAGGAATGCGAGATGTCGCGCTCGTGCCAGAGGGCCACGTTTTCCATCGCCGGGATGGAATAGCCGCGCACCAGGCGGGCGAGGCCGGTCAGGTTTTCCGTCAGCACCGGATTGCGTTTGTGCGGCATGGCCGACGAGCCCTTCTGGCCCTTGGAGAAGAATTCCTCCGCTTCCAGGACTTCGGTGCGCTGCAGGTGGCGAACTTCCGTGGCGACGCGTTCGATCGACGAGGCGATGACGCCGAGGGTCGCGAAATACATGGCGTGACGGTCACGCGGGATCACCTGGGTGGACACGGGTTCCGCCTGAAGGCCCATCGCCTTGGCGACATGTTCCTCGACCGACGGATCGATATTGGCGAAGGTGCCGACGGCGCCGGAAATGGCGCATGTGGCGATTTCCTCGCGGGCGGCCAGAAGCCGGGTCTTGCAGCGGTCGAACTCGGCATAGGCCTCGGCCATCTTCAGGCCGAAGGTGACCGGCTCGGCGTGGATGCCGTGGGAGCGGCCGATGCAGACGGTGTCCTTGTGCTCCATCGCCCGGCGCTTGATCGCCGCGAGCAGCGCGTCCATGTCGGCGAGCAGGAGATCGGTCGCCTTGACAAGCTGCACGTTGAAGCAGGTGTCGAGCACGTCCGACGAGGTCATGCCCTGGTGCACGAAACGGGCTTCCGGACCGACGATTTCGGCCAGGTGCGTCAGGAAGGCGATGACGTCATGCTTGGTTTCGCGTTCGATCTCGTCGATGCGTTCGATGTCGAAGGTCGCGCTGCCGCCCTTGTCCCAGATGGTCTTGGCGGCTTCCTTCGGGATGACACCGAGCTCGGCCAGCGCGTCGCAGGCATGGGCCTCGATCTCGAACCAGATGCGGAATTTCGATTCCGGCGACCAGATGGCAACCATGTCGGGACGGGAATAGCGCGGGATCATCGCAGGCAGGACCTCGTTCATGTAGAGAAAATCTGGCTGCGGAATAGCAGAGGGGGGGCGCCCCTTCAATGCGGCAGATCGGTTTTTGCTTGCGGGGCGGCGGCACAATGTGAATTTTAGCCTCCGGACCCGTCCATTCGGTCCCGGACAAGGAGAGGCGCATGACGATCTGGCGGCCCGCCAATTCCATCACGGTCAAGGCGATGGCCCTGATCTGGCAGGACGACGCCCTGCTTCTGTCCGAGATCCACGATGACAGCGGCCGGGTGACGGGCATGCGGCCGCTTGGTGGAACGGTCGAGTTCGGCGAACCCTGGCGCGACGCCCTGCAGCGCGAATTCCTGGAAGAGCTCGGCACCAGGATCACCTTGCTCGACAACCACTTCGTGATGGAGAACATCTACGAGCATCACGGCGTCACGGGGCACGAGATCGTTTTCCTGTGCCATGCCCATTTCACAGACAGCAGCTACTACCGCATGGACACGATAATCTACGAAATCAGCGAGGACACGGTCGGCACCGCGAAATGGGTCTCGCCCGGCGAACTGGCGGCCAGGGGCCTCGAGCTTTATCCGGGCGGTCTGGCGGAGAAACTTGCCAAACCTCAGGAGGTGACCCGAGCGGGGCGGATGTTCAGTTAGGCCCGATACGCCGCACCCAATCGGCAATCCTTTCTGCGGCGCCCGCCGCTGCCAGCCCAGTGACATCCAGTGAGAGGAAGTGCGGCCAGTCCGAGCCGACAAGTACGGCACCGCCAGCCTGGTTGCGTTCCGCCATGGCAGGATCGAGCGGTTTTCGAGCGCCGACACGGGATTGCCCCATGATACGGCGCTTGTTCTCTTCCAGGTCACAATGAAGATGAACCATCAGGATTGGTCCGCGCCTCGATCCAAGATCGAGTAAACGCTGAAGGCATTCCTCAGACCAGGCAGCGCCCTCCGTCAATATTTCCGTGAGCACCACCGGAACACCTGGAGGCAATTCGCATATACGGTGATCCGCGATCGCCTGAACGGAACGAATGGTTTCGTAAAATGCGTCGGATTTGAAGTCCGTCAAAGCAAATGCAATGTTGTAGACACTGTGAATATCAAGCAGTTTTGCGCCGATCAGGGGTGCCAAGACCTGGCCGATGGTCAGTTTTCCGACCCCGGGGTAGCCATTCAAGACAATCAACATTCAGGAACCTGCCAAACGGAAATAGCGAATTGTTGATGCGCTGAAAATCGTCAGGGTATCGGGTCCCGTTTCTCCAGCGGACCGTCGCCCCCCGAGCCGTATTCCTCTGCCTCGTCCGCCTTTTCCTCGGCCATGTAGCGGGCGAACTTGTCCTGGTGCAGGCTGAGGCGGACGGCAAGCAGATAGACCACCGCCGCAACCAGCGCGACCACGGCAATGTCCGGGCCGACCGGAATGATGCCGACGCCGCCGCCGAAGGATCCCATGTAGGACAGGATCACCAGTCCGGCGAGATAGGGCGCGAGCCAGGCGGCTTCACGCCAGTCGAGGCTGTCGAAGCCTCCTTGAGTGCTGCGGATGAGCATCAGCACAAAACCGACGGCCAGGCAGATGCCCAGATGCAGCATGGTATCCCAGCCGCTCCAGTAGATGATCAGGCTGGCGACGATGAAGGCAAGGCAACCGGTAGCGGGTGCGGCCGGCAATGTGAAGGCGCGCGGGGTGTCGGGCAGGAGGCGGCGGAAGGCGAGTACCGCGATCGGGCCGACGATGAAGGACAGCACGATCGAGGAGGTGTTCAGCGCCAGCACTTCCTTGAACGGCAGCAGGACGAAGAACAGGGCCGAGACCGCGAAATTCACGACCAGCGCGAACAGGGGCACGCCGCGGGCGGACAGGGTCTCCATGAATTTCGGGAACAGGCCGTTCTGGGCCATCGCAAGTCCGAGCCGGGCGTTGGAGCCCACCGAGACGAGGCCGGAGGCGAAGCTGGAAATCCGGGCGCTCGTGTCCAGGATGCTGACGATCCAGAGAGCGCCGACGGCGGTTGCCAGCGCGGCCATGGGGCCGAGTTCGCCGGGAAAACTGAGCTGCGGCCAGCCTTTTGACAGCTGTGAATGATCGAGCGCACCCAGAAAGGCGAGCTGCAGCCCGCCGTAGATCAGCAGGCAGATCACCAAACTGAACACCAGAGCCAGCGGGACATTGACCTTCGGGTTGCGCGCTTCCCCCGCCAGGTCGATGACATGGCGGAAGCCGATCAGGGCAAAGATCACACCGCCCGTGGAGATCGCCGACAGGATGCCCTTGAGGCCTTCCGGGGCAAAGCCGCCATAATCGCTGAAATTGGCGTAGCGGAATTCCGAGGTCAGGATCACGGCGGCCAGCAGGGCCGGCACCAGGATCTTGACCCAGGTGAGAGCCGTGTTGATGCGGGCGAAGAACCTGACGCCGAAAGCGTTGACCACGGTGAAGACCAGCAGGAGCAGGCAGGCAACTCCGAGCCCCGCCGGGCTCAGGAGGCCGTCGGAGCCGTAAAGCCAGGGGGCAAGGCTCTTCGAATAGCGCAGCACAGCCTCGACCTCGATGGTCGCCGTGGTGTTGTAGCCGACCCAGGCCGTCCAGCCCATGGTCATGGAGACCACCGAGCCATGGGAAAAATGGGGCACGCGGCCGATGCCGCCGGCAACCGGCAGGATGGTGGTGATTTCGGCGAAGGTTGCGGCCAGCAGAAGCATCGCAAAGCCGCCGATCACCCAGGCGATCAGGGCCGACGGCCCCGCGGCCTGCGCGGCCAGCAGCGGCGCGAACAGCCAGCCGGAGCCGAGAATGCCGCTGATGGCCACAAAGGTCAGGCCGAGCAGCCCGATACTGCGTTGCATATGCGCCAAGACGAATCCCCCCGGGCTCTTGTCTCAGGGGAAGCTTAGCCGAGGGAGTGTCTCTACGGAAAGACGGGTTGTTGCGGTTGTGGTTATCTTGGCGGGATTTTGAGTCTGAATTTGAGTTTGTGGCCGGATCCTTCGAGACGGACCTAGCGGTCCTCCTCAGGATGACGACAGAAGGTTTGGCGAAGGGCAATCTTCTCCAACAGAACAAGCGGCCGGATCCTTCGAGACAGCGCTGCGTGCTTCCTCAGGATGACGACAGAAGGTTTGGTGGAAGGGCAATCTTCACCAATAGAACAAGCGGCCAGATCCTTCGAGACAGCGCTGCGCGCTTCCTCAGGATGACGATAGTGGGTGTTGAAGCGCCTGTTAGCTGAATTAAGCCAAGTGCCTGCCACACTCCCAAGCGTCATCCTGAGGAGCGCGCTTTTGCGCGCGTCTCGAAGGATCGGCCCCTTGTTGGAAGTACTCGTTAAAAGTGTTCCGATGGGCTAAGCTCGCAGCATGGGGGCGACCATCTACATCCTGCGTTGCGCGGACGGTAGCTATTATACCGGAATCACGGATAAAGACCTGGAAACCCGGGTGAGCGAGCATCGGCAGGGCTTACACGACGGCTACACGGCGCGGCGCAGGCCCATTACGCTGGTCTACGATTGTCACTTTGAGCAGATTACCGACGCGATCGCCTGTGAACGGCAGGTCAAAGGATGGCGGCGGGAAAAGAAGGAAGCGCTGATCCGCGGGGATTTCGAATTGCTGCAAGAGTTGTCCAGGCGGGGTGTGAAAGCGAAGCGTTGAGCAAGCAGAACGAGCAAACGGCGGACCCTTCGAGACGGACCTGATGGTCCTCCTAAGAATGACGCTTGTGGGTTTGGCGAAGGGCAGTCTTCTCCAATAGAATAAGTGGCCGGATCCTTCGAGACGCGCGCAAATGCGCGCTCCTCAGGATGACGCTGTCGAGTGTGGCTGGTGCTTGGAATTCAATTTTTTCTGCGCCTCAACACCCACTATCGTCATCCTGAGGAAGCGCGCAGCGCTGTCTCGAAGGATCCGGCCGCAAACTCCGGGCTACAAACTCAGAATCAAGCCTTTTCCGCAGCCGTCCTGATCGCAGAAACATTGGCCCGGTAGTTCTCAACAGTGCCGCCCTTGAAGACGGCGGAGCCGGCCACCAGCACGTTGGCGCCGGCGGCGGCGACCAGCGGGGCGGTTTCCGGAGCGACGCCGCCGTCGATTTCCAGGTCGATCGGGCGGTCGCCGATCATTTCCCGGATGCGCCGGGTCTTCTCGACCTGGGAGTGGATGAATTTCTGACCACCGAAACCGGGGTTGACCGTCATCACCAGGATAAGGTCCAGCCGGTCGAGCACGTATTCCAGAACGTTTTCGGGGGTTGCAGGGTTCAGCGAGACGCCGGCCTTCTTGCCGAGATTGCGGATCGCCTGCAGGGAACGGTCGAGATGGGTGGTGGCTTCCGCGTGGACCGTGATGATGTCCGAGCCGGCCTTGGCGAAGGCCTCAAGATAGGGATCGCAGGGCTCGATCATCAGATGGGTGTCGAACACCTTGTCAGTGTGCGGGCGCAGCTTGGCGATGACGTCCGGGCCGAAGGTGATGTTGGGCACGAAATGGCCGTCCATGACGTCGAGATGGATCCAGTCGGCACCGGCCTCGACCACATCGCGGACCTCCTGGCCCAGCTTGGAGAAATCGGAGGCAAGGATGGACGGAGCGATCTTGATGTCGCGGGGCATGGCAATCTCCCGAAAGGCAGGAACGGCCCTGACACGGGCCGCTGTCAACTTGTGCCGTCGCGCTAGCACTTCTGGAACTGCCGGGCAAGACGCTGCGGTCCACCTCAATCGGTTTAGGCGTTCACAACCTTCCGGTTATCGCCAGATATCGGCGGTCCGGCCCTTCGAAGCCGAGGCTGTCCATCTGGATCAGCACCGCGAACACGGGCGGCGCCTCGGCCGGGAAATGGGTGACGAAGCGCTCGATCCGGTAGGCAAGCGGGCACTTGCGGCTCTTCGGCAGCGTGGTGTCCTGGTTGAGGATCCGGGTGACGCCCTTGTGGACCATGGTCAGGCGGAAACCCCTGGTGTCGGCTCCATAGCCCTGGCACTGCGCATCCGGCAGGTCGTATTCGCTCAGGGTCAGGTCGATGGGATCCTCGCCCAGCTGGAAACTGTCGCGCGCCGCGACGATCATCTTGTGCGGATCGGAGGTCAGTTCGGTCCGCGGGTTGAAACCGACGGTTTCGCCCTTGCCGGCGATCGCCTTTTCCTGAAGGAGCGGCTGGGCGGCGAGGCGGTTTTCCGAGCGCGTGTGCGTGAGCGCGTTGTCGGCGGCGTCGCCCGGTCCGGTGTCGACATCCTTGCGCAGCCGGAACGGCGAGGGCGGCACCCAGCTGTCGCCAATGACATCGACAAGGTAGATTTCAGAATAGGGAAAGCCGGAGCCGTCCTGGATGCCGAATTGCTCGAAGGCGAAGAAATCGCCGTTTTTCGAGAAACCGAGCAGATGCAGTTCGGAAGTGTCGCCGGCCTGAACCGGCTGCGACAGCAGCAGGCCGAGAAGGAGAGCCGGCACGGCGATTGGCAAACGGAAAGGGGGCACGGCGATCTCCTCTGTGTGCGCTGGCGGATGTAAACGGCTCCGATACGAGCATATCATGCCCCGGGAGAGTGTGCCTCAGGTCACGGCATTGGCATTCTGGCGGCAATAGACCCGCACGAAGGGTTTCAGCAGCATCGGCAGCATGTAGATCGGAAACTGGCCGACGGCGAACCACAGCCAGGTGAGTTCGGGCAGGGTGCCGCCGAAGGCGGCCACCATCAGGCCCATGTTGCGGGTGCCGCAGGTATGGGCGATGGCATAGGCGTCCTCGCGGCTTGCCGGGGAGAACAGCAGCAGCGTAAGCAGCAGTTGCACCAACGCCAGGACGAAGGTCAGGCCGGTGAGGCCGAGCGTGAAAGCCGGTTCGGCGGCAAAGCTGGCTGCAACACCATCCATGGCGGCAATCGCGAATACCAGCAGGAGGAGCACATTCAGGCCGCTGATATGGTGCGACGTGCGGGCAAGGCGCTCCTGGCCGGCCAGTTTGCGCAAGGCGAAAGAGACCGCGAAGGCACCGACGAGCAGGACCGACAACTGAACGGCGAGGCCACCGACACTCAGGGGCAGCGAGGGACCGAGCATCAATTCGCCGATAAAGGGCGCGGTCAGCGGGGTGACCATCAGGGCGGCCACCGAAAGCGCCAGGCTGAGCGTGCCGTCAAGACCAAGCAGATAGATGAAGGCGGGCGCGGCCATCACCGGCGGGGCCGCGGTGGCGATGAAAAGGGCCAGTACCAGGTCGGGGCCCAGCGAGTCGGGGCCGAAAAGCATGATGGCACCATAGGTCATCAGCGGCGCTCCGAGCATCATCCAGAAAAGCGCGGCAATCAGGAGCGCGGGACGACGCAGGCGCAGGCGGATCGCGTTCTGGTCGACCCGCAGGAAGGCAAGGGTCAGCAGGCTGAAGACGGAGAGCCCCAGATAGGGCCTCATGGTCGCCGACAAGTCAGGCAGTGCCACGCCGATGAAGATACTCACAGCTAGAGCGGCCGTTCCATGGCGTCCGATCCATGCCAGGCCTGCCCCGATCATTCGAATCATCTAGTCTTGTCTCCTGAAGTGTCTGGCATGGCAGGCATTTCGGTACTTCCTGGCGGAGCGCAGGCAATGTCGCCAGACCCCGCACCCTGGACCGGCCGGAACAGGTATGACAGCAAAAACGAGACAGACGCAATCCTTTGACGTGATGGTGCTTGGCGCCGGCATCGTCGGCGTGTGCACGGCGCTGCACTTGCGCCGGCTGGGGCTGGATGTCGCCCTGATCGACCGGAAACATCCGGGCGAGGAGGCGTCATTCGGCAATGCCGGCATTGTCCAGCGCAACGGCTTCGTGCCTCACAGGATGCCGACGCGTCCGTTGCAGCTTCTCGGAATTGCGCTGGGCCGGTCGAGCGCGGTGTCCGTCGACCCCGTCACGGTGGCACGGCTTCTGCCCTGGCTGAAAGCCTATCACAGGGCCGGCAGCGAACGGGGCGCTGAAGCCTATTCCCGGATCATTGCCCCGCTCAGGGCCTTTGCGGTCGACGAGCATCTGGATCTGGCGCGCACCACCAATGCCGACCGGTTCTACCGGCAGGGAGGCTGGCTTCATCTCTTCAGGTCCGAAACCGGGTACAGGGACAGCGAGATCGAGCGGCAATATGCCCGGGTCTTCGGCGTCGCCTATGACGAGTTGACGGAAAGCGACCTCGGCGCGCTTGAGCCCGGCCTGCAGGCTGACGGTCTCAGGGCCGTGCACTGGCTGGAGAGCTGCTCCGTGTCCAACCCGGGCGCGGTGGTCGATGCCTATTGGCGCGGCTTCATCCGCGAAGGCGGCCGCTATTTCCGGGGCGACGCCCGGAAGCTGGGCCGTCAGCGGGGCAGCTGGAGGCTGGACTGCGAACGGTGCGACGCCTTTGCTCCGCATGCGGTGGTCGCAATGGGCGCCTGGTCCGTGGACCTGCTGGGTCTTCTGGGCGAAACCTATCCGCTTGCGGTCAAGCGGGGCTATCACATGCATTACCGGCCGAGGATCGGCGCCTCCCTGTCGCGGCCGGTCGTTGACGTTGAAAACGGGTTTGCGCTGACGCCGACCGACAACGGCATCCGCCTGACGACGGGCGTCGAACTGGCGCCGCGCGATGCCCCTCCCAATCCGGCCGTGCTCAAGCTTGCCAAGCGCCGCGCCGAGGATCTCTTTCCGCTCGGGCGATCCCTCAACGACGAGATCTGGATGGGCAGCAGACCCTGTCTACCCGACAGCCTGCCCCTTGTCGGGGCCTCGCCGGTGACACCCGGTCTGTGGCTGAATTCCGGTCACGGCCACGACGGTTTCACGCTCGGACCGATCACGGGCCGGCTTCTGGCGGCCATGATCGCGGGCAACAGGCCTTTTCTCGATACCGCCGGATTGTCGCCCGCGCGGTTCGCGGTTTGATGATTTTGGCCCGCACCGATGACGGCAAACGGCTCGTAAACCCCGGCTAATCCCGTTCCAAACCTGCCTAAACCTTGGTTGAGAGCCGGGTTTATAAGCCTGAGGTCAATGGCTGAGCGGGGGGAGCGGTCCCCAGATGGGCTGAGACGGCGACACGAGCGCTGTCGACCTGACCTCCTATCAGTCAAAGGACTTGCGAACATGAAACCCACGTTCAAATCGCCCGCGCTGACCCTGTTTTCCGCAACCGGCCTGCTTGCCAGCACCGGAATAGCGCTGGCCGCCGTCAGCGTCGGCGATACGCTCGGCAACACGGAAGACGATGTGCGCGCCGCCCTGAGCTCTCTGGGCTACATGGTGGAAGACATCGAGACCGAAGACGGAGAGATCGAAGCCGAGGTCTTAATGGATGGCCAGGAGATGGACGTTGTCGTCGATGCCCGGTCGGGCCAGGTTCTTGAAATGGAACTGGAAGACCCGGAGGGCGAGGAAACGGACGACGACTGATATCTGACTGAGCCGACCCCGGCCGGACCCGCCATGGTCTGCCCCGACCACCCGGCCGGGGCTCTGTCGCTTCATCCCGCACCTGGAGGCCGGCATCGCCGCGCCGGTGCCGAAGTCGCCTTGGTTTGACAACCGAAAGGGCGCATCCTACCCAATGACCTGCCCGGTGCATCAACAGGCTCCGGACCTCATGCCATCCGGAGACCCCAAGACGCCATGCTGCCTGCTTTCAACTGGAAAATCGCCTGGCCCTGGCTGCTGTTCGGCCTCCAGGGGATCTGCATTTTCTTTCTCGTTACGGAGGAGGTGGTTGACTGGTTCTGGGGAGAAAACCCGGCTTCGGTGGTCGGCAACGACATCGTGGAGAACCTGATCGTCGCGGCGCTGGTCGTCAGCCTGATCGCTACCGGCCTTGAAGTCAGAAAGACCATGACCCGGCAAAAGCGCCTGGAACAACAGGTCAAGGCCGCCTCCGGCGCTTTCGCGGCCATGCTGGAGGAACATTTCGAAAGCTGGGCGCTGACCCCGTCGGAATGCGAGGTCGCGCTGCTTGCGCTGAAGGGCTTTTCGATTGCCGAAATCGCCTCGATCCGCAAGACCGCGGAAGGCACCGTGAAAGCACAATGCAACGCCATCTACCGAAAGGCCGGCGTTTCCGGCAGGCCGCAATTGCTGTCGCTGTTCATCGACGAGTTGCTCCATGGGTCGCTTTTGTCCGAAGGCGCGCCGAAGGGCAAGGAGCTGGAGACGCCCGGACCGGCCAGCCGGGTGCAGGCCTGACCGGCAGTCCCCGGGCCCGGTATCAATTGTCACTACAGACTAAGGCCAGGCCCACTGCTTTCCACCGGTTGCCTCCCGAACTCAGTTCTCGCGAAGGGGCAGAGCCACGGTGTCCTTCACCGTGTTGACCACGATGCGTGACTGCACGTCGGAGACCAATGTGTTGTCCAGCAGTTTCAGGCGCAGAAAATTGTCGTAAGTTTTGATATCATCGGTGACGACCTTGATCAGGTAGTCGACGGCACCGGTGATGCGCTCGCACGTGACGACCTCGGGCCAGTGGTGCACCAGCTTGTCGAAGGTTTCCATGTTCTCCCTGCTGGGAACTGCGAGCTTGACGAAGGAATAGGCGACGAAGCCGAGACCGACGGATTCCCGGTCGATGATGGCGGTAATCTGGCGGATGATACCCTGTTCCTTCAGGCGCTTGATTCGGCGCCAGCACGGGGTTTGGCTCATGCCTGCTTCCTTTGCCACCTCGGCAATGGACAGCGATGCATCCCGCTGAAGGACACGAAGAACGCGTATGTCAGACGGGTCGAGAAGATATTTATCGGTCATTGTTTATTTTAGGAATTTTTGTTCTGCCTCTGGGTGTTTGTCCGCGACGATAGCACAGAAATTGCCTGAGAAAAGGATGATATTACTCAAAACATTTGGTTGCCGCGGGGCCATGGCGCCCCACATGTCGGTTGAGGAGGAATTCGGATGAATGTGCATATGCCAACCGTTACCCTGGAGGACAAATATGTCGCCACGGAAGGACGGGTCTATCTGACGGGCATACAAGCGCTGGTCCGTCTGGCTCTCGATCGTGCACGCCTCGACCGCGAGGCAGGTCTGAAGACAGGCGGTTTCATTTCCGGTTACCGCGGTTCGCCTCTTGCGGGCTATGACACCGAGCTGATGCGTGCCCATCGGCACCTCAAGGACTATGAAGTCGTCTTCAAGCCGGGTGTCAACGAGGAACTCGGCGCGACCGCCGTCTGGGGCAGCCAGAAGCTGCGCGGCGAGGGCGGCGTTGGCCGGCCGACCGCCTATGACGGTGTCTTCGGCATCTGGTACGGCAAGGCTCCCGGCGTCGACCGTGCCGGGGATGCATTGCGCCAGGCAAATGCCTCGGGGACAGACCGCAACGGCGGTGTGCTGGCGCTGGCCGGGGACGACCACCTCGCCAAGTCATCGATCCTTCCGGCGCAGAGCGAATTCTACTTCGAGCACGCCGAAATTCCGGTGCTCAATCCGGCGGACATCCAGGACGTGCTGGACTACGGCCTGCATGGCCTGGAAATGTCGCGCTTTACCAGCCTGTGGACCGCGCTGATCTGCGTCGCCGACACCATGGATGCGTCGGCGACGATCAATATCGCGCCGAACCGGCTCCGCCTTGTCCGTCCGCTCGACGGGGATCCGCGCAAGGACTATCACCAGAACCGCGATCTCCTGCTCGGCAACCGCCTGGAAACCGAGCGTCTTGTCCGCGAGCTACGCATCCCGGCCGCGCAGAACTATGTGCGCACCAATGGTCTCGACCGGGTGACCTTCGGCACGCGCAGCAACGCCAAGCTGGGCATCGTTGCCTCCGGCAAGGCCTATCGCGACCTGTTGCAGGCGCTGGACCTGATGGGCATTAGCGAAGATTTCGCCAAGAGGCTGGGGCTGGCGGTCTACAAGGTTGCCATGACCTGGCCGCTCGAGCCACTGGGCCTGCGCGAATTTGCCCGCGGCGTGGAGCGCCTGCTTGTCGTCGAGCACAAGCGCGCCTTCATGGAACCGCAGATCAAGGAAATCTCCTACCACTGGCCGGAAATGAGCCGGCCGGAAATCTGGGGCAAGCGCCGTCCGGACGGAACGCCCTTCCTCTCCGATGTCCTGGAGCTGTCCGTCGCCGAACTGATCGAAGGGCTGATGAAGTGGCTGCCGGCAGAGGCCGTCTCCGAGGAGATGCGTGCCGTTGCCAGCCGGATGACCAAGCAGGCCATGTGGGCCCAGGGCCATGCCGAACGTGCCGCGCGCATTCCCTATTTCTGCTCCGGATGCCCGCATTCCACCTCCACCCGGACGCCGGAAGGATCCCGGTCCCTGCCGGGCATCGGCTGCCACGCCATGACCGAGATGGCCGGCCGCACCACAGAGGGCCAGATCGCCATGGGCGGCGAGGGGGTGCTGTGGGTCGGCCAGCAGCCTTTCTCTGCTGACAGCCATGTCTTCGCCAATGTCGGCGACGGCACCTATTTCCATTCCGGGATCCTGGCGATCCGCCAGGCGCTCGCCTCCAATGTGCCGATCACCTACAAGGTGCTTTACAATGACGCGGTCGCCATGACCGGCGGCCAGAAGGTCGACGGTCAGCTGAGCGTGCCCCAGATCACCCGCCAGCTTGAGGCAGAGGGCGTCGAACGCATCGCGATCGTTTCGGAAAATCCGGAGAGCTACGGCTCCTGGAGCCCGATCGCGCCGGGCACCAAGGTGCATCACCGCGACGAGCTGATGGACGTGCAGGAAGAGCTGCAGACCTATCCGGGCGTGTCCGTGATTGTCTATGACCAGACCTGTGCCGCGGAAAAACGCCGCCGGCGCAAGCGCGGCACCTTTCCCGATCCCGACATGCGCCTGTTCATCAATGACCGGGTCTGCGAGGGCTGCGGCGACTGTTCGGTACAGTCCAACTGCCTGTCGGTCGAGCCTCTGGCGACACCCTTCGGCGAGAAGCGCGTCATCAACCAGTCGAGCTGCAACAAGGACTTTTCCTGCATCAAGGGCTTCTGCCCGTCCTTTGTCGAGATCGATGGCGCCGCGCTCAGGAAGCCGAAAAAGGCCGATATCGATGTCGATGCCCTGGTTGAAACCCTGCCGCAGCCCGAGTTGGCGTCCCTGGAGCGGACCCAGAACGCTCTTGTCGCCGGTATCGGCGGCATGGGCGTGACCACCATCAGCGCCGTATTGGCGATGGCGGCCCATGTCGACGGCAAGCAGGCCTCGACGCTGGACATGACGGGTCTTGCCCAGAAGGGCGGACCGGTGACGTCTCACGTTCGTTTTGCCGCGCTCGACAAGTCCATCGAAGGGCCGCGGGTTCCGGCCGCCAGCCTGGACCTCCTGATCGCCAGCGACATGGTGGTCGCCGCCAATGCGGATCAGCTGGCACTCGCCCATCGCGGCCACACGCTGACGGTCGCCAACACCAAGGTCGCGCCGACGGCGGAATTCGTTCTCAAGCAGACCCTGTCTTTCGACGAACAGCGCATGGACGACGCCCTGAGGCAAGCTTCGGGCACCTATCTGCCCGTAAATGCCGCGGATGTGGCCGAGAAGCTGCTCGGCGACGCCATCTTTGCGAACATGCTGCTGGTCGGCATGGCCTATCAGAGCGGCGCCCTGCCCATCTCCGACTACGCCATTGAGACGGCTCTTGAACTCAACGGCGCGGCGGTCCGCAACAATATCAAGGCCTTCCGGGCGGGCAGGGTCCTGGCAGCCCAACCGGAGAAACTGCTGAAGTCGCTGCCCTCCGAGGCAAAACCCCGGGCGTTCACGCTCGACGAGAAGATTGCCTTCAACGCTGCGGAACTGACCGCCTACCAGGACGCTGCCTATGCGGCTCGCTACCAGGATCTGGTTGCCAGGGTGAAGGCCGCCGACGAAGCCCATGGCCCGGGCACGATGCGCCTGACACAGACGGTCGCGGACCTTCTTTACAAGGTGATGGCCTACAAGGACGAATACGAGGTCGCGCGGCTCTATTCGGATCCGGCCTTCAGGGAGAAGGTCGCCCAGCGGTTCGAAAATCCGCGTAAGCTGAAGGTGCATCTGGCGCCGCCGCTGCTGGCTCATCGCAAGGACCCGAAGACCGGCCGTCCTGAAAAGATCGCCTTTGGCCCCTGGATCTTCAGCGCCTTCAGGCTGCTGGCAAAACTCAAGGGCATGCGCGGCAAATGGTACGATCCGTTTGCCCGAACCGCCGAGCGCAGGGCCGAGCGTGCCCTGATCAGTCAGTATGAAGGCGACATCGCCGAGATCCTGAACCGCTTGCCGGAGAGCAGTTATGGCCTTCTGGTGGAACTGGCGCGGATTCCGGACATGATCCGCGGCTTCGGCCCGGTCAAGGACGCGCACATGCAGCAGGCCTCTGACAAGCGCCGCCGGCTGCTTGAGCAGCTCCACAAGAGCAATGACGGCGGCAGCGACGATCAGGACGGCTCCAAGGAGTTTCTTGCAGCGGCGGAGTAGGTTCGCTGCATGACACTGCCAAGTCCTGGAAAACCGAACCCGGCGCATTTGGTGCCGGGTTTGTCATGTCATGCCATGAGTCCTTACCCTAACATCGGTTCCATGGGCCGCTGATCCGCGGCTGCCGGCATTCTTCCTCCCGGGCGCGCAGGCCGTTGTCGGCAAGGACATCGGCGAGAAGATCGTGCGGCAGGGCCTGTCTGGGTAAGCGCCGCGCCGACAGCCATTTCCGGATCACCCTTTTCATCCGTATTGACCAGCCGGTCCCGTCCGGGGACCCGGTTTCCGGCGCGACCGGGGATGGGGGCAGGGGCTGATTGCTGGCCATGGCCTTCTCCATAAAAAAAGAAATATCTTTTTTTATATGACAAGCCAGAGGGAGCGTTCAATAAGAAAAGTAATTTCTTTTTAAATGATGCCGCCAAGCCGCTGCAGCGCCGGAATCCGGAATGCCGAGGTGCCTTCAAGCCGCTTAAGGGAGGTGTAAGATCCCTTTCCGGATGGGGGTGTCCGAAGTGGTCGCGCAGACTTTTACAAGAATTTTTTTTACAAATTCAGCCGGGATTTCCCGTCGGAAGCAGCTCCCTCAATCTGGTATTATCTCAACAAAAACAGACTGTTACAGTGTATGCATGGCAAATGTATAGAATTCTTCGAAAGTTTTACAAAAAGACAATTACATTCTCAGATAGTGCGTTTTGACCTTCTTTAAAACTCGTCTTCATTTTCGGTACCAACGCCAATCCGGCACCCATATGACAATTGGTATCGAAGAATGACTGAAGCGTTGAAAACAGAACTGGTGAACTTCTCGGAGCTGACCGGTGAAGCTGGCAGCGCCCGGAGGGCCGAACTGGCCCGGCATGTCGCGACATTGTTTGCCCTGACCTCCGACCGTTGCTCGGACGAACAGGTCGATATCTACGACAGCGTGCTCCTGCGCCTTGTCGACATGGTTGAAGGTGAGGTGCGGCGCTATGTTGCCGAACAGATGTCCAGCCTGCGGCGCGGACCGGAGGAAACCATCCGGCGCCTTGCGGACGACGATTTCGACGTTGCCGAACCGATCCTTCTGCGTTCAACCGTCCTGCGAGACGCCGACCTGATCAAGATCGCCGAAAAACGCGGCAATGCCCATCGCTTCGCCATCGCACAGCGGGAGGTTCTTTCCGAGGAGCTGACCGATGTCCTCGTGCGTCAGGGAGACCTCAAGGTCAAGCGCAAGGTGGCCAGCAATGACGGCGCCAGCCTGTCGAATGCATCGATCATGGCGCTGATCAGCGACGCGGCCTCGGACGCGACGTTGCAGCTTTCCCTGAGCGAGCGCGCCGACCTCGCGGAAGCCCATATTGCCAGCCTCGTTTCGGTCGCGAGCGAGGAAGTCCGCCGCAAGCTGCATGCGCAAGGCCGTGGCCATGAAGCCGAACGTGTGGAAGAAGCTGCCGACATAACGGCGCAGCGCATGTCGAACCAGTACTGGCTTGGCCGGTACGACTTCGAGACCGCCCGCAGCCGTGTCCTTCTCCTGGCCAAGCGCGGCATGGTCAACGAGGCGGCGCTCCGCCGGTTCGCGTCCGAAGACCGGTTTGCCGAAGCCGTGGCGACGTTCGCCTGGCTGGTGCGCTGCGGTGTCGAAGAGGTCAGCCACTGGATGGTGCGGCCCGATCCGGAGCCGTTCGTGATCCTGGCCAAGGCCTCCGGATTTTCTTCGATCACGGTAGGATCTCTTCTGTCCATAGGACCCTGGCGCCATCGTCTGACGCCGGAAACCCGCAGCGATGCCATGGCGATGTTCGAGCGCATGACCATCGCGGAAGCCAAGCGCAAGATGGCTCACTGGAACCACGGCGTGCTGCACTAACCCCGATCAGCAAGATGCCTCCCGACGTCACCTGGGCCCGGTTCCTGAGAGCCGGGCCTTCTCTTGTTTCCAGAACGCCCCATTTCTTTCAAACATCACAGATCCGTGCCAAGAAAGACGCAGTTTGTCTTTGCGACTCGCCAAGGGGCCGTCATGCGTTCTTTTCGATCTCCGACTTCCCGTGACAAATTGAGCAACACTGGCCCCTGCCGGACAGGCGGCCTGCTCTCGGCAATCCTTGTGATCGTCACGGTCCTTGGCCTGCTCACCATGCCTGCCGAGGCGCAGGGGATTCCAGGTCTCTTTTCCCAGAAATCCGGGACGGAATCTGCGCAGGCCGGTGACGCAATCGGCCAGTCCGGTGCTGCTCCTCAGGAGAGCGCTGACGCCGCCATGGACGGGGATGCCGGCGCAGGCGCAGGCGTCCTGCAGACCATCGATGAATTCGCCGATGAGGCGGTTGAAGCGCGTGACGTTCTCAAATCCATCGTGACGGAAATCCCGACCATCCACGACGCAATGCTGGCAACCTTGCGCTCGCATGGGGGCGAGCGCGGACTTGGCTGGATCAACGCGGCCCTGGTCGATATCCTCATCGCGGTCGCCTTCGGTCTGGTTGCCAATTTCCTCCTCGCCCGATGGGGGCGCCGGCAGTTTGGCGCCTGGTCCCGCGCCGATGTCTATACAAGGGCGGACAAGATCATCTACCTCTATGCGCGGGCGCTGCTGATGTTCGTCGGCGTCGGGCTGTTCTTTGCCGTTTCCGCCGCCGTCTACCTGCTGATCGGAACCGGGATCGATGCCGCCAATGATACCGCCCTCGTCGTGGTCGGGGTGATTGCGGTCTTCCTGACCTTGCGTGTCATCTGGCTCAACGTGCTGGCGCCGGACGCCGAGAGCCACCGGCTTGTGGCCTTGTCCACGAATGAGGCGCGCGGGCTCTACAGGGTGCTTCTGGTCGGTTCGGGTATTTCCCTTACCGCGGTCGCGTTCTGCCTCTGGATGGAACAGCTCGGCCTGTCTCCCGGTTTGCAAAAGGTTGCCCTGATCGGAGCGTCCGGCCTGTCGATGATCATCCTGAGCGGGATCGCGATTGGCTACCGGAACGTGATCGCCCGCCTCATCCGGGGCAAGGACGGAGCGGAAGCACCCAGGTGGCGCAGGCTTCTGGCGGGCTGCTGGCATTTCATCGCGATTGCCTATTTCGTGATTGCCTGGGGGATCTCGGCGGTCCGGATCCTGCTGGATCTGCCCGATGCCACCGGTCTGGTCGGTGCGCCGTTGCAGGTGCTCCTGGGGGGCGCCATTGCCTATGGTGTCCTGATCCTCATCATCGACAAGCTGCTTCTGCCGCGACTGGACACGGCGGACGCCGAGGCAAAGATCATCGAGGACATTCAGCGGGCCGAGGAGAGTGAGGGCGCGCAGGACATGGAAGGGACCCTGGCCCAGGCGCATGCGGAAGCGTCCGAACGGGAGGCGCTCCGATCGCCTTTTCGTGCCCTTCTCGATCGCGGTGCCGCCATACTGGTGGTCTTTACCGCCCTGGATTTCCTGGCGAGCATGTGGGGTGTGCCGCTTGCGGGCAGCGGCTCGCTGATCGGATCCTTCGTCGAGGTTCTGCTCGTGGTCTTCCTGAGCTACATGGCCTATGAGGCCGTGAAGATCCTGATTGACCGGCAGATTGCCAAGGAAGCGCCCGCCGACAAGGACGAGGAAGCCGAGGTGGGCGGTACCGGCGAAAGCCGGATCGCGACGCTGCTGCCGATCTTCCGGAATTTCCTGCTGATCACCATTGTCGTGATCGCTGCGATGGTGGTTCTCTCCGAGCTCGGCGTGAACATCGCCCCGCTCTTCGCCGGTGCCGGTGTTGTCGGCCTTGCGGTCGGCTTTGGTGCGCAGACCCTGATCCGGGACATCTTCTCCGGCGCCTTCTACCTGATCGACGATGCCTTCCGCAAAGGCGAGTATATCGACATCGGCAGCGCCAAGGGGGTGGTCGAAAAGATCTCGATCCGGTCCATGCAGTTGCGCCATCACCGGGGCGCGCTGACGACAATTCCCTTCGGCGAGATCCAGCAGGTGGAGAATTTCTCGCGCGATTGGGCCGTGATGAAGCTTGCCTTCCGCGTCACCTATGACACCGACGTCGACAAGATGCGCAAGATCATCAAGAATTTCGGCAAGGAGCTGCTGGAG
Organism: Roseibium sp. Sym1; assembly: GCF_027359675.1. Taxonomy (NCBI): domain Bacteria; kingdom Pseudomonadati; phylum Pseudomonadota; class Alphaproteobacteria; order Hyphomicrobiales; family Stappiaceae; genus Roseibium; species Roseibium sp. Sym1. Next base: position 4,222,672 of record NZ_CP114786.1, read on the forward strand.
GACGAGTATTACGGGCCGATGTTCCTGGCCCCCCTGAAATCCCAGGGCATCCTGTCGATGGAAGACAGCGCCATGATCGCGCGGGTGAAGTTCACCACCAAGCCGGGTAAGCAGTTTGAGTTGCGCAAGGTGGTCTATGCGGGCCTGCGCGACCTTTTCGAAAAGAACGGCATCAAGTTTGCCCATCGCCAGGTGACCGTGCGGGTGGCCGGGACGAACGAGGAGGACGAAGCAGAGCCGTCGCCCGCCGCGAAGGCCGCCGCGGGTGCCGCTGCCGCAGGCATGATCGACGAGGCAGAAGCCGGCGAGGGCGACGGCGCCAACGACCAGATCTAGGGTCCCGACCCCAGTTTGGGCTGCCGGTTTAACGCGGCCCAGTTACAACAGGTCATTGATTCATTGTCGATATCTATGCTTCTCCCGATCCGGGACACGCAGTGCCTTGCCACTTGCGTTCCTCTCCCCCCTGGAGGGGGAGATGTCCGGGAACTGGACAGAGGGGGGGGCAGCAGTTCCTCTAATTCGGAAAAGGTCTTGTATGCTGAGAGGTTGAGCCCCCCCTCTGTCTCCTGTCGGAGACATCTCCCCCTCAAGGGGGGAGAGGGGAACAAGCGGCGAAGCCTGTTTGAGCACAGAGGCTCCTGCTTAACCGGACACCTGTGGGTCCTGACCCCGATTTGGGCTGCCGGTGATACGCTAGCTGGTATCGGCTCGTCACAATGCTATGCTTCCCTGTCACCGAGCAGTCGCGAGGGGGGAATGATGCTGAAGAAAGCTCTATTGGGAACGGCCCTGGTTCTGGGGTTCCATGGTCTGGCAGCGGCCGGTCCCGTGCAGGACAAGGCGGGTGAAGCGGAAACGGCGCTTGAGGCGGGCAAGGGGGTCGACGCGATCACGCTCCTGCGCGAAGCCCTGTTCGAGGTCTGGAAGGAAGCGCCGATGGCCATTCAGACCGCGACCTATGTCACGGCGCCGGCCGACGGCTATGGCATCTATACGGCCCGAGACGGCAATGCCTTTGCCGCGAATGAACCGCTGCTGATCTATCTTGAACCGGTCGGGTTCGACTGGATTCAGAAGGACGGTCTCTACACCTCTCTGCTGACGGTGGATTTCGACCTGACCTCCCCGGACGGCAATGTGCTGGCCGGCCAGAAGGGATTCGGCCGGTTCGACTTCAAGAGCCACGTGCCGAACACGGAATACATGGCCAACCTGACCCTGAACGTGTCCGGAGCTCCGGCTGGAGACTACGTGCTGGTCCTGACCGTGAACGACGAGAACGGAGGCGGGTCGGCGAAGGTGAACATGCCTTTTTCGATCAAGTAGGTCGCATCCAGGCTAAGCATGCGCTTTTGGGAGGCATTTGTTTCGCAAGTGCATGGACCTTCCGCGTGAAATCCTATATCGGTCCCGGCGGATCAACGACGGTATCGGAATGCGGATCGGATTTCAGGCAGGGACGCTGAACGAGCGCGGCATGAGCGTCGCGCTCCATGACTACGCGCTGGGGGTCCAGGACAAGCTGGGCCACGAGGCCTTCGTGTTCTACAGCGCGGCCAAGAGCGACCCCGCCGTCGTGGAGAAATTCGGCAAGTCCGTGACATTGGTGCCAATGAAACCGGGCGATGACAGCCGCCGCACCAGCGAGCCCCTGAACCTGGACTTCTGTTACTACATTCGAGAGGGCCGGAGAGGCCCTCTGGACATCTTGTCAGACCGTTCCGGCGTGCACGCGGTCTTCCGGCATTTCGAGCCGCACGGCGATGTCTACGCCTATGTGTCGGACTGGCTCGCCGACTGGATGAGTGGTGGACTGGCGCCGGCGGTGCCTCACATCGTCGACCTCCCCGAGCCGAAGGGCACGCTGCGCAAGACGCTTGGCATCCCGGCCGATGCTCATGTTGTCGGCCGCTACGGCGGATATGACCAGTTCAACATAGACTTCGCCCACACGGCAGTCGCGGAGGCGCTTCAGCGGCGCGGCAATCTCTGGTTCCTGTTCGTGAACACGGAGAAATTCATCGATCATCCGAGAGCGCTGTTCTTGCCGCCGATCGTCGACCGCCAGGAAAAATCGCGCTTCATCGCGACCTGTGACGCCGGGCTCAACGCCAAGAAGATCGGCGAAAGTTTCGGGCTGGCGATTGCGGAATTCCTGATGTTCGGCAAGCCGGTGTTCAGCTGGGCCGGCGGCATGGACCAGAACCATGTTGTCATGACGCCGAAGTCCGACTGGAACTACCGGACGCGCCGGGACCTGGTGCGTCTCCTTGCGGACTATACGCCGACGCTGGAGGACGCGGATCTGGCCCGGGCCTCGGTCGCCCGTTATCTTCCCGGACCGGTGATGAAAAAATTTGACGAGGTGTTCCTGTCCGGCGCCTGGTCGGCCGAGGGCCTGACGCTGCCGGCAGGCTTCAAGGCGAAGCGTTTTCTTCAGGAAAAGGCCATGCGGGCCCGGTTCAGACTTTGGAAGAGTTTATAGGCTCCATGCAACTCTACGACTGCTTCGTCTTTCACAACGAGTTCGACCTCCTGGAAATCCGTCTCCGGGAAATGGGCGATCACGTCGATCACTTCGTGCTGGTGGAAGCCAACCAGACCCAGCGCGGCGGGCCGAAACCCTACTATTTTGCCGAGAACCGGGAGCGGTTCGCGCCCTGGGCCGACAAGATCATCGACCTGCAGGTCGAATTTCCCGACGAGCTGCCGCCGGCGCTGGGCGTCTACAGGACCCGGCGCAAGAAGGACTGGGAGCGGGAGAATTACCAGCGCAACTGCATCGCCCGCGCGCTTGAGACCTGTGCACCGGACGACCTGATCCTCGTGTCCGATGTCGACGAGATCGTCAAAAGGGAGGTGCTGGAGAGGGTTCTTGCGAACCGGCTCTACAAGGGCCGGCTGCTGGTGTTCGAACAGAGCCTGCACAAGCATCATCTCGACCGGATCGTTCCGGACAAGACCTGGCTGCTCGGTTCGCGCATGATCGAGAAGAAATATCTGACCACGCCCCAGCAGCTCCGCCGCACCAAGGCGCGGATGACCAAGAAGTCCTACGTGCCCGGTTTCCTGGCCCAGCCGTTCCTGAGGATCCGCAACAACAACCTGTCCGGCATCAGCCGGCCGGTGACCATCCTTCCCGATGCCGGCTGGCATTTTTCCTCCATGGGCGGACTGGAGGCCTTCCGGACCAAGCTCGAGTCCGTCGTGCATGGCCAGACCGTTGATACCAGCGACATCGAGAAACTCTACCGTCAGGAACTCCAGGGAACCGCGCTCATCCCGCGGACGGGCCTGCCGGCCTGCGTCCGGGACGGGCAATTCGAGCATATGCTGGAGGCGGACGGCGCGGTCGCGGAACGCTGAGGATCCCGGCTGATCGGTCGACTGGCACCGGGTGGCCTATCTTGTCAGGCAATACCTGTGTTCACTTGTCATTGACCGGCCGGTCCCGCGTGTCTATCACTTTGGGCATGAAGTCCGGAGCTGTTGTTCTCGTAGTAGGCCGGCGCATGGGCAGGGCGGCGTAGAGCTTCCCGGCGAAAGCACCCATGCGCGGTAAGCCGGCCCCTGACGGGGCTCCTTTTTGCCTCGATCTTTTCCCACCAACATATCCGGTCATACCGCATGTCCAAGCTTTCCTCCGGACCGCATCTTTCCACGCTGATCCTGCTGTCGGCGCTCTGTGTCCTGCCCATCAATATCTTTCTGCCGTCGCTGACGAACATGGCTGCCGAGTTCGGGGTGGACTACGGCGTCATCGGTCTTTCCCTCGCCGCCTATGCGGCCGTTTCGGCGCTGCTTCAGGTTCTGCTGGGACCGCTTTCGGACCGGTTCGGCCGCCGGCCGGTGATCCTGTGGGGACTGACCGTTTTCCTGGTCGCCACGCTCGGCTGCATTCTTGCCCGCGACATCTGGAGCTTCCTGGCCTTCAGGATGCTCCAGGCGGTGATCGCGCCGACCTATGCCGTTGCGCTTGCCGTCATTCGCGACACGACCGGCAAGGACCAGTCGGCGAGTCGGATCGGCTATATCGCGATGGCCTGGGCCGTCGCTCCCATGCTGGGGCCGGGTCTTGGCGGGCTGCTGGACGAATTCTTCGGCTGGCGGGCAAGTTTCTGGTTCCTGACCGTCTCCGGCAGCCTCGTCTTCGCGCTTTGCTGGGTGGATCTCCGGGAAACCAACCACGATCCGTCCGAAACGATCTTTGCGCAGTTCCGCAGCTATCCCGACCTGATTTCATCCAGAAGGTTCTGGGCCTACGCGCTCTGCATGGCGTTCACGATCGGCACGTTTTTCGCCTTTCTGGCGGGAGCTCCGCTCGCCGCGAAGGCCGCGTTCGACCTGTCGCCGGCCCAGCTCGGGATCTACATGGGGTCGATCACGGGCGGGTTCATGATGGGGAGTTTTCTCGCCGGCCGTTTCACCGTCCGGTTCCACCTGTCGACCATGCTGATCGCCGGACGGGTTCTGGCCTGCGGCGCACTGCTGCTTGGCCTGTTTCTCTACCTTGCAGGGATCGAACATGTCTTTGCCCTGTTCGGCCCCTGCGTGCTGGTCGGTCTCTCCAACGGCCTGTCGCTGCCGAGTGCCAATGCGGGTGTGCTGTCGGTTCGGCCCCGGCTGGCCGGTAGCGCCGCCGGGCTCGCCGGTGCCTTCGGGGTCATGGGCGGGGCCGTGATGTCCTGGCTGGCCGGGGCCGTCCTGACCCTCGAGAATGTCCGTTACGGACTTCTTCTGGTCATGCTGGGGGCGGCCGTCATCGCATTGATTGCCGCGCTTTGCGCGCGCCATTTCGAGCAGACCGCCCTGGAACCTGCGCAAGCCTGAGGCGGTTTGGGGAAACCGCCTCGGTCAAATGACCCAAATTGTTCGCAAAGCGCTCTATTTGGGAACCTTGTGGATCTGCGCATAGTCGATGCCGGTGGACCGCTTGGTTTTCGGCAGGATGCCTTTCTCCATGATGAAGACGTTGTTGGCAGCCCAACGGTCGATCCTGGCACTTTCACCGGGCGTGTCGACGGCCCCCTTGATGCCGAGCAGATCCGTCGGAATGCCGACCTTGTTCATTCGCCGGACGGCCTCCTTGGAGATGTGTGTCATATAGGCCTTCTTCTCCGGCAGTTGATCAAGTTCGATCACTTCGCGCGGTCCAACCGTCCTCAGCTTGGGCGGATGCTGGCTGTAGGGTTTCCAGTTGCCGTGGGTGGCGTTTGAGAAATTCGGATTGAAAAGCTTGTGCTCGGTCATCCAGTGCAAGGTGGGCACGGACCCGAATATGTAATCCGTCCATAACATCCGTTCCAGCAGCACGGAGCGCTCGGCATCGCCGACTTCCGTCGGCATGTTCGACCACAGAAAATACTGTGACCGCTTGTCCAGGTACCAGCTGAGGATGCCGTCCTCGACTTCCTGGATGCGCTGCCTTTCATTCGGGAAACGGCGGTCCAGATGTTTCCAGCCGGACGTCGGCGAGTGCTTTTTCATGGTCTCCGCCTTGTAGCGCAGCTCGCCGATCAGCGGGTTGAAGCACGCCTCGACCCGCTTGACAAACGCCTCTTCAAAATTGTGCGCCTTGGCCACTTCCTGCAGGGTGCGGGTTTCGGCACTGGCCTTGCCGGCCGTCAGCGGCGCGCCAGCGCTCAGCGGGTCCCAGGCCTTGGGAATGGACGCCTTGCCGAAGGCACCCTCGACCTCCTTGGCGATTGCGAGACCCTTTTGGCCGTAGGACACCATCGCTTTCTGGACGGGGACACGGGCAACCAGGCCAAAAAAGAGGCTCAGCAGCTTGGCCGCCGCTTCCTTGTTTTTCTGGATGCGGGCCTGTTCGCTGTTATAGGCACCGATCATGTTGGCCCGGGCATTCATGTGCGCCCGTCCAAGCGACCGGGCCGTCGCTTTCCATTTGTCTCTCATGCCTTCCAGATCGGTGACGACGGAGCCTCCGATACATTCCGCGGCGATATCCATTGATGATTTGGCCATTTTGCTACTGCTTTTATTTCCGGTTGTTGTTCTTTGATGGGTGTTTCCATGCGCCCGGCCCAAGCAAGCGTGGGGTGGCGGCGCAGATCTGCCTGTTGTGTCAGAAAAACCGGAGGCCGGATGTAGCGCGCGTCACACTGTTTGCAGGTGGGTGTAAAGCGGTTCCAGGACGCAAACCTGCTCTTGTGCGGTCCGGCTCCCGGCTCGCCGAGCGCATCGTGACAGGTGTTCTTGATGCGAACCGCAACGGCCTGGGGCGGTTTGGACCAAGTCGAGATACCGGGAGCGAACCGGCTTTCAGTTCCTGGATCGGTGTCAGGAAATGCTGGAGGCTCAAAACGACGGTCAACGTGGGCATCGGTCGATGGCCGCTTTGCTCTGCCAAGCTGACCGTTCGCCGGCGACGTTGAATATTCCGAAACCAGCCGTTCTCCTGGCCGAGGCCAACGCCCGGGAAGGGCCGATGCCGGCTTTGAGATCAGTTGCAGCCCGCAATGGTCACCGCACTACTCTTGCCGCTTTTTGCGCGGTCTCTGACGAACGGCCGGTGTAGTTGGCGGGATCGAGCAGCGCATCGAGACGTTCCGGCGCCAGGCGTCGCATCTCCGGGTGACCACGCAGGACTTCCTCAAACGGCCTACATGTCGTCTGGGACTCCTGGGCAACTTCGTAAAGTAAGTGATGGGCGGCGTGGCGGCCAATCTCCGGAGACAGGCCCATCATCACGGCCTCCGAAACAATAAGGCCTCCGGTTATGTCCAGGTTGCGAGCCATGGCTTCAGGATGAACCACGAGTCCGGCAACGAGGTCGCGCAATGTTGCGCAGGCCGAGCCGGCAAATACCGCAATCTCCGGCACGGTCACGTCGGCCACATTGGTGGCCGAACTGTCGCCTTCATCCATGCGCACCATCGATTCGGCGATCAACGGCAGGCGGCCACGCAGCATCCGGCACAGACTCACCAGTTTGAGCGCGGTGGAAGGATTGCGCTTTTGCGGCATGGTGGAACTGCCCACCTTTCCCAGATGAAACGCTTCCGAGACCTCGCTGATTTCGGTGCGCTGCATGAACACAACGTCGCCGGCGATCTTCTCCAGCGTACCGCCTAGAAGACAAAGCGTTGAAAGGTAGTCCGCGACACGGTCATAACTTGAACGCACCGCCAATCCGGCAGGACGGAGATTCAGATAGGCGGCCATACGGCGTTCGACTTCTTCCGGGTGCCGACCGAGTGCTGCACCCGTGCCGATTGCTCCCCCCAGACTGGCGACGAAGGCCTCGTCGAAGCGGCTTTCCAGACGAAGTCGGTGGCGGCTGATTTCATCGATCCAGCCGGCCAACTTGAATCCGAAGGTCGTGGGCAGTGCGTGCTGTCCATGGGTGCGGCCCGCCTGCATTGTTCCGGCATGGAGAGAAGCGAGCTGGCGAAGATCTGCCAGCGTGTCAGCCAGCAGCGCGAGAATGCGGTCGACCGATGCGCGCATCTGCAGCGAGACCGCGGTATCGAAGATATTCTGGGTCGTCGCACCCAAATGGATGAAGCCAGCGGCTGGTTCGCCACACAGCGCCTCGAACTGGGCCAGCACCGGAACGAAAGGGTGCTCCGACTGTGCGATACGCCGGACGAGATCCTCGATATCAAAGAACTTGGTCCGGGCCTTTTCCTTGATGATGGCCGCACAGTCGTGCGGAACGAGGCCTAGCTCGGCCTCCGCCGCGGCAAGCGCCACTTCGACGTCCAACCAGGCCTGAAGCGTCGAGACATCGCTCCAGGTGGCTGCAACTTCAGCATCAAACCAGCCGCGGGTGATAAAGGAGTCGTACATTCCAACCGGCATGGAAACGCCTCAAATCCTGTTTCCGGTTGCCGCATCAAACAGCGACGTGCGGGCAACATCGAATGTCAGTCCGACAGGCTCTCCGGCGGCGACGGGAGGTTTCCCCTGGGCCAGAACCGCGATCTGCTGCCCGGCGATGTCGCACCAAAGGATCGATTCCGCCCCGAGCATTTCGGTCAGGTCAACTGTGCCCCTCAGGATTGCAGTGGGACTGTCTGCATCGGTCAGCTGGAACTGCTCAGGGCGTATGCCCAGTTCCGCTTCGGCAACCGCGCGCGGTCCGGAAACGAAGTCGTACCCGTCAAGACTGACCTCCCCGGCATCCGTCAGAAGCGCCAGGTCCGGCGAGAGAGTGAATGTCCCCCGCAGAAAATTCATGCTGGGCGAACCGATAAAACCGGCGACATACCGGTTCAGGGGCCGGTCGTATATCTCCTCGGGTGTGCCGAGTTGCTGAATAATTCCATCCTTCATGATCGCGATGCGGTCGGCGAGCGTCAGTGCCTCGATCTGGTCGTGCGTGACATAGATCATCGTTTTACCGGTCGTGCGATGCAGACGCTTGATCTCGACGCGCAGTTCCGCACGCAACTTGGCATCGAGGTTGGAGAGCGGCTCGTCGAACAGAAAGACTTCGGCCTCCCGAACCAACGCCCGGCCAATCGCTACGCGCTGGCGCTGCCCGCCCGATAGCTGGGCCGGGCGTCTGTCGAGCAGGGGGGAGAGCTGGAGGAACTCCGCCACCTTCTCGACCTTTGCGGCTCGCTCCGCCTTGGGGACGCGGGCCACGCGAAGCGCAAACCCGAGATTGTCGCGAACCGTCATCTTCGGATAGAGCGCATAGGACTGAAACACCATGGCGATGCCGCGCAGGTTCGGTTCGATCCAGGTCACGTCACGCTCGCCGATCCTGATTGCGCCGTCATACGGCTCGAGAAGGCCGGCGATCGCGTTCAGGAGCGTGGACTTTCCGCAGCCCGAAGAACCGAGCAGGACCAGGAATTCTCCGGATTTGATATCGAGATTCAGGTCGCGCAGCACAGTGACTGCACCGAAACTCACGATGAGGTTGTCAATGGAGATGGCAGACATGATTTATCCTTTGACCGAGCCGGCAGCGATCCCCCGAACGAACCAGCGGCCTGAGATGAAGTAGAGAGCGAGCGGAACAAGCGCCGTCAGCACGGTAGCGGCCATGTCCACGTTGTATTCGCGCTCGCCGAACTGAGAGTTGACGATGTTGTTGAGCTGAACCGTCATGGGCAGGTTGTCCCGGCCGGCGAAGATCAGCCCGAGAAGAAAGTCGTTCCAGATGCCCGTGACCTGCCAGATCACCGCGACGATCAGCACGGGTGTAGCCATCGGCAACATGATTATGCCGAAGATCCACCAGAACCCGGCCCCGTCGATCCGCGCGGCCTTGAAGATCTCTTCCGGCACCGAGATGAAGTAGTTGCGGAAAATCAGCGTCATCACGGGCATGCCGAAAATCACATGCACGGTGACAATGGCAAAGAGGCTGCCGAAAGTCTTTGTCGCCGCGAAGAGCTGAACCAGAGGGAAGACATAGACCTGATAGGGAATGAATGTCCCGGTCATCAGCAGCAGAAAGGCAAGACCCGACCAGCGCACTTTCCAAAGCGCCAGTGCGTAGCCATTGAGCGCGCCGAGCAATACGGAAAGGATGGTCGCCGGAATGAGAATTCGGACCGAGTTCCAGAAACCCACCTGAATGCCGTCGCAGGTGATGCCGGTGCAGGCGCTGCTCCAGGCCTTTGCCCAGGCTGCAAGGTTCAGCGTCTCCGGCAGGCTGAAAATCGATCCGGTCCTGATTTCCTCCATGGTTTTCAGCGAGGTTATCAGCATGACGGCGAGTGGCAGCGCAAAGAACAGGGCGGACACGAACAGGAAGCTGTAGACGCCAAGTCTCGCGGGACTGAGCCAGGGTTTCGCGGGGCGGCGGGATCTCTGATTGTTCATGTGTGCCTCCTACCGCTGTCGCGACTTGGCGAAGCTGCGTGCGTAAAGTGCCGGTGCGGCGATGGCCGCGACCATCATCAGCATGACGGTCGCGGCAGCCGCTGCCTGACCGATGCTTCCGCGTTCAAAGAGGTAATCCATGACGTATTTCGCCGGGACTTCGGTCGAAATTCCCGGACCTCCGTGGGTCATCGCCACGACGATGTCGTAGGACTTGATGGCGTGGGTCGAAAGCAGCACCGCCGACGTGGCGAAGACAGGCGCGAGGATGGGCGTCACGACGTGCAAGTACATGCGCCAGCGCGGGATGGCATCGATGCGGCCGGCTTTCCAGATTTCCTCATCCACGCCCCGGAGTCCGGCAAGCAGAAGAGCCATGACAAAACCAGCGCCGTGCCATACACCGGCAATGACGATTGTATAGATCGCCAGTTTCGGCCGCACGATCCAGTCGAATGTAAAGCTCTCCCAGCCAAGGCCCCGGACAAACTCCTGGATACCGTCGGTCGGGCTGAGCATCCAGTTCCACACGAGACCGGTGACGATGAAGGACATGGCATGCGGGTAGAGATAGATCGTCCGCAGCGTGTTCTCCGCCCGAACCTTCTGGTCGATAAAGATGGCCATCAGGTATCCCAGAACCAGGCAGCCACCGATATATCCCCCACCGAAGATGAACATGTTGACGAGCGAGGTCGTCCAACGGGATGAACGAAACAGCGCCACATACTGATCGAACCCGGCGAACTCGTAGATCGGCAGCATGCGCGACGGGGTGAAGGAGATCCCGACGGTCCAGACGATCGAGCCGACATAGACCACCGCAACGACCGCAAACATGGGCAGGAGCGCGAGCCGCGCCTGAGACATCTTCATGGTATTCTTTCCTTGAGAGGCCGCCGGCGCTGGGAGTGCGCGCCGGCGGTGACTTGTCCAGCTCAACCGTTCTGAACAATTTCCTTGTACCGGGCGACCACGTCATCGATCTGCATCGAGGGATCCGACCAGAATTCGACAATCAGATCCGTAAGGGATCCCTTGACGGTCCCGTCAACGAGCATGGACAACCGCGGAACGGCTGTATCCTGGGACCGCAACGCCGCGCTGCCGGTTTCGGCGCACGCATCCGTGCCGGTCATGTCGACATCGCTTCGCGGCGGGATGGAGCCCTTGGCCGCGTTGAAATCCCTGAGTGTCGCGGGGTCTGCCAGCGTCCGGATCAGAAGGTTCTGCGCTTTGGTGCGCGCCTCGTCGTTCTGTGCCGGGAAGACGAACACGTCTCCGCCAATATTCACCACGCCGTTGGCGAGCACGCAGCCGTAGTCGACCCCGGCCGTCATGCCGGCGGCGGTGAACTCGGCCTTCGCCCAGTCCCCTTGCGAGGAAATGCCGGCCTTGCCGTTGATGATCATTGCGATGGTCGCATTCCACGCGCGACCGGAGGAGCCCTCGTCTACATAGTCACGTAGCCGTGCAAATGTCTCGAGGGCCTTGCGCAAGTCGGGATCTTCGAAGGCGGCGTCGGACTTGTCCCGGTAGAGAGCGTACCAAAGGTCCGGCCCGCCGAAATCGAGCAGGATCGATTCAAACAGAGACAGGGTGTAGGACGGCGTCCCCGAGAGGGCCAGGGGGACCTTGCCGGCCGCCTGCAATTTGTCGAGCGCCGCGAACATGTCGTCGCCCCAGCCGGTGGGCGGCGTTGCGCCAATCTCTTCCAGCAGGGCTGTGTTGTACCAGATCCAGTTGCGGCCATGAATGTTCATCGGCATCGCGTAGACGCCACCTTCATATTGCGACGCAGCCAGAAGCGCGGCCGGCATGGTTTTCTCCCACCCGGCGGCGACATCGCCGATGTCGACCAGCAAGCCCTGGGTTACCAGATCCAGATACTCCTTGCCGGTATTGAACTGGCTGGCAGCTGGCGGATCGCCCGCGATGATGCGGGTGACAGCGGCTTGCCGCGCCGCAGAGGCTCCGGCGATTGCGTTGTCGACCCAATTGCCGCCGGCCGCGCCAAACGACTGCGCGAGTGTCCGGGCGGCCTTGGACTCGCCTTCCGAGGTCCACCAGTGGATGACCTCGGCATTCTCCTGGGCAAGTACCGGAGTGGCAATCCCAGCGCAAACCGCGATGACAGACAATGCTAGACGCATAACTTCCTCCCTTGGAATTCAAATACAATACAATCTGAACATATTGTATGATTTGTATCTACTTCACGGGAATGCATTTGTCAATCGAGTGCAAATTGTATTGCTTCTGAGCATTTCTTCATTGTATTGTTTGCGCATGCAGGCTACTCAACGTCTTGAATCCTATCTGGAATCCCTTGCGACAAATGCCCGTCCGGGCGACCGTGTCCCCACCGTTCGGCAATTGATGTCCGAATTCGGCGTCTCCCAGGCCGTCGTTCTGCGTGCGACGGAGCGGCTCAAGGCGCAGGGAAAAATATCCGCACAGGTCGGACGCGGGACGTTTTTCGTGGGCGAGGAACATGCGCGGGGACTTGCGGCCGAGACGCACGAAACAAAGGGAAGGGCCGACCAGAAATCGGTCCTTATTCTGCGCCGGTCAACGCGCCTGCAGCGCGGTCGGCGCGTTCTGGAACTCCTGCAGGCACACCTTCAGGAAAACAATTGCCGGGTCGTCGAAGTGGCCTATACGGACAGCCGCGATGCCCTGGACATCCTGCGCAACCTGCCTCATTTCGACGCCTGTATCATTCAGTCGACCTTCGAGACGATCACGATCGACATGTTGGCTGCGGTGCGGCGCAAGTCGGCAGCAATCGTCGTGGACGGAGCCGTTCTTGCAGGCACGGAGGTGGATGCGGTGGGTTTTGAATGGGGGAGCGCCGTCGAGCTGGCACTCGGACATCTGCGTTCCCACGGCCACAGCCGGATCGGCCTCGTGTTGAGCACGCACTTCGTGCTTGCCGCGGAACTCGGCAGGATCTGGTTCGAATGCCGGATGGACGGCGCACCGGATACGCACACCGTGATACAAGTGCCGGCGTGGCCACAGGAGGACTTCGCCGCAAAGGCGGCCGAAGAGATTGCGAATACGCGCAATTCGTCGGGCGAACTGCCCTTCTCCGCGCTCATCGTCTGGGGTGTTGAGAGCGGAAACGTGTTTCTCGACCAACTGAGGGAAAAGGGCATCGACGTCCCTGGAACGCTGTCGGTCGTCCTCCTCGGGCGTACGGATCTCGAGAGCGAGCACGGAGGATTTTTCTCGGTTGCAGGCTCGACGACCTCCGCACAGGCCGAAGCCCTTGAGCAGACGATCCGGAGGCGGTGGGATCGGCCCGACAGTGAATACCGCGTGCGATACCTGCCCCTGAGCCTTCTTGAAGGGCCATCTGTCGCGGATCGGTGATCCGAAAGCCTGGTGAGGACACGTTTTCGGCTTCGCCTGCCGGATCAACCGATCCGTTCTTCGTATCTCTCGAGAATGCCCTGCCCAGGAGATCCGGGGCCGAACACGTGTCCGCACCTACCGGATCCAACCATGTGGCCGGCACCGCGATTGTCCGGTTCGATGGCCAGGTGAGCGAAACCGGACAGTTCGCATCCGGCCAATTTCCGAACATCTCAACGCTCACTGCCGATTGCCGTCTTTCCGGCCTGCCTTTAGGTGACGGACGCATAAATGAAGACGAAATGGCATGGAAAATGGCGAAACACCGCTAGGAAGGGTGCGTGGAGCGGGCTTATTGCCCGGTCAAGCGCACTGACGACGCGGAGTGAAGCCATTTCCATGT